>NZ_AKJM01000001.1 GCF_000282335.1 Pseudomonas sp. GM48
TGGTTCGCCTCGCTATCGAGCTTGGCCAGCCGGCACTTGCCCGCCAGTTGCCCGGCTGCCTGCTCGAACACTGGTGCAAACGACTTGCACGGCCCGCACCAGTCCGCCCACACGTCCACCAGCAACGGCAGATCGCCCTTGATCTGGCTGGCGTAGTCGCCTTGTTTCAATTCAAACGGTTTGTTCAGCAGGACTTCAGCCTTGCAACGCCCGCATTTTGGATGGTCGTTGAGACGCTCGGCGGGAATGCGATTGAGGCCGTTGCAGTGGGGGCAGGGGATGAGGAGCGGGTCGGTCATTGTCAGACTCCGAAGGGTTGGGCAATCAATGTTGGTGATTTGGAGTCGGGAGCGGGGTTTGTCAAGTCAGGGTCGCTTGAGGTTGATCCAGTGACTGTCGCAAATGCTCACATTTTCCAGGCATTCAGTTTTGAAGTGGTGGCTACGCTGGAAGCAACTCGGTACCCCATTCGGCTTGCGAGGTGTTCGCTTTGATTGCTGCTGCGTGCTACTTTTGTTGCACTTATTCAAAAAACCATGGCTCTCAATTACCGGATAGGAGTGATCCCGTGTCCGTGACTTCCAAAATCCGCCGTCAGGGCGGTGCCGCGGTTATGACGATACCGCCGACTCTGCTCAAGCTGCTGCACTTGGAGGTCGGGGCGCAACTGGAGCTGAACGTTGTCGATGGTGAGTTGATTGCGCGGCCGGTTTCACCTCCTGCCCGCAAACGTTACAGACTTGCAGAACTCCTTGAGGGTTCCGATGAAATAGCTGAGCTGAACGAACAGACAGCGTCTGCTCGTGAAGGTGGGCCAGTCGGCCGGGAGTTGGGTTGATGGTTCGTCGCCAAGCCCCACAACGGGGAGACGTTTACTGGATCGATCCGAATCCGGTTGCGGGTCGTGAAATGATGAATCGGCATCGTTTTGTAGTGATCACGCCAAGAGAGATCAACTCACTCGGTGTCAGCATGACGGTACCTGTGACCAGTGGCGGGAGCTTTAGCCGAGGTTCCGGTCTGGCAGTTTTCGTATCCGGTCACGAAACGAACGGCGTCGCCGTGTGCAATCAGGTGCGCAGTTTTGACATTGAACAGCGGGTACGTGATGGCTCGGCCAAGTTTATCGAGCGCCTGGATGACGTGACGATGGCTGACATCGTTGCTCGAGTTGTCAGCGCCATCGATCCTTTGGATTAGTGACCTCACGACGAACAACTGATCTCCAGATGCTTACCCCACTCCGGTGGTCTCTCTGCATAGCTTTCCATCCCCGGTTGTTCTTCGAACGGATTGCATAGCACCGCGTGCAGTCGGCGGACTTCCGTATAGTCGCCGCTTTCTGCCGCATCGATGGCCTTTTGCGCCAGGTAGTTGCGCAGGATGTACAGCGGGTTGACCGCGTGCATCCGCTGGCGGCGCTGCTCTTGATCCGGTGCGCCTTCACGGGCCACCCGGGCGATGTAGAGCTCGCCCCAGGCATCAAAGCCCTTGAGGTCGACGAAGTCATCACGCAAGCGGGTGATGGCCTGCTCCGGTGCTTCATCACCCAAACGGCGGAAAAACAGGCTGTAGTCGACGCCGCTGTTCTGCATGAGTTGCAGAAGCTGTTCCAGCAGTTTCTGGTCATCGTCTTCGGCGGTTGTCAGGCCGAGGCGGCGGCGCATCAGGTCCAGGTAATGGGCCTGGAACAGGGGCAGGTACAGGCCGAGGGTTTCGCGCAGGGCTTCGACGCTGATGAACGGCGTCAGGGCCTGGGCCAGCGCGCTGAGGTTCCACTGGCCAATCGGCACCTGGTTGCTGAAGGAGTAACGGCCCTGGTCGTCGGAGTGGTTGCAGATGAAGTTGGCGTCGAAGTCGTCGAGGAAGGCGAACGGGCCGAAGTCGAAAGTAATCCCGAGAATCGACATGTTGTCGGTGTTCATCACCCCGTGGCAGAAACCATAGGCCTGCCATTTGGCGATCAGTTCGGCATTGCGCTCGACCACTTCGCGGAACATCGCCAGGTACGGCTCCGGTTGTTCCAGGCACTCCGGGAAGTGCATGGCCAGCACATGATCACCGAGCTCTTTCTGCTGCTCGGGGCGTTTGGTGTAGTAGAAATATTCGAAGTGCCCGAAGCGCACATGGCTCGGCGACAGACGCAAGAGCATGGCCGCGCGCTCCTGCTTTTCGCGCCACACCGGGGTGTCGGAGCCGATCACGCACAGGGCGCGGGTGGTCGGGATGTTCAGGGCATGCAGGGCTTCGGAGGCGAGGAATTCGCGGATCGACGAACGCAGTACCGCCCGGCCATCGCCCATGCGTGAAAACGGCGTCTGGCCGGCGCCCTTGAGGTGCAGGTCCCAATGTTCGCCGGCCTCGTTGTACACCTCCCCCAGCAACAGGCCGCGCCCGTCGCCCAGTTGCGGGTTGTAGAAGCCGAACTGATGCCCGGAATAGACCATCGCCCTGGGGATCGCGTCGGCCCAGAGCTTGTGGCCGCTGAACAGTTCGGCGAACTCCGGGGTTTCGGCCACGCCCGGGTCGAGGTCCAGCAGCGCCATGGCGGCAGGGCTGGCCACGACCAGGCGTGGATTATCGATGGGCTCGGGCAGCACATGGGCGGAAAACGCATCGCCCAGGCGGTCGAAGCGATTATCGAAAGTGAGTTCGTCGAGGGCTTTCAAGGGCCGGCTCCAGCAGAATGTCCGAGCATTCTGCTGGGGAAAGGCCGGTTAGTCGAGTTTGGCGGCGGGCGGTTCTTGCGGCGGTTTGCCATCGACGAGTGGCACGATGGTTTTCGCTTCCGGTTCGATCGGCACCATCTTGTATTCCTGGCCGTGCAGGTTCTTGAGGTAAACCTCCATCTGCCGGAACGAGATATTGATGTGCTGCTTCTTGAACTCGCGGTTGATGAAGCGGTTGACCTCATCGAGCACCGGGTTGCGGTCGCCGAGGTCGCGCACGTGCATGCGCAACTCGTGGTCGAGTGTACTTTCGCCGAAATTCAGGAAGTACACGTGCGGTTCCGGGTCTTTCAGTACGCGCGGGTTATCGCGCGCAGCCTTGAGCAACAGTTCTTTCACCAGGTCCAGGTCCGAGCCGTAGTCGACGCCGAGCTTGAGGGTCACCCGGGTGATCGTGTCGGTCAGCGACCAGTTGATCAGTTGCCCGGTGATGAACGTCTTGTTCGGGACGATGATGTCCTTGCGGTCGAAGTCGGTGATGGTCGTGGCACGGATGCGAATCTTGCTCACCGTACCCGACAGGTTACCGATGGTGATGGTGTCACCGATCCGCACCGGGCGCTCGAACAGGATCATGATGCCGGAAATGAAGTTGGCGAAAATCTCCTGCATGCCGAAACCGAGGCCGACCGACAGCGCCGCCACCAGCCATTGCAACTTGTCCCAGCTGACGCCGAGGGTCGACAGCGTCGAGACGAAACCGACACCGGCGATCACGTAGGACAGCAGCGTAGTGGTGGCGTAGGCACTGCCCTGGGCAAGATTCAGCTTCGACAGCACGAACACTTCGAGCAAGCCCGGCAGGTTGCGGGCCAGGGCGAAGGTGATGCCGATGATGATCAGCGCACCAAGCATGTCGCCGATGCTGATTGGCACCATGCTCATATTGGCGCCGGTGCCGCTGGTGTATTCGTAGAGGGTGACGTTGTCCAGGTACGAGAACACCGTGATCAGGTCGGCCCAGACCCAATACAGTGCCGCCATGAAGCCACCGAGCAGCGCCAGACGGATCAGGCGCAGGGACTGTTCGTTGACCTTCTCGATGTCCATGCTCGGCTCTTCGATCACCGCTTCGCCGTCTCCGGCCTCTTTCGCCGCCTGACGTTTGGTCAGGGCACGCTGGTAGGCCAGGCGTCGGGCCGCCACGCTGAGGCCGCGCACGAAGGTGGCTTCGATCACCAGCCAGAACATCAGCAGGTACAGGGTGTTGATCAGACGATCACTGAGTTTCAGCGCGGTGTAGTAGTAGCCGAAGCACACGGCCACGAACAACGCCACGGGCAGGGCGGTGAACAGGATCCCCACAAGCTTGCGGAACAGCGAGGCGTTCTCGTGGGTCGGGCTGCTGATCAGCAGGCGGCTGAGCAGCAAGGTCATCAAGGCATAGCAGGTGAGCACCACCGGCATGCCGATCACGTCATCGGCCAGCGCCGCCGGTTGCAGTTCGGCAACGGCCACCACGGTCACCAGTGCCATCACCACGATGCCGAGGCGGCGGACCCATACGCGCAGGAATTCCACCTGGGGCTTTTCCCAACGGAAATGCAGTTCTGCCACACCACCTGGTGCTAGGATCCGGTAAGCGGTGTAGAACACCAGCCAGGCCCCGGCCATTTGCAGCAGCGCCGCACCCATATTGGCGTTCTGCCCACGGGCGTCGATTCGCAGGGCCAACCCGCACAATGCAAGGCCCAGGGAAACCGGCATCGCCAGCAGGATGTTGATCAGAATCGCCTGCGGCGTGTGCCACTGGCTATCGCGTTTGAAGTGACCGATGTCCTGGTGAACCTTGATCAGTCGCGCGTACAAATTCTTGCGGCGCCACAACAGCGCACCGATCAGCAGTGCCAGTGGCAGGAACAGCAGCGGGCGCTGGGTCAGGCCGTCGGCCAGTTCGCTCAGGCTTGAAAGTACCGGTAGTGAATCAAGTTGACGCTGCAGGCGATCCGGCGCACTGCGAATCCACTCCAGCTCCAGCGGCTTGTTGCTCGGAATCCAGAACATCTGCTCATCGAGTGTCGCCCGCAGGCTTTGCGCCGTGCTGAGCAGTTGCTTCTGGTTCAGTTGCAGGGTGATGGACTCATTGAGTACCGCGCTCAGCTCGCGGTTGAGTCGCTCCAGCAGGTCGGCGCGGGTAGTGGCCAGTTCCATCAGGCTTTTGCGCAGCTGGGGCGTGACTTGCTCGGGGGGTTGGGTCGACAGCAGGTTTTCGACGTAGGTGGCCGGATTGCTCAGCAGTTCCCGTTGCTGGCTGACTTCGAACTGATACAGGCGAATGTCGGCGATCTGGTCGGCCAGGTTGCGGTCGAGCCGCAGGCGCGGCAAGGCTTGTTTCTGTTTGTAGAGAATCTTCGAGAGCAGCAGGCTGCCTTTGAGCACGTTGATTTGCTCGTCCAGCGCCGAATCGCTCTGGGTCAGGCTGTCCAGTTGCTGCTTGGTCTGCAGGTTTTGCTGGGTGACTTCATTCAGGCGGTCGGTACTTTTGAGCAGGTAATCCGAGAGCTTCAGGTTGGCCGCGCTTTCGGTGGCCAGAAGACTGCTGCCGCCAGCCTTCTGCGCTTCGATGGATTGCTGGGTGACCGTTTCCTGGGACAACGCCAGACGCTTCTGGTTGATCAGGGTTTGCAGTTCCTGGATTTCCTTATCCAGGCGGTCGGAGCGCTCCGACAGCAGGTCATGCTGGCTGTTGCCGAGGTCTTGCAATTGGGTATTGCCGGCCAATTCCTGGCGCCGCAGCGGGATCAGGGCGTTCAGCGCTGCCAGCTCGGCATTGAGCTGGTCGCGCTGTTCGGCGCTCAAGGCCTTGCCGCTGTCCTTGCCGGTCTTGAGGATGTTGTTGATCTGCTGGATGCGCGTCTGGCTGCTGGAAATCTCCGCCTGAGCACGCTCGGGGCGGGTCTGGGCGGTTATGATCAGGCTGTTGGCATCGGCCAGGGCTTTTTGCAGATCGCTTTGTTGGGTGGAGCGCTCGGTCAGCATTTGCTCCAGTTGCTGGATCGGTTCTTTGGCGAAACGCTGCGCCACCGGCACCACGGTGCTGGCCTTGAGGCGGGCCAGTTCGCGCTGGTTCTCGACGGCCTGTCTGGGCGCATTGTTCAATTGCTGCTTGAGCGCAGTCAGTTTCTGCTCGTAGTCACGCTTGTTGTTGAGCTGGCTCAGCGTGTTTTGCAGGACGGTTTGCAGGGCCTTCTGATCGGCTTCCGGCAGTTTGCGGTCGGCAATCTTGTCCAGGCTCGCCTGCACGGCTTCGCTGGAAGGCGGTTCGGCCGCTTGCAATGTACCGAAAGTACCGACAGAAAGACTCAAGCCCAACAGGGCAATGGCGAAAATGGAGCGCAGGTTAGGCATAAAGACCGGTCAAGCAAGTGAGAGTGGAAGCAGTTTAGAGGAAGAGTCCGGGGCCCGGGCGACTTCCTTCGGGGAATCTGACGCCCACTTTGCCGATCTTGTTCCCGTCCATGACCGCCACGGTCCAGATGGTGTTGTTCCATTCCACCTGGTCACCCACTACCGGCGCGCCGCCGACTTTCTGGGCAATGAAGTGGCCCAGGGACATGTCCGGATCAATGCCTTCGACCTTCAGGCCATACAGGGCGGCAACCGCGGCCAGCTGGGCGTCTCCTTCCAGTACGAAGTCGCCGAAGAAGCGCAGGTCAAGGCCCCGTTGTGGTGCCTGGCTGAAGAGTTTTCCGAGGGCCGGCAGGTTGTGTTCATGGCCGATAACACACAGCAAATCATCGACTTCGAGCACCGTACTACCCGACGGATGGAGCAATTGTTGACCACGAAACAGGGCGGCGATGCGGGTGCCTTCGGGCATTTTCAGCTCGCGCAGGGGCGAACCGATGCACCATTTCTCCGCGCCGAGTCGATAAACGAACAGCTCCCACTCGCTGGTGACGTGCACTTCCAGGGCCGAGCGCGAGATGGGCGCAGGCTCCGGGGGCACCGTGACCTTCAGCAGCTTGGCGACCCACGGCAGGCTCGTGCCCTGAACCAACAACGACACCAGCACGATAAAGAACGCGAGGTTGAAGTACAGCTGGGCGTTGGGCAGGCCGGCCATCAGCGGGAACACCGCCAGAATGATCGGGACCGCGCCGCGCAGGCCGACCCAGGAGATGAACGCTTTCTCGCGACCATGGAAGGCTTTGAACGGCAGCAGGCCGACCACCACCGACAGTGGCCGGGCAAACAGAATCATCCACAGCGCCAGTGCCAGTGCCGGCAAGGCAATTGGCAGCAGATCGTGAGGTGTCACCAGCAGCCCCAGCACCAGGAACATGCCGATCTGTGCCAGCCAGGCCATGCCGTCGAGCATGTGCAAAATACCGTGGCGGCTGCGCACCGGACGGTTGCCGATCATCAATCCACACAGGTACACGGCAAGGAAGCCGCTGCCGTGCAGGGCGTTGGTCAGGGCAAACACCACCAGGCCACCGGCGATGACCAGGATCGGATACAGGCCGGTGGCCAGGTTGATGCGATTGACCAGTTGCAGCATGAGCCAGCCACCGCCCAGGCCGATGACAGCACCAATGCCGAACTCGCGCAGCAGGTGGGTCAGCAGGCTCCAGTGCAGGCCGGTCTGGCCGCTGGCGAGCATGTCGATCAGGGTGACGGTGAGGAACACCGCCATCGGGTCGTTGCTGCCGGATTCGATTTCAAGGCTGGCGGTTACCCGCTCGTTCAGGCCTTTGCCGCCCAGTAGCGAGAACACCGCCGCGGCGTCGGTGGAGCCGACGATGGCACCGATCAGCAGGCCCTGGATCAGGTTCAGGTTGAACAGCCATGCGGCCGCCATGCCGGTCAGCCCGGTGGTAATCAGTACCCCGACGGTGGCGAGGGACAACGCCGGCCATAACGCCACGCGGAAACTCGACACCCGGGTGCGCAAGCCGCCGTCGAGCAGGATCACCGCCAGCGCGAGGTTGCCGACCAGATAAGCCGTGGGATAGTTGTCGAAGATAATGCCGCCGCCATCGACGCCGGCCGCCATGCCGACGGCCAGGATAATCACCAGAATCGGGATGCCGAGGCGGGACGAAAGTGAGCTCACCAGAATGCTCGCACCTACCAGCAACGCGCCGATCAAGAACAGGCTGTTGATGGTCGTCGCATTCAAAGGCAGTACTCCAGAAAGCTGAAAGGCGGGCACAAACTGACCATGCAGTCTGCGTGCCAGCGATTCTAACCTGTTGAAATGTGATGCTGTCAAAAAGCTTTTCACTAAGGCGAACGCGGGTTATCCCTGTAGCAGCTGGCGGAGCCTGCGTTCGGCTGCGAAGCAGTCGCTGAATCTGATACCGCGGTGTTTCAGGTGATTCGAGGACTCGGATTTTACGACTGCTTCGCAGCCGAACGCAGGCTTCGCCAGCTGCTACAGGGGGGCGTGGCCGTTAGAGGCTAAACCGCCCAACCATCGTGTTCAGGTCCACCGCCAGGCGCGACAGCTCATTGCTTGCCGCACTCGTCTGATTCGCCCCGGTGGCCGACTGCACCGACAGATCGCGAATGTTCACCAGGTTGCGGTCAACTTCACGGGCCACCTGTGCCTGTTCTTCGGCGGCGCTGGCGATCACCAGGTTGCGTTCGTTGATTTCGACGATGGCGCTGTTGATGGTATCCAGCGACATCCCGGCGCCGCGGGCGATGTTCAGCGTCGATTCGGCGCGCTCGGTGCTGTTGCGCATCGAATCCACCGCGTGCTCGGTACCGCTCTGGATGCTGCCGATCATGCGTTCGATTTCACTGGTCGACTGCTGGGTGCGGTGAGCCAGGGCACGAACCTCGTCGGCCACCACTGCGAAACCTCGACCAGCCTCACCGGCGCGCGCGGCCTCAATGGCGGCGTTCAAGGCCAGCAGGTTGGTCTGGTCGGCCAGGCCACGGATCACATCCAGCACCTTGCCGATGTCGCGGGACTCGTTGGCCAGGTCGCCGATCAGGGTCGCGGTGCTTTGCACGTCGGCGCTCATGCGTTCGATGGCGCTGACGGTTTCCTGCACCAGGTCACGGCCGTCACCTGCAGACGTGGTGGCGTTCTTCGACGCTTCCGAGGTGCTGACCGCGTTGCGTGCGACTTCTTCCACGGCGCTGGTCATTTCGTTGACCGCAGTGGCAGCCTGTTCGATTTCGTTGTTTTGCCGGGTCAGGCCGCGGGCACTTTCGTCGGTGACACTGTTGAGTTCTTCGGCGGCCGAAGCCAATTGCGTGGCCGAGCCGGAAATGCGTTGCAGCGTGTCGCGCAATTTTTCCTGCATCTTCGACATGGCCAGCAGCAAGCGGCCGGCTTCGTCATTGCCGTCGACGGTGATCGGGCGTGTCAGGTTGCCTTCGGCAATTTGTTCGGCGGCGCTCAGGGCGTTGGCGATCGGTTGGGTGATGCTGTTGGTCAGCAACCAGGCGAACAACAGCGTCAGGGCGGTGGCGATCACCAGCAGGGTGATCACCAGGTTGAACGCCGAATCATATTGGTCGGCCGCCTGCTGGTTGGTGTCGTGGGTCTGCTGGGTGTTGATCTCCAGCAGGCGGTTCAATACGGTGTTGATTGCCTCGGAGTTGCTCAGCAAGTCGGTATTGAGCAGGTTGCGCAGTTCATCGACCTGATTGTTGCGCGACAGAGTCTTCATCCGGTCTTCGATCTGGCGATATTGCCCCAGCAGTTGCACGTATTGATCGTAGGTGGCGCGTTCCTGCGGACTGGCGATCAGCTTTTCGTAGGTCACCTGGGCGGTGCGAATCTGCTGGTTGCGCAGCTCCAGCAGCTCCATGGTTTTCTGCTGCACGTCGGGTTCGCGGTTCACCAGCAAACGGTAGGACAGCACGCGCAGGCGCAAGGTGAGTTGGGTGAACTCGTCCAGGCTCTTGATGCTCGGAACACTGTTGTTGGTGATGTTTTCGGCGGCACCGCGGATCTTGCTCATCTGATTCAAGGCAAACACCCCCAGAACCATCATCAAGCCGCCGATCAGCGCAAAGCTGAGGAACGCCCGAGGGGCGATATTCATATTACGAAGGGACATGGCGTTCACCGAAAAAGAGCGCATCCGTGCGGGGCTGAGGCTGCTGTATGGATGACTTATCGGTCGCCGGACCGAAGTCTTGAGCCCTGTGTGTTTCAGCCGGTTGCACCTTGTGGCGACGAAGTGCAGGAACCAGATTGGCCTGACACAGTCTTTAAAGCTCGCGAGGAAGGTCGCCCGTCAGCAAAATCAAGGCTTTGCGCCTGTATAACCCTGGCATCCACGGTGACTTTTCTTTATCGTACGCGCCCTTTGAAAAAGCCCGGAAAATCAAAATGTTGGAAGCATCCCTAAGCCAATTGGAACAACTGGTCAGTGACCTGGTGCAACAGAACCAGACCCTGCTCGGCACCAACCAGACCCTGGCTGCAGAACTGGCCCAGGTCAAAGATGAAAACGAAAGCCTGCAACTGAGCCTAATGGAGCAGGAAGAGAAGCAAGGTGCCACGGCGGCTCGCATCCAGGCCCTGGTTGAGCGCGTCAGCGCAGGTCCTGTCAGCGCATGAGTTACAACGCCGCAGGGGTAAAAGTCGTCTCGATCCTGGGGGAGGACTATTCCATCAAGGCACCGGCCGGGGAAGAACAAACCCTGCTGGACGCCGCGATGATGTTGAAGGCAGCCCTGGCCGAAACCAAGAGGAAGTACCCGACGCTGATCGGTGACCGACTGCTGGTGCTGGCGGCGATGAATCTGTGCTCCCAGCAGATCGAAATGCAGAAGCAGCACAAGCTCGAACTCGACCGTTACCAAGAGCAAGTCAGCGCCACGGTTGAAGTGATCTCCAAGACCATTAATCAAGCGTAATCATGTTTCCTTCCCTGGAAGGCGTCTCTACATAGAGACGCCTTGAACGGCTTTTTCAAGGATTGTTCAGACCCCTTTCAGCGCAACCCAATAGCTGTTGGTTGCCGAGTCGTAGATATATTCCTTTTCAGTAATCGTTACGACCCGTCCATTGAAGTTGAGTTTGTCGCCTGTTGAAATGCTGTCTTCCAGCTTTTCAATGCCGGTGGCGCCAGGTAACTCAACGGTATTGCCTTTTACCTTCAGTTCGATCTTCATGATTTTTCCTTGGTATCGTTGAAAAAAACGACATCTTTTACAGATGCGAGTTTTGCGTCATTGCAAATCTCGACCAAACTCTATCGCTAAATGTTGCATTGCGAACCTGTCATTTATGACAGGTCATTCGATTTTTTTGCACTCATAAACTACTTCATCTACATGATTTTCAGGCTTGTGCTCTGGTCATTTAGACGTTGAATACAAAGATTGCGCTGAATAACTGTTGTTTTGTATACAATCGGCACGACTGTTGCAGTGCTTCAGCCTCTTATTCTTTGGGGGTGCTCCATGCAGTTCTGGCGACGCAGTATTCAATGGCAGTTGATCCTGAGTATGGGCACTGCCCTGCTGGTCAGTATTTTGATCGTGGTTGGCATTTATACCCTGGTGGTCAACCGCCTCGCCCAGAGTTATCTGGTCGGGCAAGCCTTGCCGTCGAGCATCGAAGCGATGCGCAACGACATCGAGCGGATCCTCGTCCAGCCCCTCACCGCCGCCAAGGACATCGCCAGCAACAGCATGGTGCGCGACTGGCTGGCCGGGGGTGAAGACAGTGCCCGGACCGGCACGTTTACCACCTATCTCGAAGGCCTGCGCGCCGAGCACAAAGCCTTTACCGCGCTGATTATTGGCACGGCGTCCAATCACTACTTCACCGAAAAAGGCCTGGACCGGACCCTCAGCCGTTCCAATCCCAAAGACGCCTGGTTCTATGCGTTCCTCGACAGCAACCAGCCGCGCACCCTCAATATCGACAACGACACGGCCACCGGAGAATTGGCGCTGTTCATCGACCTCAAGGTCGAGCAGGCCGGTAAAGTCGTGGGCGTTGCCGGGCTTGGCCTGAGCATGAAAGAGCTGTCGGAGCTGATTCACAATTACAGTTTTGGTGAGCGCGGCAAGGTCTATCTCGTGCGTTCCGACGGTTTGATCCAGGTCCATCCTGAAGCTCAATTCAGTGGCAAGCGCACCTTGACCGAGCAGATTGGTGCTACGGCAGCGCAAGCGGTGATGGGTCAAAATAACGCCACCAACAGTAGTTTTGTGCGTGATGGCGAAGATTATCTGGCGTTAAGCCTGCCGCTTCGCGACCTCGGCTGGACCCTGGTGGCCGAAGTGCCGCAGTCGCAAATTTACGCCGAAGCCCGCCGTGCCATGTGGATGAGCAGCAGCATCGGTTTGGCGGTAGCGTTGGTGTGCCTGTTGCTGGTGGTGTTGCTGGCTCGTGGGTTGGTGCGGCCGATTCGTCAGGTAACAGCGGCGCTGGTTGCCATCGGTAGCGGTGGTGGAGATTTGACCCACCGGTTAGATTCCAGTCGCGCAGATGAGTTGGGCGATCTGGCTCGCGGTTTCAATCGGTTCCTGGATAGCCAGCGCGACATGATTGGTGAAGTGCTGACCACCAGCGAACGACTGCGCACCGCTGTCGGCCAGGTGGCGCGGGTGGTGGACAACACTGCCGAACGTTCCGGGTGCCAGCAGGAAATGACCGACATGGTCGCCACTGCTGTCCATGAAATGGGCCTGACCGTTCAGGAAATCGCCCAGAACGCCGGCAATGCGGCAGTCGCGTCGCAATCGGCGCGGGATGAGGCGATGCAGGCGCGGGAGGTGGTGGGCGGGTCGATCCGGCATATTGAAAGCATGTCCCGGGAGATCGGTGTGGCGGCGACGGCGGTGGGTGAGTTGGCCCATCAGGTGGCGTCCATCGATCAGGTGCTGGCGGTGATTCGCGGGATTTCCGAGCAGACCAACCTGCTGGCGCTCAACGCCGCCATCGAAGCGGCGCGGGCCGGGGACATGGGTCGTGGGTTTGCTGTGGTGGCCGATGAAGTGCGCACCCTGGCGCGGCGTACGCAATCGTCCACCGATGAAATCCAGCAGATGATCGGCAGCCTCAAGCAAGGTGCGGAAAACGCGGTGTCGTCGATGCATTCCGGGCAGGCTGCGACCGGCACCGGTGTCGAGTCGAGCCAGCGTACCGGCGCTTCATTGACCGCGATTACCGGGCAAGTGGAGCGCATCAGCGATATGAACCATCAGGTGGCGACGGCGACGGAAGAGCAGTCGGCGGTGACCGAAGAAATCAATCGTAACGTGCAAGGGATTTCCGATCTGGCCCGGGCAACAGCGGGGGAGGTAAGGGCTTGCCGTGAGGATTGCCAGACGTTGCAGCGGTTGGCGGATGACCTGGCGCGGCAGATGGGTGGGTTCAAGCTGGGGTGATGTGGCGTTTGTGTGGACGCCTTCGCGAGCAAGCCCGCTCCCACATTTGAAATGCATTCATCTGTGGGAGCGGGCTTGCTCGCGAATGGATCTAAGCAGCACTACAAGTATTTGGGGCTAGAACCACTCATCCTGCATGCCCAGGCACACATCGTCCCGAGCCTCAAGAATCGCCAGTTCATGGTGACACCCCGGCACTTCCCACGTCAGGAAGTAGCGCGCCGCCTGCAGCTTGCCTTTATAGAAGCCGACATCCGCCGCATTGCCCTTGGCCAGGCCTTCCTCGGCGCGGATCGCCTGTTCCAGCCAGCGCCAGCCAATCACGGTGTGACCGAACACCTTCAGGTACAGCGCCGAGTTCGCCAGGCTGCTGTTGACCTTGCCCTGGGCCAGGTCCGTCAGCAGGCCGATGGTCACGGTTTGCAGGCGTGCCACCAGTTTTTCCAGCGGCTCGCGCAGCGCCGTCAGCGACTCAAATGCCTGCGCGCGCTCGGCGGTGTCGGCGATCAAACGGATCAATTGCTTGAGCCCGGCGCCACCGTTCTGCGCCAGTTTGCGGCCCAAAAGGTCCAGCGATTGAATGCCGTGGGTACCTTCGTGGATCGGGTTCAGGCGGTTGTCGCGGTAGTACTGCTCAACCGGGTACTCGCGGGTGTAGCCGTGGCCGCCGAGAATCTGGATCGCCAGTTCGTTGGCCTTCAGGCAGAACTCCGACGGCCAGGATTTGACGATCGGCGTCAGCAGGTCCAGCAATTCATGGGCCTGCTTGCATTCGGCTTCGGTCTCAAGGGTGGTGGTGTCATCGAACAGTCGTGCCGCGTACAGGCCGAGATCGAATGAACCTTCGACGTAGGCCTTCTGCGTCAGCAGCATGCGTTTGACGTCAGCGTGCTGGATGATCGCCACCGGTGCGGTGTTCGGATCCTTGCTGTCCGGCACGCGGCCCTGCGGACGTTCGCGGGCATATTCCAGCGAGTACAGGTAGCCGGCGTAGCCGAGCATCACCGCGCCCATACCGACGCCGATTCGTGCTTCGTTCATCATCTGGAACATGTAGCTCAAGCCATGGTGCGGCTTGCCCACCAGATAGCCGACACATTCGCCGTTATCGCCGAAATTCAGCGCGGTAGAGGTGGTGCCGCGCCAACCCATCTTGTGGAACAGCCCGGCCAGCAACACGTCATTGCGCTTGCCAAGGCTGCCGTCGTCGTTGACCAGGAACTTGGGCACGATAAACAGCGAAATGCCCTTCACCCCGGCCGGTGCGTCCGGCAGCTTGGCCAGCACCATGTGCACGATGTTCTCCGACAGCAGGTGATCGCCACCGGAGATGAAGATCTTATTGCCCTTGAGGCGATAAGTGCCGTCGGACGCAGGCTCGGCGCGGGTACGAATATCCGACAGCGATGAGCCCGCGTGGGGTTCGGTCAGGGCCATGGTGCCAAAGAAACGGCCGTCGATCATCGGTTGCAGGAAACGGCGCTTCTGCTCGTCGTTACCGAAGCTTTCGATCAGGTTGGCCGCGCCCATGGTCAGGAACGGATAAGACGTCGACGCAGCGTTGGCCGACTGGAAGTGCGAAAAGCAGGCCTGTGACAGCAAGGTAGGAAGCTGCATGCCGCCGGCGTCGAAACTGCGCGCAGCATTGAGGAAGCCGGCCTCGAGGAAGGCATCCACCGCCGGTTTCACTTCCGGAATCAGAATCGCCTGACCGTTTTCATAGCGCGGCTCGTTCTCGTCGCCCTTGCGGTTGTGCGGGGCGAAGAACTTCTCGGCGATGCTGCGGGCGGTGCCGATGGCCGCATCGAAGGTTTCACGATTGTGCTCAGCGAAACGCTCACGCTGGGTCAGGCCCTCGGCATCGAGGACTTCGTACAGCTCGAAAGCCAGATTACGGGAACTGAGCAACGTCTCGGACATGGCGGCCTACCTTTTTATTGGGATGGGCCGAGTCTAGTCTTGTGAATTTATGCTGAATAGCATGATTGATGAGCGTGATAGTGGGGCAGAGAAGTGACTTGTCAGGCACCACAAAACAATTGTGGGAGCGGGCTTGCTCGCGAAGAGGTTGTGACATTCAACATTTAAGTTGACTGACAGTCCGCTTTCGCGAGCAAGCCCGCTCCCACAGGGGTTTGATTGCCAGGCAGCTATCGTGGCTGCCTGGCTTATCGGGTTTAGCCGATGGTCATCAAGCTCGCATTACCACCCGCCGCAGCGGTGTTGACGCTCAGTGCGCGTTCGATCACCAGGCGTTCCAGCGCAATGTTGGTTTCGCCTTGCGACAGGCCCTGAACTCCAACAATCGCACCGGCACGCTTGGCAACTTGCTGGCACAGCGCACGCAACTGGTCGGAATGGCCGTGATGCAGAACCGCATCAAACACCACTTCGTCCTTGTTCCAGTCGGAAACCAGCTTGATGCGTGCCTGAATATCCTTCGGCAGACGTGCGAACAATGCCTTGGTCAAGTCAGCTTCCGGCCAGACTGCCGAACCGCCGACAGCCAGTACCGCCGCCAGTTGAGTCAGCAGGTCGCCTTCGACTTCCGCCAGGCTCAGCACGTGTTCCCGTGGCAGGATCGCGTAGCTGTTGCGCTCGCCGGTCGGGCCGGCCAGAACGCGGGTGATCCCGCTTTGCGATTGTGCGGCGAACTGCACGCACAGCGTGCTCAGGTCGGCAAACTTGTTGCTGTCGGCCCAGGCTTTCAGGGCGGTCAGCGGCTTGCTCATGGCGTCGCGCAGACGAACGTCCGGTGCCGCGGCGGCATCACCGCGAGCGAAGGATTGTTCGATCGCATCCGCAGGACGTGTCGACAACAAGCGGTACAGGTACAACGGGCCACCGGCTTTCGGGCCGGTACCCGACAGGCCTTCGCCGCCGAACGGCTGCACGCCGACCACGGCACCGACGATGTTGCGGTTCACGTAGACGTTACCGGCGTTGACGTTGTCGATCACCTTGGCGATGGTTTCGTCGATGCGGGTGTGTACGCCCAGCGTCAGGCCATAGCCGGAAGCGTTGATCTGGCCGATCAGTTGATCGATGTCTTTGCGCTTGTAGCGAACCACGTGCAGCACCGGGCCGAAGATCTCCCGCTGCAACTCGTCGAAGCTTTCCAGTTCGATCAGCGTCGGCATCACGAAGGTGCCGCGTTTGACTTCTTCGGCGTCGGCGATAGCCACCTGGTACACGCTGCGACCCTTGTCGCGCATGGCCTGGATGTGTTTCTCGATGCCAGCCTTGGCTTCGGCGTCGATCACTGGGCCGATGTCCACGGACAGGCGCTCAGGGTTGCCGAGACGGCTTTCAGCCATCGCGCCCTTGAGCATTTCGATGACGCGGTCGGCGGAATCTTCCTGCAAGCACAAAACACGCAGGGCCGAGCAACGCTGGCCGGCACTGTCGAACGCCGAGGAAACCACGTCGATCACCACTTGTTCGGTCAGGGCCGAAGAGTCGACGATCATCGCGTTCTGGCCGCCGGTTTCGGCGATCAGTGGAATCGGACGACCCTGGCTGTCCAGGCGACCGGCGATGTTGCGTTGCAGCAAGCGCGCGACTTCAGTGGAGCCGGTGAACATCACGCCCTTGACGCGTTCGTCGCCCACCAGGCCGGCACCGACGGTTTCACCGCGACCCGGCAGCAGTTGCAGCACGCCTTGCGGAATGCCGGCTTCGAGCAGCAGGCGCACGGCTTGAGCGGCGACCAGCGGCGTTTGCTCCGCCGGCTTGGCCAATACCGGGTTACCGGCCGCCAGAGCAGCAGCCACCTGGCCACTGAAGATCGCCAGCGGGAAGTTCCACGGGCTGATGCATACAACCGGGCCCAACGGGCGGTGAGCATCATTGGTGAAATCGTTGCGTGCCTGCACCGCGTAGTAACGCAGGAAGTCCACGGCTTCACGCACTTCGGCGATGGCGTTGGCGAAGGTCTTGCCGGCTTCGCGAGCCAGCAGGCCCATCAGTGGCTGGATCTCGGCTTCCATCAGATCGGCGGCACGTTCCAGGATCGCGGCGCGCTCGGCGGGCGGCGTGGCCTGCCAGATCGGTGCGGCGTTGAGGGCGCACTGGATCGCGTTGTCGACGTCTTCGACGGTGGCTTCTTGCACGTGGCCGACCACATCACGCAGGTCGGACGGGTTCAAAACCTGCGCCGGGGCTTCGTTGCTGGACGCGCAACCGAGCATCGGCGCAGCTTTCCAGTGGTTGTGCGCGGTAGCGAGAAGAGCGCAGGACAGCGATGCCAAACGATGTTCGTTGGCCATGTCGATGCCGCTGGAGTTGGCGCGTTCGGAACCGTACAGATCACGCGGCAGAGGAATGCGCGGGTGCGGCAGGCCGAAACCACCTTCCACGGTCGCCATCTGCTCGATGCTCGCCACCGGATCGGCCACCAGTTCCTGAATGGAAATCGACTGGTCGGCAATGCGGTTGACGAACGAGGTGTTCGCGCCGTTTTCCAGCAGGCGACGTACCAGGTAGGCCAGCAGGGTTTCGTGGGTGCCAACCGGTGCGTATACGCGGCACGGACGGTTCAGCTTGCCTTCGGAAACCTTGCCTACAACCTGTTCGTACAGCGGTTCACCCATGCCGTGCAGGCACTGGAACTCGTACTGGCCCGGGTAATAGTTCTGACCGGCGATATGGTAAATGGCCGACAGGGTGTGGGCGTTGTGCGTGGCGAACTGCGGGTAGATGACTTCCGGTACCGACAGCAGTTTGCGTGCGCAAGCGATGTAGGAAACGTCGGTGTACACCTTGCGGGTGTAGACCGGGTAGCCTTCCAGGCCTTCAACCTGGGCGCGCTTGATTTCGCTGTCCCAGTACGCACCTTTCACCAGGCGGATCATCAGGCGATGACGGCTGCGGCGTGCCAGGTCGATCACGTAGTCGATCACGTACGGGCAACGCTTCTGGTAAGCCTGGATCACGAAGCCGATGCCGTTCCAGCCGGTCAGTTGCGGCTCGAAGCACAGGCGTTCGAGCAGATCCAGCGACAGCTCGAGGCGGTCGGCTTCTTCGGCGTCGATGTTCAGGCCGATGTCGTATTGCTTGGCCAGCAGGGTCAGCGACAGCAGGCGTGGGTACAGCTCATCCATCACGCGTTCGTACTGCGCACGGCTGTAACGCGGGTGCAGTGCAGACAGCTTGATCGAGATGCCCGGGCCTTCATAAATCCCACGGCCGTGGGAGGCTTTGCCAATCGAGTGGATGGCTTGTTCGTACGAGGCCAGGTACTTCTGCGCGTCGTGCTCGGTGAGTGCGGCTTCACCCAGCATGTCGTAGGAATAACGGAAGCCCTTGGTTTCGAACTTGCTGGCATTGGCCAGGGCTTCGGCGATGGTTTCGCCGGTCACGAACTGCTCGCCCATCAGGCGCATGGCCATGTCGACGCCCTTGCGGATCATCGGCTCGCCGCTCTTGCCGATGATGCGGCTCAGGGACGAAGTCAGGCCGGCTTCGTTGTGGGTGGCGACCAGTTTACCGGTCAGCAGCAGACCCCAGGTGGCGGCGTTGACGAACAGCGACGGGCTGTTGCCCAGGTGCGGTTGCCAGTTGCCGGTGCTGATCTTGTCGCGGATCAGTGCATCGCGGGTGCCTTTGTCCGGGATGCGCAGCAGCGCTTCGGCCAGGCACATCAGCGCCACGCCTTCCTGGGACGACAGGGAGAATTCCTGCAACAGGCCCTGAACGATACCGGCACGACCGCCAGCGCTCTTCTGGTTGCGCAGTTTTTCAGCAATCGAGGCAGCGAGCTTATTGGTGGCTTCGGCCATCGGAGCCGGCAGGCGCGCCTGTTCGATCAGCATTGGCACGACTTCCGGCTCAGGGCGACGGTAGGCGGCGGTGATCGATGCACGCAGTACCGATTGCGGCAGGATGCTTTCGGCGAATTCGAGGAAGCACTGATGGGCGTGATCCAGCGGTGCGTCGACGGAGTCGTCGGAGTCCTTGGTCAAACCGTTCAGCTCGGTCAGGGTTGCACCACCCTCGAGTTTTTCCAGGTAATTGAAGATTGCCTGCTTGATCAGCCAGTGCGGCGTGCGATCAATCGAGGTCGCGGCGGCCTTGAGGCGTTCGCGGGTCGGGTCGTCAAGTTTGACCCCAAGGGTGGTGGTAGCCATGTTTTTATCCTCATGTTTGCCACGACGGCGTGGCATCAGCTGGCGGCAAGATTAGCCGTGCGACTGTCGAGGTGCAACCGGGTGCAACCCTTTTTTTGACGGAATAATACGCAGCTCGTCAGGAAATAAATTCTGGTACAGCGGTGCCGCATTTGCTTGGTGCTTTTCCAGTGAGTTAACACTCGTTTTTGCTCCGAAAAGGAGCAAAAACGATTTTTAACGTTTATTTCCGACTAGGTGCAACTTATTCTCAAGAAACTGGTTGCACCTTATTTGCTTTGTTGAATAGCATTCGCGCCCAAGGTGCAACCCGGACAAAATCCGGGTGCTCCGGCTGATGGCTTTCCTGGGGAAACATCAGTCATAAATGCGCGGGATTCCGGATCGTCTGTCAAACGCATGCGTTTGCCAGCGGTTCACCAGCCGCCGCTACATAAAAACAAAGCCAGGGCGTCACTTAATGAGCGTAAGCAATCCAACCCTGATCACGTTCGTGATCTACATCGCAGCAATGGTGCTGATCGGCTTGATGGCCTATCGCTCCACCAACAACCTTTCCGACTACATCCTGGGCGGCCGTAGCCTGGGCAGCGTCGTGACCGCACTGTCCGCCGGTGCCTCCGACATGAGTGGCTGGTTGTTGATGGGTTTGCCCGGCGCGATCTACATGTCCGGTCTTTCCGAAAGCTGGATCGCCATCGGCCTGATCGTCGGTGCCTACCTGAACTGGCTGTTCGTCGCTGGCCGTCTGCGTGTGCAGACCGAGCACAACGGTGATGCGCTGACCCTGCCGGACTACTTCGCCAGCCGTTTCGAAGACAAAAGCGGCCTGCTGCGGATTATCTCTGCGGTGGTGATCCTGGTGTTCTTCACCATCTATTGCGCATCCGGCATCGTGGCCGGCGCCCGTCTGTTCGAAAGCACCTTCGGCATGTCCTACGAGACTGCGTTGTGGGCCGGTGCCGCGGCGACGATTGCCTACACCTTTATCGGCGGATTCCTGGCGGTGAGCTGGACCGATACCGTGCAAGCCACCCTGATGATCTTCGCGCTGATCCTGACGCCGATCATCGTGCTGCTGGCCACCGGTGGCGTCGACACCACTTTCCTGGCGATCGAAGCGCAAGATCCAGGCAATTTCGACATGCTCAAGGGCACAACCTTCATCGGCATCATCTCGCTGATGGGCTGGGGCCTGGGCTACTTCGGTCAACCGCACATCCTGGCGCGCTTCATGGCGGCGGATTCGGTCAAGTCGATTGCCAACGCTCGTCGCATCTCCATGACCTGGATGATCCTGTGCCTGGGCGGCACCGTCGCTGTAGGTTTCTTCGGTATCGCTTACTTCTCGGCCAACCCGGCCATGGCCATGCCGGTGAGCGAGAACCACGAACGTGTGTTCATCGAACTGGCCAAAATCCTGTTCAACCCATGGATCGCGGGTATCCTGCTGTCGGCCATTCTGGCCGCGGTGATGAGCACCCTGAGCTGCCAGTTGCTGGTGTGCTCGAGCGCGCTGACCGAAGACTTCTACAAAACCTTCCTGCGTAAATCGGCTTCGCAGCTGGAACTGGTCTGGGTCGGTCGTGCCATGGTGTTGTTGGTGGCCTTGATTGCGATCGCTCTGGCGGCCAACCCGGAAAACCGTGTACTGGGCCTGGTGAGCTACGCCTGGGCTGGTTTCGGTGCGGCCTTCGGTCCGGTCGTGCTGATCTCCGTGATCTGGAAAGACATGACCCGCAACGGCGCACTGGCCGGTATCCTGGTCGGCGCGATCACCGTGATCGTCTGGAAACACTTCGAGCTGCTGGGCCTGTACGAAATCATCCCTGGTTTCATCTTCGCCAGCCTGGCGATCTACATCGTCAGCAAGATGGGCGTGCCGACTGCCGGTATGTTCCAGCGTTTTGCTGCCGCTGAGGCCGATTACCGCTTGAACAAGTGATGGGGATGAGCTGAAGCTCTGACCTTTCGCCGAACAAAAAACGGCCCGTCTCCTGCCAGAGACGGGCCGTTTTTTGTGCCTTCTGAAAATACATAAACCCTGTAGGAGCGAGCTTGCTCGCGAAAGCGGTGGCACAGTCAATGTTGATGGTGACTGACACTCCGCCTTCGCGAGCAAGCCCGCTCCCACAAGGTATGTGCTGCTTTTTGTAGGGATGTCTGTAGCCGGATAAACCGTTTTCTGAAGGCAAATGCTTCAGGGAAAGTAGGGTAATTCTGATTTTCCTGCACCCCAGTCTGCCCCCCTGATCGCTCATGCAGAATCGCCCGCCATCGTTCTGCAGAGACACATCGGATGTTCGCCCCTGCTAACCAGCCACGATTTACCCTGAGCCTTGAAGGTGACCCCGACCATGACTTCAAGGTGCTTGAATTCACGGGCAAGGAAGCCATCAGCCAACCCTACCGTTTTGAACTGGAACTGGTCAGCGAGCGAGCCGGTATCCCGCTCGAAAGTCTGCTGCATCGTCAGGCATTTCTGCGTTTCGATGGGCAAGGTTGCGGTATTCATGGTCAGATTTTTCGGGTTGGCCAAGGGGAATCCGGCAGACGTCTGACACGCTATCAGATCAGTCTGGTGCCACGGCTGACCTACCTTGGCCGGCGCATCAATCAGCGAATTTTCCAGCGCAAGACGGTGCCGAAGATCATTGCCCAGGTCCTCAAGGACCACGGCATTCTCGAACACCTCCACTTCAAGTTCCTGCTCAGCGGCCAATACCCCGAGCGCGAGTACTGCGTGCAATACGCCGAAAGCGATCTGGCCTTTA
Organism: Pseudomonas sp. GM48; assembly: GCF_000282335.1. Lineage (GTDB taxonomy): Bacteria > Pseudomonadota > Gammaproteobacteria > Pseudomonadales > Pseudomonadaceae > Aquipseudomonas. The sequence goes on from NZ_AKJM01000001.1 coordinate 21,949, forward strand.
TCCAGCGGTTGTGTGCCGAGATCGGTATCCACTATCACTTCCAGCACAGCCCCGACGGGCATCTGCTGATGTTTGGCGATGACCAGACGATTTTCCCCCGGCTGACCGAGCCGTCGATGTATCTGCCGGGCAGCGGCATGGCGGCCGAAACGCCGGTCATCAAACGCTTCGATGTGAACCTGCAAGCTGGCACCACCCGGGTTACTCGCCGGGACTACGACTTCCACAACCCGGGTTCGTTACTCGAAAGTGGCGTCGACAACAAGCAACAGCCGGTCCTTGAGGATTACCACTTCCCCGGCCAATTTACCGACCTTGAAACGGGCAGCCATCTGGCTCAGCGGGCACTGGAGCGACACAACGTCGATAGCTGCCAGGCCGAGGGCGGTAGCGACGATTCGGCATTGGTCAGCGGACATTTCCTGCGTCTGGCCGAGCATCCGCATGAGACCTGGAATGGCCTGTGGCTGATTACACAAATCGAGCACCGTGGGCGTCAGCCGCAGGTGCTGGAGGAGTCGGCCCCCAGTGATGCGGACAACTTCCAGGGGTATCGCAATACATTTCTGGCCACGCCGTGGGATGTGTTCTATCGCCCGCCCTTGATCGAAAAACCTCACGCCTCGGGTTACCACTGCGCCGTGGTCACCGGCCCCAAGGGCAGCGAGATTCATTGCGACGAGTACGGCCGGGTCAAGGTCCGGATGAAGTGGGACCGGCACGGCAAGTTGAACGACCACTCCAGTTGCTGGCTGCGAGTCGCTACGGGTTGGGCCCACGACCGTTATGGCAGCGTGTTGATCCCGCGTGTCGGCATGGAAGTGCTGGTGGGTTTCATGCATGGCGATGCCGATAAACCACTGGTCATGGCCTGTGCGCCCAATGCCTCGACATTGCCGCACCTGAACCTGCCCGCCGACAAGACCCGCAGTATTTTCCGCAGCCAAAGCAGCCCCGGTGGCGGTGGTTACAACGAATTGCGCATCGAGGACCGCAAAGGCGCCGAGGAAATCTACCTGCGCGCCCAGCGCGACTGGAAGCAGGACGTGTTGCAGGACATGCATGTCCAGGTCGGCAGCCAGCGCAGCGTGATCATCGGCGGCGCCGAGGGACAGGCATCCAGCGATAGCCTTCATGTCCATGGCGACTTGAAAGTCCGCGTCATCAACCATGTCTTGGGCGCGAGCGGGCAAGTCCATGTCAGCGCGGGGCAGCAGATTGTCATCGACGGTGGCCTCAATACCTCGATTCAGTCGGGCGGGCACTGGATCAACATCGGCCCGGCGGGGATTTTCAGCAGCGTACCGATTCAGGTGGGCGGCGCGCCGATACCGACAATGGACACCTCGACCGTTCAACGAAAACTCGAACCCCTCAGTTTTGCTCAGGCCCTGAGCCTGAAAAGCGACGCACCGTTCTGCGAGGAATGTGCACATTGCAAGGAAGGTGTCTGTGCCGCCTGACGTCTTCTCGCCCTGCGCCTGGCTGGAACGGCAGCCGCTCAAGCCGGGCGAACAGTTGTTTGCCATTTTCAGCAACGCCAGCAGCTCTGAACCCTTCAAGGCATGGCAGCGTTCCAGCCCGACTCAGGCTCCACGACCGATCTGGGCCGATACCGTGTATGCCGAGTGGGAACCGGTGATGCCCTATGTCGGAATCGTCGCTGCCGACAGTGAGTTTTTGCACTGGGTCGCTGACACGGCGTCCCGCGATTGGGGGTGGCTGGCGGTTTCTGCTGCCAGCCAAGAGGTGCTTGTCGAGCATATGTGCAGCCTCACAAAAGTACTGCTGCCCAACGCCAAGACGATGTTCTTTCGCTTCTGGGACGGGCGCTTTCTGCTGCCGATTCTGCAATCTGCCGAGGTCAACGCGGCGCAATTGATGCCGGTCATCGAGCGCTGCCTGATCAATGGCCAGCCGTTGGACATTGGCGGCACTGCACTGAAAACCACCAAGGCTTTTCCATGGTGGGAAGTCCCCGAAACGCTGCTGAAAACCCTCGCCGTCGAGTCTGCAGCAGCTCGTCTCAACAACCTGCTGAAGTGGCTGAGCGAGGACCGCCCGGATTTGTTCGAAGCGTTTTCCGAGAGCGTTTTGCGAAGCAAGGTCTCGACGTTTCTGCAAACCCCCGACCTGCCTGACGCGCCCAAAGCGGCGTTGGTGGAGTACCTGGTGGCGGAGTTGAGCTGATGGATCAGATTGCCCGCATCGAGCAGGAGCTCGACCACTTCCCCCACACCCTGAGCCTGTACCGCGAACAGCTCGGCCGCTTCCTCAACCGCCGCGCCGACCAGGTCAGCCACGCCCTGGACCTGCCGTCGCTGATGGGCATGGACCGGCGGATCAAGCTCGGTGATACCAGCAAGGTCGTCAGCAGCGGCGACGATGATTTTTTCTCGACGGTGGCGCAGTGCCCGGCCAACGGGATTCTGCTGATCGAGAGCCAGTTCGAGTCGGTATACGACATTCCGCTGGGCAATATTCAGGTTGAGGTGGTGGCACGGGAGGGCGGTGAACGGACGCGGGTCACGCTGGATGAGCAGGGCAAGGGGCAGTTCAAGGGCATACCGGGCAAGTCCTATCGTGTGCATGTGCAAAGTGCGGTCACCCCGGAACAGCTGGGTGATCTGTTCAAATCCTATGACGGGCTGAGCGGGCGGCTGGAGGCCTGGCTGCGCAGCGAGTGGCAAGGCTTCCAACCGCGCTGGCCGCACTCGACCTCGGCGGCGGTGGGCAATGGTTTGCTCGCCGGCAGTTGGGCGGCGCTGGTCGGGGTGTGGGACCGCGTCGGCGAACTCTCGGCGATTTTGCAGGACCCGCGCCGGTTCGCTCAGCAACTGGGCGACAGCGCCCATCAGTTGGCCAAACTGGCGCAAGAAACACCCGAAGCGATGGCCCGCCTGCAACTGCTGGCCAGTGACGAGGCGGCGCTGTGCCTGCTGTTGCGCACCGCCAGCCTGTGGCTGGAGATGCTGCCGCCGAGTGTCATGGCCGGTGTCACGGCCGAATCGCTGTCGAGATTTGCCGTGGAGTTGCTGCTCGACCTGCTGATCGGCCTCGTCCTGACCTTCGCCGCGGCCGGGGCGGGCGTGGCCTATCTGTCGATGCGTTTGGCGCGGCATGGCGCGCAAT
>NZ_AKJM01000002.1 GCF_000282335.1 Pseudomonas sp. GM48
AGGCGGCCGGCCGCCAGTTCCTTGGTGGTTTCACGGCGTTTGGACAGAAAACTTTCGATGATCACCGTCGGCGCCAGGCGACGCAGGCGCTGGAACAGCGGCGGCAGGATCACCGCTTCGGTGAGGTCGGTCATGCTGATGCGGTAGGTCTTGACCGCCTGCTGCGGGTTGAAGATGCGGCTTTCCTGCACCGACACCCGCAGCAGCGACAGCGCGTTGCGCACCGGACCGATGATGTTCTGGGCCATGGGCGTCGGCACCATGCCCTGGGCGGTGCGCACGAACAGCGGGTCGTTGAAGGTCTCGCGCAGACGCGCCAGCGCATTCGACACTGCCGGTTGGGTGATACCAACGATTTGCCCGGCGCGGGTCAGGTTGGCTTCGGTGTAGATCGCGTCGAAGACGATGAAAAGGTTGAGATCGACCTTGCTCAGATTCATTACGCGGCTCTCTTATTGTGTGGGCGGGCTGATCTTGACGATCAGCCGATCATATATCGGTGATGAATGTTTATACACGCCGAGAATAGGCTAGGTAAATTTTCATGGCTGTTCTAGCATCGAATGCATGATCTAAACAACCTCTCCCAAGAAGGTATCTGCTCATGGATTTCGCTTATTCGCCCAAGGTTCAGGAACTGCGTGAGCGCGTGACTGCGTTCATGGACACCTACGTTTATCCCGCCGAAGCCGTGTTCGAGCGCCAGGTCGCCGAGGGCGACCGCTGGCAGCCGACCGCGATCATGGAAGAACTCAAACTCAAGGCCAAGGCTGAAGGTCTGTGGAATTTGTTTCTGCCTGAGTCCGAGTTGGGTGCCGGGTTGACCAACCTTGAATATGCGCCGCTGGCGGAAATCATGGGCCGCTCGCTGCTGGGGCCAGAACCGTTCAACTGCTCGGCACCCGACACCGGCAACATGGAAGTGCTGGTGCGTTACGCCAACGAAGAGCAGAAACAACGCTGGCTCGAACCGTTGCTGCGCGGCGAGATTCGCTCGGCATTCGCCATGACCGAACCGGATGTCGCGTCCTCCGACGCCACCAACATGGCCGCCCGTGCGGTACGCGATGGCGACGAGTGGGTGATCAACGGCAAGAAATGGTGGACCTCGGGTGCTTGCGACCCGCGCTGCAAAATTCTGGTTTTCATGGGGCTGAGCGATCCGGACGGGCCACGTCACGCCCAGCACTCGATGATTCTGGTGCCGGTGGACACCCCCGGGGTAAAAATCCTGCGTCCGCTGCCGGTGTTCGGCTACGACGACGCTCCCCACGGTCACGCCGAAGTGCTGTTCGAAAACGTCCGGGTGCCGTACGAAAACGTCCTGCTGGGCGAAGGACGCGGCTTCGAAATCGCTCAAGGTCGCCTTGGCCCGGGCCGGATTCACCACTGCATGCGTTCGATCGGCATGGCCGAGCGTGCGCTGGAACTGATGTGCAAGCGTTCGGTGAGCCGTACGGCATTCGGCAAGCCCCTGGCACGCCTGGGCGGCAACGTCGACAAGATCGCCGACTCGCGGATGGAAATCGACATGGCACGCCTGCTGACACTGAAGGCGGCGTACATGATGGACACGGTTGGCAACAAAGTGGCCCGTAGCGAGATCGCGCAGATCAAGGTCGTCGCGCCAAACGTTGCGTTGCGAGTGATCGACCGGGCGATCCAGATCCATGGCGGGGCAGGGGTTTCCAACGATTTCCCGCTGGCCTACATGTACGCGATGCAGCGTACCCTGCGCCTGGCCGACGGCCCGGACGAAGTGCACCGCGCGGCGATCGGCAAGTTTGAAATCGGCAAATATGTGCCGAAAGAGATGCTGCGTAGCGGGCATTAAGACACCGCTGCATTTTTCTGTTGAGTGAATACTTGTGGCGAGGGAGCTTGCTCCCGCTGGGGCGCGAAGCGGCCCTAAATCCGGTAGCCAGGTTGTATCAGATGCACCGGGTTGTCTGGTTTGCGACTGCTGCGCAGCCGAGCGGGAGCAAGCTCCCTCGCCACATAAGCTCTCAGCCACATTGTTCGGTGCTCAATTCAATACACCCAAACCTCAACCCGCCGATTCTTGATCCGCCCTTCATCGGCGCTATTGGCTGCCACCGGCATCTGCGCTCCAAACCCGCGAATCTCGCGAAACACCACGCCGCTCTTTACCAACTCCCGCCGCACTGCCATGGCTCGCAATTTCGACAACAGGTCGGCGCGCGCCGGGTCACTCTTGGCATCGCCAAACCCCACCAGCGAGACCTGTCCTTCGGTTTTGCCGTGCTGCTTTATATAGTCGAGCACCCGCCACAGGTCTTGTCGGGCCTTGTTGTCCAGGCTGGCGCTGCCTTCCTCGAAGCGGAAGTTCACCGACAGCCGTTGAGCATGTCGACTCAACGCCTGATAACCCTCGGGCATCAACGCATTGGGGGCAACGGCCATGGCCTGGACGGTTTGGGCAATAAAGCCGTTGGCGGCCACAATGGCCTGGCCGTTAGCGCTTTGGGCAAAGGCCACCAGGGCATCGGCCCAGGGATTTTTCCCGTTGGGCGGCAGGTAGAAGAACAATCGACGGGACAGCGGATAGTCTTCCGTGGCAATCAGGCTGTTGAGCGGCAGCATGGCTTGCGATTGACCGTCGACAATGGCCACGGCCTTGGCCTGGCGCACGTAGGGCAAACCGATGAAACCGATGCCTCGCGGGTCTGCACTGACCGCATCGGACAGTTGTTCACTGGACTCGAAGCGTTTTGCCGTGCTGCTGAGACTTTTTCCACGCTCACTCAGAACCAGTTCCTTGAAGGTGTCGTAGGTCCCGGACTGATCATCCCGCGCATACAGATGAATCGGTCCTCCACTGCCACCGATGTCTTCCCAGGTTTTTACTTCGCCACTGAAAATGCGCGCCAGTTGCACGGTGTCGAGTTGGTTCAGCGGATTGTCCGGGTGAAGGATGATCGCCAGGCCATCGATGGCGATAACCTGTTCGGCGCCTGGGCTTTTCAGATCGCCCAAGGATTCAAGGTTCACCAGCTCGCTGTCCTTGATCGGGCGCGATGACGCGGCGAGGTCGGCATTGGCGGTTTTCAGGGCGGAAAAACCAGTGCTGGAACCGTGGGCTGCCACCTCTACCACGACCCGACGACCCTGAACGGTTTCACCGACGATGCGCAGTTCGTTGGCGGTATCCAGTGGTTCGCGGTGAATCCTGCGCAGACCCTGTTCGCTCAGCAGGCCCTCGACCAGCGCCGGTCCCAGGGCCGCGCCGATGGTGTTGGAACCCTGAATGCGCAGCACCGGGCCGTGTTCGGGTGTCGGTAATCCACCGGCCGAAACCACCTGCGGCAAGCCCATGCACAGCATCAACAGGAACAATACGCGCAGCATCATGCCGGCACCTTATATAGCCAAAGGAGGTGTCGGGAGATTAAGTCAGTAAGGTTTCCGAAAAATGACACTTTTCTAATGTGGGAGCGGGCTTGCTCGCGAAAGCGTCGGATCAGTCGACACATGTATTGACTGAAACACCGCTTTCGCGAGCAAGCCCGCTCCCACATTGGTATTGCGTACGACTCGGGATCAGCTCAACTCAAGCCAGATCGGCGCATGGTCCGAAGGTTTCTCCATGCCACGCAGTTCGTAGTCCACCCCCGCGGCCTTCACCCGTGGCAGCAAGCCGTTGGAGGCGAGGATCAGGTCGATGCGCAGGCCACGCTTGGGTTCGTCTTCGAAACCACGGCTGCGGTAGTCGAACCAGCTGAAGGTGTCGGTGACGTCCGGGTTCAGGTGGCGGAAACTGTCCACCAGGCCCCAGTTCTTCAGGCGCGCCATCCACTCGCGTTCTTCCGGCAGGAAGCTGCATTTGCCGGTCTTCAGCCAGCGCTTCATGTTGTCCGGGCCGATACCGATGTCGCAGTCTTCCGGGGAAATGTTCACATCGCCCATCACCACCAGCGCCTGATCGTTCTTGAACTGGCTTTCCAGCAGTTGCTGCAAGTCGCTATAGAAGCGTTCCTTGGCCGGGAACTTGGTCGGGTGGTCGCGGCTTTCGCCCTGCGGGAAATAGCCGTTCATGATGGTCACCGGCACGCCATTGGCGTCGGCGAAAGTGCCCCAGATGAAACGCCGCTGGGCATCTTCTTCGTCGGTGGCGAAACCCTTGTGCAGGGCCAACGGCTCCTTGCGCGACAGCAGGGCGACGCCGTAATGACCCTTTTGCCCGTGGAAATACACGTGATAACCCAGGGCCTGAACCTCGGCCAACGGGAATTGCTCATCGTGGACCTTGGTTTCCTGCAAGCCGATCACATCGGGCTGGTGCTTTTCGATCAGCGCCGCCAGCTGATGGGGACGGGCGCGCAGCCCGTTGATGTTGAAGGAGACGATCTTCATGGTCGGCAGTCCTGGCAAAAGGGCGATGCTAGCTGACATGTGGGAATCGGGCCAGTGTGGGGTGAGAGGATTCGATTTTGTCAGTCAGCCTTGTGTGGGCAGTGATGGCCTCTTCGCGAGCAAGCCCGCTCCCACAGGTTAGGCGCCTGCCTTTGCTTTTGTGGGAGCTGACTTGCTCGCGAAGGCGATTTCATTGCCTACACTCATTTCGGATCTGTAAGGAACTGTGTCAGCGCCGATCAGCTCGTAACAACAAGAGTGCAGCCACCCGAGCTGTGCCGGGGAGATTAACCGTCATGCCCGAAACTTCGACCGCCATCGCCGATATTCACATGCTCGACAGCGGCTACGCCCGCGAAGCGCGTTCGCTGCTGTACCAGGCTTATCGACACGAGCCAACCTTCGGCTATTTGTTCGAAGCCGAACGCCCCGGCTACGAACAGCGGGTTCGCGCCACCGTGCGCGAACTGGTGACCCAGCATTTTCTCCAGGACTTGCCGGCCATCGGCCTGCTGGTCAACGATCGCCTGATCGGCATCGCCCTGATCGCACCGCCGCAACGGCGCCTCGGCGTTACCGAAAGTTGGGCCTGGCGCCTGCGCATGGTGCTCAGTACGGGGTTTCGCTGCACCCGTCGCTACCTTGAATATCATGCTGCCGTGGAGGGCTGCGTGCCGAACGACGCGGTGCACGTCCTGCCGTTGCTGGGGGTTCATCCGCAGTTCCAGGGCAAACATTTCGGCGAACAACTGTTGCAAGCCGTGCACAACTGGTGCGCCGTGGATGAGAACTCACAGGGTGTGATCCTCGATACCGGGAATCCTCGCTATCTGGAGTTCTATAAGCGTCAGGGCTATGAGGAAATCGGTGAAGTTGCCGTAGGACCGATTCGTGAGCATGTGTTTTTTCACCCCAATCCCCAGGTGTTGCACACCGCATCGGCCTGAACGGCGAACTTTCCTTGCGTGCCAGGCTCTATCACGCTCCCGTGTCCATGATCCATGCTCGTGATAGCATCCGCGCCTATGAAGTTTCCAGGAAGAATTACCAGCGGTGCGCTGATGCTGATGACCAGCTGCGCAGCGCTGGCACAAAGTGAATTGGATGTACGGATCAAACCGTCCAATGATGAGCTGAAAGCCAATATAGAAGGCTATATCGGCAGCCTCGGCGATCGTGACGAAGAAGCCTTGCTGCGCTTTAGCCGTGGTGCCGAAGAACAGGCGCGCAAGGCCGCCCAGGCCTTGGGGTATTACCAGCCGCACATCGACAGCGAGGTGAAGGGGGGCAAGGACCCGCGCCTGGTGCTGACGGTCGACCCCGGTGAGCCGGTGCACTTGCGCAATGTCACGGTGCGTGTCGACGGTCCGGCCGCCGCCCTCAAATCCTTTCGAGTCCCCAAAAGCGACGCGCTCAAGCCCGGCGCCGTGCTCAATCATGGCCATTACGAGGACGCCAAGCGCCTGATCCAGAATCAGGCTTCGCGCTATGGCTTTTTCAGCGGCCACTTCACTCGGTCAAAATTATCGGTCGACCCGCGGGCCGGCGTCGCCGATATCGAACTGATCTATGAAAGTGGTCCGCGTTATACCTTGGGCAAAGTCAGTTTCGAGGGTGATACGCCGTTCGACGACGAGCTGCTGCAACGCATGGTGCCATTCAAGGCCGGTACGCCGTACGACTCGGAATTGATCGCCGAACTCAATCAGAACCTGCAATCCAGTGGTTACTTCGAAGGCGTGCGGGTGGACGCGGCGCCCACGGCATCCAGGGACGATGCGATCCCGGTGGACGTCAAACTCGACACCCGCAAGCCCCGGACCATGGGCCTGGGCCTGGGTTTCTCCACCGACGTCGGCCCACGGGCGAAGGCCAACTGGACCCGCCACTGGGTCAACGCGCAAGGGCACAGTTACGGTTGGGAGACCGAAGTCTCGGCGCCTCGGCAAAACGTCGGGCTGTTCTACGACATTCCGCTGGACCCGCCACTGACCGACAAACTGCGTTTTGCCGGCGGCTATCAGAATGAAGACATCGCCGGCACCGACACCCACAGCAAGCTGCTGACCCTCGGCCCCGAATGGCACAGCAAATTGCCCAGCGGCTGGCAACGGGTGGTGTCGCTGAAGTGGCAGCGCGAGGATTATCAGCTCGGCGACGACTCGGGACTCAGTAATCTGCTGATGCCCGGTGTGAACTACTCGTACCTCAAAAGCGACAACCGCATCGACCCGCACAACGGCTATCGGCTGCAATTCGAATCCAAAGTGGCCAAGGAAGGTTTGGGTTCCGACAGCAACCTGGTCTACGGCACGGCATTGGTCAAAGGCCTGACCACGGTGTTCGACAACCACCGCTTTCTCGGGCGCGTGCAGGTCGGCGGCAGTGCCACCAATGGCTTCAAATCGGTGCCGCCATCGTTGCGCTTCTTCGCCGGTGGCGATCAGAGCGTGCGCGGTTACGACTATCAGAGCCTGTCCCCGGAAAACTCCGACGGTGACCGCATCGGTGGGCGCTACATGGTCGCCGCCAGTGCGGAGTACCAGTATTCGATCGCCGAAAAATGGCGGGTCGCGACCTTTGTCGACCAGGGCAACTCCTTCAATACACTCGAACTGCCGAACCTCAAGACTGGCGTTGGTATCGGCGTGCGCTGGGTATCGCCGGTGGGGCCGATCCGCCTCGACCTGGCCCATGCGCTGGACGACGATGGCGGCATTCGACTGCACTTTTCCATGGGGCCTGAGCTGTGACGCGTGGTTTGAAAGTAACGCTGCTGGCGATAGTGGCGCTGTTGATGCTGGTGGTTTTGACGCTGGCCACGGTGTTGGGCACGGCGACGGGCAGCCGCTGGGCGTTGGGGTTCGTGCCGGGGTTGACCCTGGAAAACTTCCAGGGCCGGCTGGGCGGGCAGTGGAGTGCCGACCGGGTGCTGTGGCAGCAGGACACCAGCCGGGTTGAACTGAACCAGGTGATTTTCGCCTGGTCGCCGTTGTGCCTGACCCGCATGACCTTGTGCATCGAGCAATTGCAGGCCGATCAGGTCAGCCTGACGTTCCCGCCGGGTACCGAAGAGCCAGACAGCGGCCCGATCACGCTCCCGGAGCTCAAGTTACCGTTGGCCATCGAGCTGGGGCAGATCAAGGTCGGTCGCCTGCTGTTCAACGGCAGCGAAGAACTCAAGGGGTTGCAACTGGCGGCGCACTGGACGGCGGCCGGTTTGAAGATCGATTCGGTAGCGTTACAGCGCGATGACCTGAGCCTGAATCTGTCCGGCCTGTTGCAACCGAGCGGCAACTGGCCGCTCAACGCCGAAGGTAAGCTGACCCTGTTGTCGACGCCTGAACCCTTGGCACTGGCGTTGAAGATCGACGGCGACCTGCTGAAAACCCTGAACCTGAAGGCCGACAGCAGCGGTTACCTCAACGGGCAACTGACTGGCGAACTGCAACCGCTGGTGGAAAACTTGCCGGCCAAAGTGCGGATCACCGCCGATGGCTTCAAACCCAGTGCCGATCTGCCGGACACCCTGCAACTCAATCAATTGGAGCTCACCGGTACGGGTGACCTGAAAAATGGCTATGCGCTACAAGGCAAAGCCACGTTGCCCGCAGAACAAGGGCCGGTCGTACTGGCGCTGCAAGGCAAGGTCGACGCCGAGGGCGCGCAGATCGCCGCGCTGGACCTGACCGCCAACGACAAGCAAAGTCTCAAGCTCACCGGGCTGGTGGATTGGAGCAAAGGCCTGAGCGCCGAGGCGAAAATCGACTGGCTGGATTTCCCGTGGCACAGGCTCTATCCATTGATCGACGAGCCGGAAGTTGCGTTGCGCCGCTTCAACGGTGAGGTGTCCTATACCGACGGCAAGTACCTCGGTCATTTCGACGCCGCGCTGGATGGTCCGGCCGGCGCCTTCACCCTGGCCAGCCCTTTCGCTGGCGACCTGACGAAAATCTACCTGCAACAGATCCAACTCCAGGCCGGGCAGGGCAAGGCCGAAGGGCACCTGAACCTGCAATTCGCCGATGGCATTGCCTGGGACACCGCGCTGGATTTGTCGGCGATCAACCCGGCTTACTGGGTCGCGGAGCTGCCGGGCACGCTGGCCGGCCCGCTGCGCAGCCAGGGCGAGATGAAGAACGAAATGCTCAGCCTCAATGCCGACCTGGACCTCAAAGGCAAACTGCGCGGTCAACCGGCAGTGATCCAGGCCAGGGCCGATGGCAGCGGCGAGCGATGGAACCTAAATGCCCTGCAAGTTCGCCTCGGCGACAACAGCATCAGCGGCAAAGGTAGCCTGCAACAGAAACTCGTTGGGCAGATCGATCTCAAGCTGCCGCGCCTGGCCCAACTCTGGCCACAACTGCGCGGCCAACTCAATGGCCGCGTGGATGTCGCCGGCACACTCAAGGCGCCGCAAGGCAAGCTTGACCTGCAAGGTTCGCAACTGGCCTTCCAGGACAATCGTCTGCAAAGCCTGAACCTGGACGCCACCCTGGACAGCGCACAACGAGCAAAAATCGACCTCAAGGGCAGCGGCATCCGGGCGGGCGACACTTCACTGGGCGCGCTGACCGCCAGCGGCCAGGGCGACATAAAAAACCAGAAGCTGAACCTCGACCTGCAAGGGCCGCAGCTGAAACTCGCGCTTGGCCTGGACGGTGTGCTGGAGCAAGGTAACTGGCGCGGACGCCTGGCCAGCGGTGATATCCAGGCCGGTGGCCAGGACTGGAAGCTGCAAGGGCCGGCGAAACTCGAACGCCTGGCGGACGGCAAAATCAACTTTGGCGCCCATTGCTGGGCATCCGGCCAGGCCAGCCTGTGCGGTGAAGATTCGCGCCTGATGCCCGAGCCGAAGCTGCGTTATCACCTCAAGCAATTCCCGATCGACAGCCTCGCCCAGTGGCTGCCGAAGGATTTCGCCTGGCAGGGCCGCCTCAATGCCGACCTGCAACTGGACCTGCCGGCCAGCGGTCCGAACGGCCAGATCAGCGTCGATGCCGGCGGCGGCACGTTGCGCATCAAGGAAAAGGACCAGTGGCTGGATTTCCCGTACCAGACCCTGAAACTCACCAGCAAGCTCACGCCCAAACGCATCGACACCGAGCTCAACTTCGTCGGTGGCAAACTCGGCGAACTGATGGTCCAGGCGCAGCTCAATCCGTTGCCGAAGAACAAACCGTTGAGCGGCTCATTCCGCTTGAGCGGGCTGGACCTGTCGGTGGCGCGGCCATTCGTGCCGATGGTCGAGAAGCTGAGCGGACGCTTGAATGGCAGCGGCACGATCGCTGGCGGTCTATTGGCGCCGCAGGTCAATGGCAGCCTGCAACTGAGTGACGGCATAGTGGCCGGACCTGAATTGCCAATGGAGCTGCAAAACCTGCACGTACAGGCGCTCATCGCCGGTGAAAGCGTACAACTGAACGGCGGCTGGAACAGCGGCAAGGCCGGGCAGGGCAGCTTGAACGGCAGCATCGCGTGGGGCCAGGCGTTGGTAGTGGATTTGGCGCTCAAGGGTTCGCAGTTGCCGGTCACCGTTGAGCCTTACGCCAAGCTGGAAGTCGCACCGGACCTGAAAATCTCGATGACGGGCGACGAGTTGGCCATCGCCGGTAAAGTGCTGGTGCCCAAGGGCGAAATCACCATTCGTGAGTTGCCGCCGTCGACGGTCAAGGTCTCCGATGACACGGTGATCGTCGGTCAGCAGACCGAGGAGGGCAAGCCACCGCTGGCGATGAAGATGGACATCGAAGTGATCGTCGGCGAAGACAAGCTGAGCTTTGCGGGATTTGGCCTGACCGCGAATGTGCAGGGACATGTGCACGTCGGCGACAACATGGACACCCGCGGCGAGTTGTGGCTCAACGACGGGCGTTATCGCGCCTACGGCCAGCGGCTTTCAGTGCGCCGGGCACGCTTGCTGTTTGCCGGTCCCATCGATCAGCCGTACCTGGACATCGAAGCCATTCGCAAGACGGATGACATCATCGCCGGCATCCGCCTGAGTGGCAGCGCCGAGCAGCCGACCACGCAGATCTTCTCCGAACCGGCCATGAGCCAGGAGCAGGCCCTGTCCTATCTGGTGCTCGGGCGTCCGCTGAGCAGCAATGGCGAAGACAACAATATGCTCGCCCAGGCGGCGCTCGGTCTGGGCTTGATGGGCAGCTCCGGGGTCACCAGCGGCCTGGCCAAGAACCTGGGGATCCAGGACTTCCAGCTCGACACCCAGGGCAGCGGCAACACCACCAGCGTGGTGGCCAGCGGCAACCTGTCCGAGAAGCTCAGCCTGCGCTATGGCGTTGGCGTGTTCGAACCGGCCAACACCATTGCCTTGCGCTACAAGCTGAGCAAAAAGGTCTACCTCGAAGCCGCCGGCGGCGTCGCCAGTTCGCTGGACATCTTCTACAAGCGGGATTTCTAGGCCCGCATTTCCTACAAAAGACCGAGTCGCCCCATTCGCGAGCAAGCCCGCTCCCACAGGTTCAGCGTGATCCCTGTGGGAGCGGGCTTGCTCGCGAAGGCGTCCGTGTGGGCAGCACAAAACCCGACACTATTTATCAACTATTTACCAAGCGTGCTAACTATTGCGTTGACATTCGCTGCCTAGGCAGTAACATCTAGACATACATTCACTGCCTAGGCAGCTAATTGGTGGTCAGATGAAACATTTCTCTCCGGACGATTTCCAAAATTGCCATCTCGGCCTGCTGCTCGGGCGCGCCGCGCTGCTCAAGGACCGGATCATCGACACCCACATGGAACCCCACGGCATCACCGCCGCGCAGTTCAAGGTGTTGATCATCATGGCCCAGTACGGCGTCGACTCGCCGGGCGAGTTGTGCCGTCACCTGTCCCTGGACAGCGGCTCGATGACTCGCATGCTCGATCGTCTGGAACAGAAAGGTTTCCTCGCCCGCCAACGCTCCGAGGCGGATCGCCGCCAAGTGCAGCTTGTACTCACGGAAGAAGGGCAAAAGCTCGCCGGGCTGTTGCCGCACATCGGTGCCGAAGCCATGAATGAACTGGCCGGTGCCATCACTCCAGATGAGCTGAAGACTCTGGAGATGATTCTGAAGAAAATTCTAGTAGCAGCCGGTGACTCGATCACCCTGCTGCGGGTAGGTGACAAATGAGCAGTAAACCCTTGCGTACCGGCCTGAGCCTGGTGCTGTTGGCCATGAGCCTGGCCGGTTGCGCCAGCTACAGCGGCCTGAAAGCCGAAGGTGTCAGCCTCGACGCGAAAAACCTCAAGGCCGGGCAATCCCTCGGCGGCGTGGCGTTGTCGCCGGCCGCCTGGCCGAAAAGCGACTGGTGGAAAAGCCTTGGCGACCCGCAACTCGACGGCCTGATCCGCGAGGCCCTGCGTGATAGCCCGGACATGCAAATCGCCGACGCCCGTGCCCATCAGGCCAGCGCTGCGGCCTACGCCGCCGACGCCGAGCGGATGCCGACCCTGGATGCCAGCGCCGGTGTCAGCCGCTCGCGCCTGGCCCGGGACCAGGACCCGCGCGGGCAGGGCGATGCTTACGCCACCATTCGCAACATCAGCAGCAGTTTCAACTACAACTTCGACCTGTGGGGCGGTCAGCGCGATGCCTGGGAAGCAGCCCTGGGCCAGGCCCGTGCCGCCGAAGTCGACCAGCAGGCCGCGCAACTGACCCTGGCCGCCGACGTCGCCCGGGCCTACAGCGATCTGGGGCAGGCGCATATCGTCTATGACCTGTCCAGCGAAGACCTCAAGCGCACCCGGCAAATGCTCGACCTGAGCCAGCGGCGCCTGACTGCCGGGATCGACAGCCAGTACCAGTTCCAGCAGACCGAAAGCCTGGAAGCCACCTCCCAAGCCAATTTGATCGACGCTGAAAAGCGCCTGAACAGCGCAAAGATCGCCCTTGCGGTGCTGCTCGGCAAAGGTCCGGACCGCGGCAATGAAATTGCCCGGCCGAATATTCTTCAACCGAGCGCGGTAGCGCTACCTTCGGTGTTGCCAGCCGAACTGCTCGGGCGTCGCCCGGACCTGGTGGCCGCGCGCTGGCGGGTCGAGGCGGCGAGCAAAAGTATCGACGCCGGCAAGACCCGGTTCTATCCCAACTTGAACCTCAGCGCCGCTGCCGGCGCCGAATCCTTGTTGGGCGATGCGATGTTTGGTTCGGCCAGCCGCTTCTTCAACATTGCACCGACGATCTCTGTGCCGATTTTCGACGGTGGCCGCTTGCGCGCCGACCTCGATTCGCGTGACGCCGATTACGACCTCGCGGTGGCGCAGTACAACAAAAGCCTGGTGAAGGCGCTGGGGGATGTCGGTGACAGCATCAACCAGTTGCGCGATATCGGTCGGCAGATCGCGGCCCAGCAGCACGCCACCGACATCGCCCAGGATTCCTACAACACCGTGGTCCAGCGTTACGGTTCCGGCATCGGCAACTACCTGGACGTGCTCAGCATCGAGCAGCAATTGCTCCAGGCCCAGCGTCAGCTGGCCAACCTGAATGCCGAGCAGATCGACCTGTCAATCCAACTGATGCAGGCACTGGGTGGCGGTTTCCAGCCTGAGGCCATCGCCTCGGCCAACGCCACGCCAGCCACGCTGACCCACTAATTCAAGGTACCTGTCATGGCCACTGCCGATACAACTCAACCTCCTGAAAACACTCAAGGCAACCCCAATTCGGGCAAGCGCAAGTTCATGTTGCTGGTCCTGGCTGCCGCCGTCGTGCTGAGCGGCGCGGGCGTCTGGGCCTACCACGAGTTTTACGGGCGCTGGAGCGAAAGCACCGACGACGCCTATGTGAACGGCAACGTGGTGGAAATCACGCCGCTGGTCACGGGGACCGTGGTCAGCATCGGCGCCGACGATGGCGATCTGGTGCATGAAGGCCAGGTGCTGGTGAACTTCGACCCGAACGACGCCGAAATCGGTCTGCAAAATGCCCAGGCCAATCTGGCGCGTACCGTGCGTCAGGTGCGCGGCTTGTACAGCGATGTGGACGGCATGAAAGCCCAGGTCAATGCGCAGAAAGCCGAAGTGCAAAAGGCCCAGGACAACTTCAGCCGGCGCAAGAACCTTGCCGCTGGCGGGGCGATTTCCCAGGAAGAACTGTCCCACGCCCGCGACGACCTGACCTCGGCGCAAAACGCCTTGGCCAACGCCGAACAAAAGCTCAAAACCACCAGCGCGCTGGTCGATGACACCGTGGTTTCATCGCACCCGGACGTGATGGCCGCCGCCGCGCAATTGCGTCAGGCGTACCTGAACAACTCACGCAGCGTCCTGATTGCACCGGTCACCGGTTATGTGGCCAAGCGTTCGGTGCAACTGGGCCAGCGCGTGCAACCGGGTACCGCGCTGATGGCGGTGATTCCGCTGGATCAGCTGTGGATCGACGCCAACTTCAAGGAAACCCAGTTGCGTGACATGCGCATTGGCCAACCGGTGGAGATCGAGACGGACCTGTACGGCAGCAGCGTGAAATACAGCGGCACCATCGACAGCCTCGGCGCCGGGACCGGCAGCGCCTTTGCCTTGCTGCCGGCGCAGAACGCCACCGGCAACTGGATCAAAATCGTGCAACGCGTGCCGGTGCGGATCCACGTCAATGCCGAAGAACTGGCCAGGCACCCGTTGCGGGTCGGTCTGTCGACCATGGTTGACGTGAACCTGCGCGACCAGAGTGGCCCGGTGCTGGCACAACAGCCGCCGCAAAAGGCCTCGTTCAGCACCAATGTCTACGACCGTCAGTTGGCCGAGGCGGACGCGATGATCACCCAGTTGATCCACGACAACAGCGCCGCGGTCAGCAAGACCGCGCAACGCTGAAATGCCATTACATCGACCCTGTGGGAGCGGGCTTGCTCGCGAAGGCGGAGCGTCAGGCGACATCCATGTTGAATGTGCCGACCTCTTCGCGAGCAAGCCCGCTCCCACAGGGTTAGCTGCGTCTGTAACAGGCGCAGCACCGATCAGGTTTCAAAGGATTCGCGATGAGCAATAACGCGTCTTTCACGCCACCGAGTTTGCTGCTCAGCACCATCGGCCTGTCGCTGGCGACCTTCATGCAAGTGCTCGACACCACCATCGCCAACGTGGCGTTGCCGACGATTTCCGGCAACCTGGGCGTGAGTTCGGAACAGGGCACCTGGGTAATCACCTCGTTTGCAGTGAGTAACGCCATCGCTTTGCCGCTGACCGGTTGGCTCAGTCGCCGATTTGGCGAGGTGAAGCTGTTTGTCTGGGCCACGCTGCTGTTCGTGCTGGCCTCGTTTTTGTGCGGTATTTCGACGTCCATGCCGGAGCTGGTGGGCTTTCGGGTCTTGCAAGGCGTGGTGGCGGGGCCGTTGTACCCGATGACCCAGACCCTGCTGATTGCGGTTTACCCCCCGGCGAAACGGGGGTTGGCCCTGGCATTGCTGGCAATGGTCACGGTGGTCGCGCCGATTGCCGGGCCGATCCTCGGCGGCTGGATCACCGACAGCTACAGCTGGCCGTGGATTTTCTTCATCAACGTGCCGATCGGCTTGTTCGCGGCATGGGTGGTGACCCAGCAGATGAAAAAGCGCCCGGTGGTCACCAGTCGCCAACCGATGGACTACGTCGGTTTGATCGCGCTGATCATCGGTGTCGGCGCGTTGCAGATCGTGCTCGACAAGGGCAACGACGCCGACTGGTTTGAATCGAGCTTCATCGTGATCGGCAGCGTGATTTCGGTGGTGGCCCTGGCGTTCTTCGTGATCTGGGAAATGACCGATGAGCACCCGGTGGTCAACCTGCGCCTGTTCGCCCATCGCAACTTTCGCTACGGCACCATCGTGCTGATTCTGGGTTATGCCGGGTTCTTCGGGATCAACCTGATCCTGCCGCAGTGGCTACAAACGCGACTGGGTTACACCGCGACCTGGGCCGGTTTTGCCGTGGCGCCGCTGGGGATCCTGCCGGTGCTGCTGGCGCCGTTTGTCGGCAAGTACGCGCCGCGATTCGACATGCGGGTGCTGGCGGGCGGGGCGTTCCTGGCCATCGGCCTGAGCTGTTTCATGCGCGCCGGGTTCACCAATGAAGTGGACTTTCAGCACATCGCGTTGGTGCAGTTGTTCATGGGGATCGGCGTGGCGCTGTTCTTCATGCCGACCCTGACCATCCTCCTTTCGGATTTGCCACCGAGCCAGATTGCCGACGGCTCGGGGTTGGCGACGTTTTTGCGGACCTTGGGCGGCAGTTTTGCGGCGTCACTGACGACCTGGATCTGGATTCGTCGGGCGGATCAGCATCATGCGTACCTGACAGAAAGCATCACGCCGTTCGATCCGGCGACCCGCGAGGCGATTACCCATCTGGGCGGGGCAGGGGCCAAGGCCTATACGCAGCTGGATCAGATGGTGATCAGTCAGGCGTACATCATGTCCACGGTGGATTACTTCACCTTGCTGGGCTGGATGTTCCTGGGGCTGATCCTGATTGTGTGGCTGGCCAAGCCACCGTTTACGGCGAAGGCCGGGCCTGCGGCCTCTGCGGGGCACTAAACACCACACAACCAATGTGGGAGCGGGCTTGCTCGCGAAAGCGGAGGATCAGTCAACAGAGATGTTGAATGTTAATCCGCCTTCGCGAGCAAGCCCGCTCCCACAGGGGGGGGTGTTCGTTAGTTAGTTGGCGGGGGCTGTCAGTTGCGGCGGCGGGGTGAAGTCGAACGGCGCCAGCGCAAACCCTTGTTCGTCGACCTGCAATGCCCACCCTTGACGATCCCAGTCCCCCAGCACAATGCGCCTGGCCGCGTGCTCGCCAAGCTGCAACTTGTGAATTGCGGGACGATGGGTATGCCCGTGAATCAAGGTCTTCACGCCGTACTCCTGCATGATCCGCGGAATCTCTTCGGGCGTGACATCGACGATGTCGTTGGCCTTCATTCGCACCTGCGTACGGCTTTCGCTGCGCAGCTTGCGCGCCAATTTCTGGCGTGTGCGCAGCGGGAGGTGGCGCAGAATGAACAGGGTGATCGGGTTGCGCAGATAGCGGCGCAGCTTCATGTAGCCGACATCGCGGGTGCACAGGCTGTCGCCGTGCATCAGCAGCACCGGCTCGCCTGCGAGCTGCACGACACTCGGGTCCTTCAACAATGTGCAGCCAGCTTCTTTGCAGAACGCCTTGCCGAGCATGAAGTCGCGATTGCCGTGCATCAGAAAAATGGCCGTGCCGCTGTCGCTGAGGTCGCGCAGGGCCTGGCAGATGGAGCGCTGGAACGGTGTCATGGCGTCGTCGCCAATCCACACCTCGAAAAAGTCGCCCAGAATGTACAACGCACTCGCCGAGCGGGCGCGTCCGGCGAGCAAATCCAGAAACGCCCGGGTGATATCCGGGCGCTCCTCTTCCAGATGTAAATCTGAAATCAGCAATATCACTCAATGATCTCGGCTTTCTCGATGATCACGTCGTCTGCCGGTACGTCCTGGTGGCCGGCCTTGGAAGTGGTAGCCACGCCTTTGATCTTGTCGACAACGTCGGTGCCGGCGGTCACTTTACCGAATACCGCGTAGCCCCAGCCTTGTACGTTCTTGCCGCTGTGGTTCAGGAAGCTGTTGTCCGCCACGTTGATGAAGAACTGTGCGGAAGCCGAATGCGGCTCCATGGTGCGGGCCATGGCAATGGTGTACTTGTCGTTGGAAAGACCGTTGTCAGCTTCGTTCTGGATGCTTGGACGCTTGTCTTTCTTTTCTTTCATGCCTGGCTCGAAACCGCCGCCCTGGATCATGAAGTTACCGATGACACGGTGGAAAACGGTGTTTTCGTAGTGACCGGCTTTGACGTATTCAACGAAGTTGGCCACGGTGATCGGGGCTTTGTCGGCGTTCAGTTCGAGGACGATGTCGCCGAAGTTGGTAGTCAGTTTGACTTGGGTCATGATCGTTACTCTTTATAAGGAATTCGTGGTGTTGGAACCTCATGTCCCGTCACCGGTTCAGCCTTTTTGGCCAAGGTGCGCAGTTTAGCGTGCCAGACGCGAATTTCGAGGCTGTTTTTTCATTTACAGCCTATTAAATACGACGGTTTACAGAGTGCGCTCTGTCAGGCCCTTGACAGCATCGGCTATGATAGCGGCTTTGTTTTGTCAGGCCCGTCTTCCCGGCCGCGCACTTGTACGTTCAAGGATCCTATGAGCAAGCCCACTGTCGACCCTACCTCGAATTCCAAGACCGGCCCCGCTGTGCCGGTCAATTTCCTGCGCCCGATCATCCAGGCGGACCTGGACTCGGGTAAGCACACGCAGATCGTCACCCGTTTCCCGCCTGAGCCCAACGGCTACCTGCACATCGGTCACGCCAAGTCGATCTGTGTGAACTTCGGCCTGGCCCAGGAGTTCGGCGGCGTTACCCACCTGCGTTTCGACGACACCAACCCGGCCAAGGAAGACCAGGAATACATCGACGCGATCGAAAGCGACGTCAAATGGCTGGGCTTTGAGTGGTCCGGCGAAGTGCGCTACGCCTCGCAGTATTTCGACCAGTTGCACGACTGGGCGGTGGAGTTGATCAAATCCGGCAATGCCTACGTCGACGACCTGACTCCGGAGCAAGCCAAGGAATACCGTGGCAGCCTGACCGAACCGGGCAAAAACAGCCCGTTCCGCGACCGCAGCGTCGAAGAGAACCTGGACCTGTTCGCCCGCATGAAAGCAGGCGAGTTCAAGGACGGCGCACGCGTGCTGCGAGCCAAGATCGACATGGCTTCGCCGAACATGAACCTGCGTGACCCGATCATGTATCGCATCCGCCACGCTCACCACCACCAGACCGGTGACAAGTGGTGCATCTACCCGAACTACGACTTCACCCACGGTCAGTCGGACGCCATCGAAGGCATCACCCACTCGATCTGCACCCTGGAGTTCGAAAGCCATCGCCCGCTGTACGATTGGTTCCTCGACAACCTGCCGGTGCCGGCCAAGCCGCGCCAGTACGAGTTCAGCCGCCTGAACCTGAACTACACCATCACCAGCAAGCGCAAGCTCAAGCAACTGGTCGATGAAAAGCACGTCAACGGCTGGGACGATCCGCGCATGTCCACGTTGTCGGGTTTCCGTCGTCGTGGCTACACGCCGAAATCGATCCGCAACTTCTGCGAAATGATTGGTACCAACCGTTCCGACGGCGTGGTCGACTTCGGCATGCTCGAATTCAGCATCCGTGACGACCTCGACCACAGCGCCCCGCGTGCCATGTGCGTACTGCGTCCGCTGAAAGTCGTGATCACCAACTACCCGGAAGGCCAGGTCGAGAACCTCGAACTGCCGTGCCACCCGAAAGAAGACATGGGCGTGCGCGCGTTGCCATTCGCCCGTGAAATCTATATCGACCGTGAAGACTTCATGGAAGAGCCGCCGAAGGGCTACAAGCGCCTGGAACCGGCCGGTGAAGTGCGTCTGCGCGGCAGCTACGTGATTCGTGCCGACGAAGCGATCAAGGACGCCGATGGCAACATCGTCGAACTGCGCTGCTCGTACGATCCGGACACCCTGGGCAAGAACCCGGAAGGCCGCAAGGTCAAAGGCGTGATCCACTGGGTGCCGGCCGCTGCCAGCGTCGAGTGCGAAGTGCGCCTGTACGATCGCCTGTTCCGTTCTCCGAACCCGGAGAAGGCCGAAGACAGCGCCAGTTTCCTGGACAACATCAACCCTGACTCGCTGCAGGTACTCACCGGTTGTCGTGCTGAGCCTTCGCTGGGCAATGCACAGCCGGAAGACCGTTTCCAGTTCGAGCGCGAAGGTTACTTCGTCGCCGATCTCAAGGACTCGAAACCAGGTCAGCCGGTATTCAACCGTACCGTGACCCTGCGTGATTCGTGGGGCCAGTGATTCAGCGTCAAGGGAAATAACGTGCTAACGATCTACAACACGCTCACCAAGAGCAAAGAAGTCTTCAAGCCGCTCGATGGCAACAATGTGCGCATGTACGTGTGCGGCATGACCGTGTATGACTACTGCCACATTGGCCACGGCCGCAGCATGGTCGCGTTCGACCTCGTGACCCGCTGGTTGCGCTTCAGTGGCTACAACCTGACTTATGTACGCAACATCACCGACATTGAAGACAAGATCATCAATCGGGCCCGGGAGAACGGCGAACCGTTCGACGCATTGACCGAGCGTATGATCACCGCCATGCATGAGGACGAGGCACGCCTCAACATCCTCAAGCCGGACATGGAACCGCGTGCAACCGATCACATCCCGGGCATGCTGAGCATGATCCAGACCCTGATCGACAAGGGCTACGCCTACGCACCAGGCAACGGCGACGTGTACTACCGCGTCGCCAAGTTCATGGGCTACGGCAAGCTGTCGCGCAAGAAGATCGAAGACTTGCGCATCGGTGCGCGCATCGAAGTCGACGAGTCCAAGCAGGACCCGCTGGACTTCGTGCTGTGGAAAGCCACCAAGCCGGGCGAGCCGAGTTGGGAGTCGCCGTGGGGTGCCGGGCGTCCAGGCTGGCACATCGAGTGCTCGGTGATGTCGACCTGCTGCCTGGGTGAAACCTTCGACATTCATGGCGGCGGCAGCGATCTGGAGTTCCCGCACCACGAAAACGAAATCGCCCAGAGCGAAGCGGCCACCGGCAAGACCTACGCCAACGCGTGGATGCATTGCGGCATGATCCGTATCAATGGCGAGAAGATGTCCAAGTCCTTGAACAACTTCTTCACCATTCGCGACGTGCTCGACAAGTACCACCCGGAGGTCGTGCGTTACCTGCTGGTGTCGAGCCACTATCGCAGCGCCATCAACTATTCGGAAGACAACCTCAAGGACGCCAAGGGCGCCCTGGAGCGTTTCTACCACGCGTTGAAAGGCTTGCCGAGCGTGGCGCCGGCGGGCGGCGAAGCCTTCGTCGAGCGTTTCACCCAGGTGATGAACGACGACTTCGGCACGCCGGAAGCCTGCGCGGTGCTGTTCGAGATGGTCCGCGAGATCAACCGCCTGCGCGAGAGCGATCTCGACGCAGCGGCCGGTCTGGCAGCCCGTTTGAAAGAATTGGCCAGCGTGTTGGGTGTGTTGCAGCTCGAAGCCGATGACTTCCTGCAGGCCGGCGCCGAAGGGCGCGTGGATGCAGCTGAAGTCGAGGCGCTGATTGCAGCGCGCCTGGCGGCACGTGCCGGCAAGGACTGGGCCGAATCCGACCGCATCCGCGACCAGCTCACCGCCATGGGCGTGGTGCTGGAAGACGGCAAGGGCGGCACGACCTGGCGTCTGGCTGACTGATTGCCTGATCCGCTGTAAAACAAAACCCGCCTTGTGCGGGTTTTTGTTTTTAGGGTTTGCTGTTCGTTCTTTGGCGACAGGACTGACGCCTTCGCGGGCAAGCCCGCTCCCACAGTTGATCTTTAGTGTGTTTGAGCTTTGTGTACGACGCAAATCCAATGTGGGAGCGGGCTTGCTCGCGAAGAGGCCCATTCGGCCAACTTGTCATTCAGCCTGGCGCAACCGCTTGTACAGGGTATTGCGACTAACCCCCAACCGCCGCGCCAGATACGAAATATTCCCCCCGACCGCCTGCAACTGCCGGTTCAAGTCCTCGACATCATTGAGGTCAACGGCCAATGGTTCCGGCGTCTCCACCGGCTCCATCTCCAGATCGACAAAAAAATCATCCGGCAAATGCTCAGGTCGCACCGGCTGTTCCTCGGCCATGGCCAGGGCCACCTGAATCACGCTACTGACCTGGCGCAGGTTGCCTGGCCACGGGTGGCGGCCGAACAACGCCATCACTTCCTGGCTTAAACCGGCCCATTGCGATGGTTCGCGGTGCTGCTCCCACAGGCGTTTGAACAGTGCATCCTTATCGCTGCGTTCGCGCAGGGGCGGCAACTCCAGAGTCAGGCCGCCGATGCGGTAATACAGGTCTTCACGAAACCGCCCCAGTTGTACTTGTTCCCGTAGTGAGCGATTGGTCGCTGAAATGATGCGCAGGTCCACAGGGAACAACTCGCTGCTGCCCACCGGCTGAACGCAACGTTCCTGCAGCACCCGCAGCAGGCGCGCCTGGGTCGGTAGCGGCATGTCGCCGATTTCATCGAGGAACAGCGTGCCTTTGTCCGCCTTGCGGATCAGCCCGATGCTGCCTTTCTGGTTGGCGCCGGTGAACGCGCCTTTCTCATAACCGAATAACTCGGACTCCACCAGTTCGGCGGGAATCGCCGCACAGTTGACGGCGATGAGCGCTTGTTTGCTGCGCGAACTGGCCTGATGCAGGGCTTTGACGAACACTTCCTTGCCGACCCCGGTTTCACCGTGGATCAGCAGTGGAATGTCTTTTTCCAGCAATCGCTCGGCCTGGCGCACGGCTTTTTCCACACGACTGTCGCCGAAATGCAGGGAGTTGAGGCTGACGGCCGCGGGTGTAGCTACAACCGGCTCGGTGAACACTCGGGGTTGAATTGATGCCTGTTTCGGCCGTTTCAACAGGCACTGGAAGCGGTTGCGCCCGGAAGTTTGCAGGGCGAAGGGCAGGCCTTCGGGCTGATTGAGCAACTCCAGCAGCGAGACCTTGAACAGGTTCTCGATACTGACCCGCGACAGGCTGATGCCCAGCAGATTGTCGGCCCGCCGATTGGCAGACAGTACCTGGCCAGTCTCATCGAATATCAGCAAGCCGGCCCATTGGCTGTCGAGGTTGTTCAGTCCGGTGTTGAACGTGAGTTGGAAATGCTGACCATGGAACAGATTGAGGATCAGCCGGTTTTCCACGGTCTGGCTCATCATCTTGACCATGCCCAGGGTATGGGATGGCGGGAGGTAACTGTCACTGGAAACGTCCAGCACCGCGATCACCTTGCGCTCGGCATCGAAGATCGGTGCGGCGGAACCGGTCATGAAGCGGTTGGCCTTGAGGAAGTGTTCGTCGTGCTCGATGTGCACCGCTTGCTCGCAGGCCAGGGCGGTGCCGATGGCGTTGGTGCCGCTGCAGCGCTCCATCCAGCTGGCGCCGGCGCTGAACCCCCGGGCCAGCTTGGGTTCGATAAAGCGCTGGGTGCCCCACGATGTGAGCACCTGGCCCTGATGGTCGGCGAGCATGATCAGGCAATTGGAATTGCTCAGGATGTTCTCGTAGTAGGGCAGCACTTCCTGATGGGTGGTTTGCACCAGCGAATGCTGGCTCTCCAGCAGTTGCGCGATGCCCGCGGCCGGCAATTGGTCGAATGCCGGCGTGCTCTGATGACTGAGGCCGAACGCGCGGCAACGGGACCAGGAGTCCTGGATGATGGCGTCGTGGGACAGCGGCGATGCGGATGCGGCCATGGCAGTCGATCTCTGAACAGGCTTTTATTGTTTTTGTTATGGGTACACACGATCCCTGTAGCAGCTGGCGCAGCCTGCGTTCGGCGGCGCAGCCGTCGTAGAACCTGTATTCGCGGTCATCCTGACACACCGCGCTGCCTGATTTCACGACGGCTGCGCCGCCGAACGCAGGCTGCGCCAGCTGCTACAGGGACCATTAACTGTCCGTAGAGTGTTGTTCACTATTGTTCACTGTCAATGGGTGAACTGTTCAGTTGTTCATTTCCGGTTGTTCATTTGTGTTCAGCAATGAACGTGACTCCGTAGTCATTCTCAGGAATTTCAAACTGAATCAATCGTTTGCAATTTCTGGCACAAATGTCGCTTTACAGCTCCGGTCGCTTGATTCCAAAAATAAAAAAGGCCGAGCCATGTCACTCACCCTGGAACACGTCAGCCGCACCGTCGAGGGCCAGACCTGGATCGACGATGCCAACCTGAGTTTTGAACCCGGCTCCTTCAACGTTTTGCTGGGTCGCACCTTGTCCGGCAAAACCAGCCTGATGCGCCTGATGGCCGGTCTGGACAAGCCCGACAGCGGCCGCGTCCTGATGAATGGCGTCGACGTTACCCAGCGTCCCGTGCGCTTGCGCAATGTGTCGATGGTTTATCAGCAGTTCATCAATTACCCGACCATGACGGTGTTCGACAACATCGCCTCGCCGCTGCGTCAGGCCGGTGTATCCAATGATCTGATCCAGAGCAAGGTGCTGGAAACCGCGAAGATGCTGCGCATCGAAAAGTTTCTCAAGCGCTATCCGCTGGAGCTTTCCGGCGGTCAGCAACAACGCACGGCCATGGCCCGGGCGCTGGTCAAGGATGCCGAGCTGATCCTGTTCGACGAGCCGCTGGTCAACCTCGACTACAAATTGCGTGAAGAGCTGCGCCAGGAAATGCGCGAGCTGTTCAAGGCGCGCCACACCATCGCGATCTACGCCACCACCGAACCCAACGAGGCCCTGGCCCTGGGCGGCACCACCACCATTCTTCACGAAGGCCGGGTGATCCAGAGCGGCCAGTCGTCCTCGGTCTATCACCAGCCGCAAACCGTGCTGGCGGCCGAGTTGTTCTCCGAGCCGCCGATCAACCTGATGCCGGGGCGCATTGCCGGCAACGAAGTGAGTTTCGCCAATTTCGTGCACTTCCCGCTGAACGTCGATTTGCGCCCGGTGGGTGAGGGCGAGTTCCGTTTCGGGGTGCGGCCCAGCCATATCTCGCTGGTGCCGAGCAACGATGATGATCTCGAACTGGCGGTGACTGTTGAAGTCGCGGAAATCAGCGGCTCGGAAACCTTTCTTCACGTGCGCAACGAGCATTTCCTGTTGGTGCTGCACTTGCCGGGTGTTCACGAATACGACGTCGACGCGCCGATCCGTATCTATATCCCGACCCATAAACTGTTTGTGTTCGATACGCAGGGGCGGCTGGTCCAGGCGCCGGGCCGGCGTATCGCGAGGGTTGCCTGATGGCCGAAATCCGTTTGCAGAGTCTCGCCCACAGCTACACCAGGACCCCGGCAGGCCCCGAGGACTACGCGATTCGCGAGATGGACCACATCTGGGAGCAGGGCGGTGCCTACGCCTTGCTCGGGCCATCCGGCTGCGGCAAGTCGACCTTGCTCAACATCATTTCCGGGTTGCTCAGCCCATCCCAGGGCCATGTGCTGTTCGATGGCAAAGCGGTCAACGACCTGACTCCGGAGAAGCGCAACATCGCCCAGGTTTTCCAGTTTCCGGTGGTCTACGACACCATGACGGTGTTCGACAACCTGGCCTTTCCGCTGCGTAATCAAGGCCTGACCGAGGCGAAGGTGCATAGCAAGGTGCAGGAAATCGCCGAAGTCCTCGATCTCCAGTCGCTGCTGTACAAGAAGGCGCGAAACCTCACCGCCGACGAAAAACAGAAAGTTTCCATGGGCCGTGGGCTGGTGCGCGATGACGTGTCGGCGATCCTGTTCGATGAGCCGCTGACGGTGATTGACCCGCACCTGAAGTGGAAGCTGCGACGCAAGCTCAAGCAGATCCATGAGCAGTTCAACATCACCATGGTCTACGTCACCCACGATCAACTGGAGGCCTCGACCTTCGCCGACAAGATTGCGGTGATGTACGGCGGGCAGATCGTGCAATTCGGCACGCCAAGGGAATTGTTCGAGCGCCCGAGCCACACCTTTGTCGGCTACTTCATTGGCAGCCCGGGGATGAACCTGATCGAGGTGCAGCCGCAACCGGGTGGCGTCGGTTTCGCCTCGACGCACCTGCCGCTGTCCGAAGCGATGCAGCAGCGTATTGCCGAATCCGGGTGGAAAACCCTCAAGGTCGGCATACGCCCGGAGTTCGTCCATGTGTGGGACGAAGCCTTTGATGACGCGCTGCGGGCACAAGTCGTACACGTTGAAGATCTGGGCACCTACAAGATCGTGACCCTCAACCTCGATGGCGCCACCCTGAAAGTGCGCCTGGCCGAAGACAAAGTCGTGCCACAAGGCACGGCCTACATCAGTTTTCCGGCGCAGTGGCTGATGGTTTACGCCGATGAATTCCTGCTGGAAGCGCAAACCGTCAACGAAGCCATGGTCAACAAAGGGGCGCAGCCATGAACAAGGTGCAGAACAACAAGGCCTGGTGGCTGGTGCTCCCGGTGTTCCTGCTGGTGGCGTTCAGTGCGGTGATCCCGATGATGACCGTGGTCAACTATTCGGTGCAGGACATTTTCGACCAGTCCAGCCGCTATTTCGTCGGTGCCGACTGGTACAAGCAGGTGCTGCTCGACCCGCGCCTGCATGACTCGTTGTTGCGCCAGTTCATCTACTCGGCCTGCGTGTTGCTGATCGAAATTCCATTGGGCATCGCCATCGCCCTGACCATGCCGACCAAGGGCCGCTGGTCTTCGGTGGTGCTGATCGTGCTGGCGATTCCGCTGCTGATCCCGTGGAACGTGGTCGGCACCATCTGGCAGATCTTTGGCCGCGCCGATATCGGCCTGCTCGGTTCGAGCCTCAATGCCATGGGCATTAGCTACAACTATGCGGCGAACACCATGGACGCCTGGGTCACCGTGCTGGTGATGGACGTCTGGCACTGGACCTCGCTGGTGGCGTTGTTGTGCTTCTCCGGGTTGCGGGCGATTCCGGATGTGTATTACCAGGCGGCGCGGATCGACCGCGCCTCGGCCTGGGCGGTGTTCCGGCATATCCAGTTGCCCAAGCTCAAGAGTGTGCTGCTGATCGCTGTGATGCTGCGCTTCATGGACAGCTTCATGATCTACACCGAGCCCTTCGTGTTGACGGGCGGCGGTCCGGGCAATGCCACGACGTTCCTCAGTCAGACCCTGACCCAGATGGCCGTAGGGCAATTCGACCTGGGGCCGGCAGCGGCATTTTCGCTGGTGTACTTCCTGATCATTCTGTTGGTGTCCTGGCTGTTCTACACCGCCATGACTCACTCCGACGCCAACCGCTGAGGCCCGCCATGAGCAAGAGAAAGCTTGTTCCACTGCTGCTCTACATCCTGTTCCTGCTGGTGCCGATCTACTGGCTGCTGAACATGTCCTTCAAGAGCAACAACGAAATCCTCGGTGGCCTGACGCTGTTTCCCCAGGATTTCACCTTCCACAACTACAAGGTGATCTTCACCGACCCGAGCTGGTACACCGGTTACCTCAACTCGCTGTACTACGTGAGCCTGAACACGGTGATTTCCCTGAGCGTGGCGCTGCCGGCGGCTTATGCGTTTTCGCGTTATCGCTTCCTCGGCGACAAGCACCTGTTCTTCTGGCTGCTGACCAACCGCATGGCGCCGCCGGCGGTGTTCCTGTTGCCTTTTTTCCAGCTGTATTCGTCGATCGGGTTGTTCGACACCCACATCGCCGTGGCCCTGGCTCACTGCCTGTTCAACGTGCCGCTGGCGGTGTGGATTCTCGAAGGTTTCATGTCTGGCGTGCCCAAGGAAATCGACGAAACCGCCTACATCGATGGCTACAGTTTTCCCAAGTTCTTCGTGAAGATTTTCATCCCGCTGATCGGCTCCGGCATCGGCGTGACGGCGTTCTTCTGCTTCATGTTTTCCTGGGTCGAACTGCTGCTGGCGCGAACCCTCACCTCGGTGAACGCCAAGCCGATCGCGGCGGTAATGACCCGCACCGTCTCGGCATCCGGTATCGACTGGGGGGTGCTGGCGGCGGCCGGGGTGTTGACCATCCTGCCGGGCATGCTGGTGATCTGGTTTGTTCGCAACCACGTGGCCAAGGGCTTTGCCCTGGGCCGGGTATGAGGAGCTGATGATGGAATGGATGAGTTGGACGGTCCCCACGGCGGCGTTCTTCGGCGTTATTGCGTTGATTCTGTTGGGCATGACCACCTGGGAATTGCGTTCGCCGAGCGTGCTTCGGCGAGGTGTTCTACCGATTGCCACCACTCGTGGCGATCGGTTGTTTATCGGTCTTCTCGGCAGCGCCTACCTGCACTTGCTGGTAATCGGCGTCACCGACTGGAGCATCTGGGTGGCCTTCGCGTTGTCCCTGGTGTGGCTGTTGGCTGTGATGCGTTGGGGCTAGTCGAATCGCTCGGCAATGTTGCTCCGAAACTCAATAAGGAGGTCTTATGTTCGATAAAAACAATAAGCTGCGACATAGCATTTCATTGGCAGCCATGCTGGCACTCAGCGGTTTGAGCGCGTCTGCCTGGGCCGATGCCTATGAAGACGCCGCGAAGAAATGGATTGGCAGCGAGTTCAAACCGTCCACCCTGACGGCCGATCAGCAGCTCGCGGAATTGAAGTGGTTCATCAAGGCCGCCGAGCCGTTTCGCGGGATGGACATCAAGGTGGTGTCGGAAACCATCGCCACCCACGAGTACGAGTCCAAGGTACTGGCCAAGGCCTTCACTGAAATCACCGGGATCAAAGTCACCCACGACCTGCTTCAGGAAGGCGACGTAGTGGAAAAGCTGCAGACGGTGATGCAATCGGACAAGAGCATCTATGACGGCTGGGTCAACGACTCGGACCTGATCGGTACACATTTCCGCTACGGCAAGACCGAGTCGATCACCGACCTGATGGCCAATGAAGGCAAGGACTTCACTTCGCCGACCCTGGACATCAAGGACTTCATCGGCATCTCGTTCACTACCGCACCGGACGGCAAGATCTATCAATTGCCCGACCAGCAGTTCGCCAACCTGTACTGGTTCCGCGCCGACTGGTTCGAACGCGCGGACCTCAAGGCCAAGTTCAAGGAAAAGTACGGCTACGAGCTGGGCGTGCCGGTGAACTGGTCGGCCTATGAAGACATCGCCAAATTCTTCAGCGAAGACGTCAAGGAAATCGACGGCAAGCGCGTCTACGGGCACATGGACTACGGCAAGAAAGACCCGTCCCTGGGCTGGCGCTTCACCGATGCCTGGTTCTCCATGGCCGGTGGCGGCGACAAGGGCATTCCCAATGGCTTGCCGGTGGATGAATGGGGCATTCGTGTCGAGGATTGCCATCCGGTCGGTTCCAGCGTGACCCGCGGCGGCGACACCAACGGCCCGGCGGCGGTGTTTGCCACCACCAAATACGTTGACTGGCTGAAGAAGTACGCGCCACCGGAAGCGGCAGGCATGACGTTCTCCGAATCCGGCCCGGTGCCGTCCCAGGGCAGCATCGCCCAGCAGATTTTCTGGTACACCGCGTTCACCGCCGACATGACCAAGCCAGGTCTGGCAGTGATGAATGCCGACGGTACGCCGAAATGGCGGATGGCGCCGTCGCCGAAAGGTCCGTATTGGGAGGAGGGCATGAAACTCGGTTATCAGGATGCCGGTTCCTGGACCTTCATGAAGTCCACGCCTGAAAAGCAAAAACTGGCGGCCTGGCTCTATGCGCAGTTCGTGACCTCGAAAACCGTTTCGCTGAAGAAAACCATCGTCGGCCTGACCCCGATCCGCGAGTCGGACATCAACTCGCAAGCCATGACTGACCTGGCGCCGAAGCTCGGAGGCCTGGTGGAGTTCTACCGCAGCCCGGCCCGCGTGCAATGGACCCCGACCGGGACCAATGTGCCTGATTATCCTCGCCTCGCGCAGTTGTGGTGGAGCCACATTGCCGAAGCGGCCAGCGGCGACAAAACCCCGCAACAGGCACTCGACGGTCTGGCCAAGGATCAGGACGCGATCATGTCCCGTCTGGAGCGTTCGAAGGCACAAGCCACCTGTGCACCGAAAATGAACCCTGAGCGTGACGCGCAATACTGGTTCGACCAACCGGGCGCACCGAAACCGAAACTGGAAAACGAGAAGCCGAAAGGCGAAACCGTGAGCTACAACCAGCTGCTGAAATCTTGGGCAGATGCGCGTAAATAACAGCTAAACCGTAAACGCTAACGGCACCGAAAGGTGCCGTTTTTGTTTGTGCCCGTTCCGCCCCTTTCGCGAGCAAGCCCGCTCCCACACTGGATCAGCGTCGGGCACCATTTTTTTGTTCGCTGCGCATCAACTGTGGGAGCGGGCTTGCCCGCGAAGAGGCCCTTACTGACAACCAGGTACTTGCGGCCGCGTTCAGGCGATCCTTTGATCCTCAAAGCGTTGTAGATGGGCTGACTAAATCAAAATAGCCAAATCCGTGTACTTGGCCACCAATGGGTCAGACGTTAGAAGTTTCATGGGTTCAGTCATCGCGGTTGCAACAATGAGGCGGTCGAACGGGTCACGATGGTGATGTTCGAGGTCTTTCACGGCAATGGCATGTTCTGAGGTCACCGGCAATTCGATGAAACCGCTTTCGAGGCAGTACTGACGGATTTCTTCCAGATCAACATTCAGCTTTCCCAACCCGACCTTGATCGCCATTTCCCAGAATGTCGCTGCGCTGATGTATATGTCGGCAGCGCCTTCAATGAGCTTTCTGGCCTTGCCGGATAGTTTGGGGTCATCGCTGAGAGCCCAAAGCAAAACATGAGTGTCCAGCAGAACCCTCATTCGTGGGTTCCTTCAAAAGTATCCAGCATGTCGTCCGGCAGTGGTGCATCGAAGTCTTCAGCCAGAACCAGTTTGCCTTTCATCGCACCGATACGCTGGCCGCTGGTTTTTCCTACGGGAACAAGGCGGGCCAAGGCTCGACCATGCTTGGCAATCGTTATGATCTGGCCCGCCGCCGCATCATCGACGAGTTTGGACAGATTGTTTTTTGCTTCGGCCAACGGAACGATGATCATGATTTCTCTCCCATATTCTGGACAAATATAGCCAGAATTTTTCGGGGGGGCAAAGGCAAGCGAACCATAGGTCGGTTTCGCCATTTCATTGCACATCATCACCATCGGTTCTTGTTTCATTTGAATACTCCTGTAAGCCCGTCGCTCACATTAGCGTTCGGAGCAATCGCCGGATGTCATCAATTGCTGATCGTCAGACAAATACTTTCTGAAAAGAGGGTAGGCAATGAAGATTAAAAGATCGCAGCCTGCGGCATCCCCTACAGGATGTACGCCTCCCAAATGTAGGAGCTGCCGCAGGCTGCGATCTTTTGACCTTGAATACCCCCAAACGCAAAAACGGCACCCGAAGGTGCCGTTTTTGTTTGTTACCGAGAGTCGCTCAAGCGATCAACCCGCCAGGCCCGACTGTTGAACCAGGTTCAGCAGCGGTTGTGGGTACAGGCCGAGGAAGAAAGCCAGTACCGCGATAGCCAGCAGCATCACGCCGCCTGCACGTTGTTCCCAGTGCAGTTGAGCGTCGACGCGGCGCAGGTTCGGTTCGATCAGGTACAGGGTGACCATGACGCGCAGGTAGTAGAACACGCCGATGGCGCTGCCCAGTACCAGGGAACCGACCAGCCACCACTGGTGCGACTCGACACCGGTGGCGATGATGTAGAACTTGCCGATGAAGCCCGCGGTCAGCGGGATACCGGCCAGGGACAGCATCATCACGGTCAGCACGGCGGTCAGGTACGGACGGCGCCAGAACAGGCCGCGGTATTCGTACAGGGCGTCTGCGTCACGACCTTTGTACGGCGAGGACATCAGGGTGATCACGCCGAAGGCGCCGAGGCTGGTGATCACGTAAGTGACCAGGTACACGCCGATGGCTTCCACGGCCAGACCCTTGCTCGCCACCAGGGCGATCAGCAGGTAGCCGAAGTGGGCGATGGACGAGTAACCCAGCAGACGCTTGAGGTTGCTCTGGGTCAGGGCCAGCAGGTTACCGAACAGGATCGACGCGATGGCGATGATGGTCAGTACGTTGCTCAGTACACCGCTGCTCGCCGCTGGCGAGATCTGGAACAGACGCACCATCACCGCGAACACGGCCACTTTCGAAGCGGTGGCCAGGAACGCTGCAACCGGCGCCGGAGCACCTTCGTACACGTCTGGAGTCCAGAGGTGGAACGGTACCAGCGACAGCTTGAACGCCAGGCCGATCAGCATCATGCCCAGGCCCAGTTGCGCCAGCGAGCTTGGCAGGCCGGTGGCCGCAAGGGCCTGGCCGATGCCGTTGAAGCTCAGGGAACCGGCGTCAGCGTAGAGCAGGGCCATACCGAACAACAGGAACGCGGAACCGGCGGCTGACAGCACCATGTACTTGATGCCGGCTTCCAGCGAACGCTTGTTGAAAAAGGCATAAGCCACCAGGCCGTAGACCGGCACCGACAGCAGTTCCAGACCGACGAACAACCCGGCCAGGTGCTGCGCGCTGACCAGAACCAGGCCACCGGCAGCGGACATCAGGATCAGCAGGTACAGTTCTTCACGGTTGCCCGGGTAACCCGTGCCGCCATCGCCGAGGTAGGCGTGGGCGAGGGTGACACAAGCGAGGGTGGCGACCAGGATCAGCGCCATGTACAAGCAAGCGAAACTATCGATTTGCAGCAGTGGGGTCACAGCCAATGGCGCGACCTTCAAGGCTGGCAGGATCGACAGCAAAGCCAGGTTCAGACCCGCCACCGACAGCAGGAAGGTCTGGGAGTGGTTGCGGCGCCAGGCAATCGCCAGCATCACCACGATGATCGTGGCGCTGGTGATCAACAACGGCGCAAGCGCGATAAAGTGTTGAGTCGTGAATTCCATAGCGCTCTTACCGGGCCGAAGCGAGTTGAGTGAAGGCGGTGCCGAGCCATTGCTGCACGCCATGCATCGTAGCGGCAGAGGTATCGAGGAACGGTTGCGGGTAGACGCCGATGTAAATCAGCAGCGCTGCCAGACCGATCACCATGATCATTTCGCGACCGTCCATGCCATGCAACACCGCGTCCGATTTCGACGGGCCGAAGTAGGCACGGTGGATCATGATCAGCGAGTAGACCGAACCGAACACCAGGCCGGACGTCGCGATGATGGTGACCCATGGGGCGATCGGGAAGGTACCGATCAGGATCAGGAACTCACCGACGAAGTTACCGGTAGCCGGCAAGCCCAGGGACGCTGCTGCGAAGAACAGGCTGAGGGCCGGCAGGTAAGCGATCTTCGACCACAGGCCACCCATCTCGCGCATGTCGCGGGTGTGGGTGCGTTCATACAGCTGGCCACTCAGGATAAAGAGTGCCGCCGCCGACAGGCCGTGCGCCAGCATCTGCATCACCGCGCCCTGCAGCGCCAGTTGGCTGCCGGAGTAGATGCCGATCAGTACGAAGCCCATGTGGGAAACGGACGAGAAGGCGATCAGACGCTTGATGTCGGTTTGTGCGAATGCCAGGAACGCACCGTAGAAAATCCCGATCAGACCCAGGGTCATCGCGAACGGCGCAAACTCGGCCGAGGCATTCGGGAACAGTGGCAGGGCGAAACGCAGCAAGCCGTAGGCCGCGGTCTTCAGCAAGATACCGGCGAGGTCGACGGAACCTGCGGTCGGCGCCTGGGCGTGAGCGTCAGGCAGCCAGGAGTGGAACGGTACGACCGGCAGCTTGACCGCGAAGGCGATGAAGA
This sequence comes from Pseudomonas sp. GM48, assembly GCF_000282335.1. Lineage (GTDB taxonomy): Bacteria > Pseudomonadota > Gammaproteobacteria > Pseudomonadales > Pseudomonadaceae > Aquipseudomonas. The sequence goes on from NZ_AKJM01000002.1 coordinate 32,598, forward strand.
AACCGAGCATCAGGATGTACTCGGTGGTCGTCGACATCTTGGTCTTCAACAGGTCGGCGTAGTTGAAGGTAATCACGCCGGTGTCGTTGAAGTTGACCAGTACCAGACCCAGGATCGCCACCAGCATGATCAGGCCGGAAGCCTGAGTGAAGATGAAGAACTTGGTCGCCGCGTAGATCCGGGTTTTCTTGCCGTCCGAAGAACTGTGACCCCAGAGCGCGATGAGGAAGTACATCGGCACCAGCATCATTTCCCAGAAGAAGAAGAACATGAACAGGTCGAGGGCGAGGAACACGCCGACGACACCGCCCAGGATCCACATCAGGTTCAGGTGGAAGAAACCGACGTGACGCTGGATCTCTTTCCACGAGCAGAGTACCGAGAGGACACCCAGCAGACCGGTCAGCAGAATCATCAACAGCGACAGGCCGTCGAGGGCCAGGTGCACATTGATGCCGAAGCGCTCGATCCAGACGTGCTTGAACTCAAGCGCCCAGGTCGGATCGGCGCCAGGTGCCGGTGCAAATGAATAGTCACCGTTGGCCCACAGCCAGAGGCCGAGGGAGAGCAGCAGGGACATGGTGATCAGCGCAATCCAGCGGGGGAGGGTGGCGCCGAAGCGCTCACCCATCCAGCACAGCAGGCCGCCGATGAAGGGGATCAGGATTAGCCAAGGCAGAATCATGACGGGCTCAATTCCTTTCGCAAGTTCGCAAGGTTCATATCAGACCGCTACCAGCACGACGGCGCCGATTACCAGCACGGCACCAGCAGCCATCGAGGCGGCATACCAACGCAGTTGACCGGTCTCGGTACGGCTCAGGGCGGTGTGGCCGCCTTTGGCCATACGCGGGATCAGACCGATGGTCTGGTCCAGCGGGTCTTTGCGCAGGATGTGGTTGATCGCCAGGTAAGGCTTGACGAACAGTTTGTCGTAGATCCAGTCGAAGCCCCAGGCAGCGAACCACCAGGCCGAGAGGATACGGCCGATACCGCTGTTGGCGATGGCGGTGACGAAGCGACGCTTGCCGAGGAACAGCAGCGCGGACAGCAGGATACCGGCCAGGGCGATGGCGCCCGAGGCGATTTCCAGGCTGTGCTTGGCTTCGCCGCCGGCATGGCCGACGCTTTCCGGCAACACGCCGTGCAGCGGTGGAACGATCATCGCGCCGATGGCGGTGGACAATACGATCAGCACCGACAGTGGCAGCCAGTGGGCGATGCCGTGACCGGCGTGGGCTTCGGTCTTCGCTTCACCATGGAACGCGATGAAGATCAGGCGGAAGGTGTACAACGAGGTCATGAACGCGCCGACCAGACCCGCATACAGCAGACCGTGGTTGCCGCTGGCGAACGCCTCCCAGAGGATTTCGTCCTTGGAGTAGAAACCTGCGGTTACCAGAGGCAGGGCCGCCAGGGCCGCGCCGCCGACGATGAAGCTGGCGTAGGCCAGTGGCAGTTTCTTCCACAGGCCGCCCATCTTGAAGATGTTCTGCTCGTGGTGGCAGGCAACGATTACCGAACCGGAAGCAAGGAACAGCAGCGCCTTGAAGAAGGCGTGGGTCATCAGGTGGAAGATCGCGCCGTCCCAGGCACCAACGCCCAGGGCCAGGAACATGTAGCCGATCTGGCTCATGGTCGAGTAGGCGAGGATACGCTTGATGTCGGTCTGAACCAGGGCAGCAAAACCCGCCAGAACCAGGGTCACACCGCCAACGATGCCCACCAAGTGCAGGATTTCCGGCGCCAGGGTGAACAGGCCGTGGGTACGGGCGATCAGGTAGACGCCAGCGGTCACCATGGTCGCGGCGTGGATCAGTGCCGAAACCGGAGTAGGACCGGCCATCGCGTCCGCCAGCCAGGTTTGCAGCGGCAGTTGCGCGGATTTACCGACAGCGCCGCCCAGCAGCATCAGGGTGGCCATGACCATCCAGAAGTCGCCGGCCTGGAATTTCTGCGGAGCCAGCACCAGCAGTTCCTGAACGTTCAGCGTGCCCAGTTGGGCAAACAGAATGAACAGGCCGATGGCCATGAACACGTCACCGATACGGGTCACGATGAAAGCCTTGAGTGCGGCGTTACCATTGTTGCGGTTGCTGTAGTAGAAACCGATCAACAGGTACGAGCACAGGCCCACGCCTTCCCAACCGAAGTACACGAACAGCAGGTTATCGGCCAGGACCAGGAACAGCATGCTGGCGATAAACAGGTTGGTGTAGGCGAAGAAACGCGAGTAGCCGTCTTCACCGCGCATGTACCAGGACGCGAACAGGTGGATCAGGAAGCCGACGCCGACGACCACGCCGAGCATGGTCACCGACAGGCCGTCCAGATACAGGGTGAAGGTCGGCGTGAAGCCTTCCACCGCCATCCATTGCCACAGCACCTGGGTGTAGTGGCCGCCTTCCGGCGGGGCAACGTTGAATTGCCAGATCACATAAGTCGCGACGATCGCCGACAGGCCAATGGAGCCGACGCCGATCAGCGCCGAGAGGTTTTCCGAGAGGCGTCCCCGGGAGAACGCCAGCAGCACAAAACCGATCAGAGGGAACAGGAAAGTCAGATAGAGAAGGTTCATCCGCGCATCTCACTGGCAGCGTCGATATCGAGCGTGTGGAAGCGGCGATACAGTTGCAGCAGGATCGCCAGGCCAATACTGGCCTCGGCAGCTGCAAGGCTGATCACCAGGATGAACATGATCTGTCCATCCGGCTGCGCCCAGCGGCTACCGGCAACGATGAACGCCAGGGCGGAGGCATTCATCATGACCTCCAGGCTCATCAGCACGAAGAGAATGTTGCGGCGGACCATCAGGCCGACCAGACCGAGGCAGAACAGGATGCCGGCGACCGCCAGACCATGCTCCATAGGGATAGCAGGCATCGTCATTGCTCCTTGGCTTCGTTACGGCCCAGATGGAACGCCGTGACGGCTGCGGCGAGCAGCAGCATCGAGGCGAGTTCGACCACCAGCAGGTACGGACCGAACAGGCTGATGCCCACGGCCTTGGCGTCTACGGTGGTGTGGCCGACGGCCTGGCCGCTATGGTGGGAGAACAGCACATACAGCAGTTCTACCAGCAGCAGCGCGGCGAGGAGGACCGGGCCGCCCCAGATACCGGGCTTGAGCCAGACGCGCTCTTGCTGAACCGAGGCCGGGCCCAGGTTCAGCATCATCACCACGAACACGAACAGCACCATGATGGCGCCAGCGTATGCGATCACTTCCAGGACACCGGCAAACGGTGCGCCGAGGGCGAAGAACGTCATCGCCACGGCGATCAGCGAAATGATCAGGTAGAGCAGGGCGTGCACAGGGTTGGTGTTGGTGATCACGCGGAGCGTGGACACCACAGCGATACCCGATGCGAAATAGAAAGCGAATTCCATCTTTCTTCCTTAAGGCAGCAAGCTCTTCACGTTGATCGGTTCGGCTTCATTCTGCGCGGAGCCTTTCGGCTTACCGGCAATCGCCATACCTGCAACACGATAGAAGTTGTAATCAGGGTTTTTGCCGGGGCCGGAGATCAGCAGATCTTCTTTCTCGTAAACCAGGTCCTGACGTTTGAACTCGGCCATTTCGAAATCCGGCGTCAGCTGGATCGCGGTGGTCGGGCAGGCTTCCTCGCAGAGGCCGCAAAAGATGCAGCGCGAGAAGTTGATGCGGAAGAAGTCCGGGTACCAGCGACCGTCTTCGGTTTCAGCTTTCTGCAGCGAGATGCAACCGACCGGGCACGCCACGGCACACAGGTTGCAGGCTACGCAACGCTCTTCGCCGTCGGGGTCGCGGGTCAACACGATCCGGCCACGGAAGCGTGGCGGCAGGTACACCGCCTCTTCCGGATATTGCAGCGTGTCGCGCTTGCGGAAGGCATGGCCGAAGATCATCACCAGGCTGCGAAGCTGGGTGAAGAAGCCATGCACGATGTCAAAAATGTACTTCATGATTCTCTATCCTCACTGAGCCGCGACGGCGGGCGTGTTGAGCAACACGATCGCAGCGGTCACCAGCATGTTGACGAGGGTCAGCGGCAGGCAGAACTTCCAGCTGAAATCCATCACTTGGTCATACCGTGGGCGCGGAATCGAGGCGCGCAGCAGGATGAAGAACATGATGAAGAACGCGGTTTTCAGCGCGAACCAGATGAACGGGATCTGCGGCAGAATGCCGAACGGACCGTGCCAGCCACCGAAGAACAAGGTCACCAGCAGCGCCGAGATCAGCACGATGCCGATGTACTCGCCGACGAAGAACATGCCCCATTTCATGCCGGCGTATTCAATGTGGTAACCGTCGGCCAGTTCCTGTTCCGCTTCCGGCTGGTCGAACGGGTGACGGTGAGTCACGGCGACGCCAGCGATGAAGAAGGTCAGGAAACCGAAGATCTGCGGAATGACGAACCACATATTCTGCGCCTGGTATTCAACGATGTCGCGCATGTTGAACGAGCCGGCCTGGATCACGATGCCCATCAGCGACAGGCCCATGAACACTTCGTACGACACGGTTTGCGCCGAGGCCCGCAAGCTGCCCAGCAGGGCGAACTTGTTGTTGCTCGACCAGCCGGCGAACAGCACCGCGTAGACCGACAGACCGGCCATGGCGAAGAAGAACAGGATGCCGATGTTGATGTCCGCGACACCCCAGGTCGGGGTGATCGGGATAATTGCGAAGGCAATCAGCAAGGCGCTCATGGCCACGACCGGCGCCAAAGTGAAGATCACTTTGTCGGCGAATGGCGGCGTCCAGTCTTCCTTGAAGAACATCTTGATCATGTCGGCTGCGATCTGGAACGCGCCGAACGGGCCGACGCGGTTCGGACCGTAACGGTCCTGCCAGAGGGCGAGCAAGCGACGCTCGACCCAACTGAGCAGGGCGCCGCAGATCACTACGGCGAGCAGAATCACCACGGCCTTGAGGACCGCGATGATCACGTCGATCACCTCAGGAGTGAACCAAGTCATTGAGCTGCCTCCTGCAGACCGTCAACGGATTTGCCAAAGATTGCTGGCGGAATGCCGGCGATGCCCGCAGGCAATGCCACCAGGCCTGCGCCCAGTTCTTCATTGATCCGCAGCGGCAGACGCAGGGTCTGGCCGGCCACGTTCAGGCTCAGCATGGCACCGTCGTTGACGCCCAGGCGGTCGGCTTCGGACTTGGCCAGTGCGACGTAGGCAGCCGGAATGCGTTCCTGAACCGGAGCGGCTTTCGAGGAGTTCTCTTCGCTGCCGAACAGGTGGAAGAACGGCACTACCTGCCAGGTGCCCTGGGCCGGGTTGAACGCACGCGGAACGCTGGCGAACCAGTTCAGCGAGTCACCGCTGGTTTCGATCAGGCGAGTGCCCGGGTCGCCAGCGCGGATGTGACCACCGACTTCATCCTGGAACTTGTTCCAGGCTTGCGGCGAGTTCCAGCCCGGAGACCAGGCGAATGGCACTTGCTGACGCGGTTCTGCCGAACCCGAGTAACCTTCCATCGAGAAGGCGAACGCGGTGTCCTTGTCCTGCGAGGTACGCGGTTCGTGCACGCTGATGTCGGCGCGCATGGCGGTACGACCGGAGTAGCGCAGCGGTTCACGGGCCAGTTTCATGCCCTTGATGCGGAACGCGGCGGATGGTGCAGCGTCGACAATGCGGTTCAGAATCGGCGTGCTGGAAGCGACAGCGGCGGTGGCGTGGTCCAGTTGGGTCCAGTCGATCGGCTGGTTCAGCAGGGTGGCGCGCAGGGCATGCAGCCAGCGCCAGCCTTCGTGAACCAGAATGCTCGCGTCCAGGTACTTCGGATCGAAAACCTGGAAGAAGCGCTGGGCGCGACCTTCCTGGCTGACCAGGGTACCGTCGCCCTCAGCGAAGCTGGCGGCTGGCAGAACCAGGTGCGCGCGATCGCTGGTGGCGGTCTTCTGGTGGTCCGCGACGATCAGCACTTTCGCGGCGGTCAGTGCAGCATCAACCTTGGCTTTGTCGGTACGGGTGTACAGATCGTTTTCCAGTACGACGATGGCGTCGGCCTTGCCATCGATTACTGCTTGCAGCGCGGCGTCGACCGATTCGCCACCGAGCATGGCCAGGCCAAGGCTGTTGGCCTCTGGCACGATCAGGCTGATGGAACCGTTCTTCTCGCGCAGCTTCAGGGCCTTGGCGATGTTCGCGGCCGCTTCGATCAGGGCTTTGGAGCCCAGGGAAGTGCCGGCGATGATCAGTGGACGCTTGGCTGCGAGCAGGGCGTCGGCAATGCGCTTGGCCAGTTCGAGGGCTTCCGCGTCCAGACCTTCTACGGCTGGAGCGCTGGCATCGAGGGCGTGAGCCACGGCGAAACCGATGCGGGCCAGGTCGTCGGGAGCTGCGTGAACGCATTCTTCGGCGATGTCGTCGAGCTTGGTTTCAGCCAGGCTGGCGATGAACAGCGGGTTCAGCGCGTGCTGGCCGATGTTCTTCACGGCGGCGTCGAGCCAAGGCTGAACGCGCATGGCATCGGCCATGTCTTCGGCCTTACCCTTGACCGATTGACGCAGGGACAGGGCCATGCGTGCAGCGGTCTGGGTCAGGTCTTCACCGAGGACGAACACGGCGTCGTGGTCTTCGATGTCGCGCATGTTCGGTACTGGCAGCGGGCTGTCTTTCAGCACTTGCAGGACCAGGCGGATGCGTTCCAGTTCGGACGCTTCGATACCCGAGTAGAAGTGCTCGGCACCGACCAGTTCGCGCAACGCGTAGTTGCTTTCGAGGCTGGCGCGAGGCGAGCCGATACCGACGATGTTGCGACCGCGCAGCAGGTCGGCGGCTTTATCCAGCGCTTCGTCGAGGCTCAGCTTGGTGCCGCCCGCCAGCAGTGGCTGACGCGGACGGTCTTCGCGGTTGACGTAGCCATAGCCGAAACGGCCACGGTCGCACAGGAAGTACTGGTTCACCGAACCGTTGTAACGGTTTTCGATGCGACGCAGTTCGCCGTAACGCTCGCCCGGAGAAATGTTGCAACCGCTGGAGCAGCCATGGCAGATGCTCGGCGAGAACTGCATGTCCCACTTGCGGTTGTAGCGCTCGGAGTGAGTCTTGTCGGTGAACACACCGGTCGGGCAGACCTCGGTAAGGTTGCCGGAGAACTCGCTTTCCAGGACGCCATCTTCAACGCGACCGAAGTACACGTTGTCGTGTGCGCCGTATACACCCAAGTCGGTGCCGCCGGCGTAGTCCTTGTAGAAGCGCACGCAGCGGTAGCAAGCGATGCAGCGGTTCATTTCGTGGGAAATGAACGGGCCCAGTTGCTGGTTCTGGTGGGTACGCTTGGTGAAGCGGTAACGGCGCTCGTTGTGGCCGGTCATTACCGTCATGTCTTGCAGGTGGCAGTGACCGCCTTCTTCACAGACCGGGCAGTCGTGAGGATGGTTGGTCATCAGCCATTCGACAACACTGGCGCGGAACGCCTTGGACTCTTCATCTTCGATGGAGATCCAGGTGTTGTCGGTGGCAGGGGTCATGCAGGACATCACGATACGACCACGGGTGTCGTTTTCGTCGGTGTACTGCTTGACCGCGCACTGGCGGCAAGCGCCAACGCTGCCAAGGGCAGGGTGCCAGCAGAAATAAGGGATATCGAGGCCTAGCGACAGACATGCCTGTAACAGGTTGTCTGCCCCATCGACTTCGAGCTCTTTGCCGTCTACGTGGATAGTGGCCATGGTTCAAAGTTCTTCGTTGGCCCGGTGTCAGCGGGCGTGGCTAATGGAATCTTGTTATCCGCGTGAATCAACACAGCCGTTAAAGGCGTCATCACACGAAAAGCGAAGGGCACGGACCCTTCGCCTTTTTAAAGCGTTTACGCGCCGACCAGGATCGGCCTTGCCAGAGGCGGGACGGTGGCGCTGACAGGCGCGATACCGGCTTCGAACTCATGGCGGAAGTATTTGATTGCGCTGCCCAACGGCTCCACGGCGCCCGGTGCGTGAGCACAGAAGGTCTTGCCTGGGCCGAGGAAACCGACCAGACCCAGCAAGGTCTCGATGTCGCCTGGCTGGCCTTCACCGTTCTCGATGGCCATCAGGAGCTTGACGCTCCATGGCAAGCCATCGCGGCAAGGGGTGCAGAAGCCACAGGATTCGCGGGCGAAGAACTGCTCCATGTTGCGCAGCAGGGACACCATGTTGACGCTGTCGTCCACCGCCATGGCCAGGCCGGTACCCATACGGGTGCCCACTTTGGCGATGCCGCCGGCGTACATTTGTGCGTCCAGGTGTTCCGGCAACAGGAAGCCAGTACCGGCGCCGCCAGGCTGCCAGCACTTGAGCTTGTAACCGTCGCGCATGCCACCGGCGTAGTCTTCGAACAGCTCGCGACCGGTGACGCCGAACGGCAGTTCCCACAGGCCCGGGTTCTTGACCTTGCCGGAGAAGCCCATGAGCTTGGTGCCCATGTCTTCGCTACCTTCGCGAGCCAACGATTTGTACCAGTCCACGCCGTCGGCAATGATCGCCGGCACGTTGCACAGGGTTTCAACGTTGTTCACGCAAGTCGGCTTGCCCCACACGCCAACGGCGGCCGGGAAGGGCGGCTTGGAGCGCGGGTTGGCGCGGCGGCCTTCGAGGGAGTTGATCAGTGCGGTTTCTTCACCACAGATATAACGCCCGGCACCGGTGTGGACGAACAGCTCGAAATCGAAACCGCTGCCCAGGATGTTCTTGCCCAGCAGGCCTGCGGCCTTGGCTTCTTCCACGGCACGGTTGAGGTGCTTGGCAGCGGTGGTGTACTCGCCACGCAGGAAGATGTAGCCACGGTAGGTTTTCAGTGCACGGGCACTGATCAGCATGCCTTCGATCAGCAAATGGGGCAGTTGCTCCATCAGCATGCGGTCTTTCCAGGTGTTCGGCTCCATTTCATCCGCGTTGCACAGCAGGTAGCGGATGTTGATGGATTCGTCCTTGGGCATCAGGCCCCACTTCACACCGGTGGGGAAGCCTGCACCGCCGCGACCCTTGAGGCCGGAGTCTTTCACGGTCTGGACGATGTCGTCCTGGGCCATGTCGGCGAAGGCCTTGCGCGCAGCGGCGTAACCGTTCTTGGCCTGGTACTCGTCGAGCCATACGGCTTCGCCGTCGTCGCGCAGACGCCAGGTGAGCGGGTGAGTCTCGGCCGAACGCTTGATGCGGTTGGCTGGACCGAAAGAAGTCAGGGTCATACGTAGCCCTCGAGCAATTTGGCAACGCCGGCAGGCTGCACATCACCGAAAGTGTCGTCGTCGATCATCAACGCCGGCGCCTTGTCGCAGTTGCCGAGGCAGCAGACCGGCAACAGGGTGAAACGACCGTCGGTAGTGGTCTGCCCCAGGCCGATGCCCAGCTTGCTCTGGATCTCGCTGACCACGGACTCGTGGCCGCCGATGTAGCAGACCATGCTGTCGCAGACGCGAATGATGTGACGGCCGACCGGCTGACGGAAGATCTGGCTATAGAACGTCGCCACACCTTCAACGTCGCTGGCCGGGATGCCGAGGATCTCGCCGATGGCGTACAGGGCGCCGTCCGGCACCCAGCCACGTTCCTTCTGGACGATCTTCAGGGCTTCGATCGACGCCGCGCGCGGATCTTCGTAGTGATGCAACTCGTGCTCGATGGCCGAGCGCTCGGTTTCGCTCAGGGCGAAACGGTCTGTCTGGATAAGCGTGCTGTTCATGCTTAGCGGTCCACGTCGGCCATAACGAAATCGATACTACCCAGGTACGCAATCAAGTCCGCGACCATGCTGCCTTTGATCACCGAAGGGATCTGCTGCAGGTGCGGGAAGCTTGGGGTACGAATCCGGGTGCGGTAGCTCATGGTGCCGCCATCGCTCGTCAGGTAATAACTGTTGATGCCCTTGGTCGCTTCGATCATCTGGAAGGACTCGTTGGCCGGCATGACCGGACCCCACGAAACTTGCAGGAAGTGCGTGATCAAGGTTTCGATGTGCTGCAGGGTGCGCTCTTTCGGCGGCGGCGTGGTCAGCGGGTGATCCGCCTTGTACGGGCCTTCCGGCATGTTGCGCAGGCACTGGTCGATGATCCTGATGCTCTGGCGCATCTCCTCGACACGCACGATGCAGCGGTCGTAGGCATCGCCATTGGCGGCCAGCGGCACTTCGAATTCGAAGTTCTCGTAGCCCGAGTACGGGCGCGCTTTACGCAGGTCGAAATCGCAACCGGTCGAACGCAGGCCGGCACCGGTGACACCCCATTCCAGGGCTTCTTTGGTGTTGTAGTCGGCGACACCGATGGTCCGGCCACGCAGGATGCTGTTGTCCAGTGCGGCTTTCTGGTATTCGTCCAGACGCTTGGGCATCCACTCGACGAAGTCCTTGACCAGTTTTTCCCAGCCGCGCGGCAGGTCGTGGGCGACGCCACCGATGCGGTACCAGGCCGGGTGCAGACGGAAACCGGTAATGGCTTCGATCACCGTGTACGCGCGCTGGCGGTCGGTGAAGGTGAAGAACACCGGGGTCATGGCGCCGACGTCCTGGATGTAGGTACCCAGGAACAGCAGGTGGCTGGTGATCCGGAAGAACTCGGCCATCATGATGCGGATGACGTCGACCTTCTCGGGCACCTTGATGCCGGCCAGCTTCTCGACCGAGAGCACGTACGGCAGGTTGTTCATCACGCCGCCGAGGTAGTCGATACGGTCGGTGTACGGGATGAAACTGTGCCACGACTGACGCTCGGCCATCTTCTCGGCACCACGGTGGTGGTAACCGACGTCCGGTACGCAGTCAACGATCTCTTCGCCGTCCAGCTGCAGGATGATGCGGAACGCACCGTGCGCGGACGGGTGGTTCGGGCCGAGGTTGAGGAACATGTAGTCCTCGTTCGGGCCGGAACGCTTCATGCCCCAGTCTTCCGGCTTGAAGCGCGCAGACTCTTCTTCGAGCTGTTGCTTGGCCAGGTTCAGGGTGAACGGGTCGAATTCAGTGGCGCGGGCCGGGAAGTCCTTGCGCAGCGGGTGACCTTCCCAGGTCGGCGGCATCATGATGCGCGACAGGTGCGGGTGGCCTTTGAAGTCGATGCCGAACATGTCCCAGACTTCACGCTCGTACCAGTTGGCATTCGGCCAGATACTGGTGACGGTCGGCAGGCTGAGGTCGCTCTCGGACAAGGCGACCTTGATCATTACGTCACTATTACGTTCGATCGACATCAAGTGATAGAACACGGAGAAGTCGACGCCGTTCGGCAGCCCTTGACGCTTGGTGCGCAGACGCTCGTCCACACCGTGCAGGTCATAGAGCATGACGTACGGCTTGGGCAGGTTACGCAGGAAGGTCAGGACTTCGACGAGTTTGGCACGGGCAACCCAAAGCACCGGCATGCCGGTGCGGGTAGGCTGGGCGGTGAACGCCTCCGGGCCAAAACGGTTGTTCAGTTCGACGACCACATCCTGGTCGTCTGCCTTGTAAGGCGGGATGTACAGAGCACTGCCTGTAGTCATGGTTATTTATCGCTTTCGGTCAACGTAAAGAATGAAGCCAGGTTCTCGTTCTATGGAAAGAAGCAGATCTGGATCAGACTTCGTCGGGGCTGCGCAGGTTGGTTACCTGAATACGCTGTTCGCGGCGCTTTTCCTTCTCGGAAGGCATCTCGGCGCGATACACGCCTTGATCGCCAACGACCCAGGAAAGTGGGCGACGCTCCTGGCCAATCGACTCCTGCAACAGCATCAAGCCTTGCAGGAAAGCTTCAGGGCGGGGCGGGCAGCCAGGCACGTAGACGTCCACGGGCAGGAACTTGTCCACCCCTTGAACGACAGAGTAGATGTCGTACATGCCACCGGAGTTGGCGCACGAACCCATGGAGATGACCCATTTAGGCTCAAGCATTTGCTCGTAGAGACGCTGAATGATCGGCGCCATCTTGATGAAGCAGGTACCGGCGATAACCATGAAATCCGCCTGGCGCGGCGATGCCCGGATAACCTCGGCGCCAAAGCGCGCGATGTCGTGGGGCGCCGTGAAGGCGGTGGTCATTTCCACGTAGCAGCACGAAAGACCGAAGTTATACGGCCATAGGGAGTTCTTGCGCCCCCAGTTGATCGTGCCGTTAAGCACGTCTTCGAGCTTGCCCATGAAAATGTTTTTGTGGACTTGATCTTCTAACGGATCGGAAACGGTTTCCCGCTGGCCAATCGGATACTGCTCGTTAGGAGCATCGGGGTCGATCCTGGTGAGATTGTATTGCATTGCCAAAGCCTCATTGTTTCAGCTTCGCTTGCCGCTTGCGCCGAGCTTCCGGAGCCCAGTCAAGGGCGCCCACTCGGAATAGGTAGACAAGGCCTGCCAACAGAATTGCTATGAAAACGAGAGCTTCGACGAATCCGGTCCAGCCGCTTTCGCGGACGGACACAGACCATGCAAAGAGAAAGAGGGCTTCGATATCGAAGATCACGAAAAGCATCGCGACCAGATAGAATTTGGCTGAGAGCCGCAAGCGGGCGCCACCTGTAGGTAGCATGCCGGACTCGAACGGTTCGTTTTTGCTGCGGCCCCAGGCTTTTGACCCGAGTAGGCTGGAAACACCGAGCATGAAGGCGCAGAGGCCGACGACGCCTAGAAGGAAAATGGCAAAGCCCCAGTTGTGGGCCATGAGTCCTGTCGCTTCGGGCATGCTGGTAATCCTTAACAGAGAGCAAAGGTCTCTGAGCTTGAAAAGAAACAAAAGCAGTGACGATATGTCGCAGCAATCAATCCCGCTGATTTTATGGCTAAACACCCGGCAAGTAAAATTCCTGTAGCGAAATTATTTACAGGAATAAGGACATAACGCACCTCCGAAGCCCGGCAGCCCATGCGTTGCGGGCATTAGCCGGCTTTTCATCAATTATGTTTTGTAGGGAATGTAACGAACATAGTTGCCGCTAAATGATAATCAATATTGTTTGGCTTGGTTTTTAATCTGTTTGTTCTGCGGCGAGTTGGGAAGTTGTCTTATATGGGTGTTACAGCAAGTAGCGGCGGGGGGGGGTTTAGCGGATTTTTCGGGTGGCGATGGCGCTCTGGATCAATGATTTGCCTCTGGCGTCACCGTCCAGTGTGGGAGCGGGCTTGCTCGCGAATGCGGTTCATCATTCACCGCTGATGGCGACTGATGCGACGCTTTCGCGGGCAAGCCCGCTCCCACACAAATTGGTGGTGTTTGTTGGATTCCACGCAAAAAAAAACGCCCCGAACCAGTCGGGGCGTCAGATGTGCAGCGCTGCGGTTAGCTTTCTATCGGGTCTGCAGCGGCTGATGTCTCAGGCGAAGCAGATCAGTGGAACTGTTCTTCTTCAGTCGAACCGGTCAGCGCGGTCACCGAAGACGAGCCACCCTGGATCACGGTGGTCATGTCGTCGAAGTAGCCGGTGCCCACTTCCTGCTGGTGAGCCACGAAGGTGTAACCCTTGGCGGCGTCAGCGAATTCCTGCTCTTGCAGCTTCACGTAGGCAGTCATGTCGTTGCGGGCGTAGTCGTGCGCCAGGTTGAACATGCTGTGCCACATGTTGTGAATGCCGGCCAGGGTGATGAACTGGTGCTTATAACCCATGGCGGACAGTTCGCGCTGGAACTTGGCGATGGTCGCGTCGTCCAGGTTTTTCTTCCAGTTGAAGGAAGGCGAGCAGTTGTACGACAGCAGTTGGTCCGGGTATTCCTTCTTGATCGCTTCAGCGAAGCGACGAGCCTCGTCCAGGTCCGGCTTGGCGGTTTCGCACCAGATCAGGTCGGCGTACGGGGCGTAGGCCAGGCCGCGAGCGATCGCCTGGTCCAGACCGGCGCGCACTTTGTAGAAGCCTTCCTGGGTACGTTCGCCAGTCACGAATGGCTGGTCGTACGGGTCGCAGTCGGAAGTCAGCAGGTCAGCAGCGTTCGCATCGGTACGGGCCAGAATGATGGTCGGGGTACCGGCAACGTCAGCTGCCAGACGGGCAGCGGTCAGCTTCTGTACGGCTTCCTGGGTAGGAACCAGTACTTTGCCGCCCATGTGGCCGCATTTTTTCACGGAAGCCAGCTGGTCTTCGAAGTGAACGCCGGCGGCGCCTGCTTCGATCATGCTCTTCATCAGCTCGTAAGCGTTCAGTACGCCGCCGAAACCGGCTTCGGCGTCAGCCACGATTGGCGCGAAGTAGTCGATGTAGCCAGCGTCGCCCGGGTTCTTGCCGGCTTTCCACTGGATCTGGTCGGCACGACGGAACGAGTTGTTGATGCGCTTGACCACGGTTGGAACCGAGTCCACCGGGTACAGCGACTGGTCCGGGTACATCGATTCGGCGGAGTTGTTGTCCGCAGCCACTTGCCAGCCCGACAGGTAGATCGCCTGGATACCGGCTTTGACTTGTTGTACGGCCTGGCCGCCGGTCAGGGCGCCCATGCAGTTGACGAAATCTTTCTCAGGACGGAAGGCCGGCTTGGCACCCTGGGTGACCAGGTTCCACAGCTTCTCGGCGCCCATTTTTGCAAAAGTGTGCTCAGGTTGAACCGAGCCACGCAGGCGGACGACGTCAGCAGCGGAGTAAGTGCGTGTCACGCCTTTCCAGCGCGGGTTTTCAGCCCAGTCTTTTTCGAGGGCTGCAATTTGCTGTTCGCGTGTCAGTGCCATGGGAGATAAACCTCGTCGCGTCTTTATGAAAAGTTGTTCTGCGGTGGAAAATTCCTGCGCTCGCTGACCAGAAGCTTAAGCAGTCAAGTCGGATTCGGCGGGGAGGGCGACGGGAAGAACGATGGGCTCGAGGGGAAGTGAGCAGGTAAAGGCGAACTGCGGGCGCATTCGGGCGTCGTGGGCCTTGGTACGAACATCAGTGTGGTGCCGGGTTACCTAATTACGCTTCCGTCCCTCGGGACAACTTCGTTCCAGTCGACAACCTCGTCAAACACACCTTGTGGGCGGTACAGACACGAAGCGGTTCGCGGGGGTAGGTTGCGAACATCGCCTCGAAGGCCCTTGCCAGGGCCCCTGATTAGCGGGAGCGAGGCCATCATGCCTTCGCTTTTTTGGCTCGTCAAACGTTTTGTAGTGCTTTTTTTCAGGCACTACATCTTTGGTCTAATACGACTCGTCAGTCAGTTTTTGGTGGTTTAGTCCAAGGTGTCGACTTTCACCCGCAAAGTCATGTCGTTGCGGCTCTGGGTTGAGTAGCTGCGGGTCTGGCCCTGTTTGTCGGCCTGGGTCTGGCCATTGACCCCGGCCAGCAGGATCCACTCACCGAGGTGGCCGGTGACGGTTGTGTCGGTACTTTGTACGTTCACTACATCGGAACGTTCCTGGCTCATGCGGTCACGGTTGGTACTGATCGACAGGTGAACGATGTCGCCGGTGACGTTTGCCGTGACGTAGAAACCCTGGGTGACATTGCGGTACTCGGTCTGGCTGCTGTAACCGCCATAGGCGTCGCTCTGGCTGCTGGTGATCGGCACGCTCTGGCCGACCTGGATCAGTGCCGGTGCGCCTTCGCTGGCCTGCACTTGCTGGATGCCGCCGTCGCGACTGTCGGTGCTGTAGTTGACGATGCGGGTCTGGCTTGGCTTGGCGCCGTTCACCGAGTAACCCTGGTCGCCCTGGAAGTTGTTGTCGCTGGTGTCGACGGTGATCAGCAGGCGCTTGGGTGCCGTATCGAGTTGCGAAAGAAGGGCTTTAAGTTCGTCGATCTTGCGCTGGTCGGCGTTGACGATCAGTTGATTGCCATAGGCGCTGACTTGCCCCTCCTTGCCGATGAAGTCCTGTGCTACCGGCAACAGGTCGGCGCTGGTGTGGTAGTTCAGGGGCACGATTTCGGTGGCTGCCATGACCGAAAAACTGCAGGCCACCAGCAAGGTGCTGAGCAGGGTGCGTAGGGACATATCCGTTATCTCCGCCAACTTGAATTGATGATAGTGCCAGTTTGTCGGCCTGGAGTGGCGCTAGTTGAATCCTGGACAGCAAAACGCCCCGGCATCCGAAGATGGCGGGGCGTTTTGTGGTGTTTGCATGTTGCTTTTTGTGGTGAGGGGGCTTGCTCCCGTTGGGGCGCGAAGCGGCCCTAAAAGCTTGGGTCTGCTACGCAGCCCAGCGGGAGCAAGCTCCCTCGCCACAGGGTTTTAAGCAGAGTGTCGCACCATGTCCACATGCGGAATCCCGGCTTCCAGGAACTCCTCACTGACCATGTGAAAGCCCAGGCGCTCATAGAACGCTGTGGCTTGTACCTGAGCGCTGAGCATCTGCTGCTTCAATCCGCGCTCTTCGGCTTCGCCAATCACCGCTTGCATCAGCGCATCGCCGACCTTCAGACCGCGCCAGTCCTTGAGCACCGACACCCGGCCGATGTGACCGTCAGGCAGCAGGCGGGCGGTGCCAATCGGAAAGTCGCCTTCGAACGCCAGGAAATGCACGGCGGTTGCATCGTCGGCATCCCATTCCAGCTCAGGTGGAACGCACTGCTCGGCGACAAACACCGTTTCACGAATGCGCCGGATCTCGGCGTTGTCCTTTTGCCAGTCTGCGACACGTACGTGAATCTTATTCATCGGCAAACCCCAGGCTTCCTTGCTTGACCAGTTCGCACAGCAAGCCGCGGCCGTCTTCATCGCTCAACCATTCGCCGAGGTTGTCGGCGTGCAGCGCGTCGGCGGCGCAGATCATCTTCAGCAATTCGCGCAGTTTGCCCGGCAGATAACGGCTCTGGCCGCTGGCGAACAGCAGCAGGTCGTCATCGACTTCGGACCAGGCCAGGCGTGCGCTCGGGTTGCGAATCAGGATTGCGCCTTGCTCCAGTTCGTTCATGAAGTCGTCTTCTGCGACGTCTTCCGGGCCTACCACCAGTTCCGGGTAGCGTGGCTCGGTCATGAACTGGCCGAACCAGGTCAGCAGCAGGCGCTCATCGCTCATGTGCTCGGCCAGAAGGAGTTTCAAACGGTCGAGTGCGTCGCGCTGGATCTGGTGAGGATCGGCTGTCGGCAGGGCGTCGGCGTCGGTGTAACGTTCTTCGTCCGACAGGAACTGGCTGAGGAAGTCAGTGAAGTGGGTCAGCACTTCGGCGGCGCTCGGTGCGCGGAAGCCGACCGAGTAGGTCATGCATTCATCCACGGCGACGCCGCAATGGGCCAGGCGCGGTGGCAGGTAGAGCATGTCGCCGGGTTCCAGCACCCACTCGTCGGTCGCTTCGAATTCGGAGAGGATGCGCAGGTCAGCGTGGGTCAGCATCGGGCTTTCGGAGTTGCACATCTGGCCGATTTTCCAGTTGCGCTTGCCGTGGCCTTGCAGCAGGAACACATCGTAGTTGTCGAAGTGCGGACCGACGCTGCCACCCGGGGCTGCGTAGCTGATCATCACGTCGTCGATGCGCCAGCTCGGCAGAAAGCGGAAGTTTTCCAGCAGTTCGCTGACTTCCGGCACGAATTGATCCACGGCTTGCACTAGCAGGGTCCATTCGCGTTCCGGCAGCTTGCTGAATTCGTCTTCGGCGAACGGTCCGCGACGCAATTCCCATGGACGTTCGCCGTTCTCGATGATCAGGCGCGATTCGACTTCTTCTTCCAGTGCCAGGCCGGCCAGTTCGTCGGCGTCGATCGGGCTTTCGAAATCAGGAATCGCCTGACGGATCAGCAGTGGTTTTTTCTGCCAGTAGTCGCGCAGGAATTCCCGTGCCGTGATGCCGCCCAGAAGTTGAAGAGGAGTATCAGGATTCATGTGTAACCTATTGAAAAAATGCACTTTTCAGACGGGAATAAAAACGCCCGGCGCGGCCGGGCGTCTTAAAAGGGTCTAGCGATCGATCAGATGCGTCTGGCTTGCTCTACAGCGTTGCCGATGTAGTTCGCCGGGGTGAGCAATTTCAGCTCGGCCTTGGCGGCGGCCGGCATGTCCAGGCCGTCGATGAAAGTCTGCAACGCTTCAGGGCTGATGCCCTTGCCGCGGGTCAGTTCTTTCAGTTTTTCGTACGGGTTTTCGATGTTGTAGCGACGCATCACGGTCTGGATCGGCTCGGCCAATACTTCCCAGCACGCGTCCAGGTCGGCGGCAATCTTCTGCTCGTTGAGCTCCAGTTTGCTGATGCCCTTGAGGCTGGCTTCGTACGCGATCACGCTGTGGGCGAAGCCGACACCGAGGTTGCGCAGTACGGTGGAGTCGGTCAGGTCGCGCTGCCAGCGGGAGATCGGCAGCTTGCTCGCCAGGTGCTGGAACAGTGCGTTGGCGATGCCCAGGTTGCCTTCGGAGTTTTCGAAGTCGATCGGGTTGACCTTGTGCGGCATGGTCGACGAACCGATTTCGCCAGCGATGGTGCGCTGTTTGAAGTAACCCAGGGAGATGTAGCCCCAGATGTCGCGGTCGAAGTCGATCAGGATGGTGTTGAAGCGAGCGATTGCGTCGAACAGCTCGGCGATGTAGTCGTGCGGTTCGATCTGCGTGGTGTACGGGTTGAAGCCCAGGCCCAGCTCGTCTTCGATGAAGGCGCGGGCGTTGGCTTCCCAGTCGATCTCGGGGTAGGCCGACAGGTGAGCGTTGTAGTTGCCGACAGCGCCGTTGATCTTGCCCAGCAGCGGAACGGCGGCGACTTGAGCGATCTGGCGCTCCAGACGGTAAACCACGTTCGCCAGTTCTTTGCCCAGGGTGGTCGGCGAGGCCGGTTGACCGTGAGTGCGCGACAGCATCGGCACGTCGGCGAAACGGATGGCCAGTTCACGGATGGCGTTGGCGGTCTGGCGCATCAGCGGCAGCATCACGTCATCACGGCCTTCACGCAGCATCAGGGCGTGGGACAGGTTGTTGATGTCCTCGCTGGTGCAGGCAAAGTGGATGAATTCGCTGACCTTGGCCAGTTCCGGCAGCTTGGCCGCTTGCTCTTTGAGCAGGTATTCGATGGCTTTGACATCGTGGTTGGTGGTGCGCTCGATCTCTTTGACGCGCTCGGCGTGCTCCAGAGAGAAGTTTTCCGCCAGGGTGTTGAGCACAGCGTTGGCTTCGGCGGAGAACGCCGGCACTTCGCTGATGGCAGGGTGAGCGGCCAGGCGCTGGAGCCAGCGCACTTCAACCAGAACGCGGGCACGGATCAGGCCGTACTCGCTGAAAATTGGGCGCAGGGCCTGGGTTTTGCCGGCGTAGCGGCCGTCAACAGGGGAAACCGCAGTGAGCGAAGAGAGCTGCATGGGGTGTTCTCGGACAGTCGGGCAACGAAATGGGGCGCGTATCATACATGAAAAAATCCGCCGGTCCGTCGCCAACTGACCGGCGTATTACGCGTAACACGGTGTAAAGGTCTGCTGATGCGAGTTATTCGTTACGCATCAACGGGTAAAGCTCTTTCAGCAATTTGCGGCGGCTGATCACCAGCTGCCAGCGATGACCACCCAATTGCCGCCACAGGCGTGCCGAACGGATGCCGGCCAGCAGCAGGGCGCGAATTTTCGAGGCATTGCTCGGTTGTTGCAGGTTGCGCATGTCGCCGTGCACCTGAATGCGCTGGCGCAGGGTGCTCAGGGTGTCCTGATACAGCGCGCCGCAGGCAGCGATCACGTTTTCGTGAGCCGGGCCGAAGTGCTCGACCTGGGACTGAATCTGCGGCAGGCGTTTGCCGATCGCGTCGAGCATGTCATTGCGCTTGGCCAGTTGGCGCTCAAGGCCGAGCATGGCCAGGGCGTAACGCAGCGGTTCGCGTTGCAGGGCGCTCGGATCGCGTTCGAGGGCACCGATCAGTGCGCGATAGCCTTCGCGCAGGTTGATGTCGTCGCCACCGTAGACTTCCAGGGTGTCCTTGGGGTCGCGGATCAGCAGGCTGCCGAGCATGCAGGTCAGGCCGGCTTCGTTGGTCTGGCCGGTTTTGGCAATCCTGTCCACCAGCACCGCGGCGAGAAATACGCCGCCCAGTGCTGTCAGTTGCTCCTGAATTGGGTTCATAGGGCCTGGCCCTTGCTCGTCCATGGTTCCGCTATTTCGATCACGCCGCCACCGAGGCAGATTTCGCCGTCATAGAACACCACGGACTGACCCGGAGTGACCGCGCGTTGCGGGTCATCGAAGGTTGCGCGATAACCCGTGGCGGTTTTTTCCAGGGTGCAGGGCTGGTCGCTCTGGCGATAGCGAACCTTGGCGGTCAGCTTGCGTGGCTGGCTGAGATCGATCGGGTTGACCCAGTAGATATCGGAAGCAAGCAGGGCGCGGGAGAACAGCCATGGGTGGTCATTGCCCTGGCCAACGATCAACTCGTTGTGCTCCAGGTCTTTGATCAGCACGTACCACGGCTCGTCACCGGCGTCTTTCAGCCCGCCGATGCCAAGGCCCTGGCGCTGGCCGATGGTGTGATACATCAGGCCGTGATGACGGCCGATGATTTCGCCTTCAGTGGTCTTGATCTCGCCCGGTTGCGCCGGCAGGTACTGCTTGAGGAAATCGCTGAAACGGCGCTCGCCGATAAAGCAGATTCCGGTGGAATCCTTTTTCTTCGCGGTCGCCAGCTCGTATTTCTCGGCGATGGCACGTACTTGCGGCTTTTCCAGTTCACCGACCGGGAACAGGGTCTTGGCGATCTGTTCGCCGCCGACGGCATGCAGGAAGTAGCTCTGGTCCTTGTTCGGGTCCAGGCCCTTGAGCAGTTCGGTGCGGCCATCGATGTCACGGCGACGCACGTAGTGACCGGTGGCAATCAGGTCGGCGCCGAGCATCATGGCGTAGTCGAGGAACGCCTTGAACTTGATTTCGCGGTTGCACAGGATGTCCGGGTTCGGCGTGCGTCCGGCCTTGTATTCGGCCAGGAAGTGCTCGAACACGTTGTCCCAGTACTCGGCGGCGAAGTTGGCGGTGTGCAGCTTGATACCGATCTTGTCGCACACGGCCTGGGCATCCGCCAGGTCATCCATGGCGGTGCAGTACTCCGTTCCATCGTCTTCTTCCCAGTTCTTCATGAACAGGCCTTCCACCTCATAGCCCTGCTCGATCAGCAGGAGGGCGGAAACGGAAGAGTCCACGCCGCCGGACATGCCGACAATGACGCGCTTCTTTTGTGTGTCAGAAGGGGCTGGATCACGCATAGGGATTCAATGAGTGTCTTGAAAAAGGACGCGATTCTAACAGGCTGGAGCCTGCATGGCTAAAGAGAAGGACGGATCAATTCAAGGCCGAAGTGAATGCCAGCCAGATAGTCATCGATGCAGCGGATGATCAGCTCGCTGCGCCAGTTGCCGCGCTGTTCGATTAATTCCTCGCGGGTCAACCACTTGGCGCCGACGATGCCGTCGTCCAGTTGATAGTCTGCGTGGTGTTTCAGCGGTTTGGCGATGAAGCAGACCCGCTGGTAGGTCACGCCGTTGCTCGGGGCTGTGTAGAGGTAAATGCCCAGTACACCGGTCGGTTCGACGTCCCAGCCGGTTTCTTCGAGGGTTTCGCGGATAGCGGCTTCGGTGAGGGTTTCATTCGGGTCCAGGTGGCCGGCGGGCTGGTTGAGCACCGTTCGTCCGTGCTTGAGTTCTTCGACCATCAGGAAGCGGCCGTTGTCTTCGACGATGGTGGCGACGGTGATGTGGGGTTTCCAGTCCATGAGATCTCCTCGAAGTTGAAATGCTGTCCCTGTGGGAGCGGGCTTGCTCGCGAAAGCGGTGGGTCAGTCAATGAAGGTGTTGAATGATAAACCGCTTTCGCGAGCAAGCCCGCTCCCACATTGGGTCGGGTTTCACTGATAAAAATGTGTACAGCCAGTTTTTTCGAGGGGCTCGCGCACGGCGGCTTCGGTGAGGGTGGCGACGGTGATGTGGGGT
>NZ_AKJM01000003.1 GCF_000282335.1 Pseudomonas sp. GM48
GCAGGCCATCGCCAGCCGTACCCGGACCGTCATACGACACTTGCGGGGCACGACGCACACGACGCTGACCGGCGTTGTAGACCCACGCCGAACGCGGTTCCTTCACCTGGTCGAGGGTTTCGTGCACCAGCAGTACACCACCGGCCAGACGCGCCGGCGCGGTCACTTTTTGCTTGAAGTAGAACAGGATGTTGCCCGGGTTTTTCGGGTCGTAATCCTTCATCTTGTCGCGGAACACGAACTGGTCCTGGAAGTACACCATGCTATATGAGCCATTCGGTTGCGGTGTCGCCTGGGTCACCAGGCGAGTCACGCTGCCCCCGCGATAGCGGGTGATGTGGTTCCAGATGACTTCCACGCCGCTTTTCGGAATCGGGAACGGCACCGCCGTTTCGAAGTTCTCCAGACCGTTACCGCCGGACACCAGGTTGGTGTTGGTGGCGTTGCGCTTGATGGCGGCGAACACGTCATCCGGCACGGTGGCACCGCGGTGGGACGGATACACCGACATCTTGAAGGTTTCCGGGTAGCGCTTGAACATCGCGTACTGGCCTGGGGCAAGCTTGGCCTTGTACTGGTCGACGTTCTGCGCCGTGATGGTGAACAGCGGCTTTTCGCTGGCGTACGGATCGGACAGGAAGCCTTTGCTGTCGACCGTACCGGCGTTCTTCGCCATCGGCTTCCAGGCCGGAATCGAACCGTCGGCGTTACCCGCCATTTCAGCGCCCATCGGGGTCAGGCTCTTGCCGAGCTTGTCGGCTTCAGCCTGGGGAACCGCTGCGATGACGCTGGTCGCCAGCAGCGAAAGGCCCAGAACACCGGCGTGGAACAGACTCTTTGTTATTTTCATATGCGTGTTTGTCCTGAAAATACAGTGCTTAGAAGTTCACGCCGAGGCTGAGCGCAACGAAGTCGCGGTCATCCACGGTGGTGTACTTGCCGTCGAAGAAATTGGTGTAAGCCAGGCTCGCGGTGTAGGTGTTCTGGTATTCGGCGTCGACACCCAGGCTCACCGCCTTGCGGCCCTCCTCGAAGTTGCCGCCAGGGCCAGGGGAATAACCGCTCACGTCATGGGACCAGGCAACGTTCGGCTTGAGGTTCACACCGGCAAACACGTCGTTGTATTCCCAGATGGCACGACCGCGGTAGCCCCACGAAGTCGGGGTGGTGAAGCCTTCGTTGGTGCAATTGCGGCTGCGGTTGTTGGTCGGAGTACCCGGACCGGCACCGTTGATGGTGCTGGTGTTGAGCGTCACGCAGGTATCAAGCGCGCCAGAGGCTGGCAATTCACCCGGGCCGTAGACCGGATCGCGGCCATAACGAACGTCGGAAGTGCTTTCCAGGCCGCCAACGTGGGTCACGCCCACTTCACCCACCAGGGTCAGACGGCTGGCGCCCATGACCTGGTCAAAGAAGTGCGTCAGGGTGGTCTGGAACTGGGTGACTTCCTTGCGAC
Source organism: Pseudomonas sp. GM48 (assembly GCF_000282335.1). Lineage (GTDB taxonomy): Bacteria > Pseudomonadota > Gammaproteobacteria > Pseudomonadales > Pseudomonadaceae > Aquipseudomonas. Next base: position 1,457 of record NZ_AKJM01000003.1, read on the forward strand.
GATACCCGTGCAGGTCTTGACCCGGTACGCCGGTCAGCAGCGATGCATTGGTCAACGGGTTATTCGGGTTGTTATTGCCCAAAGGACGCACACCGGCGAACAGGATGTCGGTGGAGTTGAGCTGCACCGGAGCGTTCGGACGGTAGCTGATCTCACCGCTCCACGCCGTACCGGTAGGCAGGGTGGTGGAGAAGCTCAAGCCATACAGGCGAATGTCCTCGGGGTATTCGATGAAGTATTGCGAATTGCCTGCCACCAGCAGTGGCCCGAGTGCCGCGAACGGGCCTGGGAGCCCCGCGGCCGTGTTGTAGACCGATTGCGGCGCACCGGTGGCGCTGAAGATCGGTGCACGGCTGTGGTAGTTCATGAAGTAGGCGCCGAACTCGGTATCCAGCGGATCGAACATGTACTTGAAGGACGCGCCCCACTGACCGCTGTCGCGGGCATCACGATCCGGGCCACGACGCACCAGAACACCTTCTTCGTTGACGTCGACGCCGTTGGCGGCCAAAGGCCCCAGGGCAATGGCCGGAATTTGCGAACGCTTGTTCAGCACGCGCAGGTTGTTGTCGCAGCCGTCGGCAACGATGTCTGGCTGGGAGAAGAACGTGCCGCAGTTGTCAACGACGGTCTGGTCCCATTCAATTTGATAGAACGCTTCGGCCGAGAGGTTTTCGGTCAGGCTCTGGGACACATAGAACATGTTGACCGGGATCAGGCCTTCCTTGATCTCGGCACCCGGACGACGGAACGCGGACACGTCGATCGGGTTGATCGAGTTGATGCCGCCACCGATGAAGGTACTTTCACCCCAGCTCACAACCTGTTTGCCCAGGCGCACGGAGCCTGGCTGATCGGCGATGGAGTAGTTGTGGTAGACGAAGGCGTCGAGGAGTTGAGTGCCAGCGGACTTGGCGCCTTCCTTGCGGCCGTCGTCACTGATGTCCTTGAACGGACGGCTTTCGTCTTTCAGTTCAAAGTCGTACCAGTATTTGCCACGGACGAAAACACCGGTATCGCCATATTTCAGTTCAAGGTCATGGATGCCCTTGAAGATCTTCGAGAAGGTTTCGCCGCTCTTGAAGTTCAGGTGACCGTCATCAGAGGTCTGCGACAGACCCTTGCCGCCGTTGTTGACACCAATCAGGTTCTTGTTCGGCTGCTGAGTAGACCAACTGGCACCAATCGACAGGGATGAGTCGAACTGACCTTCGATTTCACCAACGTTGAAACTGACGCCGAATGCTGGCCCGGCGAGCGTAGAGGCAAGACTGACAGCCAGAGGCAGTTTCGCCCGGCGCCAGAACTGGTTTACTGATGTCATCGACCCTACTCCATGTGCATTTTATTTTTATGGCAGTGAGCACTTCTAAAAACGCTGTGGATAACCGGGAGCCATGGCATCCCAAAGTCATTCCAAAGTTGCATCGCCCCGGTTCGTGCGGTTGCCCCGTTCTTAAAAATCCTTGAGCGGACTATAGCCAGCAGGTAGTAGTGCTTGATCCCTCTAAAGTGTGATTTGCAGTTGCCAGCCACTCTGGATCAGTCCTTTCGCCAGTCCGACACCCGTCGGCCCGGCAAGGATGGCTGAAAATTTCGTTTTGACAAGCCAAGCGCTTGCTTGGTGGGGCTGGCGTGCCCTTTCGGGCACGCCGAGAGGCGCTTAAAGCGTCGAGAGAAAGGTGCTGTTGGTGGCTTGCCATTCGGTGATGTCGACACGAATGCGCTTCTTGTCGAGTTTGCCGACGCTGGTCTTGGGAATTTCAGTAACAAGGGCGATCTGGCTCGGGATCGCCCACTTGCTCAAGTGCCCCAGTTCCACAAACGGCTTGAGGTGTTCCTTGAGTTCACGGGCTCCAATCGCATGCCCCTCACGGAGCACCAGCAGGGCAAACGGCCGCTCGCCCCACTGCGGATCGGGGATCCCCACCACCGCTACTTCGCGTACCGCCGCATGACGGCTGATCAGGTCTTCCAGGTCCAGGGAGGAGATCCACTCGCCACCGGTCTTGATCACGTCCTTGATGCGGTCACGAATGTCGATCACCCCCATGCTGTCCAGGGTCGCCACGTCACCGGTGTGCAGCCAGCCTCCGGCCCAGAGCTCGGCGCCCTTCTGCGGTTCGTTGAAATAACCCTCGGTCAGCCAAGGCGCGCGCAACACCAGTTCGCCCTGGGTCTCGCCGTCGGCGGGCAAGAAGTTGCCCTCGGTGTCGACAATCGCCGCCTCCACCAGCGGCCCGGGCACGCCGGCCTTGATCCGGTAGGTGGTGCGTTCGTCTTCGGTGCCGGCCATCAGTTCGTCGTTGAGGTGCGCGCACGACACCAGCGGCCCGGTTTCCGACATGCCGTACGCCGCGGTCAACTGAATGCCTTTGGCCTTGGCCGCCTCGTACAGCGTGCGGTTCAGGGCACTGCCGCCGATGACGATTTTCCAGCCGCCGAAGTCGACGTTCTGCGCGGCCTTGGCATTGAGGACCATTTGCAGGATGGTCGGCACGCAATGGGAGAACGTGACCTTCTCCTTGCGCCACAACTCCACCAGGTATTCCGGGTCATAGCGGCCGGGATATACCTGCTTGAGCCCGAGCATGGTCGCCACGTACGGCAAGCCCCAGGCGTGGACGTGGAACATCGGGGTGATCGGCATGTACACGTCGTTGGTGCCCAGCAGGCGCACGCTATCGATCGCGCCCATGATGGTCGACACGCCCATGGTGTGCAGCACCAGTTGCCGATGGGTGAAGTACACGCCCTTGGGATTGCCCGTCGTGCCGGTGGTATAGAACGTGGTCGCGACCGAGTTTTCGTCAAAATCCTGGAAGTCGTACTGCGGGCTCGCCGCTGCCAGCAGTTGTTCGTATTCGCCGACGAGGTTCGGCAGTTCCGCGGTTTTTTCCGGCAGGTCAGTCAGCAGCAGGGTTTTCTCGACCGTGGTCAGTTGCCCCTCGATTGCCTTGTAGAGGCCGACGAACTCGCTGTTGACCAGCACAAAGCGGTCCTCGGCGTGGTTCATGGTGTAGAGGATCTGCTCCGGCGACAACCGCACGTTGATGGTGTGGATCACGGCGCCGATCATCGGGATGGCGAACATGCATTCCAGGTAACGATGGCTGTCCCAGTCCATCACACCCACGGCATCCCCGGGCTTGACCCCGGCCGCTATCAGCACATTGGCCAGGCGGGCCACCCGTTCGATCAGGGTCGGGTAGCTGTAGCGCAACTTGTCGCGGTAGATGATCTCGCGGGTTTTCTCATAACGGGCACCGGACATCAGCAGCCGTTTGATCAATAGCGGGTATTGGTAAGCGCCTTCGGCCGGGGGGATAACGCGAGTCTGCAACATAAGAATCCCTTTAATCTGACTGCACGGTCGTGACTGAAAGTACGCACTGTAGTGCCCTTGAACGCCAGCCAAATCAGCCAAAGGAATGATTTGCAGAACCCCGCAGATGCTAGCATTGCGCCAGCATTCGTGAGGTTTGATCATCTGTAGGAGCGAGCTTGCTCGCGATGAACCCGGGATTACCGCGGGGGGTCAGATATCAAGTGTTATCGTTGACGAGCATCGCGAGCAAGCTCGCTCCTACAGCAATAAGTATCTGATCAATGCATCTCGGTGAACGCCAGCTTCACGCCAATCGCAATCAGCACCGCGCCCATGGTCCGGTCGAACCAGTGGCCCATACGGGCAAAACCGGCGCGTACGCGCTGCTGGCTGAACAGCATCGCCACCAGGCAGAACCAGACTGCTGTCGCGGCCGCCAGGTAAACCCCGTAACCGGCCTGTACGGCCAATGGCGTGTGCGGGTTGATGACCACGGTGAACAGCGAGAGGAAGAACAGTGTGGCTTTCGGGTTGAGACCGTTGGTGACGAAACCCGAGGTGAAGGCGCCACGGGCCGTGCGCTCGCCGGCTTCCTTGTGCAGATCGTCCACCACAGGCTTGGCCGGTTGCGCGCGCAATGCCTTGTAGCCGATGTACAGCAGGTAAGCGGCGGCAGCCCATTTCAAGGCATTGAACAGCACAATCGACTGGGACACGATCAGGCCGATCCCCAACAGGGAATAACCCACGTGCAGGAAAATCGCCGAACCCACACCCAGCGCGGTCCAGGTGCCTGCGCGGCGACCATGGGTCACACTCTCACGCACCACGACGGCAAAGTCCGGGCCGGGACTGGCCACGGCCAGCAGGTGAATCAGGGCAACGGTCAAGAACTCTGTCCAGTACATGGGGGCTCCTTTGGGGCAGATTGATCAATAAAAATTCTGAAGCGAACTCAGTTTCTGTGGCGAGGGAGCTTGCTCCCGTTCGGCTGCGTAGCAGTCGCAAAACCGGATAATACGTAATGGTTGAACAACTCGGGTTGCCTGGGTTGGGGCCGCTCCGCAGCCCAGCGGGAGCAAGCTCCCTCGCCACGGGTTTGGTATAACCGAGGCTTTGCGTATCTATTTATTTCATCTGGTAGGCTCGGCAGATTACGCCTTCAGTTCAATGCACAAAAGGTACAGTTGATGACGAACACTCGCCGCGCCGTTTTCCTCGACCACCCGTCCCTGGACCTCGGCGACCTTGACCTCAGCCCGCTGCGTAGTTGTTTCAGCGATTTGCAGCTGTTCGCCCAGACCTTGCCCGATCAAGTCATCGAACACCTCAAGGGCGCCACCGTCGCCATCAGCAACAAGATCCTGATCGACGCCGCCGCCATGGCTGCCAGCCCTGACCTCAAGCTGATCCTGATCACCGCCACCGGCACCAACAACGTCGACCTCGCCGCCGCCCGCGCCCACGGAATTACCGTATGCAACTGCCAGGGCTACGGCACGCCATCAGTGGCGCAGCACACGATCATGCTGCTGCTCAACCTGGCCACGCGCCTGGCCGATTATCAGAAGGCCGTCGGCGCAGGCCGCTGGCAACAGGCCAAACAGTTCTGTTTGCTGGATTACCCGATAGTCGAACTTGAAGGCAAAACCCTTGGCCTGCTCGGTCATGGCGAATTGGGCAGCGCGGTCGCACGGCTGGCAGAAGCCTTCGGTATGCGCGTTCTGCTGGGACAAATTCCCGGACGCCCCGCCCGGCCGGACCGCCTGCCACTGAATGAACTGCTACCGCAAGTCGATGCCCTGACCCTGCACTGCCCGCTCAACGAGCACACTCGCCACTTCATCGGTGCCCGTGAACTGGCCTCGATGAAACCCGAAGCGTTCGTGGTCAACACCGCCCGCGGCGGCCTGATCGACGAACAGGCGCTGGCCGACGCCTTGCGCAACGGGCATTTGGGCGGCGCCGCCACTGACGTGCTGAGCGTCGAACCTCCCATCAATGGCAATCCGCTGCTGGCCCAGGATATTCCGCGCCTGATTGTCACCCCGCACAACGCCTGGGGCAGCCGTGAAGCACGCCAGCGGATCGTCGGTCAATTGACCGAAAACGCACTGGGATACTTCAGCGGTAAGGCGCTGCGAGTCGTCAGTTGATAAACTGCGGCACTTTTTTCCACGGGAGCAGTTATGGATCCGCGCAGTGAAGTACTGCTTCGTCAGGCCGAGTTATTCCAGGGTTCGGTGCTGTTGGCCGGTTTACCCGCCGACGACTTGCTGGGCCGTCTGCCCGAGGCTCATGGCTGGTGCTGGCACGCCGGCGATCAGGCCGCGCTGGACGCCCGCTTCGCCGAGCGCAGCCATTTTGGCGTTAACGCGCCGGAGCGCGGGTTCGATACCGCCGTAGTCTTTCTGCCCAAGGCCAAGGACCTGACCGATTACATTCTCAACGCCCTCGCCTCGCGGCTGGCCGGGCGCGAGCTGTACCTGGTCGGCGAGAAAAAAAGTGGCATCGAAGGTGCCGCCAAGCAACTCAACCCGTTCGGCAAGCCACGCAAACTCGACAGTGCGCGACACTGCCAGCTCTGGCTGGTCACCGTGGCCAACGCACCTGAAGCCAAACCGCTGGAAAGCCTGGCGCAGACCTACGAACTGCCGCTGGCCGAAGGCCCGTTGAAGGTCATCAGCCTGCCGGGGGTGTTCAGCCATGGTCGTCTGGATCGCGGCAGCGCGCTGCTGCTGGAACACCTGGACAAACTGCCCGGCGGTCACTTGCTCGATTTCGGTTGCGGCGCCGGGGTGTTGGGCGCAGCGGTGAAACGTCGTTACCCGCACAACCAGGTCACATTGCTGGATGTGGATGCCTTTGCCGCTGCCAGTAGTCGCCTGACCCTGGCTGCCAATGGTCTGGATGCCGAGGTGATTACCGGTGACGGAATCGACGCCGCGCCGATGGGTTTGAGTGCGATTTTGAGCAATCCGCCGTTCCATGTCGGTGTGCACACCGACTATTTCGCAACAGAGAACTTGCTGCGAAAAGCAGCGAAACATCTGAAAAACGGTGGCGAACTTCGCCTGGTAGCGAATAGTTTCCTGAAGTACCAACCGCTGATCGAAGAGCATCTTGGCGTGTGTGCGATCAAGGCAGAGGGGCAGGGTTTCAGAATCTACCGGGCCAAACGCGGCTAAAACTTCTTTGAAAAAGAAGGCTTGCCGAAAGGATTTTGCCTAGGCAGAATCCGCTCCGTCCTAGGGGAGTAGTCTCCCACGAGCGCCACGCTCGTCCGGCATGCGTCAACATACTTGGTCCTCAGACCATGGCGCATGCGACCCAAGCATCCACATCAGTTGGATCGCAGGGTTTGACAAGACCTATGACACGCACACCTTACCCGGGGCGGGAAGGCTGTACGTGTCATAGCCGTGTCGACCCGCCCCTTAGGAAAACCCCTGATGCTGGATTCACTACTCGTACCTACCGCAATCGTTGCCTTGGCCGAAATCGGCGACAAGACGCAACTGCTCGCGCTCATTCTCGCTGCCCGATTCCGCAAGCCCTGGCCGATCATCGCCGGTATCGTCGCCGCGACCCTGGCCAACCACGCGGCCGCCGGTGCAGTCGGTGCCTGGGTCGGCAGTTTCTTCTCGGATACGATGCTGCACTGGATCCTCGCCGCAAGCTTCGCCGCGACTGCACTGTGGACCCTGGTGCCGGACAAGATGGACGACGACGAAGCCAGCACCGCCCGCAAGTTCGGGCCGTTCCTGACCACGCTGATCGCGTTCTTCCTGGCGGAAATCGGCGACAAGACGCAGATCGCGACCGTGATGCTGGCTGCGCAATATCCGGAGTTGTGGCTGGTGATCATCGGCACCACGGCCGGCATGCTGATTGCCAACGTACCGGTGGTTCTGGCGGGTAACTTTGCCGCAGACAAATTGCCATTGACCCTGATCCGTCGACTGGCGGCGTCGGCGTTCTTCATCCTGGCGATTGTGGCGGTGTACAAGGCGATGCAGAGCAGTGGGTGGGTTTGACGAGGTAACGCAGTCATTGTGGCGAGGGAGCTTGCTCCCGCTCGGCTGCGCAGCAGTCGCAAACCCTGCATCCGCATTCTCTCTCAGGGAATGGGGATGCAGATATGGGGGGTTGCTTCGCAACCCGGCGGGAGCAAGCTCCCTCGCCACAAAAGCTGAAAACCTTCAGCTTTTGCTGATTGCAATCAGGACTTCCTGGCCTGCTCGTACAAAGGCATGACTTTCGGAATCGCCGCCTGCAACGCCGCAATACGACTCGCCGATGCCGGGTGAGTGCTCATGAACTCTGGTGGCGCCCCCTCCGAGACCTTGCTCATCTTGTTCCACAGGGTGATGGCGGCATTCGGGTTGTAGCCGGCGCGGGCGGCCAGTTCCAGGCCGATCAGGTCCGCCTCGTTTTCATTGGCGCGACTGTTGGGCAAGGTCATGCCGTAGTTGGCCACGGTATCGGCCAGGGCCATGGTGTCCTGCCCCAATCCCAACAAAGCACCGGCGCCCTGCTTGGCCATTTCGATGCCGTATGCCTTGGACATCGCTTCACGACCGTGCTCGCGCAAGGCGTGGGCGATTTCATGACCCATGATCGCGGCGATTTCATCATCGGTCAGTTTCAGGGTGTCGATCAGCCCGGTGTAAAAGATGATCTTGCCGCCAGGGCCGCAGTTGGCGTTGAGCTCATCGCTCTTGATCAGGTTGACTTCCCACTTCCACTGGGCCGCATCCGGACGAAACGTCGGTGCCTGGGCAATCAGCCGGTCGGCAATTGCCTGAACCCGCCGGGCTTCATTGCTGGTCTTGTCCAGCACACCTTTGCTGGACGCTTCGCCCACGGTCTTCTGATAGGACTGGGCGTACATCTGGTCGACCTCTTGCGAGGACAACATGCTAAACATGTACTGCTTGCGCTCAATACCCACGGCACCGCCGCTGGTGGTATTGACCGACTGGCAACCGGCGAGCAGCAGCGCTGCGCTCAGTGAACTGACAACCAAAATCTTGTTCATCAAAAAAACCCCTGAAAACATGCCGCGTATCCTAGGCGTGGAAATGTATCGGCGCCAGATACAACGGACGTAAGACGCACAATTCGGACAAAGCTCTCACCGGTGCAGGAAAAAATTCACAATCCGGGACGAGCCGCAGCCCATCACGCCGCACATTGATTCATTTGCGACATCCGGCCCGCAAAAACAATCATTTCAGCGACCCGCGCTCATGCCCGCCCGACACCCTGCCGATACACCTGGGCAGTCGTCCTTTCGCGTGCGGAGCCACCATGAAATTCAAGTCGATCCAGTTTTCCGTGGCGGCCCTTGCCGGCGCCATTGTCCTTAGTGTCGTGGCAGCGCTGGTGGTGTACGCGCTATTTTCCGGCGCGCGGACGCAAGACATGGTCCAGGAACGGACCCAGGCACAATTCGAGCAAGTCATCGAACAACGCCTGACGTCCCTGGCGCAAACCCAGGTCAGCCAGATCCAGCGTGAACTCGAAGCACCACTGCTGATAGCCGGCGCACTGGTGCGGGTCAACGCCCTGATCGGCACACCGGGTGCCGATGGCCAGCCTGCGCTGAGCCTCAGCCGCGAGCAATTGATCGGCCTGATCAAGGAAAACGTGGTCAAGAACCCGAAAATCCTCGGCACCTACATCGGTTGGGAAAAAGACGCACTGGATCACAACGATGCGGCCTACGTCGGCACCCAGGTGGTCGGCATCGACGCCAGCAACGGGCGCTTCCTGCCCTGGTGGTTCCGTAACGACGATGGCACCCTGGGCCTGGACAAACTGGTGGACGTCGACGACCAGAAAACCCTGTCCACCGGCGTGCGCGCCAGCGAGTACTACCTGTGCTCGAAAGAAACCAAAAAATCCTGCGTGATCGATCCGGCGCCTTATAAGGTGGGCGACAAAATCGTCATGCTCGCCTCCTTTATTGAACCGATCATGCTCAATGGCACCTTCCAGGGCATCGTCGGCGCCGACCTGTCGGTCAACTTCATCCAGGAAATGCTCCTGGGTGCCAACCAGAAGCTCTACAGCGGCGCAGGTGAAATGGCCCTGATCGGTGGCAATGGCCGGATCGTCGCCTACACCAAGGACCCGAGCAAATTCGGCGAGAAGGTCAGCGACATCCTCGACAGCAAGCAGATTGCCAACATGGCTAACCTCAAGCGCGGCGAAGTCACCTACACCGTCGACAAGGCCCAGGGCCGGATCGAGTTGTACCTGCCTTTCGGCATCGGCCAGACCGACGCCCGCTGGACCCTGATGCTGCAATTGCCGCTGAATGCGGTCATGGCCGACCTGCAAAAACTCCAGGCCGACCTGAACGCACAGCGCAAATCCGACACCTTCGGCATGGCGATGGTCGGCCTGGTGATTGCCGGTATCGGTTTGCTGGTGATCTGGCTGGTGGGCCATGGCATCGCCCGTCCGCTCAAGCAGATGGTGGCCATGCTCGACGATATCGCCCAGGGCGAAGGTGACCTGACCCGGCGCCTGACCAGCGACCGCGCCGATGAACTGGGTTCGATCGCCAAAGGCTTCAACACCTTCCTGGCCAAGTTGCAGGCGATGATCACCCAGGTGGTGACGTCGGTGCAGAGCGTCAGCGATTCGTCGGAACACACTGCCGACATCGCCATCCGCACCAACACCGGCGTACACAAACAAATGGCCGAGATCGATCAAGTGGCCACCGCAGTGCAGGAAATGACCGCCACCGCCCAGGACGTGGCGCGCAACGCGACCCAGGCTGCACAAGCCGCCAGCCATGCCGACCAGGCCGCCAGCCAGGGCATGCAGATCGTGCGCGACACGTCGAACTCGATTGGCGCCCTCGCCGTGGAGATCGGCCGGGCCGTCGGCGTGGTGCAAACCCTGGCCAAGGACAGCGAAAACATCAACGCCATCCTCACCGCCATTCGCGGGATCGCCGAGCAGACCAACCTGTTGGCCCTGAACGCGGCCATCGAAGCCGCCCGTGCCGGCGAGCAGGGCCGAGGTTTTGCCGTGGTGGCCGACGAGGTGCGTAACCTGGCGCAGAAAACGCAAAAGGCCACCGAAGAAATCCAGACCATGATCCAGCAACTGCAGCAAGGCACGCGGGATGTGGTGCGGGTCATGGAGGACAGCCAGAACCGCACGGATGAAAGCGTGCAGCACGCGGCCAAAGCTGCCGAAGCGCTGGAAACCATCACTCAGGCGGTGTCGGTGATCAACGATATGAACACCCAGATTGCCAGCGCGGCCGAGGAGCAAAGTGCGGTGGCGGACGACATCAACCGCAACGTGATCAATATCGGCCAGGTGGCCAATGAAGTGGCCGGCGGCGCGGATGAGTCGAGTGCGGCCAGTGCGGATCTGACCAAGCTGGCTGAACAGCAGCGGCGGTTGATCAATCAGTTCAGGGTTTGACCTTCAGGCCCTCTTCGCGAGCAAGCCCGCTCCCACATTTGATCTTCAGTGAACACAGAATATGTGTACAACAGAGTTCCAGTGTGGGAGCGGGCTTGCTCGCGAAGGGGCCAGCACTGACACCCAAAAACTCAACCCGGCGTCAGACACTCCGGCCCATTGAGCTTCGGATCATTCACCATGTTCGCCAACACTCGCTCGCGCAACGCGGCAGGCTCGCTGGCAAGCAATGCTTGCAAAGCATGCAATGGCGTCTCGGGATCCAGCCACGCGGCCTGCCCCGCCTCATCAAGAATCAACGGCCGCCGCTGGCTTGCCGCAGGTTGGGTAATTACGGCGGTACTCAGCCAAACCTGCTCCTGTACCGGATACGCCTCCCAGATCGCCGCAAAAAACAATGACGAGCCCTCCCCCGGTGTCAGCCAGTACGGGCGCTTGCGCGTCGTACCGCGCCATTCGTAGAAACCGTTGGCCGGCAACAGGCAACGACGCAAGCGCAGGGCTTCACGGAACATCGGTTGTTCGGCAACGGTTTCGGCACGGGCATGGGCCGGGGTGCGGGACAGATCGGTCAGCCATGGGGGCGTCAGGCCCCAGCGGGCGCGGGCCAGCGTGCGTTGGCCGTCAGGCCCGGCCCGCAGCATCAACACCGAATCATTGGGGGAAATGTTCCACTGCGCCTGCTGGTCGGCGGGAAAACCGGGCAGCGCCGCGAAGGCGGGATTCCAGCGAAACAGGGCATAACGTCCACACATGGGGCAACACGGCTCTTGATCAAACGAACGCCAGCCTAACAGACCAGCGTGCCGGGAAAGCTCTCCGGTTCATCGCCGGACAGCGGCAGCGCGGCATTGTACGCGGTGATCAGCTCGCGGGCGTATGCAGCCTGGTCGTTATCGACCGACAGCCCGAGCAGGCCATAGATCGGCAACTCGCCGCTGCCACCGAGCAAATCACGGCCCACCAGATGCGCCTCGATACCCTCGCTGGCGAGCATGCCTTGCAGCAACTCGCCTTCCATCAGGTTTTCCGGATCGTAGATGCGCTGCATACACGCCCCTCATTCGTTTTCACTGAACACTTCGAGATGCCATTCCTCTCCATGAACCTGCAACACGAAGGTTATCGGCCGGCAGCACACCTGGCAGTCTTCAATGTAGGTCTGATCGCCACCGGACAAATCCAGCGTCGTCTCGACTTCCTCACCACAATACGGACATTCATACTGCGCAGTTTCCAGCATCGCGGTCTCCCAAGTGACTTGTGCGTATAATCGCCGGTCTATTTGCAGGGCTATTTTTGTCTGGCTACTTTTTCAGACCGTGCCCCGCCGGTTTTCGATCAAAACCTTTACTTACCCTAGCCGTTTCTAACAAGAGAGCATGATGGGCGAATTCGATGCCATCCGACCTTACGACGACAGTGAAGTCCCGGCAGTGCTGGCACGACTGCTCGGCGACAAGGCGTTTCTAGATATCCTCACCCACTTCAGCTTTCCGCGTTTTGCCGGCGCTTTAGGCTGGGCACTCAAACCTTTTATAGCCCATCGGCTGCGCCGTGAGTTTGCCGGCGTGACCTCCGTGGCCACGCTGCAGGACAAAGTCGAGCATTACGTCGACCATACCATTGAGCGCGCCACCGACGGTGTCACTTATACCGGCGTGGAGCAATTCAAGTCCGGCAGTGCCTACCTGTTCATCGCCAACCATCGCGACATCGTGATGGACCCGGCCTTCGTCAACTACGCCGTGTACCACGCCGGCCTGCCGACTCCGCGCATCGCGATTGGCGACAACCTGTTGCAAAAGCCCTTCGTCAGCGACCTTATGCGCCTGAACAAGAGCTTCATCGTGCACCGTTCGATCAGCGGTCGCCGGGAGAAAATGGCGGCGTACCAGTTGCTGTCAGCGTACATCAATCACTCAATCCGCAACGATTGCGCCTCGATCTGGATTGCCCAGGCCGAGGGCCGTGCCAAGGACGGTGACGACCGTACCGAATCGGCGATCCTCAAGATGTTCCACATGAGCCGCAAGGACGAGCCGTTCGGCGAAGTCATTCAGTCGCTGAACCTGACACCGGTGTCGATCAGCTACGAATACGACCCGTGCGATCAGGCCAAGGCCCGCGAGCTCTACATCCGCGCCACCACCGGCAGCTACACCAAGGTGCCGGGCGAGGATGACGCGAGCATCGCCAAGGGCATCACCGGCTACAAGGGCCGGGTGCACGTGAACTTTGCCGCGCCGATCACCGAACTGTTCGAAGACACCAAGCAATTGGCGGTCGAGATGGACAAGCAAATCCTCAGCGGATACCGCTTGTTCCCGGTGCACTACCTGGCTTACGCACAGTGGAAAGATGCTGATCCAGCGTTGCAGGTGCCGAAGGCCGCCGACGTGTTCCCGGTCGAAGAACTGACCAAGGCCCAGGAAGAATGGCAACGCCGCCTGGACGCCTGCCCGGAAGAGCATCGGCCATTCCTGGTGCTGCAATATGCGACGCCGGTACGCAATCAGTACCGGGTGAAGGCTGGCTTACCACTTTAAGCGGTTCGCCCAGATACCAAAACGGCGCCCTCGAGGCGCCGCTTTGGTATCGGTGCACCACATAACCTGTGGCGAGGGAGCTTGCTCCCGCTCGACTGCGTAGCAGTCGTAAAGACAGTGCACGCGGTAAACACTGCTTACAGGTTTGGGGCCGCTTCGCAGCCCAGCGGGAGCAAGCTCCCTCGCCACAAGGTATGCGCTTGGACTTCAGACCTGCGTACTGATCCACGACACCAGCAACGCCATGCCCATGCAGGCAAAGCCGAAGATGTAGAAAAACCGGTTCATGCGCAAGGTCGCCCAATCCAGCGTGGGTTCTACATTGGGGCGACTCTGGCGCTGCGCCTGCAAACCGGCCATCGCGCGCAGCTCGCGACGACGGGTGGCGTGCAGCAACCAGCCGCCCGGGAAGGCAAAGAGCAAGGCCAGCAGATTGATCAATTTGGCGGGATGGGCGGTAAACAGCGTCATCAAGTGCAGCGACATCACGAACCTCGGGGAAAACGGGTGTGGCTGGTGCCGGACCGGCGACCGCGGCGCGGATTCTACCGAAAGCATTCGCGCCTGCCCTCAGTTTCCGACAAATAACGAAGCAATTGATCAATGGCTGTCCTGAGTCACGGCTTCGTCATCTGCATCGGCGACCATGCGCGCCTCGAAACCGACAGGGACCACGTCATGCTCCACGCCGAAAACCAGGATCGTCTTTACCTCATCACCCCCAGCGAAGAACAACAAGCCCTCGTCGGCAGCCTCGCCTTCAACGTTCAGGACCGCCATTGGCTGGTGTATTGCGCCTTGGGCGGGCATCACCATGCGGATTTGCCTGAAACGGATTTACTGACCGGTGTGAGTGTGCTGGATTTCTACTCAGAAGCGGCCTGACACAACCATTCCCCTGTGGGAGCGGGCTTGCTCGCGAAAGCGGTGTGTCAGTCAGTATTAATGCTGTCTGACACACCGCTTTCGCGAGCAAGCCCGCTCCCACACTTGATCAGTGTGAATCTGACTCAACCCAACGCTCATGAAAAAGCCCGGGGCCATTGCTGGCACCGGGCTTTTTCACATCCGGCGAGCTTTATTCGCCAAGAATCTGACCCACGGTCGGGTCCTTGAACAGGCGGGTCAATGCATCGCTGAGCACATCGCTGACCAGTTTGGTGTTGGTTTCCTGGTTCGGCGCCATACCGAAGCGCTGGTCCAGGGACGAACCATAACGGCCGCTGTAGCGACGGTTGGCGTTCTGTACGTCCGAGCGGAACGTCGCGCCGATGGTGGCTTCGGTCACGTACAGGCCTTCCTTGGGCGACTGGTACTTCAACTCTGTCAGGGTCACGGTCAGTTGCGGTGCATTCATGGCATTGTTCGTCGGGGTAAAGCCCAACAGACGCACGGCGGCTTCAGCCTGGGCCTGAAGCTTCGGCAGGATCTGCGCGCCCTGCACGGTAATCGCGCTGGTCTCCGGATACAGGCCACCACGGGTGCCCAGTGTCGGCGACGGACGACCGTCCACTACACGCACCACGACGGGCTGGCCATGGCCGACCGGGGCCAACTGGGCGGTCAGCTTGGGTTCCGGGCTCAGTTGTTGCGGGCTGTGGGCGCAGCCAACCAGGGTCAAACTGGTCACAGTGATCAAACCGAACAACAGGCGTTGCAACATGCTCTTCTCTCCAGAATCAGGCACAAACAGGCCGGCAGTATAGCGGTGCGTTACTGCGGGGAACCAGCACCGCACAGTGATTGATGAAATTCTGACAACCCCCGGAAGGCAGTTCTTGTCACACAGATGTCACCGCTCATACACTTGCACGTAATGGCTTGCGATTATCGTTTTCTTCAGAAAACCAACAAGGTACTCCACCATGCGCCATCTGATCTCTCTGTTCGCGCCACGCCCGCTGCATCGCTGCTTCGCCCTGCTCGACCGCAACGGCCACTGCCAGGCCTTCAAGCAGTGCAGCCTCCAGCCCATGGGCGATGGCTGGGTTGAAATCGAAGAGATCCGCCTGAACTGGCTGAATCAGCCGCTGCCTGCCGGCGCCCGCGTCGTTTCGCAACAGCATCAGCCACGCTCGCGTGCACAGCAAATGATGACGACCTGACCAAACACCTAATAAAAGTCATTAAACACGACCATTTCCCTGCGTTTCTTAGATACAATCTCCCCCCGATTATAAGGACGTCTCCTGATCGGGCCTCGCAGCATCGTCAATGCGCTTGTGTTGACACCCCGCACCGCCCACAGAGAGCCGCCCACACAGATCGAGTGAAGCTGGCGCGCTTGCTGTTTTGTTGAGCAAAACCTCCACTTTTCGCGAATCTGCAGAGCTGTCATTACGCTCGGTCACTGAGCTGTTTGCCCGTTTTGCCTGCCCTGTATCCCATGGCGGCAATCCATCCGGGCACGGTGCCAGGCTGGGACAGCCCTTTTTGAGGTTCACGTCTTCAAAAGAGCGTGAAAAAAACGGGTTTTCACAACTTCACAAGAGTGTGGCGAGCAAATGAATAGTTTTGCGTCTGAACATGCACCATTAGCGTCTACAACAGCCCAACGACACAGGACCGAGTATTCCTCGAACACCGGAGCCTGAAGCCTGTCCGCTACGGATTTGGTTGCACAAACGGATGTATCGACCATAAGTCGAATTGCCTCCCGCGCGCTGAAATGAGTTCATATGGCTCATAGGCCCGGCAGGTAGCGTCCGTCGAAGTTGCGATAAATTGCGAAGATTCGGACATGGCGATCCTGCCATGAGTACCTGGGGCAACACTGACACGCCCCGGAACGCCTGGCAGCCATGCCGACAATTTGGTGCTGCAGATTTTGGAGACGCGTTAAATGGCGCATAACGAAGCAGTCGACGTAGTACTGGTTGGGGCCGGCATCATGAGTGCCACCCTTGCAGTACTGCTCAAAGAGCTCGACCCCGCGATCAAGCTGGAAGTCGTCGAGCTGATGGATTCCGGTGCCGCGGAGAGTTCCAACCCGTGGAACAACGCCGGTACCGGTCACGCCGGGCTGTGTGAGCTCAACTACACGCCGCAGGCAGCCGATGGCACCGTCGACATCAAGAAAGCCGTGCACATCAACACCCAGTTCGAGGTGTCGAAGCAGTTCTGGTCGTACCTGACCAAAAAAGGCACATTCGGCTCGTGCAAATCGTTTATCAGCCCGGTGCCACACCTGAGTTTCGTGCAGGGCGACAGCGGCGTGTCCTTCCTCAAGGAACGCTTCAAGGTGCTGAGCAAGCACCATGCCTTCGCCGACATGGAATACACCGAAGACAAGGCCAAAATGGCCGAGTGGATGCCGCTGATGATGCCTGGCCGCGATCCTGGCGAAACCCTCGCCGCGACCCGCGTGATCAATGGCACCGACGTCAACTTCGGCGCCCTGACCAACCAGTTGCTCAAGCACCTGACCAGCGCACCGGATGCCCAGGTCAAGTACTGCAAGCGCGTGACCGGCCTCAAGCGCAGCAACGGCGGCTGGACCGTCAGCATCAAGGACGTCAACAGCGGCAACACCCGTGAAGTCGACGCCAAATTCGTCTTCCTCGGCGCAGGCGGCGCGGCACTGCCGCTGTTGCAGGCCTCGGGCATCGAAGAAAGCAAAGGCTTCGGCGGCTTCCCGATCAGCGGCCAGTGGCTGCGCTGCGACAACCCGGAAGTGGTCAAGCACCACCAGGCCAAGGTGTACAGCCAGGCTGCCGTAGGTTCGCCGCCAATGTCCGTGCCGCACCTGGACACCCGCGTGGTCGATGGCAAGAAATCCCTGCTGTTCGGACCTTACGCCGGCTTCACCACCAAGTTTCTCAAGCACGGTTCCTTCATGGACCTGCCGATGTCGGTTCGTGCCGGCAACATCGGCCCGATGCTGGCGGTGGCGAAAAACAACATGGACCTGACCAAGTACCTGGTCAGCGAAGTGATGCAGTCGATGGAGCAGCGCCTGGATTCCCTGCGTCGCTTCTACCCTGAGGCGAAAGCCGAAGACTGGCGCCTGGAAGTGGCCGGCCAACGGGTGCAGATCATCAAGAAAGACCCGAAAAAAGGCGGCATCCTGCAATTCGGTACCGAACTGGTCGCGGCCAAGGACGGTTCCCTGGCGGCACTGCTCGGCGCTTCGCCTGGTGCCTCGGTAACCGTTTCGATCATGCTGGAACTGATCGAGAAATGCTTCCCGGGCAAAGCCAAAGGCGAATGGGCTACCAAACTGGCCGAAATCTTCCCGGCCCGTGAAAAGGTTCTGGAAACCGACGCTGCGTTGTATCGCAAGATCAACACGCAGAACAACGTTGCCCTGGAACTGGTTGAAGCCAGCAGCGAGACCGAAAGCTACGCTTGATTCGGTAACATGAAAAACGCCCCGTTCTCATCGAGAACGGGGCGTTTTTTATAGGCGGTGAAAAACTCTTTGTGGCGAGGGAGCTTGCTCCCGCCGGGCTGCGAAGCGGCCCCAAAACTCGGTGAACGCCGCAAACTTTGTGAGTGCTGCGCACTCAAGCGGGAGCAAGCTCCCTCGCCACAGAAGCCGGAGTCAGCCGCGAACTTTTTCAATCAGCTCGATGTAATCCGGCGCGTTGCGCTGATCCTTGATCAGGGCAACGAAGTCATTGCCGTGCTCATCCTTGCCATTCACGTCATAACCCGCTTCGACGAAGAACGTCAGGAAACGCTCAAAATCGTCGATACGCAGGCCACGGTAGGCCTTGACCAGTTTGTGCAGGGACGGAGAAGTCGCATCGACCGGCTCGAAATCGAGGAACAACTTGATCTGCTCATCGCCGATCTCGTCACCAATCACTTGTTTTTTATCTTTACGCATTGCCGACTCCAGCTCGCAGACATTACACGGGGCGGGCAGTTTACCCCCGCGCAGGCACAGGGCTCAACGCGGACGAGTGCTGCCGGTGTGCAGATCGGCCCAGACATGGCCATTGGCGTAGCTGAGAAACTGGCAATACACCGTATCGTTGCGCAACAAATCGATCACCACCCGGTATTGCGCCAGCGGGTAATAGAGCGTCAGGGTTTTGCTCGGCTCGTCGTATACCGGCTTTTTCAGGCTTTTGCTTTCACCATCGAAATTGACCAGCACCTGACTGATGGTAGCGCCCTTGTTCAGCGATTTGCCCTTGAGACGAATCAGCAACGGCGACGTGACCGGAATCGGCTGTTGATTGGATTGGCGCTGAGCACCGACCACTACCGAATAATCGGTGACCTGCATCAGTTGCTGCTGTTCGGGATCAGCATCGCGCAGAGTGAGATCGTCCGGTGGCAGGAATTGACTGTGCATGGGCGCCGGCGCGGCGGCAAGGGGCAGGCTGAGGGTCAGCAACAGGGCGGCACAGCAGCGGATGGAACGGCTCATGGCAGGCTCCGGAATCGGGGCCGAGCACTCTAACATGGGCTGAAGGAAGTGGTTCAAGTGCACAGAAACCACTGTGGGAGTGGGCTTGCTCGCGAAGAGGGAGTGTCAGTCACATCACTGCAACTGACACACCGCATTCGCGAGCAAGCCCGCTCCCACAGAGGCAAAGATCAGTCGAACTGCGCGCGCATCCAGGCCTGATACTCGGCAACACCAGGCTCGCCTTCGCGCGGCGCCCAATGCGCCAGCTCACCTTCACCGACCGGACGATAAGGACCGGCCTTGCATTCGAACATCAGGCTGTCGGCCTCCAGCACCACCAAACCGTGGAACACACCGGTTGGCAGGTCCACGCCAACGCAGTCGCCACCTGCCTGAAGCACAGTCTTGCTGAGTACCGTACCGGTCTCATCAAAGATCAACACGCCCAGCCGGCCCTTGAGGACCAGCAGGGTTTCAGCCTTGTTGTCGCCCAAATGCCGGTGAGGCGGGATGTACGTGGACGGCTGCAGCCCCACCGCCATGCGATGGCAAGCGTCTTCCATCTGATGGAAATTGTGATGCTGGCGCCCACGAGGATTGGCCGCGGCTTTCCCGGCCAACTCGGCGAACAAGGTCTGATCCAGAAAACGCGGCGTATCCATGTCTTACATTCCTTTAACGGCGAAAATCCCGTTGGCGTTACGCCAGTAGCCTTTGTAGTCCATACCGTAACCGAAGATGTAGCGGTCGATGCACGGCAAACCGACGAAATCGGCCTTGAGGTCAGGACGGGCCTTGCGGTCGTGGTCTTTGTCGATCAGCACGGCGGTGTGCACTTTACGTGCGCCGGCGTGTTTGCAGAAGTCGATGATCGCGCCCAGGGTGTGACCTTCGTCGAGGATGTCGTCGATGATCAGCACATCACGGTCGATGAAGGAAACTTCCGGCTTAGCTTTCCAGAACAGGTCGCCGCCGCTGGTTTCGTTGCGATAGCGGGTGGCGTGCAGGTAGGAGGCTTCCAGCGGGAACTGCAGATAGGTCAGCAGCTTGCCGGAGAAAATCAGCCCGCCGTTCATCACACAGAACACCACCGGGTTGCTGTCGGCCATTTGCTCGTTGATTTGTGCACCGACGCGGGCGATGGCCGCCTCGACTTCAGCTTCGGTGTACAGGCAGTCAGCCTCTCGCATGATTTGACGGATATGCTCGAGATCAGCGGACATGGCGCTCTCCAGGGGGTGACGGATTCGGAAAAGCCGGCAAAGGTACGCATCAAGCGAGGCCAGATCAAGCCTTTGTGGACTAACGTACTGTATGTCTATAGGACAACACCCTCGGATAGATTAATCTAGGCCGGTTTTTTTGCCCGCCGCCGGAGCCTTTCCCCATGCCCATCAATGAGATCCGCCACCCGCTGATCCGTCATAAACTTGGCCTTATGCGCCGCGCAGACATCAGCACGAAGAATTTCCGTGAGCTCGCTCAGGAAGTCGGCGCCCTGCTGACCTATGAAGCGACCAAAGACCTGCCGCTGGAAGCCTACGATATCGAAGGCTGGTGCGGCACCGTATCGGTCGAGAAAATCGCCGGCAAGAAAATCACCGTGGTGCCGATCCTGCGTGCCGGCATCGGCATGCTCGAAGGCGTGCTCAGCCTGATCCCGGGCGCCAAAGTCAGCGCCGTGGGCGTGGCCCGCAACGAGGAAACCCTCGAAGCCCACACCTACCTGGAAAAACTGGTACCGGAAATCGACGAACGCCTGGCCATGATCATCGACCCGATGCTCGCCACCGGCGGCTCGATGGTTGCCACCATCGACCTGCTGAAAAAGGCCGGGTGCAAGGACATTCGCGCCATGGTGCTGGTCGCTGCGCCAGAAGGCATCGCTGCGGTTGAGAAGGCTCACCCGGACGTGATCATCTACACCGCTTCCATTGATCAAAAACTGAACGAGCATGGCTACATCATCCCGGGGCTGGGCGATGCCGGTGACAAGATCTTCGGCACCAAGCAGAAGGACGCGTGACCATGCAGGATGAGTTCAACGATCCGCTCTGGCGCACGGTGCTGTCGGGTGCACAGATGCTGTTCGTGGCCTTCGGCGCCCTGGTGTTGATGCCGCTGATTACCGGTCTCGACCCGAACGTGGCGCTGTTCACGGCCGGCCTGGGGACGATCCTGTTCCAGATCGTCACCGGGCGTCAGGTGCCGGTGTTCCTGGCATCGAGCTTTGCCTTCATCACCCCGATCATTCTCGCCAAGGGCCAGTTCGGCCTGGCCGCGACCATGGGCGGCGTGATGGCGGCGGGTTTCGTCTACACCTTCCTCGGCCTCGCGGTGAAGATCAAAGGCACCGGTTTCATCGACCGCCTGCTGCCGCCGGTGGTCATCGGGCCGGTGATTATTTCCATTGGCCTGGCCATGGCGCCGATTGCCGCCAACATGGCCATGGGCAAGGCCGGCGATGGCAGCGAGCTGATTCATTACCAGACGGCGATGATGATCTCGATGCCCGCGCTGCTGACCACCCTGATCGTCGCGGTATTCGGCAAGGGCATCTTCCGCCTGGTGCCGATCATCTCTGGTGTGCTGGTCGGTTTCGGCATGTCGTTCTACTTCGGCGTGGTTGATACCGCGAAGATTGCTGCGGCACCGTGGTTCGCGATTCCGAACTTCACGGCACCGGAATTCAACTGGCAGGCGATTCTGTTCATCGTTCCGGTGGCCCTGGCCCCGGCCATCGAACACATCGGCGGCGTGATTGCCGTGGGTAGCGTGACCGGTCGCGATTACCTGAAGAAGCCCGGCCTGCACCGCACCTTGCTCGGCGACGGCATTGCCACCACGGCGGCCGGCCTGTTCGGCGGCCCGCCCAACACCACCTACGCCGAAGTGACCGGCGCGGTCATGCTGACCAAGAACTACAACCCGAAAATCATGACCTGGGCGGCAATCTTCGCCATCAGCCTGGCGTTCATCGGCAAGTTCGGCGCACTGCTGCAAAGCATTCCGGTGCCGGTGATGGGCGGGATTCTCTGCCTGTTGTTCGGTTCGATTGCGGCGGTAGGGATGAACACGCTGATTCGCCACAAGATCGATCTGGGCGAGGCGCGCAATCTGGTGATTGTTTCGGTGACTCTGGTGTTCGGGATCGGCGGCGTGCTGATCGGCACCGGCACCGGGCCGGACGATTTCGGCCTCAAGGGCATCGCGCTGTGTGCGGTGGTGGCGATTGGCTTGAACCTGATCCTGCCGGGCAATGACAGCTGGAAGCACAAGAAGGCGAATGAGCCGCTGATCTAAAGCCTCACGCGATTCACTTGTGGCGAGGGAGCTTGCTCCCGCTGGGTTGCGAAGCGACCCCAATTTTTTGCAGCCAATGCAAATTTTGTGAGTGCTGCGCACTCAAGCGGGAGCAAGCTCCCTCGCCACAGTTCGCATTTCCTACAAAAGCATCGGCGCGCGCTCGCACAACGCACTCAACGCCCGCGCCCAGTGCGGATCATCGTTGAGACACGGCACCAGCACCAACTCTTCGCCCCCCGCCTCGCGGAATTGTTCTTTGCCGCGATCACCGATCTCTTCCAGTGTCTCGATGCAATCGGCAACGAATGCCGGGCACATCACCAGAATCTTTTTTACGCCGCTTTTGGCCAGTTCATCGAGGCGCGCTTCAGTGTAGGGTTCGATCCATTTGGCACGCCCCAAACGCGACTGGAACGACACCGACCACTTGCCCTCCGGCAGCCCCATGCGCCTGGCAAACTCTGCGGCCGTACGCAGGCATTGACCGCGATAACAGGTAGCGACCACCTCAGGAGGCGCGCCAGCGCAGCAATCACCGCCGCCCTCGAAGCTGTGACCTGGATTGAGCTTCTTCAGATGCCGTTCCGGCAAGCCGTGAAAACTCATCAGCAAATGATCGAAATCCTGCTCCAGATAGGGCTTGGTCGTGGCCACCAGCGCATCGAGGTATTCAGGTTGATCGTAGAACGGCTGGAGCACCGACAACTGCACGTCGAGGTTTTTGTCACGCACGACACGTTTGGCTTCTTCTATGACCGTGGTGGTGGTGCTGTCGGCAAACTGTGGATAAAGCGGTGCCAGGGTTATCCGCTTGTGCCCCGCCGCAGCCATGCGAACCAGCGTCGATTCGATCGACGGCTCGCCGTAGCGCATCGCCAACTCCACCGGGCCTTGCTGCCAGTGGTCGCTCATGGCTTGTTGCAGGCGACGGCTGAGCACCACCAGCGGCGAGCCCTCGTCCCACCAGATCGAAGCATATGCATGGGCCGACTGCTCGGGACGCTTGATCAGGATCAGCGACACCAGCAGGCGTCGCACCGGCCATGGCAGGTCGATCACATACGGGTCCATCAGAAATTGATTGAGGTAGCTGCGCACATCTGCCACCGAGGTGGATGCAGGTGAACCCAGGTTGACCAGAAGCAACGCGTGATCGGTCATGCAACGTCCTATTTCAAAGGCGACCGGACAGATCGTCCAGAGCCGCGCGCAAATCCGTGAACTGAAAAGTGAAACCGGCCTGTAACAAACGCACCGGAGTGGCGCGCTGGCCGCCCAGCAACAGCAAGGACAACTCGCCCAAAGCCACCTTCAATGCAAAGGCCGGCATCGGCATGAAGACCGGGCGATGCAGCACGCTACCCAACGCCTGGGCAAACTCGCGGTTGCGCACCGGTTTGGGTGCGCACGCATTATAGGGACCGCTGGCCTCGTTGCGATGCAGAAGAAAATCAATCAGGGCGATTTGATCGTTGATATGAATCCACGGCATCCACTGCCGGCCGTTGCCGATCGCCCCTCCCAGGCCCAGTTTGAACGGCAGTAACAGCCGCGACAAAAAGCCGCCCTCCGCCGACAGCACCAACCCGGTACGGATGAGGATGACGCGAATGCCCAGCGCTTCAGCCCGCAGTGCAGTCTCCTCCCAGGCGATGCATAACTGGCTGGCGAAATCTTCACTGACCGGCCCCGAGTTCTCGGTCAGTTCGCGCTCGCCACCGTCGCCATACCAGCCGACAGCCGACCCCGAAATCAAAACCCGTGGTTTCTGCTCGCGATTTTCGAGCCAGGCCAACAGGGTTTCAGTGAGCGTGATGCGGCTGCCCCACAACAAGGCTTTACGCTTGTGCGTCCAGGGCCGGTCGGCAATCGGCGCTCCGGCAAGGTTAACGATCGCATCCACCGGCTCCTGCCCAAAATCCTCCAGCCGGGCAACTCCACGCGCTTGGGCACCACATATTTTCGCGACTTTTTCAGGCTTGCGACTCCAGACTGTCAGGCGATGTCCCTGGCCCAACCAGTGCCGGCAGAGCTGACGTCCTATCAAACCAGTACCGCCGGTCAGCAATATGTGCATGACTTCTTCCTCGCGTGGCGTTTTACCTTGTCCATTAGTCTATTTTTATAAGCAGGGATCTTTGGTATCGAGCAGGCTCTGTGTTTAACAATAGGCCAAGCTGTCAGAACGAGAACGCTAAAAGTTATACCAAAAAACAACATTGTACAGGTTTGAACCCCGGCGTAGTCTGTACAGAAAGGCAAACGAGGCCCCTATGACTGTACCTATCGCGATCATTGGCACCGGCATCGCCGGACTCTCCGCCGCCCAGGCCCTGACTGACCTCGGGCATGTGGTTCAACTGTTCGATAAAAGCCGCGGCAGCGGCGGGCGCATGTCGAGCAAGCGCAGCGATGCGGGTGCTCTGGACATGGGCGCGCAGTATTTCACCGCCCGTGACCGGCGTTTTGTCAACGAAGTCCAGCGCTGGCAAGCCAAGGGCTGGGTCGCCGAGTGGACGCCGCAGCTGTACACCTACCATGGCGGCCAGCTCAACCTGTCGCCGGACGAGCAAACCCGTTGGGTCGGCACGCCGCGCATGAGCGCCATCACCCGCGCCCTGCTCGGTGACCTTGAAGTGCATTTCGCCTGCCGGATCACCGAGGTCTATCGCGGCGAAGAACACTGGCACCTGCAGGACGCCGAGGGCTTCACCCACGGACCGTTCAGCCACGTGGTCATCGCCACGCCGGCCCCACAGGCCACGGCTTTGCTGGCATCAGCGCCGAAACTCGCCGGGGCCGCTGCCGGGGTGAAAATGGACCCGACCTGGGCCATCGCCCTGGCCTTCGAAACTCCTCTGGAAACGCCCATGGAAGGCTGCTTCGTACAGGACAGCCCACTCGACTGGCTGGCCCGCAACCGCAGCAAACCCGGGCGCGACAACACCCTCGACACTTGGGTACTGCACGCTACCAGCACCTGGAGTCGCCAGCACATCGACCTGCCCAAGGAGGCTGTGATCGAGCAACTGCATGGTGCCTTCGCCGAACTGCTGCACGATTCGATGCCCGCACCGAGCTTCAGCCTCGCCCACCGCTGGCTCTATGCCCGCCCCGCCAACAGTCACGAATGGGGCACTCTGGCCGATGCCGACCTGGGGCTGTACGCCTGCGGCGACTGGTGCCTGTCCGGACGCGTCGAAGGGGCCTGGCTCAGCGGTCAGGAAGCCGCCCGCCGCTTGCACGAACACCTGCAGTAAAGGGCATCAACCCGAGCACATCGCTGCTGTCGCCATGGACAGCAGCCCGCCAAAAAAACTTATACACAACATTTGACTTGTACAACTTCGAATCTATGATGAAGTTATCTTGTACGGACTCGATCGTCTGTACAGATTCAGATTCGAGGTGCTCCGATGCCCCACGCCCCCACCAAACAGAAAATCGCCATCAACGCCGGCCCGCCGCACCCGGACTTGCCGGTGGAGGAAGACGGCCGACTCAATGATCCGGTGCTGCGGGAAAATTTCCTAACCCGCATGTACGCCTACAGCGCCTGGCAGCAGCTATGCCAGGAAGGCCTGACCCGGCGCGCGCTCACGGACTTTCACTCGCGCTACAAATACCTGCTGATGGCCCATAACCCGGTGCAGTACAAAACCCTGGGCCACCTGCTCGGCAACATGGGCCATACCGATCCGCAGGAACTTGGCCCCCGCTATTTCAGCGAATTGATGTCGGCGCTGAAAAAATGCCCCACCCGTCGCACTCACACCAACGCCCTGCAACACCTCAGTGGCTACCTGAAACAGGCCATCAGCGGCGAAGAAAAGCAGAAAGTGCAACACGTGATCAGCCAATACCGCCTGGGCATCGTGCCGCTGGCGGTGCCGCTGACGCTGCTCAATCATCACTTTCACCAACACCCCGATCCGTACATCGCACAGCAGGTCTATCTGCAACCGCACCCGGAAAACCTCAGCCTGCGAAACGCCATCTGATGAAAAAGGCACTCGACACCAGCGCCCGCGAAGACCTCGGCGGCGACGTTGAAAAGGCGCTGGACGAAGGCTGGCTGCCGATTCGCGAAGTGGCGCGGCTAACCGGCGTCAATGCCGTGACCCTGCGCGCCTGGGAGCGGCGCTACGGCCTGATCGTGCCGCAACGCACACTCAAGGGGCACCGGTTGTTTTCGGCCGACCATATACAACGCATCCATACCATCCTTACCTGGCTCAACCGTGGCGTTGCCGTCAGCCAGGTCAAACAATTGCTCGATGCGCCGCAAACCTTCAACGAGTCCGTCGACAACGATTGGCACACCTTGCTGCAAGTATTGCTGAACGCTGTCAGCGGATTGCAGGAGCGCGCCCTGGATGACAGCGTCAATCAGGCGATGGCGCTGTATCCGCCGCGGACCCTGTGCAAACAATTGCTGATGCCCTTGCTGGCCGCTCTGGAGTACCGCTGGCAAGGTCAGTTCGGGGCGCAGATGGAGCACGGCTTTTTTTGTGCCTGGCTGCGCAGCAAATTTGGCGCCCGCATCTACCATAACAATCGTCAGTTGCGCACCGCGCCGCTGCTGTTGATCAACCACTCGGACCTGCCCGTGGAACCGCACCTGTGGCTCACGGCCTGGCTGATCAGCAGCGCCGATTGCCCGGTGGAGGTCTTCGACTGGCCGCTGCCTGTCGGCGAACTGGCATTGGCGGTTGAACTTCTGCAACCCCGTGGGGTTCTGCTGTACTCAAGCAAAGCCCTGAACCTGACGCAACTGCCGAAACTTTTCAAAGGCGTCAGTTGCCCAAAAATGATTGCCGGACCAACGGTACGCATCCACCACGCCGAGTTGTCCGCAAGTACTACCGAGATCGCTGATTTGTACCTGGCCGAAGATCCGTTGTCGGCACATCAGGCACTCGTTCAGCGCGGGCTGATTTAAATGAATCGCGTGGATACCAAAATGCATTTGATCTGGCTGCGCAGCGACTTGCGTCTACATGACAACACCGCCCTCTCGGCCGCTGCGGCTCGCGGCCCGTGCATGGCGGTGTATCTGCTGAGCCCGGGACAATGGCTGGAACACGACGATGCGCCCTGCAAAGTGGACTTCTGGCTACGCAACCTGCGTGAGTTGAGCCGCGAACTGGGGCAACTGAACATTCCCCTGCTGATCCGCCAGGCACCTCGCTGGGATGACGCGCCAATGGTTTTGCTGAACCTGTGCCGACAGTGGCAGGTCGACGCGCTGTACCTCAACGAGGAGTACGGCATCCACGAATCCCGTCGCGATGCTGCAGTCACCCGGACGCTAAGGGCCGAAGGCATCGAAGTTCGCCGCTATCTCGATCAATTGCTGTTCCAGCCCGGTAGCGTGCTGACCCGATCCGGTACTTACTTTCAGGTTTTCAGCCAGTTCCGCAAAGTCTGCTACGAACGACTGCACCACTCGTTACCCTGTCTGGTACGCGCGCCGCTGAAACAAGCGCCGCTGAACATTGCCAGCGATGCAATTCCCTCGAGTGTCGACGGTTTCGCAACGCCCGCTGACCACCTGCGCAGCCTGTGGCCGGCGGGGGAAGCCT
>NZ_AKJM01000004.1 GCF_000282335.1 Pseudomonas sp. GM48
GCCCGCTCCCACAGGGGGGCGGTGTAAACCAGGGTTTTAGTGGGACATCACTTCACGAATGTCCCGCGCCAACTCACGCACACGCTCTTCCTCGGTATCCCACGAGCACATGAAGCGTGCGCCGCCGTTGCCGATGAAGGTGTAGAAGCGCCAGCCCCTGGCGGTCAGCGCGGCGATGGCCGGTTCCGACAGTTGCAGGAACACGCCGTTGGCCTGCACCGGGAACATCAGCTCTACCCCCGGAATGTCGCTGACCAGCTCGGCCAGCAATTGCGCGCAGTGGTTGGCGTGGCGGGCGTATTTGAGCCAGGCGTCGTTTTCCAGGATTCCGACCCACGGCGCCGACAGGAAACGCATTTTCGATGCCAGCTGCCCGGCCTGTTTGCAGCGGTAATCGAAGTCTTCGGCCAGTTTGTGGTTGAAGAACAGGATCGCCTCGCCCACCGCCATGCCGTTCTTGGTGCCGCCGAAGCACAACACGTCGACGCCGGCCTTCCAGGTCAGGTCAGCCGGCGAGCAGCCGAGGAACGCGCAGGCGTTGGAGAAGCGTGCGCCGTCCATGTGCAGGTTCAGGCCCAGTTCCTTGCAGGTGGCGCTGATGGCGCGGATTTCGTCCGGGGTGTAGACGCTGCCGACTTCGGTGGCCTGGGTCAGGGTGACGACGCGGGGTTTCGGGTAATGGATGTCCTGGCGCTTGAGCGCGACCTCGCGGATCGATTCCGGGGTCAGCTTGCCGTTTTCAGTGCGCGCGATCAGCAGTTTGGAACCGTTGGAGAAGAATTCCGGGGCGCCGCATTCGTCGGTTTCGACGTGGGCGGTTTCCGAGCAGATCACGCTGTGGTAACTCTGGCACAGCGACGACAGCGCCAGCGAGTTGGCGGCGGTGCCGTTGAAGGCGAAAAACACTTCGCAGTCGGTTTCAAACAGTTTGCGGAAATCGTCGGAGGCGCGTGCGGTCCACTCGTCGTCGCCGTATGCACGCTGGTGGCCGTGGTTGGCCTGTTCCATGGCGGCCCAGGCTTCAGGGCAGATGCCGGAATAGTTGTCGCTGGCGAATTGTTGGCTCTTGTCGGTCATGGCCTGCTTCCGTGGTCGAGATGCCTATGGTGAAGCGTCCCGTGGTCAATGAGGGTGCGCACTGTACCCAAGATCGTCAGGTGGAGCGCACAGGATGTCGCTGTGGGGAAAATACAGTGTCGAAGGGCAATTATGCACGTGACAATGCACAAGACCATGCACAAGGCCATGCACTTAAAGCAGCGCGACGGTGCACTGGATCTGCTCAAGTGGCTGGCGCTTTTGAGCATGGTGCTCGATCACCTGCGATATGTCGGTTATTCCGTCGATCTGTTGTATGTGCCGGGGCGCCTGGCGTTTCCGTGGTTCTGTCTGGCGATGGCGGCCAACCTGGCGCGCGTGCGGGCTCCGACGACCGGCGGCCAGTGGCGCTATCTGGGTTGGTTGTTGCTGTTTAGCGCGGTGAGTGAAGTTCCCTACCGGATGTACATTCCCGATCCCGACACCTTGAACGTGTTGCCCACCCTTGCCCTGGGTCTGCTGGTGGCCCGTGGCTGGCAGCAGCCGGTACTTGCATCGCGACTGCTGGCGGCCGTTGCGTTGCTGTTGGCGGCGTTGTTCTCCCAGCGATTGATGTTCGGTTTCTTTGGCGTCCTGTTGCCGCTGGCGATACTGCTGGTGATCCGCCGTCCCTGGTATTTCGCGCTGTTGCCGGGGTTGGTCTGTCTTGCGGCCAATCAATGGCAGGTACTGTACTACTCCGTTCGATTGGGCAATCAGGTGGCGATGGCGGCAGTTGCCACTTGTCTGATTGCGCCATGGCTCGGGCTGTTCTTGTTGCGACATGTAAAAGGCGTAAAAGCACCGCCGATGCGGCGTTGGGCGTATGCCCTTTATCCCGTGCATTTCCTGTTGTTGCTCGCAGTGCGACAGGCTATCGCCTGACCCTGTGGGAGCGGGCTTGCTCGCGAAGAGGGAGTGTCAGGCGACATCCATGTTGCTGACACACCGCCTTCGCGAGCAAGCCCGCTCCCACAAGGGATCCATGCTGATTTGAGGTTTGTGTCTGGCATGCCATTTCCCGCCATGTCGTAAACGCACCTTTGCGTGGCGTCCATAGGCATTTGACCACTCGAAGCCGGTCATACCATCGCTATCAAAGGGCACTGCCGAAAAACCAGTGCCTCACCGAGACGAATGGCGCACCGCCGCCGCTGGGAGAGACGCGATGTTCAGCAAGCAAGACCAGATCCAGGGTTACGACGATGCACTGCTGGCGGCTATGAATGCCGAAGAGCAACGTCAGGAAGATCACATCGAGCTGATCGCGTCGGAGAACTACACCAGCAAGCGTGTCATGGAAGCGCAAGGCAGCGGCCTGACCAACAAATACGCCGAAGGTTATCCGGGCAAGCGCTACTACGGCGGTTGTGAACACGTCGACAAGGTTGAAGCCCTGGCCATCGAACGCGCCAAGCAACTGTTCGGCGCCGATTACGCCAACGTGCAGCCGCACTCCGGTTCCTCGGCCAACAGCGCCGTGTACCTGGCCCTGTTGCAAGCCGGCGACACCATCCTCGGCATGAGCCTGGCCCACGGTGGTCACCTGACCCACGGCGCCAAAGTGTCGTCTTCGGGCAAGCTGTACAACGCCGTGCAGTACGGTATCGACACCAAGACCGGCCTGATCGACTACGACGAAGTCGAGCGCCTGGCCGTCGAGTGCAAGCCGAAGATGATCGTTGCCGGTTTCTCGGCCTACTCCAAGACCCTCGACTTCCCGCGCTTCCGCCAGATCGCCGACAAGGTCGGTGCACTGCTGTTCGTCGACATGGCCCACGTTGCCGGTCTGGTCGCTGCCGGCCTGTACCCGAACCCGCTGCCTTACGCCGATGTGGTCACCACCACCACCCACAAGACCCTGCGCGGTCCGCGTGGCGGGCTGATCCTGGCCAAGTCCAACGAAGAAATTGAGAAGAAGCTCAACGCGGCAGTTTTCCCGGGTGCCCAGGGCGGCCCGCTGATGCACGTGATCGCCGGTAAGGCAGTGTGCTTCAAGGAAGCGCTGGAGCCAAGCTTCAAGGCTTATCAGCAACAAGTGATTGATAACGCCCAGGCCATGGCCGGCGTATTTATCAAACGCGGCTACGATGTAGTGTCCGGCGGTACCGACAACCACCTGTTCCTGGTCAGCCTGATCCGTCAGGGCCTGACCGGCAAGGACGCGGATGCAGCACTCGGTCGCGCCCACATCACTGTGAACAAGAACGCTGTCCCGAACGATCCACAGTCGCCGTTCGTCACCTCCGGCCTGCGCATCGGCACCCCGGCGGTGACCACTCGCGGCTTCAAGGTGACCCAGTGCGTCACGCTGGCCGGCTGGATCTGCGACATCCTCGACAACCTCGGCGATGCCGATGTCGAGGCCAATGTCGCGCAGCAAGTGGCAGCCCTGTGCGCGGACTTCCCGGTTTATCGCTGAGCGCGGTTTTGGAGTAAATGACTATGCAACGCTACTCGGGCTTCGGCCTCTTCAAACACTCTCTCAGCCATCATGAAAACTGGCAGAAAATGTGGCGCACGCCGACCCCTAAAAAGGTCTACGACGTGGTCATCGTCGGCGGTGGCGGGCATGGTCTCGCCACGGCTTACTACCTGGCCAAGGAACACGGCATCACCAACGTGGCCGTGGTCGAGAAAGGCTGGCTGGGCGGCGGTAACACCGCGCGCAACACCACCATCGTGCGTTCCAACTACCTGTGGGACGAGTCGGCGCACCTGTACGAACACGCGATGAAACTGTGGGAAGGCCTGTCCCAGGACCTCAACTACAACGTGATGTTCTCCCAGCGCGGCGTCTACAACCTGTGTCACACCCTGCAGGACATCCGTGATTCCGAGCGTCGGGTCAGCGCCAACCGCCTCAACGGCGTGGACGGTGAACTGCTCGATGCCAAGCAAGTGGCCGACGAGATCCCGTACCTCGACTGCTCGAAAAACACTCGCTACCCGGTGATGGGCGCAACCGTCCAGCGTCGCGGCGGCGTGGCCCGTCACGATGCCGTGGCCTGGGGCTTTGCCCGTGCCGCCGATGCCCTCGGCGTGGACCTGATCCAGCAGACCGAAGTGATCGGTTTCCGCAAGGAAAACGGCGTGTGCATCGGCGTTGAAACCAACAAGGGCTTCATTGGCGCCAAGCGCGTCGGTGTAGTGACTGCCGGTAACTCCGGGCACATGGCCAAGCTCGCCGGTTTCCGCCTGCCGATCGAATCCCATCCGCTGCAAGCGCTGGTGTCCGAGCCGATCAAGCCGATTATTGACAGCGTGATCATGTCCAACGCCGTGCACGGCTACATCAGCCAGTCCGACAAGGGCGACCTGGTGATCGGCGCCGGTATCGACGGCTACAACGGCTACGGCCAGCGTGGTTCGTACCCGGTGATCGAGCACACCATCCAGGCCATCGTCGAGATGTTCCCGGTGCTGTCGCGCGTACGCATGAACCGTCAGTGGGGCGGCATCGTCGACACCACGCCGGATGCCTGCCCGATCATTTCGAAAACCCCGGTACCGAACATGTTCTTCAACTGCGGTTGGGGCACCGGCGGCTTCAAGGCTACACCTGGCTCGGGCAACGTGTTTGCCGCAAGCCTGGCCAAGGGTGAAATGCACCCGTTGGCCGCACCTTTCTCCATCGACCGTTTCCACAACGGTGCGTTGATCGATGAACACGGCGCTGCTGCGGTCGCCCACTAACAGGAGAAATCCCCATGTTGCATATCTTCTGTCCTCACTGCGGCGAACTGCGCTCCGAAGAGGAATTCCATGCATCCGGCCAGGCGCACATCCCGCGTCCACTGGATCCGAACAGCTGCACCGACGAGGAGTGGGGCGACTACATGTTCTTCCGCGACAACCCGCGCGGTCTGCACCACGAGCTGTGGGATCACGTCGCCGGTTGCCGTCAGTACTTCAACGTCACCCGCGACACCGTGACCTACGAGATTCTCGAAACCTACAAGATCGGCACCAAGCCACAATTCACCGACAAGACCGATAGCCCGAAAGCGGCCAGCACGGCTCTGGGAGAGAAGGTATGAGCCAGATCAATCGCCTGTCCAACGGCGGACGGATCGACCGCAACAAAGTCTTGACCTTCACCTTCAACGGCCAGAACTACAAAGGCTTCGAAGGCGATTCCCTGGCCGCTGCACTGCTGGCCAACGGCGTCGACATCATCGGTCGCAGCTTCAAGTATTCCCGTCCGCGCGGCATCTTCGCCGCCGGTGCCGAAGAGCCGAACGCGGTGCTGCAGATCGGCGCCACTGAAGCCACGCAGATTCCGAACGTGCGCGCCACGCAACAGGCGCTGTATCAAGGTTTGGTCGCCACCAGCACCAACGGCTGGCCGAGCGTGAACAACGACATGATGGGGATTCTCGGCAAGGTCGGCGGCAAGCTGATGCCACCGGGCTTCTACTACAAAACCTTCATGTACCCGCAATCGTTCTGGATGACTTACGAGAAGTACATCCGCAAGGCTGCCGGCCTGGGCCGCTCGCCGACCGAGAACGATCCGGACACCTACGACTACATGAACCAGCACTGCGACGTGCTGATCGTCGGCGCCGGCCCTGCCGGTCTGGCTGCTGCACTGGCGGCTGCGCGCAGCGGTGCCCGCGTGATCCTCGCCGATGAGCAGGAAGAGTTCGGTGGCAGCCTGCTCGATTCCCGCGAAAGCCTCGACGGCAAGCCGGCAATGGAGTGGGTCGCCAGCGTCATCGACGAATTGAAGAACACCCCGGACGTGCTGCTGTTGCCGCGCGCCACCGTCAATGGCTATCACGACCACAACTTCCTGACCATTCACGAGCGCCTGACCGATCACCTCGGCGACCGCGCCCCGATTGGCCAGGTGCGTCAGCGCATCCACCGGGTTCGTGCCAAGCGTGTGGTGCTGGCGACCGGCGCTCACGAGCGTCCACTGGTCTACGGCAACAACGATGTACCGGGCAACATGCTCGCCGGCGCCATCTCGACCTACGTGCGTCGTTACGGCGTGGCACCGGGCAAGAAGCTGGTCTTGAGCACTAACAACGACCACGCCTACCGCGTTGCCCTGGATTGGCTCGATGCCAGCCTGCAAGTGGTGGCCATCGCCGACGCCCGCAGCAACCCGCGTGGTGCGCTGGTGGAAGAGGCCCGCGCCAAAGGCATCCGCATCCTCACCGGCAGCGCCGTGATCGAGGCCCGTGGCAGCAAGCGCGTGACCGCTGCCCGTGTGGCCGCCATTGATGTCAAAGCCCACACCGTGACCAGCCCAGGCGAATGGCTTGAATGCGACGTGGTGGCCAGCTCCGGTGGCTACAGCCCGGTGGTTCACCTGGCTTCGCACCTGGGTGGCAAGCCGATCTGGCGCGAAGACATCCTCGGTTTCGTACCGGGCGAAGCACCGCAGAAACGCGTGTGCGTCGGTGGCATCAACGGCGTCTACGGTCTTGGCGATTCCCTGGCCGATGGTTTTGAAGGTGGTGTGCGCGCCGCCGCCGAAGCCGGCTTCCAATCGGTCGAAGGCGTGCTGCCGAAAGCTCTGAGCCGTCTCGAAGAACCGACCCTGGCGCTGTTCCAGGTACCGCACGAAAAGAACACCGCACGTGCGCCGAAGCAATTCGTCGACCTGCAAAACGACGTCACCGCCGCCGCCATCGAACTGGCGACCCGCGAGGGCTTCGAGTCGGTCGAGCACGTCAAGCGCTACACCGCACTGGGCTTCGGCACCGATCAGGGCAAGCTCGGCAACGTCAACGGCCTGGCCATCGCTGCCCGCTCGCTGAACGTGACCATCCCGCAGATGGGCACCACCATGTTCCGTCCGAACTACACGCCGGTGACTTTCGGCGCCGTGGCCGGTCGTCACTGTGGGCATATCTTCGAGCCGGTGCGTTACACCGCGCTGCATCAATGGCACCTGAAAAACGGCGCCGAGTTCGAAGATGTCGGCCAGTGGAAGCGTCCTTGGTACTTCCCGAAATCCGGTGAAGACCTGCATGCCGCGGTGAAGCGCGAATGCAAAGCCGTGCGCGACAGTGTCGGCCTGCTCGATGCTTCGACCCTGGGCAAGATCGACATCCAGGGCCCGGATGCGCGCGAGTTCCTCAACCGCGTCTACACCAACGCCTGGACCAAGCTCGACGTGGGCAAGGCGCGCTACGGCCTGATGTGCAAAGAAGACGGCATGGTCTTCGACGACGGCGTGACGGCTTGCCTGGCCGACAACCATTTCGTCATGACCACCACCACCGGCGGCGCGGCACGCGTGCTGCAGTGGCTGGAGCTGTACCACCAGACCGAATGGCCGGACATGAAGGTGTACTTCACCTCCGTCACCGACCACTGGGCGACCATGACCCTGTCCGGGCCGAACAGCCGCAAGCTGCTCAGCGAAGTCACCGACATCGACTTGAGCAGCGAAGCCTTCCCGTTCATGACCTGGAAAGAAGGTCTGGTGGGTGGTGTACCAGCGCGGGTGTTCCGGATTTCGTTTACCGGCGAGCTGTCGTACGAAGTCAACGTGCAAGCCGACTACGCCATGGGCGTACTGGAAAAAATCGTCGACGCCGGCAAGAAGTACAACCTGACGCCATATGGCACCGAAACCATGCACGTGCTGCGGGCCGAGAAGGGCTTCATCATCGTCGGTCAGGACACTGACAGCTCGATGACCCCGGACGACCTGAATATGGGCTGGTGTGTCGGTCGCACCAAACCGTTCTCGTGGATCGGCTGGCGTGGCATGAACCGTGAAGACTGTGTGCGTGATCAGCGCAAACAGCTGGTTGGCCTGAAGCCGATCGATCCGACCAAATGGCTGCCGGAAGGTGCGCAACTGGTGTTCAACACCAAGCAAGCCATCCCGATGACCATGGTGGGTCACGTGACTTCCAGTTACTTGCACAACTCCCTGGGCTATTCGTTTGCCATGGGCGTGGTCAAGGGCGGGTTGCAGCGGATGGGCGAGCGAGTGTTCGCACCGCTGGCCGATGGCAGCGTGATCGAGGCGGAAATCGTTTCTTCGGTGTTCTTCGATCCGAAGGGTGAACGCCAGAACGTTTGATGGCTTCAAGACTTGTGAGTGGGCAATGACACCGAGTCGGCCCATTCGCGAGCAAGCCCGCTCCCACAGGGGAATGCGGTCGAATGTGGGAGCGGGCTTGCTCGCGAAGGCGGCGGAACAGCCACCACAAAGGCCGGAACCAACAGAATTCAGAACAGGTGCTTTATGACCGCAGCCAATGTTTACCAACAACGCCCAACCTCCGGGGCCAAGGCCGAGTCGTCGTTGCATCATGCCGACCTCGCCAGCCTGGTGGGCAAGGGCCGCAAGAACGCCGGCGTGACCGTGCGTGAGAAAAAACTCCTCGGTCACCTGACCATCCGTGGCGATGGCCACGATGCCGCGTTTGCCGCAGGCGTGCACAAGGCCCTGGGCATTGAATTGCCGGGCGCGCTGAGCGTTATCGTCAAAGGCGAAACCAGTTTGCAATGGATGGGGCCGGATGAGTGGCTGCTGATCGTGCCGACCGGTGAAGAACTGGCCGCCGAGCAAAAACTGCGCAAAGCACTGGGCGATCTGCACATTGCAATCGTCAACGTCAGCGGCGGCCAGCAACTCCTCGAACTGAGCGGCCCGAACGTGCGCCAGGTGCTGATGAAGTCCACCAGCTATGACGTGCACCCGAACAACTTCCCGGTGGGCAAAGCCGTCGGCACGGTGTTCGCCAAGTCGCAACTGATGATCCGTCACACCGCCGAAGACACCTGGGAACTGCTGATTCGTCGCAGTTTCTCGGATTACTGGTGGTTGTGGTTGCAGGATGCTTCTGCCGAGTATGGCCTCAGCGTCCAGGCCTGAATTCCTGTAGCAGCTGCCGTAGGCTGCGTTCGACGACGAAGTCGTCGTCAAACCTGCGACAGGGTTCTTTCAGACTGATCCGGGATTCAGGTTTTACGAAGGCTTCGCCGCCGAACGCAGCCTTCGGCAGCTGCTACACAAAGCGGCGTTGCTGCTACTTTCGAACAGGAGTCACGCATTATGAGCCGCGCCCCAGACACATGGATTCTGACCGCCGACTGCCCCAGCGTCCTCGGCACCGTGGACGCGGTGACCCGCTTTCTGTTCGAGCAGGGCTGCTACGTCACTGAACACCATTCCTTCGATGACCGGCTCTCGGGTCGTTTTTTCATTCGCGTGGAATTTCGCCAACCCGATGGTTTCGACGAACAGTCGTTCCGTGCGGGTCTGGCCGAGCGTGGCGAAGCCTTCGGCATGATTTTCGAACTGACCGCGCCGAACTACCGGCCGAAAGTGGTGATCATGGTCTCCAAGGCCGATCACTGCCTCAACGACTTGCTCTATCGCCAACGCATCGGTCAGTTGTCGATGGACGTCGCCGCCGTGGTCTCCAACCACCCGGACCTCAAGCCACTGGCCGACTGGCACCAGATTCCGTACTACCACTTCCCGCTGGATCCGAACGACAAGCCGTCCCAGGAACGTCAGGTATGGCAGGTCATTGAAGAGTCCGGTGCGGAACTGGTGATTCTTGCGCGCTACATGCAAGTGCTGTCGCCGGAGTTGTGCCGCAAGCTCGATGGCAAGGCGATCAACATCCACCACTCCCTGCTGCCCGGGTTCAAGGGCGCCAAGCCCTATCACCAGGCCTACAACAAGGGCGTGAAACTGGTCGGTGCCACCGCGCATTACATCAACAACGACCTGGATGAAGGTCCGATCATTGCCCAGGGTGTGGAAGCGGTGGACCACAGCCATTATCCCGAGGATTTGATCGCCAAGGGGCGGGATATCGAAGGGCTGACGCTGGCCCGGGCCGTGGGGTATCACATTGAACGTCGCGTGTTCCTTAACGCCAATCGCACCGTCGTTCTTTAGATCGCTTTCGCGAGCAAGCCCGCTCCCACAGGGGATTTGTGTGAGTACACAGGTCTCAATCACACCAGAGATCAAATGTGGGAGCGGGCTTGCTCGCGAAGAGGCCCTGACAGACAACGCAAAAAGACACAGGCAATACCCCGGGCAATCAACGCGCCGCCGATCCATGGCGACGCGACCGCTACATAAAAACAACAGCGAGGTGAAAGCATGTCTGGCAATCGTGGTGTGGTGTATCTCGGCGCTGGCAAGGTCGAAGTGCAGAAGATTGACTATCCGAAAATGCAGGACCCGCGTGGCAGGAAGATTGAACACGCTGTCATCCTGCGTGTGGTGTCCACCAACATCTGTGGTTCCGACCAGCACATGGTGCGCGGTCGTACCACGGCGCAAACCGGCCTGGTGCTGGGTCACGAGATCACCGGTGAAGTGATCGAGAAGGGCAGTGACGTCGAAAACCTGCAAATCGGCGACCTGGTCTCGGTACCGTTCAACGTGGCTTGCGGGCGCTGCCGTTCCTGTAAGGAAATGCACACCGGCGTGTGCCTGAGCGTCAACCCGGCGCGTCCGGGCGGTGCCTACGGTTACGTCGACATGGGCGACTGGACCGGTGGTCAGGCGGAATACGCCATGGTGCCGTACGCCGACTTCAACCTGTTGAAACTGCCGGATCGCGATCGGGCGATGGAAAAAATCCGCGACCTGACCTGCCTCTCCGACATCCTGCCAACCGGTTACCACGGCGCAGTGACTGCCGGCGTTGGCCCGGGCAGCACTGTGTACATCGCTGGCGCCGGCCCGGTTGGTCTGGCCGCTGCCGCTTCGGCTCGCCTGCTGGGTGCTGCCGTGGTGATCGTCGGTGACGTCAACACCATCCGCCTGGCCCACGCCAAGGCCCAGGGTTTCGAAATCGCCGACTTGTCCCTCGACACGCCGCTGCACGAGCAAATCGCTGCGCTGCTGGGCGAACCGGAAGTGGATTGCGCCATCGACGCCGTAGGCTTCGAAGCCCGTGGCCATGGCCATGACGGCGTGAAACACGAAGCCCCGGCCACCGTACTCAACTCGCTGATGGGCGTGGTGCGTGTAGCCGGCAAGATCGGTATCCCCGGCCTGTACGTCACCGAAGACCCGGGCGCTGTCGACGCTGCCGCAAAAATGGGCAGCCTGAGCATCCGCTTCGGTCTGGGCTGGGCCAAATCCCACAGCTTCCACACCGGCCAGACCCCGGTGATGAAGTACAACCGCCAGCTGATGCAGGCAATCATGTGGGACCGTATCAACATCGCCGAAGTGGTGGGCGTTCAGGTGATCAGCCTGGATCAGGCTCCGCAGGGTTATGGCGAGTTCGATGCCGGCGTGCCGAAGAAGTTTGTGATCGATCCGCACAAGATGTTCAGCGCGGCGTAAGTCTTCACGCAATAAAAAACGGCGACCTTCGGGTCGCCGTTTTGTTTGGGCGGTGTATCCACTTTGTGGCGAGGGAGCTTGCTCCCGCTGGGCTGCGAAGCGGCCCTAAATCATGAGCGTGGGGTCTATCAGCTATACCGTGGTGGGTGGTTTGCGACGGCTGCGCCGCCGAGCGGGAGCAAGCTCCCTCGCCACAAAAGCACACTCACAAAGGCGGATCAGTGTTTTCAAAGCGCCGCCAACGCCCCTTGATACAACACTGGCCCCGTCGGTTGCCCGGTCGGCGAGCCACCCTTCGGCTCAAGGCTGACCGCCAGCGCAATCGGCTTGCCGATCAGCGCTTTCTGCGTTTCGCTCAATTCCACCTTGCCTTTGCCTCCAGTCGGAATCACGCCGAGGGAGATCGGCTTGCCGTCCGCCGGAATCGCCCACAACTCCAGACTTTGCCCAGGTTCGACAGCCGCCAGCGTCAGCGGCTCGACTTGCAGGTAATTCTCGTGGGCCTGTACGCGCATCGCGGGTTGCGCGTCGGCGTTGACCAATGTGGCGCTGTAGCGGGCGTCGTCGGGGAGGTAGAGCACGCCGAGAGTCACTGCGATCAGCAGCGAGCAAACTGCCGCCGTCACTCGCAGCCAATTCCAGAACGGACGCTTCTCTGGCACGTGCAGCACTTGCGGTTCGATCCGCGCAGTAATGCCTTGCCAGACGCGATCCGGCACCGGCTGCTCCGGCAGGGCATCGGTCAGGCTGAGCAGGCTTTCCTGCCACTGTGCCAGTTCTGCGCGCAAGGCCGCATCTTCCAGCAACAGCTGTTCGAAACGCCGGCGCGCGGTGGCAGGCATCAAGCCAATGGCATAGTCGGCGGCAAGGGCGCGGCGCAGGGTCGGGGTTCGATAGTTCATGATTCAAGGCACCTGCGCAGGCGTTCCATGCCGCGACGGATCCAGGACTTCACCGAGCCCAGCGGCGCGGCCAGGTGTTCGGCCAGTTCGGAGCACGACAGTCCCTGGAAATAGGCGACGGTAATCGACTGGCGCTGCATGCCTTCGAGGCTGTCCAGACAGCGGTTCAGGGCGCTGGCCTCGTGGGCGCTGGCCAGTTGCTCGTCGGCCGATGGGCTTTCATCCACGAGCATTTGTTCTTCGAAATCGCTCAATGGCCGATCGCGGTGTTTGCGCAACTGGTCGATGGCCTGATGACGGGTGATGTTGACCATCCAGGTCAACGGCGCCGACAAATGCGCTTCGTAGCGCGATGCATTGTTCCAGATGCGCACGAAACTCTCTTGCAGCACCTCTTCGGCCAGGTCCGGACGGCCCATGAAGCGCAGCGCTACCCCATGCAGGCGCGGGCCGACACTGCGGTACAGCGTCTCGAAGGCGCGGCGGTCGCCCAGTGAACACTGGGCCAGCAGTTGCCTGAGCTGATCGGCGTCGGTGATGGGAATGGCGGTTCTCCCGGAAAGCGGAGCAGGGGGCCGGTTGCAGGCAGAGGTTAGTTCACGGCGCGCAGTTGTTCCATTCACGGCGAACACCTCGGGCGGACCGCCGCCCCCGATGTGCGGGGACGGCGGCACGGCTCAGCTTTTCGGCATCAGCACCTTGTCGATGACCTGAATCACCCCGTTGGACTGGTATACGTCGTAGGTGGTGATGTCAGCGACGTCGCCCTTTTCATCCTTGATGGTGATGTTGTGCGGGCCGTTCATCATGGCCCACAGTTTGCCGCCGGCAACCGTGGTCAGTTCGGCCTTGCCGCCACCGGCCCTGATCTTCTCGGCCAGGGTCATCATGTCGAGTTTCCCGGCGACCACGTGGTAGGTGAGGATGTGGGTCAGCGTGGCTTTGTTGGCCGGTTTGAGCAGGGTGTCGACGGTGCCCGCGGGTAGCGCGGTGAAGGCCGAATTGACCGGGGCGAACACGGTGAACGGACCTTTGCCCTTGAGGGTGTCGACCAGGCCGGCGGCTTTTACCGCGGCGACCAGAGTGGTGTGATCGGCGGAGTTAACCGCGTTATCGATGATGTCCTTGCTCGGCAGCATGGTCTGACCGCCGACCGTGACAGTGTCGTGGCCCATGTCCGCCGCTTGCACGGTGTTCAGGACGAGTCCGCCACCAAGGGCCAGGGTCAGCAGGCTGGCAATCAATGGCGTTTTGATCGAAGTGCGTTTCATGGTGATGATCCTTGTGATGAGAATCGGCCAGGAGTGTCTGTCCGTGCTTGATATACGTGCGTGGTGGCAGGCTGGATGCAGTGTTGGGGGGATTTTTTCCTGTAGGAGCGAGCTTGCTCGCGATGGAGGTTAACGAAGACGGGGGCTGCCTGGATAAACGCAGTGCCCTGGAGTTCATCGCGAGCAAGCTCGCTCCTACGATGGATGGCGGGAACAATGTCGGGGCATATCAGTCAAACGCACAGTTTTGCGCCGCCCATTGCCGGGCGGTGTTCATAGAGGATGTCTGAATGAAGATTTCACGCGGTTTTGCCCTGGCATCGCTCTTGACCCTGGCGGTCAGCCCGGCCTTTGCACAGTTCAACCTGAGCGATGCGGCCAATGCCATTGCAGGTATGAAGGGCGGTGACGCGACCGCGACTGCCGCACCGACGCCGCAGACAGCCGACCTGCTGAGCACCCTCAGTGAATTGAACATCACCCCACAGCAAGCCATCGGCGGCGCCGGGGCGATGCTGGGTCTGGCGAAGAACCAGTTGAGTTCGAACGACTATTCGGAACTGGCCAAAAGCGTGCCGGGCATCGACATGCTCTCGGGAGGCGGTGAGTTGGGTGCGCTGGCCGGTCTGCTCGGCTCCAGCGGCAAAGCTGTAGGGCTGGATAATGCCCTGGGCAACGTCAAGGACACCAACGACCTGAACAACGCCTTCAGCGCCCTGGGTATGGACAGCGGCATGATCGGCCTGTTTACCCCGGTGCTCCTGCAATACCTTGGTCAGCAGGGTGTCGGCGGTACGCTGCTGAGCAGCCTGGGCGGGATCTGGGGTGCCGGCACCGGTAGTTGATTCAGCGGCGCCCGGCGCGCAAGGCGTCGATGCGCTGATCCTTCTCGATCCAGAGCTGGTTGACCCAGTTCTGGATTTTTTCACGAAACAGCGGATCGTTTTCGTAATCGCCCTGCCACAGCGTCGGGTCGAGTTCGCGGGTCCGGATGTCGATGATGACGCTTGGCACATTGCCGCTGATCAGGTCCCAGAACCCCGGAATCTTCTGTTGCGGATAAACCACCGTCACATCGAGAATCGCGTCCAGCTGTTCACCCATTGCCGCCAGCACAAACGCCACTCCGCCGGCCTTGGGCTTGAGCAGGTGATTGAACGGTGACTGCTGCTGGGCACGTTTAGCCGCCGTAAAACGGGTGCCTTCGAGGTAATTGACCACCGTCACCGGTTGGCGCTTGAACAGTTCGCAGGCTTGTCTGGTGATTTCAAGATCCTTGCCCGCGAGTTCCGGGTGCCTGGCCAGGAATGCCTTGCTGTAGCGCTTCATGAACGGGTAATCCAGCGCCCACCACGCCAGGCCCAGGAAGGGCACCCAGATCAGCTCTTTCTTGAGGAAGAATTTGAAGAACGGTGTCCGTCGGTTCAGCGTCTGGATCAGCGCCGGGATGTCGACCCAGGATTGATGGTTGCTGATCACCAGATACGAGGTGTCGCGGCGCAGATCGTCACCGCCACGAATGTCCCATCGGGTGGGGATACAGACACGGAAGATCAGCTTGTCGATCTCGGACCAGGTCTCGGCAATCCACATCACCGACCATGAGGCGTAATCGCGAAAACGGCCAGGCAGGACCAGTTTGAGCAGGGCAAACACCATCAACGGCCCGATCAGGACCAGGGTGTTGAGCAGAAGCAGCAGGGTCACGAAACAGCCGGTGAGCAGGCGGCGCATAAGTCACTCGTGGAAGCGGTTGGGCGCGCCATGATAAGCAGCTTGGGGCGACAGGCCAAATCGGCTGATGACGAATGTTTCACTTTTGGATGGCTATGCTCGACGCTGAAGTTGTGTTGAATATGCTGGCCTCTTCGCGAGCAAGCCCGCTCCCACAGTGTTCGTGTCGAGTGCGAAACCTGCGAAGGGATCTCAGGGGCGAACGAATGGCTCAACGACTGTCTAAAACCTCGCATCCGACGCCCCCATTTTCCAAGGAAGTCCAAGACGTGAAATCCCTCCTTGCAGTGCTCTCCCTCATCGCCCTGCCGGTCATGGCCGCCGAGCCGACCCTCTATGGGCGTTACGAATACATCGCCCTGCCGGAAATCGGCGGGCAAGTCCTCAAGGCGAAAATGGACACCGGTGCACTGACCGCATCGCTGTCGGCCAAGGACATCGAAACTTTCAAGCGTGATGGCGAAGACTGGGTGCGTTTCCGCCTCGGTACCAAGGATGCGAGCAACAAAGTCTACGAACACAAAGTTGCGCGGATCAGCAAGATCAAGACTCGCTCCGAAGAGGAGGAGGATGACAGCGAAGTCGTCGCGCCGACGAAGCGTCCAGTGGTCGATCTGGAGCTGTGCCTGGGCAGCGTCAAGCGCACCGTAGAGGTCAACCTCACCGACCGCAGCAGCTTCAACTACCCGCTGCTGATCGGCGCCAAGGCGTTGCGCGAGTTCGGCGCGGCGGTGAATCCGGCTCGGCGGTTTACGGCGGACAAGCCGGATTGCTGATTATTTAAGCGCAAGCAGCTTTGCGCGGCGATCTCAGTGTGTGAGTGCCTAGAGCTTGGGCATCGTCGCAATCATCGAAGGTCGCTGACTCACTTCGAAATACCACCCCGCCAACTGCGGGTTCGCCTCGCGCCAATCCAGATCCGGATGGCGTAGGTCCAGATACCCCAACGCACACGCCACGCTGATCGCCGCCACATCGAAGTGGCAGGTCAGCTCGGCAATTGCGTCCTTTTCCAGCAATGCCAAGGCACGGCGGATTTTGTCGCGCTGGCCGTCGAGCCATTCGTCCCAGTGTTTCTCCGGAGCGCGCAGGGCGACTTCGTAACGCACCAGCACGGCCGCGTCCATGATCCCGTCGGCCAGCGAAGCGAGGGTCAGGCGCCGCCAGCGGGCTGAGCCTTCGCGGGGGATCAGCGGGTTGCCGACGTGCTGATGATCGAGGTAATCGA
Organism: Pseudomonas sp. GM48; assembly: GCF_000282335.1. Classification (GTDB taxonomy): domain Bacteria; phylum Pseudomonadota; class Gammaproteobacteria; order Pseudomonadales; family Pseudomonadaceae; genus Aquipseudomonas. Next base: position 16,513 of record NZ_AKJM01000004.1, read on the forward strand.
GGATCACCCGGCTGTCGTGGATGATGTTGCCGTCGGCCAGGCGCAGGGCCGGGATTTTGCTCAGGGGATTGTCGTCGATCAGGGTCAGGTCCGGGTTGACCGGAGTGAGTACGCTGGTTTGCAACGCCACACGGTTCTGCTGACCGGTTTCGTGCAACAGCACCATGACTTTGCGAACGAATGGGGAAAGCGGGTTGTGGTACAGGGTCATGCTCGGGGCGGACATGGCAACGTCTCGGTCGGTGGCGGTGTCGAGCAGCATAGCGCGTTGACTTGATAGCTCAAGACCACAAAAAACACAGATCCTCTGTGGGAGCGGGCTTGCTCGCGAAAGCGGTGTATCAGTCGCATCAGATGTTGCCTGACACTCCGCCTTCGCGAGCAAGCCCGCTCCCACAGTGTTTAGCGGCGTTGCAGCAGACCGCGCAAGGCAAGGACAGTCGGGATGCCCAGGCCAACCCAGCTCAGGGCGTCCCAAACGCCATCCCCCAGCAGCGCGGAAAACAGCCCGGCTGCGCTGAACAGGGCGATTACCGTGGGCGTCGAGAAGACCTTCCAGAAGTTCGACTGCCGGGGTTTCATGCCACGCTCTCCACTTTTTCCGGCGCAGGCTTGGCGGCCTTGCGCCGCACCACCCACAAATAGACACCGCTGCCGAGCACAATGATGGTCAGCACATCCAGGGTCGCCCAGAGGATCTTCATCGGCATGCCGCCGTAGTCACCGAAGTGCAGCGGCTGCGACATGCCCATGGCGTCCATGTACCACGGTCGTTCGGCCACGGCAGTGACTTGCTGGGTGCTGGCATCGATCAGTACCGGCGTCAACAGGTGCGAGGTCAGTTGCGTACTGCCTTTCATGAACACCGCGTAATGGTGCTCACTGGAAAACCGTGTGCCGGGGAAGGCGATGAAGTCCGGTTGCATGTCCGGCGCGACATCCTTGGCGATGTCGAGCAAACGAGTGGCCGGTGCCAATTGCGTCAGCGGTGGCGCATCGCGGTACGGCGCGACCATCGCGCTCAGGCTGTCGTTGCGCCAGGCGGCAATAATCAGGTCGGCGCAGGCACTGATCACGCCGGTCACGCCGACCACCAGGGCCCAGGTCAACGTCACCACACCGATCAGGTTATGCAGGTCGAGCCAGCGCAGGCGCGTGGATTTGTCCTGGCGCACGGTGGCGAATTTCAAACGACGCATGAACGGCAGGTACAACACCGTGCCGGAAACTATTGCCACCACGAACAAAATCCCCATGAACGCCAGCAGCAGCTTTCCCGGCAGCCCCGCAAACATATCCACGTGCAGGCGCAGCATGGTCATCATGAAGCCGCCGTTGGCGGATGGCGTTTCCAGCGCTTCGCCGGTACGGGCGTCGAGCATAAAGGTGTGGGACGAGTTCGGCTCGGTGCCTGCGGTCGCGGCCATGATGGTCAGCACGGCGTTGGGCTCATCGTCCTCGAAGCCGAAATACTGCATGACTTCACCGGGACGGTGTTTCTCGGCCGCTTCTACCAACTGCTGCAAATTCAGGTGCGGGGTGTCCGCCGGCATTTCCTTCACTTCAGGTGCATCGCCCAGCCAGTGGTCGATCTCGTGGTGAAAGATCAACGGCAGGCCGGTCAGTGCCAGCAGCAACAGGAACACCGTACAAATCAGGCTGGTCCAGGTATGAACGGCGGACCAGCGGCGAATTGTTTTACTTTTCATTTCATAGCCTTCAGAAAAGCCAAAACCGTCCACAAAGGACGGCCTGGTCATTGGGCGTATCAGCTCAAGGCGTTACCACTTGTACGTTGCACTCGCGACGACACTGCGCTGGTCGCCGTAGTAGCAGTAGAAGCTGTCGCACGTCGAGATGTAGTCCTTGTCGAACAGGTTGGTCGCGTTAACGGCCAGCGAAGCGCCTTTGAGGCTGCTGTCCAGGCGACCGAGGTCGTAGTGAACCACTGCGTCGAACACGGTGTAGGCGCCGGCCTTGCCCAGCCAGGTGTTGGCCTGGTCGCCATAGGTGTTGCCGGTGTAGCGCGCGCCGGCGCCGATGCCGAAGCCGTCCAGCTTGCCGTTGTGCCAGGTGTAGTCGCCCCACACCGACGCTTGCTGGTTAGGCATCAGTTGCAGGCGATTGCCCTTGTAAATGCCCTCTTGCACTTCGGATTTGGCCAGGGTGTAGGCAGCGGTGACCTTGAGGTTTTCGCTCACGTCGGAAACGGCTTCCAGCTCCAGGCCTTTGACTTTCACTTCGCCGGTCTGGCTGGTGACTGTCACGTTGCCCACGTTGTTGGTGACGGAAACGTTTTTCTGGGTCAGGTCATATACCGCCGCCGTCAGCAGCGTGTTGCTGCCTGGTGGCTGGTACTTGATACCCAGTTCCCATTGCTTGCCTTCGGTCGGCTTGAACGACTCGGTCGGCGAGGCGGCGGCATTGCTGGTCGGCTGGAACGATTCGGCGTAGGACAGGTAAGGCACGAAGCCCGAGTCGAACACGTAGCTGATCGCCGCGTTGCCGCTGAAGTTCTTGTCGCGTTCGGTGTTGGTGGCATCGCCCTTGTTGAAGAACGTGGTTCCGGTGTGGACCCAGTCTTCACGACCACCGAGGGTCAGGCGCCATTGGTCGAGGGCCATCTGGTTCTGGATGTACAGGCCGGTCTGCTGGGTCTTCTGTTCGTAGTCATAGAAGGCTGTGGAGCGTGGCGGACGGGTGATCGGCAAGCCATAGACCGGGTCGTTGACGTTGATGCCCGGCGCGGTACCGAAGATCGACAGGTAGTTGGTGGTGTTGCGCTGGTGGTCCAGGCCGATCAGCAAGGTGTGAGTGACGTCGCCGGTGACGAAGTCGCCCTGGAAGTTGTTGTCCACGGCGAATTGGGCGATGTCTTCGTCGACATTGCTGGTGCCACGGCCAGTGTTGCCTTGATCGTCGACGACAAACCCGAGGTTGGCAAGGTCAGGGTTGTAGCTGTTGACGGTCACGGCCTGGAACGACAGCTCCGACTTGGTGTAGCGCAGGTTCTGCCGGAACTGCCAGACATCGTTCAGGCGATGTTCGAAGGCATAACCCAGCGCGTAGTAGGTGCGGTCGTAGAAGTCGTAGTTCGGATCACCCAGGTTCTTGTGGTGGGAAATCTCGCCGAACGGCATGTCGATCTTGGTGCCCTGGATCGGATAGAACTGACTGGTGATACCGGTATCGTCACGGGTGAACTGCGTGAGCAGGGTGAACCGGGTGTCTTCGTCGATGTTCCAGGTCAGGCTCGGTGCAATGTTGTAGCGCTTGTCATCGATGTGGTCGATGGGCGTGCCGCCGTCGCGCAGGACGCCGCTGAGGCTGTAGAGGAACTGGCCTTCGTCGTCGATCTTGCCGGTGCTGGCGAAGTTGATCTGGCGATGATTGTCGCTGCCGTATTGCAACTGGATCTCGCTGCTGGCTTCGGCGCTTGGGCGACGGCTGACCATGTCCAGCAGGCCGCCCGGCGGGGTCTGGCCGTACACGGACGAGGCCGGGCCGCGCAGCAGAGCCAGGCGGTCGAGGTTCCAGGTTTCCTGTTTCGGGTTGGCGTACACACCTTTTGGCAGTGGCAGGCCGTCGAGGAATTGAGTCGGTTCGAAGCCCCGCACGCGCAACCAGTCGGAGCGGGTGTCGCTGCCGAAGCTGCTGGCGGTGATGCCCGGCAGGTAGCGCACGGCATCATCAAGGGTGTGTACGTTGCGGTCGTCCATCTGTTGGCGAGTAACGACCGAAATCGAACGCGGTGCCTCGACCAGCGCAGTGTCGGTCTTGGTGCCGGCGGCGCTGCGCTTGGCTGTGTAGCCTTGCACCGGGCCCCAGGCACTTTCAGTATCTTCCACGCCGATCACGCTGGTTGCCGGCAGGTCCATCACGCCCTCGGGCACGGCCACCAGGCTGTAGGTGCCCGCACTGCTCTGCTCCAGTTGCAGGCCGGTGCCACGCAGGGCTTCGCGCAGGGCGCCGGCTGCGTCGAACTGGCCTTTGACCGAGGCCGAGGTCTTGCCCGCCGCCAGGGATGGATTGAACGACAGGGCCAAACCAGCCTGGCTGGCGATCTGGTTCAGGGTGCTGGCCAGTGGTGCGGCCGGCAGGTTGTAGGCGTGGACGCTGGAGGCCTGTTCAGCGGCGACCAGTTGGCTGCTGGCCAAAGGGGTACAAAGGGCAATGGCGACCGCCAGCAAACTGCGGCGTATCAGGGAGTCTAGCGAACGGGGCATACAGCGGCTCCTGAATGGAAATATTTCTCAATTGCCTGTGTGCCGAACGAAAATCAAAAAGTGATAGGGCGGGATGAAAATTATTTCGATTCAGTTATTCAGTGGGCACTGAAGAGTTTCAGGCGTGTGCCTTTGTGGCGAGGGAGCTTGCTCCCGCTGGGGCGCGAAGCGGCCCCCGCGATTTATCAGGTAAACCGCATTTGCCGGTTTGGCGACTGCTGCGCAGCCGAGCGGGAGCAAGCTCCCTCGCCACAAAGGGTCTGTGTGCGGGATCAGGGCTTGGTATCGGGTTTGGCCACCACCTTCACCCACCATTGCGTGTGCTGTTCGATCTGCACAGGCAAGGCTGGCAACAGGGCGTTGAGCGCCAGGTCGGTGTCGCGTAGCGGGAAGCTGCCGGTGATGCGCAGGTCGGCCACTTCCGGCGCGACCCCGACGTAACCGGGTCGATAGCGGCCGATTTCATGCACCAGATCTTCCAGCCGCGTGTTGTCCACCACCAGCATGCCGCGGGTCCAGGCATCCGCGCCGAGGTTGACGGCCAGAATCGGACCCAGGCCATTGCTGCGGATCAGCACCTGCTGGCCTTCGCGCAGAACCTGTTCGTCAGGGTTGGCCCCGGGGTGAACCGCCACCGCCGACTGCAACACACTCAGGAGCGTGCCTTGTTCCTCGCGCTTGACCAGAAACCGCGTACCCAGCGCGCGCATGCTGCCTTCACGGGTTTCGACGATGAATGGCCGGGGATCGCCATGGCCGGTTTCAACCAGGATTTCACCTTCCTGAAGCACGATGCGTCGCTGCTTTTCATCGAAGCGCACATCCAGGGCACTGTGGGTGTTGAGATTGATCAGCGTGCCATCAGCCAGGCGCAGGGTGCGCTGCTCACCCACGGCGGTGCGCTGGTCGGCCAGCCAGTAATCGATCGGCAGGTAACGTGGCCCGGCAAATAGCGCCAGGCCGATCACGGCCACCACGCTCGCCACGCCATTGCCGAGCTTGCGCACCCGCCGACGAATGCCTTCTCGCGATTGCAGCAGGGCAGTGCGGGCCGGGCCGCTGGCCACGCTGAAACGCTGGTCGAGCATGCCCAATTGGCGCCATGCGCGTGCGTGCTCTTCGTGGGCAGCGTGCCACTTGGCGAATTCTTCGCGCTCTACCGGGTTGGCGCCATCCATGGACAACTGCCAGGCAATCGCCGCGTCCAGCACGTTGGCCGATACCGGTTTGGAACTGACCGGGTTCATGTCGGCTCACCGTACAGCGCGATGTAGCACTGGCGAATGCCTTGGGCCAGGTACTGGCGCACCCGCGGCACCGACACCCCCAGGCGCTCGGCGATTTCCGCATGGCCGAGGCCGTCGAGACGGTTGTAGAGAAACGCCGCCCGGGCCTTGCTGGAAAGCTTGCCGAGCAAACGGTCGATGTTTTTCAGGTCTTCGAGGATCATTTGCTGTTCTTCCGCCGACGGTTGTTCGGCTTCGGGAATCAGCATCAGCTCGGTGAGATAGGCCTGTTCCAGGGCGGCGCGACGGAAATAATCGAACAGCAGGCCCTTGGCAATCGCCACCAGAAACGCCCGCGGCTCGCGCGGTTCCTTCAGTTCCTCACGGCCCAGCAAGCGCACGAAAGTGTCCTGGCTCAGGTCTTCGGCCCGCTGCGGGCAGGCGACGTTGCGTCGAAGCCAGGCCAATAGCCAACCGCGATGGTCGCGATACAACGCACCGACGAGCTCACTTTGAGGGCTTGGGACTGACGACACGCAACATCACCGATTGGGAAATATTAACTAACGAGAATTGTTCGCGATTGTGGCAGAGGCGAGGGAGGTAAGCAATTGGCGTTGGTCGGGTGATTGGTGCGGTGTGATGGCGAGCTAACACCTGTGGCGAGGGAGCTTGCTCCCGCTCGGCTGCGAAGCAGTCGTTAAACCTGGCAGGAGAAATGCTGAGGGTCGCTTCGCAACCCAACGGGAGCAAGCTCCCTCGCCACAGTTAATGCATACGCCCACAAGATTTGAGTTGAGTCTAAAAGGACGGCGCCTGCCGCCGACGTTTCCACTGACTCAATCGCTGTTGCAGATTCAACGGGCTATGAATCTGCTGCTGCCGCGCGCGGCTGAACAGGATCAGCGCCAGTTCAGCGGTGGCCAGGGCGTCGGCGCTGGCGTGGTGGCGTTCGAAGACTTCGAGCTTGAACCAGTCGATCCAGTCGTCCAGCCCCGCCTCGCGAATATGCGCTTGGGGACATAGCAGCGGTGCAATGTCCGCCACATCCAGAAACGGATGCTGCAACTTGCAACCCAGATGATCTTTCAGCGCACGTCCGAGCATGTGCTGGTCAAACGGCGCGTGGAAGGCCAGCACCGGGCTGTCACCGATGTATTCCATCAGTTCGAGCAGCGCTTGCGCCGGGTCGCTGCCCGCTGCAATGGCGCTGGGGCCGATACCGTGGATCAGCACGCTGGGGCCGAGTTTTACTTGCGGATATTGCAGGGTGCGTTCGAACTGCTGGCGAAAGTCGATGGCCCCGTCTTCGATCACCACCGCGCCGATGGACAACACGCGGTCCTTGTTCAGGTTCAACCCGGTGGTTTCCAGGTCAAGCACCACCCAACGCTGCTCGCGCAGGCTGCATTCGCTCAGGGCGGCAGCGGCGGGCAAGCGTTCCAGCCGTTGTTGCAGGTCGGCGGGCAGGGCGAGGCTTGGCGGGCGCAGCCAGGAAAACAGGCTCATAGCTGATACCGCAAGGTCAGGCTGCTTTGCAGGCGTTGTGCCTGGCGCAGGGACTCACGCAGGATGCGCCGGTCCAGATGATTGAGGCTGTCGGGATCGACCCGGTTCGAGTAGGGAAAATTCTCCCGGGTCTGTAGTTGATGTTGCTGCATGCGGGTTTGCTGGATGAAGTGATAGGCCTCTTCGTACGCGGCACCGTCCAGGGGTTCGATGACCTCTTTGGCGACCAACTGGCGAAAACGCTCCAGCGTGTTGTTGGCCTCGATGCCATGGGCCAGGGCCAGTAACCGGGCGCCATCGACAAACGGGGTCAGACCCTGAACTTTCAAATCCAGGGTGGCCTTCTCGCCATTTTTGCGCGCCAGCACGAATTCGCGGAAGCGCCCTACGGGCGGGCGATTGCGCAGCGCATTCTCGGCCATCATGCGCTGGAACAAACGGTTGTCGCCGACCTGATCGAGAATCCCCCGACGCAATTGCTCACAGCCTTGCTCGCTGCCCCAGACCACGCGTAAATCGAAATAGATGCTCGAGCCCAGCAGGCTCTCCGGGGTTGCCTCGCGGATAAACGCGGCAAAGCGCCGCGCCCATTCGACCCGGGACAGGCACAGCTCGGGATTGCCGGCCATGATATTGCCCTTGCACAAGGTGAAGCCGCACAGCGCTAGGCTCTGGTTGATCTGCTGGGCGATGGGCAACAACTTGCCGCGTATTTCGGCAGCCTGGGCCGCATCCCTGGCTTCGAACAGAATGCCGTTGTCCTGATCGGTATGCAGGGTCTGTTCGCGACGGCCTTCGCTGCCGAAACACAGCCAGCTGAACGGCACGCCGGGGTCGCCTTTTTCGGCCAGTGTCAGTTCGATCACCCGGCACACGGTGTGGTCGTTGAGCAAGGTGATGATGTGGGTGATCTGCGTCGAAGACGCGCCGTGGGCCAGCATGCGCTCGACCAGTTGACCGATTTCGCCCCGCAGCGCCACCAGGTTTTCCACCTTCTGCGCGTTGCGGATGGTGCGCGCCAGGTGCACCAGGTCGACCCGCTGCAGGGAAAACAGATCGCGCTCCGAGACTACGCCGCACAAACGTTGGTCCCTGACCAGGCAGACATGGGCGATATGCCGCTCTGTCATGGCAATCGCCGCGTCGAAGGCACTGTGATCCGGCGACAGGAAAAACGGCGCCCGGGTCATGTGCCTTTCGATGGCTTCGTTGAAATCACTGCTGCCGTCGGCTACCGTCTGGCGCAGGTCGCGCAGGGTGAAAATCCCCAATGGCGCCTTGTGTTCATCGACCACCACGATGCTGCCGACTTGCTGTTCATGCATCAACGTCACGGCTTCGCGCAACGGCGTCTGCGGGCTGCATGTCACCGGGTGGCGCATGGCCAATTCGCCCAGTCGGGTATTGAGCGAATATTGGGTGCCGAGGGTTTCCACGGCTTTTTGCTGCACTTGCTGGTTGACCTGATCCAGCAGGCTGCTGACGCAGCGCAGGGCGAAGTTGCGGAAGGTGTCCGATAGCGAAAACAGGCGGATGAACGCCGGCTTGTTCAGTTGCAGGCAAAAGGTGTCTTCGCCGGCAAGGTGCTCGGTGCGGGTCGCCCGTTCGCCCAGCAACGCCGCGAGGGGGAAACACTCGCCGGTGGTGATCTCGAAGACCGTTTCGGTGCCACCTTTTGCCGTATCCGGACGCTCGCCCACGACCCGGCCTTGCTTGACGATATAGAAGTGCTCAACCGGGCCGTCGGCAGGTTTGATGATGCTCTCGCCGGGGGCGTAAAAACGCAGCTGACATTGTTCCACCAGATACGCCAGGTGTGCGTGTTCCATCTGGTTGAAGGGCGGGAAACGCTGAAGGAATTGCAACGTGCCCTGGATGTTCTGCAACACCGCGGTTTTCCCTGCCTGTGTGAAGGCGTCCGCTTTACTCATAACCATTACCGCAGTCTTTTTTTGGATTTTTTGTTGTCGGATGACTCACCCATGGTCGACCCCCGCGGTCGAGGTGCCCATTGGACGTAAGTCTAGGTAGGCAATCAGGGTGATGGAATGTCGGAAAAACCCTACGCAACTGTGAGAAAAACCTCTCTATTCTGCTATTGGAAAATTATCCAACGAAGTGCACATTGAAGGCCTGCTTAGCGATGTCTCTCCACTGTGCTAGGGAAATGAATTGAACATGTAGAGAACGCCATGTCTGACCACGATATTTTGAGTGACGCCGAGCGCGAGGCGCTCAGTGCCGTCATGCTGGAGCCTGATCTGCCACCGCAACGGGTGCTGGTCGTCGATGACGACAAAGAGGCCCGGGATCTGCTATCGGAGATGCTGGCGCTGGACGGCATTCACTGCATGACGGCGGCCAGTGGCGAAACCGCTCTGAAGATGCTGGAAGAGAAACCTTCGATTGGCCTGGTGATTACCGATCTGCGGATGGGGCATATCGATGGCCTGGAGCTGATTCGCCAGGTGCGTGAATCGGTGCGGGCCGCGATGCCGATCATCATCGTTTCCGGCGATGCCGACGTGAAAGACGCCATCGCTGCCATGCATTTGAGCGTGGTGGATTTCCTGCTCAAGCCCATTGATTCCGACAAGTTGCTGGTGTTGGTCAAGCATGAACTTGGGATAGAGCCTTAGTCCAAACCAGTAAACCCTGCACAATCCCTGTGGGAGCGGGCTTGCTCGCGAATACGTAGTGTCAGTTGAGTATTTTTTGGCAGATGCACTGCTTTCGCGAGCAAGCCCGCTCCCACAAAGAGCAACAAATCATTGCATACAAAAAAGCCCTGATCTTTCGATCAGGGCTTTTTCGTATCCGGCGTAAACGCTCAGTTACAGGCCATTGGCAGCCTTGAACTCGCGACGACGACGGTGCAGAACAGGCTCGGTGTAGCCGTTCGGCTGTTTGGTGCCTTCGACCACCAGTTCGACGGCTGCCTGGAAGGCAATGTTGCTGTCGAAGTTCGGGGCCAGCGGACGGTACAGCGCATCACCGGCGTTCTGGCGGTCAACCACTGGCGCCATGCGCTTGAGGCTTTCCATGACCTGATCTTCGGTGACGATGCCGTGACGCAGCCAGTTGGCGATGTGCTGGCTGGAAATACGCAGCGTTGCACGGTCTTCCATCAGGCCGACGTCGTTGATGTCCGGCACTTTCGAACAGCCGACGCCCTGGTCGATCCAGCGCACCACGTAACCGAGAATGCCCTGGCTGTTGTTGTCCAGTTCGTTCTGGATCTGTTCGGCGGTCCACTGCGGGTTCACCGCCAGCGGGATGGTCAGGATGTCGTCCACCGAAGCGTGGGCACGTTTGGCCAGTTCGGCCTGACGGGCGAACACGTCAACCTTGTGGTAGTGCAGCGCGTGCAGCGCAGCTGCGGTCGGCGACGGTACCCAGGCGGTGTTGGCACCGGCCAATGGGTGAGCGATTTTCTGTTCGAGCATCGCAGCCATCAGGTCCGGCATCGCCCACATGCCTTTACCGATCTGTGCGCGACCTTGCAGACCGGTGCTCAGACCGATATCGACGTTGGAGTTCTCGTAGGCGCCGATCCATTTCTCTGCCTTCATGTCCGCCTTGCGCACCATCGGGCCGGCTTCCATGGAGGTGTGGATTTCATCGCCCGTGCGGTCGAGGAAACCGGTGTTGATGAACACCACACGCTCGCTCGCCGCCTTGATGCAGGCCTTGAGGTTGATCGTGGTACGACGCTCCTCATCCATGATCCCGACTTTGAGGGTGTTGCGTGGCAGACCCAGCACGTCTTCGATGCGACCGAACAGCTCGTTGGTGAACGCCGCTTCTTCAGGGCCGTGCATCTTCGGCTTCACGATATAGACCGAGCCGGTGCGGCTGTTCTTGCGCGAGCTGTTGCCGTTGAGGTTGTGGATTGCCGAGAGGCAGGTCACCAGACCGTCGAGAATGCCTTCCGGCACTTCGTTGCCTTGACTGTCGAGGATGGCGTCGATGGTCATCAGGTGACCAACGTTGCGCACGAACAGCAACGAACGACCGTGCAGGCTCAGTTCACTGCCATCGACAGCGGTGTAGGTGCGGTCGGCGTTCATGGTACGGGTAAAAGTCTGACCGCCCTTGGCGACGCTTTCCGACAGATCGCCCTTCATCAGGCCGAGCCAGTTGCGGTAGATCACCACTTTGTCATCGGCATCGACAGCAGCGACGGAGTCTTCGCAGTCCATGATGGTGGTCAGTGCCGCTTCCATCAGGATGTCTTTGACGCCGGCCGCGTCGGTCTGGCCGACCGGGGTGCTGGCGTCGACCTGGATTTCGAAATGCAGGCCGTTGTTTTTCAGCAGGATCGCGGTCGGTGCAGCGGCATCGCCCTGGAAGCCGATCAACTGAGCGTCGTTGCGCAGGCCGGTGTTGCTGCCGCCTTTAAGGGCGACCACCAGTTTGCCGCCGACGATCTTGTAGCCGGTGGAATCGACGTGGGAGCCGGCCGCCAATGGCGCCGCCTCGTCGAGGAAGGCACGGGCGAAGGCGATGACCTTGTCGCCGCGAACCTTGTTGTAGCCTTTGCCTTTTTCCGCGCCGTCGGCTTCGCTGATGGCGTCGGTGCCGTAGAGCGCGTCGTACAGCGAGCCCCAGCGGGCGTTCGAGGCATTGAGGGCGAAGCGGGCGTTCATGACCGGCACCACGAGCTGTGGGCCGGCCATGCGGGCGATTTCGTCATCGACGTTTTGCGTCGTTGCCTGGAAATCGGCCGCTTCTGGCAGCAGATAACCGATGTCTTGCAGGAAGGCTTTATAGGCCACGGCGTCGTGCGTCTGGCCGGCACGCGTTTGGTGCCAGCCATCGATACGAGCCTGGAAATCATCGCGTTTGGCGAGTAGGGCTTTGTTCTTCGGCGCCAGGTCATGAATGACCTTGTCGGCACCGGCCCAGAACTTATCGGCGGTGAGGCCGGTACCGGGAATGGCTTCGTTGTTCACGAAGTCGAACAGGACTTTGGCGACCTGCAGGCCACCGACTTGAACGTGTTCAGTCATTGCTTGCCTCACTCTGCTCAGCTATTTCGCTTTTCAGCTCTTCAAATTAACAATGAAGCCTCTGGCCATTTAAACCACAAACCCCTCTACCAGTACATGCCCGTGACAGGCGGCTGGGTTGGGACCAATCAACGGCTTGGGGCCTTGCTGACAGGGCTTTCAGGGTTGCGAACGTGCCTGCGGCAGACATCGATCCAACATTATGTAGTGCGCGCTGCGGCATACTACATGATGAATTGCGGTTGTGAAAATTAGACTAATTACGTCGTTCTGCGACCCCATGACGCATTGCGGTCACGTCGGGGAGCGTGATGTTCTCAAAAAACTATTGGATTGTTCCAGTTAAATATCAAAACTTGTACACGATTTGTTGGGCGTGTCGGATCGGTGGTGCCCGCCTTCGCGAGCAAGCCCGCTCCCACAAGGACTGCGCATGACCCTGTGGGAGCGGGCTTGCTCGCGAAGAGGGCAGTCGATTCACCTTTGATTCCGGATCTGCCCAGACACCTCCCATCCCTTGCCTATACTTGTTTTTCCATAACAAAAAACATGACCAGAGGGCTGCGCCATGGATCATCTCGTACTCACCGTTTTTGCTCCGGACAAGCCCGGGCAAGTCGAGCGCATTGCCCAATGCATTGCCGAGCACGGCGGCAACTGGCTGGAAAGCCGCATGTCGCGCATGGCGGGACAATTCGCCGGCATCCTGCGGGTGGGCGTGCCGGCCGAGGCCTACGACGAATTGGTCGATGCCCTGCAGGGTTTATCCGCCCAGGGCATTCGCGTGTTGGTCGCCGAAAGCAGTATCGAACAATCCTGCACCTGGAAGCCGATCGCCATGGAACTGGTGGGCAATGATCGTCCGGGGATCGTGCGTGACATCACACGCTTGTTGAGCGAGCAGGGAGTGAACCTGGAGCGACTGGTGACCGAAGTGCGCCCGGCACCAATGAGCAGCGAGCCGCTGTTCCACGCCGAAGCGATTCTTGCGGTCCCGCTGACGCTGTCGCTGGACGTGTTGCAATCGCGCCTGGAGACCCTGGCTGACGACCTGATGGTTGAATTGGTGCTGCGCAGTGAACCCTGATCAGGTTATCCAAGTTAAACGTGCACCTGCCTGTGGATAACCTGTAGAGACACCCCGCCAGGCCGCGCCGACCGGGGCTTGCCGGAAACTGATCAAAAAACCAGCAGTTTCAACCACTTGCGCACAATCGGCGGGGATCACGCTGTGGATAACCTTGGGAAGGAATGAGGCAGGCCACGGAATACGTGGCCTGTAGAGGTTTGTGTGTTTTTTGATCAGCTGCGGCGGCGCAAACTTATCCACGCATCGACGCTGTAAACCGCCAGACCGGCCCAGATAAACATGAATGCTACCAAGGTGCTGGACGACAGGTGCTCGCCAAACAGCAGTACGGCTTGCAGTAGAACCAGGGTTGGCGCCAGGTACTGAAGAAACCCCAGTGTCGTGTAGGGCAAATGCCGTGCGGCAGCGTTGAAACAGACCAGCGGTACCAGTGTGATCGGACCGGCGGCCACCAGCCACCAGGCTTCGGAGGTGGTCCAGAATTCGGCCTGGGCACTACTGGCTGTCGGATTGAGCAACAACCAGCCTAGGGCAATCGGCACCAGCATCCAGGTTTCCACCACCAGCCCCGGCAGCGCCTTGACCGGCGCCTGCTTGCGAATCAAACCATAGAAACCAAAGGTCAGTGCCAGCACCAGCGACACCCACGGCAGGCTGCCGACTTGCCAGACCTGCTGCGCCACACCTACAGCCGCCAGGCCGACGGCAATCCATTGCATGCGTCGCAGCCGTTCGCCAAGAATCAACATGCCCAGCAACACGTTCACCAACGGGTTGATGTAGTAACCGAGGCTGGCCTCCAGCATGCGTCCGTTGTTCACTGACCAGACGTAAGTCAGCCAGTTGGCCGCGATCAGCGAACCGCTCAGGGCCAGGATCGCCAGCCGTCGTGGGTTCTCCCGCAGCTCGCGCCACCAGCCGGGATGCTTCCACACCATCAACAACAAGGCGCCGAACAGTGCTGACCACAGCACCCGGTGGATGATGATTTCCACGGCGGGCACGCTGGCGATGGCTTTGAAATAAAGTGGGAAAAGTCCCCAGATGATGTAGGCACTCAGGCCCAGTATGTACCCGCGACGCGGGTTGGCGGCTTGCATGCAGAATCCTTGCTTAGGCAGCTAACAAAGAGGGGATTGTAGGGAGATTTGTCTGCGAATGTCCTGACTGAATAGGTAAGTCATTTGTGAACACAGAACCTGTGGGAGCGGGCTTGCTCGCGAAGGCGGCGTGCCAGTCGACATCAATGTTGAATGATACGCCGCCTTCGCGAGCAAGCCCGCTCCCACATGGGGTCTGTGTTTGTCAGAAGAGTTTCAGCGGCTCTTCATTGAGCGCGGCCAACTGCTCGCGCAATGCCAGCACCTGATCACCCCAATATCGCTCGGTGCCGAACCACGGAAAACTGCGGGGGAATGCCGGATCGTCCCAGCGGCGGGCGAGCCAGGCGCTGTAATGCATCAGGCGCAGGGCGCGCAGCGGTTCGATCAAGGCCAGTTCACGCGGGTCGAAATCGTGGAATTCGTTGTAGCCGTCCATCAGTTCCGACAACTGGCTCAGGCAATCCTGACGATCGCCGGCGAGCATCATCCAGATGTCCTGAACCGCCGGGCCCATGCGGCAATCGTCGAGGTCGACGATATGGAACATTTCGTCGCGGCACATCATGTTGCCGGGGTGGCAATCACCGTGCATGCGGATGTTCTGGTGCGGGGTGTTGCTGTAGGCATCTTCCACACGCTTGAGCAGGTCGCGGGCCACCGATTCGTAGGCCGGCAACAGGCTGCGGGGGATGAAGTTACCGTCGAGCAAGGTATTGAGTGAGTCATGGCCGAAATTTTTCACCGCCAGCGCTTCACGGTGCTCGAACGGTCGGGTCGAGCCGACCGCATGCAGGCGTCCGAGCAACTGGCCCAGGCGATACAGCTGATCGAGGTTGCCTGGCTCCGGTGCGCGGCCACCACGGCGGGGGAACAGGGTGAAGCGGAAACCGTTGTGTTCGTGCAGGGTTTCACCGTTGTGGATCAACGGCGCCACGACCGGCACCTCGCAGTCGGCGAGTTCGGCGGTGAACTGGTGTTCTTCCAGAATCGCTTCGTTGGTCCAGCGTTGTGGCCGGTAGAACTTGGCGATCAGCGGCTCGGCATCTTCGATACCAACTTGATAGACGCGGTTCTCGTAGCTGTTGAGCGCCAGAATGCGCGCGTCGCTGAGAAAGCCGATGCTTTCTACAGCATCGAGCACGAGGTCTGGCGTGAGGGTTTCAAACGGGTGGGCCATGCTGACTCCTGCGCGCAGCAGGCTGCTGCGTCCGGCCAGGCATGGTAGCGCAGACGGGGCTTCTATAGTGTTTGGGCTTGATATGAGTGTTGTCCGGGATGACGCCTTCGCGAGCAAGCCCGCTCCCACATTCGACCGCAGTCTTCTGAATTAACTCGGTCAAATGTGGGAGCGGGCTTGCTCGCGAAGAGGGCCTGTCAGGCGCCGACGACTCCGCCATCCTCGCGAGTAATCGCCATCACCGATGAGCGCGGCTTGCCATTAGGCAGATGCTCGGGGAAGGTCGAACCGCCGTTTTCGCCCGGATGCTGGATCCCGACAAACAGGGTTTTCTGGTCCGGCGAGAAGCTGATCCCGGTCACCTCGCAGCCCACCGGCCCGACCATGAAGCGGCGAATCTCGCCGGTCGCCGGATCAGCGCAGAGCATCTGGTTATTGCCCATGCCGGCAAAGTCTCCGGCGTTGCTCACATCACCGTCGGTCAGAATCCACAGGCGTCCGGCCTTGTCGAAGCCCAGGCCGTCCGGGCTGTTGAACATGTTCTGCGGCGTGATGTTCGACGAGCCGGCCTTTGGCGTACCGGCATGCGCGCCCGGATTGCCGGCCACCACAAACAGGTCCCAGGCAAAGGTGTGCGAGGCGTGATCGTCGCGCTCGGTGCGCCAGCGCAGGATCTGCCCGTAGACGTTCTTCTCGCGCGGGTTCGGCCCGCCCACCGGTTGCCCGTCTTCGCCACGTTTGGCGTTGTTGGTCAGCGTGCAGTAAACCTGGCCATCCTTGGGGCTGACCACGATCCATTCCGGGCGATCCATGCGCGTGGCTTTCACCACACTGGCGGCGAGACGGGCGTGGATCAGCACTTCAGCCTGATCGGCAAAGCCGCTGCTGGCGTCTATGCCGTTTTTGCCGTGGGTCAGTTCGATCCATTCACCCTGGCCTTTCGAGTGATCGGCGTTGCCGTCGCCCGCATCGAAACGCGCCACGTACAGCGTGCCGTGATCGAGAATGTCGCGGTTGGCCTTGGGGTTCTTGTGGTTGATCTTGTCGCGGCTGACGAATTTGTAGATGAACTCGCCGCGCTCGTCGTCGCCCATGTACACCACGGCATGGCCATCGCCGGTTTCGGCCAGGGCCGCATTTTCGTGTTTGAAGCGGCCCAGGGCCGTGCGTTTGACCGGCGTCGACTGCGGATCGAACGGATCGATTTCCACTACCCAGCCGTGACGGTTGAGTTCGTTGGGGTTCTTGGCCAGGTCGAAGCGCTCGTCGTGTGGGTGCCAGTTGATCTCTTTGCTGGTCACCACCGCGCCATAGCGTTTTTGCGCCGGGTCGAATTTCTGTTCTGCGTTGCTGCTGCCGAAGCAGTCGGTGAAGTTCTCTTCACAGGTCAGATAGGTGCCCCACGGCGTCTTGCCGTTGGCGCAGTTCTGGAACGTGCCGAGGACGTTCTTGCCGTGGGGATCGGCGGCGGTTTTCAACAGGGCATGTCCGGCGGCCGGGCCGCTCAGGCTGATCGGCGCATTGCCATGAATCCGGCGGTTGTAGCGCGAGCCCTGGACGAATTGCCATTGGCCGTTCTTGCGCTGCACTTCAATCACCGACACACCTTCGCAGGCCAGCGCCTTGCGCACTTCTTCCGCCGATTGCGGCATGCCGCCGTGGGCGTAGAGGTAGCGGTAGTTGGTGTATTCGTTGTTGATCGCCATCAGTGCCCGGTCTTTTTCGCCCGGAAATTCGAACAGGCTCATGCCGTCGTTGTTGTCGCCGAACTGGGCTTCCTGATGTTCGGCGCTGCCGTTGCCGCTCGGGTCGAACGCCGGGCCGTCCTTGTGCAGGGGCTGGCCCCAACTGATCAGCACCGAGGACTTGTAGCCCGGTGGCAGGGTGATGGAGTCGCTGGTGGCGGCGGCGATGCTGTCAAAGCCCAGCAACTGGCTGTTACCGGCGCTGACACTGGCGGCCATTACGCTGCGGCTCAGCAGGTTGCCGCCGAGGAACATCGCCGCGCCGCAAAGGGCACCTGCGCTGATGAAGCTGCGACGACTGAGGCCGACCATGGTTTCGAGGTCGGTGGACTGGTTTTCTTCTAATAGGCTCATTTCTGGCTCCCTGCGGTTTTGCAGACACCTTAATGGTGAGTAATGAACCTTTTGTTGCAGTTTTGCTTAAAGCGGCGTGCCCAGCAGAACTCTGGACGGCGAAAACTCCACACGCACTGGCTTGCCGCCCGTCAGCCCCAATGCCTGCAGATGCGTTGGTTCGTCCAGCGCGCACAGGGTCAGGCCGTTGGGCAGGGTGATGCGCACTTCGCTGGGGCCGTCGTCGGCGTCGAGAATCTTCTCGATGGTGCCTTTCAGGCAATTGTTTCCCGGCGTTTCGGCTGAATCGATCTCCAGCACATCGAGCCAGCCAGCCTTGATCAAGGCCACGACTTCGGTGCCGATTTGCAGTTCCAGGCGCTCGGTGCTGTCGTGGGTGATTTGCGCATCGACGATCAAGCCTTCGGCGACTTCCAGGCGAATCAGGTCGTTGCGCCCCTGGGGTTCGATCGCCATCACCTTGCCGTGCAACTGATTGCGCGCGCTGGTGCGCAGCATCAAGCGCCCGAGCAGGTTGAGGTCGCTCGTGTCTTCAGCGGCTTCCAGCACCTGGGCCTGTAAGGCTTGCAGCTTCTGGTACAGCCGCAACACTCGCTCACCTTCATTGGACAGGCGCGCACCGCCACCGCCTTTACCACCGACAATCCGCTCCACCAGCGGCTTCTGCGCCAGGTTGTTCAGCTCATCGATAGCATCCCAGGCGGCCTTGTAGCTCAGGCCCGCGCTTTTTGCCGCGCGGGTGATCGAGCCTTGTTCGGCGATGTGCTGCAGCAGGGCGATGCGCTGCGGACGGCGGACAATGTGCTGGGACAGCAAGGTTGGCAAAGACATGGCAAGTCGCTTTGGGTGGTGACGATGGTGAGGACGTTGGCCGCTTGGGGGGCGCGAGTCAAGTCAGGGTGTCTCGCCGGGTTTGGGCGTGCGGGCCAGGCAATAGACATCGACCCTCGCCGCACCGGCGCCCATCAGCAGGCGAGCCAGGGCCTGGGCCGTGGCACCGGTGGTCAGTACATCGTCGACCAGGGCCAGGTGCCGGCCTTTGACGACGGCGCCGGGCGTCAGGGCGAAAGCGTTGCGCAGGTTGTTTCGGCGTGCTTCGGCGTTCAATGCCTGTTGAGCGTCGGTATCCTGGGTTCGTAGCAGCAAGCGTTCGGCGCAAGGGATATCGAGACTTGCACCCAGCCAGTGAGCCAGCATTGCAGCCTGATTGAACCCGCGCTTGCGCAGGCGCCGGTTGGCCAGCGGCACCGGGATCAGTGCATCGGGTCGCTGCAGATCGTTTTCGAATCGATGTTGCAGATACTGAGCGAGGAGTTCGGCGAGCAGGCGGCCAAACGGCCACTTTGCATTGTGCTTGAAGCGGGTGATCAGGCTGTCGATCGGAAAGCTGTAGGTCCAGGGGACGATCACCTGTTCGAAGGCCGGTGGCTGCTTCAAGCAGTGTCCGCAGGTCAGGCCCGCTGCCGGGAGAGGCAGGGCGCAAGTCTGGCAGTGCTCACCGAGCCAGGGCAACTCAATTTCGCAGGCCATGCAGACAGGGAGGGTGTTGTCGGCAGTTTGATCGCAAACAAGACAGGATTGATTGTTTTTTAACCAGATGTAAACCGGCCCTTCGTATCGCGGTTGACAGCGCATCGCTCTTCCTTAAATATGCCGAACATCCGTGTCGCGCCTGTGGGTATTCCATTCCCCAGTCGCTAGCCAAGCATAAATCAAAGGAAACGCCCATGAGTGCCAGCACCACTGCAACCCTGCGTCATGACTGGACTTTGGCCGAAGTCAAAGCACTCTTCGTTCAACCATTCAATGACCTGCTGTTCCAGGCGCAGACGGTGCACCGTGCGCATTTCGACGCCAACCGCGTCCAGGTGTCGACCCTGCTGTCGATCAAAACCGGCGCCTGCCCGGAAGATTGCAAATATTGTCCGCAGTCCGGTCACTACAACACCGGCCTGGAAAAAGAAAAGCTGATGGAAGTGCAGAAGGTTCTCGAAGAGGCCGCTCGCGCCAAGGCCATCGGTTCGACCCGCTTCTGCATGGGAGCGGCGTGGAAACATCCGTCGGCCAAGGACATGCCCTACGTACTGAAGATGGTCGAAGGTGTGAAAGCCCTGGGCCTGGAAACCTGCATGACCCTCGGTCGCCTGGATCAGGAGCAGACCGAAGCGCTGGCCAAGGCCGGCCTCGACTACTACAACCACAACCTCGATACCTCGCCGGAGTTCTACGGCAGCATCATCACCACCCGCACTTACAGCGAGCGCCTGCAAACCCTGGCGTATGTCCGTGACTCGGGGATGAAGATCTGCTCCGGTGGCATTCTCGGCATGGGCGAGTCGCTGGACGACCGCGCCAACCTGCTGATCCAGCTGGCCAACCTGCCGGAGCATCCGGAGTCGGTGCCGATCAACATGCTGGTGAAAGTCGCCGGTACGCCGCTGGAAAATGCCGACGACGTCGATCCGTTCGATTTCATCCGCATGCTCGCGGTCGCGCGCATCCTGATGCCGCAATCCCACGTGCGCCTGTCTGCCGGCCGCGAAGCCATGAACGAACAGATGCAGGCCCTGGCGTTCTTCGCCGGTGCCAACTCGATTTTCTACGGCGAAAAACTGCTGACCACCGCCAACCCGCAGGCCGACAAGGACATGCAACTGTTCTCGCGTCTGGGCATCCTGCCGGAAGCCCGCGAAGAACATGCCGACGAAGTGCATCAGGCGGCTATCGAGCAGGCGTTGGTGGAGCAGAAGAGCAGCGAGCAGTTCTATAACGCGGCGGTTTGAGCAACCACTGCGTCCACTGAATGAATGCAAAACCCCTGTGGGAGCGGGCTTGCTCGCGAATGCGGACTGACATTCAACATTGATGTCGACTGACACACCGCTTTCGCGAGCAAGCCCGCTCCCACATTAGATTGGGTTCAATTCTGATTTATGTGATCTGACTGTCTGAGGCCTGCATGTCTTTCGATCTCGCCGCACGCCTTGCTGCCCGTCGTGCCGAAAATCTCTATCGCCAGCGCCCGCTGCTTGAAAGCCCGCAAGGGCCACAAGTGGTGGTCGATGGCCAGCCGCTGCTGGCGTTCTGTAACAACGACTATCTGGGTCTGGCCAATCATCCGCAAGTGATCGAGGCCTGGCGCGCCGGCGCTTCGAAGTGGGGTGTGGGCGGAGGGGCGTCACATCTGGTCATTGGCCATTGCGCCCCGCACCACGCCCTGGAAGAAGCCTTGGCCGACCTGACCGGTCGCCCGCGTGCGTTGCTGTTCACCACCGGTTACATGGCCAACCTCGGCGCGGTCACGGCGCTGGTGGGGCAGGGTGATACGGTGCTCGAAGACCGGCTCAATCATGCGTCGCTGCTCGACGCGGGGCTGTTGTCCGGTGCACGGTTCAATCGATATCTGCACAACGACCCGGTGAGCCTGGCCAAACGCCTGGAAAAAGCCACCGGCAATACGCTGGTGGTCACCGATGGCGTGTTCAGCATGGACGGCGATATTGCCGACCTGCCAGCACTGGCCCGAGAGGCCAAGGCCAAAGGCGCCTGGTTGATGGTCGACGATGCTCATGGTTTTGGACCACTGGGCGCCAACGGTGGCGGCATCGTCGAGCATTTCGGTTTGAGCCAGGATGATGTTCCGGTGTTGGTCGGCACGCTCGGCAAAGCCTTTGGTACGGCGGGTGCCTTTGTGGCTGGCAGCGAAGAGCTGATCGAAAGTCTGATTCAGTTTGCCCGTCCCTACATCTACACCACCAGCCAGCCACCTGCGCTGGCCTGCGCCACATTGAAAAGCCTGGAACTGCTGCGCAGTGAACACTGGCGCCGCGAGCACTTGCAGACGCTGATCCGCCAGTTCCGCGACGGTGCCGAACAGATTGGCCTGGAGCTCATGGACAGCTTCACGCCGATCCAGCCGATCATGATCGGCGATGCCGGGCGTGCGGTACGCCTTTCGCAAATGCTGCGCGAGCGCGGGTTGATGGTGACCGCGATTCGCCCGCCCACCGTACCCGCCGGCAGGGGCCG
>NZ_AKJM01000005.1 GCF_000282335.1 Pseudomonas sp. GM48
CCGCGGGTGCGCCAGCCGATGCAGCGGGGGCTACCGGGTTGACCAGTTTCGGAACCGTCGCCGGAATGATCGGCCCACCGCCCTGCGCGTCCAGGTTTTCCTGGGCCTGGGCAGCGTCGTTGGCGCGTTCTTCCGGGGTACGGGTGTCGCTGAACACCAGCAGCAGGTAACGGCTGCGGTTCAAAGCGGCGGTCGGAATGGCGCGGACAATGGCAAACGGCTGGCCGGAATCGTGAATCACTTCCTTGACCGTCGCCACCGGGTAACCGGCCGGGAAACGTTGGCCGAGACCGGAGCTGACCAGCAAGTCGCCTTCCTTGATGTCGGCGGTATCGGCCACATGACGCAACTCGAGACGCTCCGGGTTGCCGGTGCCGCTGGCAATCGCCCGCAAACCGTTACGGTTCACCTGCACCGGAATGCTGTGAGTAGTGTCGGTCAGCAGCAAGACGCGGGAGGTGTAGGGCATCAGCTCGACCACCTGGCCCATCAGGCCACGGGCATCGAGTACCGGCTGACCGAGGACCACACCGTCGCGTTCACCTTTGTTGATGATGATGCGGTGGGTGAAGGGGTTGGGGTCCATGCCGATCAACTCGGCCACTTCGACCTTCTCGTTAACCAGTGCCGAAGAGTTGAGCAGCTCGCGCAGCCGAACGTTCTGCTCGGTCAGGGCGGCAAGCTTCTGCATGCGCCCCTGCAACAGCAGGTTCTCTGTCTTGAGTTTTTCGTTTTCGGCGACGAGCTCGGTCCGGCTGCCAAACTGACTGGCAACGCCTTCCCACAGCCGTCCGGGCAGGTCGGTGATCCAGTAGGCGTCCATCAGCACCAGCGACATCTGGCTGCGTGCAGGCTTGAGCAGACTGAAGCGGGCATCGACCACCATCAGCGCGACCGATAGCACGACCAGCACCAACAGGCGCACGCCCAGCGAAGGACCCTTGGTGAAAAGCGGTTTAATAAGCCGCTCCTCCCAGGCAAATGTTCTGTTTATTCATACGGCAGCAATCCGGCCTGGATGCAGACTGACAGAAGATAAACGCGAACAGGCAGCACCGCAAAGTGCCGCCTGCGCGCTCAACAGCATAGAGGCGATCCGGCGACTTACTCGCTGGAAAGCAGGTCCATGGTGTGTTTATCCATCATTTCCAATGCACGGCCACCGCCGCGAGCAACGCAGGTCAGCGGGTCTTCGGCAACGATCACCGGCAGACCGGTTTCCTGGGCCAGCAGCTTGTCCAGGTCACGCAGCAAAGCGCCACCACCGGTCAGTACCAGGCCACGCTCGGCGATGTCGGAAGCCAGTTCCGGAGGCGATTGCTCCAGGGCGCTTTTCACGGCCTGAACGATGGTTGCCAGGGACTCTTGCAGAGCTTCCAGCACTTCGTTGGAGTTCAGGGTGAATGCGCGTGGAACGCCTTCGGCCAGGTTACGGCCACGAACGTCGACTTCGCGAACTTCGCCGCCCGGGTAGGCAGTACCGATTTCCTGCTTGATGCGTTCGGCGGTGGATTCACCGATCAGGCTGCCGTAATTGCGACGCACGTAAGTGATGATCGCTTCGTCGAAGCGGTCGCCGCCAACGCGGACGGATTCGGCGTAAACCACACCGTTCAGGGAGATCAGCGCGATTTCAGTGGTACCGCCACCGATATCCACGACCATCGAACCGCGGGCTTCTTCAACCGGCAGGCCGGCACCGATCGCAGCGGCCATTGGCTCTTCGATCAGGAACACTTCGCGGGCACCGGCGCCGAGGGCCGACTCACGGATGGCACGACGCTCAACCTGGGTGGATTTGCATGGAACGCAGATCAACACGCGCGGGCTAGGCTGCAGGAAGCTGTTTTCGTGAACCTTGTTGATAAAGTACTGCAGCATTTTTTCGCAAACGCTGAAGTCGGCGATCACGCCGTCCTTCATCGGACGAATGGCAGCAATGTTGCCCGGAGTACGGCCGAGCATGCGCTTGGCTTCGGTGCCGACAGCAACGACACTTTTCTGGTTACCGTGTGTCCGAATGGCCACAACGGAGGGCTCATTCAGGACGATACCGCGCTCGCGCACGTAAATAAGGGTGTTGGCAGTGCCCAGGTCAATGGAAAGATCGCTGGAAAACATGCCACGCAGTTTCTTGAACATGGGAAAGGGACCCTAGGCAACGCGTGGGTAAAAAAGTGCGGCAAACTCTAACAACGACAGGGATTTTGGGCAAGGCGCCAATATGTTAAATTGGCCGCTTTTCTGTGCACCAAGCCCCACAATCGCGGCCTTATGACCGTAGAAGTGCGGTAGTGTTCCGACAACACTAACACACGGACGCCGTCCGTTTTGTTTTCCACTGGAGAATCCCAATGGCGCTAGAACGCTCCGACGTGGAAAAAATCGCTCATCTGGCCTGCCTAGGCCTCAATGATGCCGATCTTCCACACATCACTTCGGCCCTCAACAGCATTCTCGGGCTGGTCGACGAAATGCAGGCGGTCAATACCGACGGTATCGAGCCGCTGGCCCACCCGCTGGAAGCCAGCCAGCGCCTGCGCGCAGACGTCGTGACCGAGACCAATAACCGCGAGGCCTACCAGTCCATCGCACCAGCGGTCGAAAACGGCCTGTACCTGGTTCCGAAAGTCATCGACTAAAGGGAAAGAGCCTGCAATGCATCAATTGACTCTGGCCGAGATCGCCCGCGGACTCGCCGATAAAAAGTTTTCCTCCGAAGAGCTGACCAAAGTCCTGCTGGCGCGCATCGCCCAGCTCGATCCGCAGCTCAACAGTTTCATCAGCCTCACCGAGGACCTGGCGCTCACGCAGGCGAAAGCCGCTGACGCCCGCCGGGCCAATGGTGAGAGCGGCGCCCTGCTCGGCGCGCCGATCGCCCACAAAGACCTGTTCTGCACCCAGGGCATTCGCACCAGTTGCGGCTCGAAGATGCTCGACAACTTCAAGGCACCGTATGACGCCACCGTCGTCGCCAAGCTGGCCGCTGCCGGGGCCGTGACCCTGGGCAAGACCAACATGGACGAGTTCGCCATGGGTTCGGCCAACGAGTCGAGCTACTACGGCGCGGTGAAAAACCCGTGGAACCTGGAACACGTGCCGGGCGGTTCGTCCGGCGGCTCGGCGGCGGCGGTTGCCGCTCGTCTGTTGCCAGCAGCCACCGGCACCGACACCGGCGGTTCGATCCGTCAGCCAGCAGCCTTGACCAACCTCACCGGCCTGAAACCGACGTACGGTCGCGTTTCGCGCTGGGGCATGATCGCCTACGCCTCCAGCCTCGATCAGGGCGGCCCGATGGCACGCACCGCCGAAGACTGCGCGATTTTGTTGCAAGGTATGGCCGGCTTCGATCCGAACGACTCCACCAGCATCGATGAACCCGTGCCGGACTACAGCGCCAGCCTCAACGGCTCGCTGCAAGGCCTGCGCATCGGCGTGCCGAAGGAATACTTCAGCGCCGGTCTCGACCCGCGCATCGCCGAACTGATCCACAACAGCGTCAAGGAGCTGCAAAAGCTCGGCGCCGTGATCAAGGAAATCAGCCTGCCGAACATGCAGCACGCGATTCCTGCGTACTACGTGATCGCCCCGGCGGAAGCCTCTTCCAACCTGTCGCGTTTCGACGGCGTGCGCTTCGGCTATCGCTGCGAAGACCCGAAAAACCTGGAAGACCTGTACAAGCGTTCCCGTGGCGAAGGCTTCGGCGCGGAAGTACAACGCCGGATCATGGTCGGTGCCTATGCGCTGTCCGCCGGTTACTACGACGCCTACTACCTGAAGGCGCAGAAGATCCGGCGCCTGATCAAGAACGACTTCATGGCCGCCTTCAATGAGGTCGACATCATCCTCGGCCCAACCACGCCGAACCCGGCCTGGAAGCTCGGCGCCAAGAACAGCGACCCGGTCGCTGCGTACCTGGAAGACGTCTACACCATTACCGCCAACCTCGCGGGTCTGCCGGGCTTGTCCATGCCAGCAGGTTTCGTCGATGGTCTGCCGGTCGGCGTGCAATTGCTCGCGCCGTATTTCCAGGAAGGCCGTCTGCTCAACGTTGCGCACCAGTATCAGCTCAACACTGACTGGCACACCCGCACCCCAACCGGCTTCTGAGGAGACACACATGCAATGGGAAGTCGTGATCGGGCTGGAGATTCACACCCAGCTCACCACCCGGTCGAAAATCTTTTCCGGTAGTTCCACCACCTTCGGCTCCGAGCCGAACACCCAGGCCAGCCTGATCGACCTGGGCATGCCCGGCGTGCTGCCGGTGCTGAACCAGGAAGCGGTGCGCATGGCGGTGATGTTCGGTCTGGCGATTGACGCCGAGATCGGCCAGCACAACGTGTTCGCCCGTAAAAACTATTTCTACCCGGACCTGCCCAAGGGCTACCAGATCAGCCAGATGGAATTGCCGATCGTCGGCAAGGGCCACCTGGACATCGCCCTCGAAGACGGCACGGTCAAACGCGTCGGCATCACTCGCGCGCACCTTGAAGAAGATGCCGGCAAGAGCCTGCACGAAGAATTCAGCGGCGCCAGCGGCATCGACCTGAACCGTGCCGGCACCCCGCTGCTGGAAATCGTCTCCGAGCCGGACATGCGCAGCGCCAAGGAAGCCGTGGCCTACGTCAAGGCGATCCACGCGCTGGTGCGTTACTTAGGGATTTGCGACGGCAACATGGCCGAAGGTTCGCTGCGTTGCGACTGCAACGTGTCGATCCGTCCGAAAGGCCAGGTCGAGTTCGGTACCCGCTGCGAGATCAAGAACGTCAACTCGTTCCGTTTCATCGAGAAGGCGATCAACAGCGAAATCCAGCGTCAGATCGAATTGATCGAAGATGGCGGCAAAGTGATCCAGCAGACCCGCCTGTACGATCCGAACAAGGACGAGACCCGTCCGATGCGCAGCAAAGAGGAAGCCAACGACTACCGTTACTTCCCCGATCCGGACCTGCTGCCGGTGGTCATCGAGAACTCGTTCCTCGACGATGTGCGCGCCACGTTGCCCGAGTTGCCACCGCAGAAGCGCGAGCGTTTCCAGGAGCAGTTCGGTCTGTCGGTCTACGACGCCAACGTGCTGGCCACCAGCCGTGAACAAGCCGATTACTTCGAGAAGGTCGCGAGCATCAGCGGCGACGCCAAGCTGGCGGCGAACTGGGTGATGGTCGAGTTGGGCAGCCTGCTCAACAAGCAAGGCCTGGACATCGAAGAGTCGCCAGTTTCCGCAGAGCTTCTGGGCGGCATGCTGTTGCGCATCAAGGACAACACCATCTCCGGCAAGATCGCCAAGGTGGTGTTCGAAGCGATGGCCAGCGGCGAAGGCAGCGCGGACGAGATCATCGACAAGCGCGGCCTCAAGCAAGTGACCGACACCGGCGCCATCTCGGCGGTGCTGGACGAAATGCTCGCGGCCAACGCCGAGCAGGTCGAACAATACCGTGCGGCAGACGAAGCCAAGCGCGGCAAGATGTTCGGCTTCTTCGTCGGCCAGGCCATGAAAGCCTCCAAAGGCAAGGCCAACCCGCAACAGGTCAACGAACTGCTGAAAAGCAAGCTCGAAGGCTGATGAGGATGGAGCCAGCTCTAAATACTGGCTCTATTCCCTGTGGCGAGGGAGCTTGCTCCCGCTGGTCTGCGAAGCAGACCCAAATAGGTCACCGCATTTTTTCAGAAAATGTGTTGTCTGATTTTGCGACCGCTTCGCGGTCGAGCGGGAGCAAGCTCCCTCGCCACAATTTTTTGGGAGCCTTCCAATGAAACGTCTGCTCGGCGCCTGCGCCCTCCTCTCGCTCTTGGCCGGTTGCGCCAGCACCGACACCGTCGATCCGCACGGCTACGACAAAACCGGCGTGGCTTCGTACTACGGTGCCAAACACCAAGGCAAACGCACCGCCAGTGGTGAGCGTTTCGACAAGAATTCCATGACCGCCGCCCACCGCCAGCTACCCTTCGGCACGCGGGTGAAGGTCACCAATCTGAATAACGACAAATCCTGTGTGGTGCGTATCAATGATCGCGGGCCGCACACCCGTGGCCGCCTGATTGACCTGTCCCATGAAGCTGCCGAGCGCCTCGGCATGTTCAAAAGCGGCACCGCCCGGGTACGCGTCCAGGCCCTCGACGACTGACCGATGGAGCCCCGACCATTTTCGGATTAGCCGATATACCCCTGATCAGCGTGATCGAATTGCTCAGTGGGTTGCTCCTGCTGATTGTCGGCGCCGAACTGATGGTGTGCGCCGCCGTACGCATCGCCGCGCGGTTGCACATTCGACCGCTGATCATCGGCCTGACCATCGTCGCCCTCGGCAGCAGCGCCCCGCAGATGGCGGTCAGCCTGCAAGCGACCCTGGCGCACAATGCCGACATTGCCGTCGGCAGTGTGATCGGCAGCAGCATTTTCAACATCCTCGTCACCCTCGGGTTGTCCGCGCTGATCATTCCTTTGCGGGTTTCCCGGCAACTGGTGCGCCTGGATATTCCGTTGATGATCGGCGCCAGCCTGTTGGTGTTCGTACTCGCCTGGAATGAAGAACTGACCCGTGCCGACGGCGTGATGTTGTTGACGGCACTGGCGATTTACCTGGGGTTGTTGCTGCGCCAGTCGCGACACTCGGCACGCCCGGTATCGAGCCATGACCACAACATACAAGCGCCCTGGCTGCGCAGCGTGCTGATGATCATCGCCGGGCTGGCGATGCTGGTGTACGCCGGGCACTTGCTGCTGGGTGCAGCCGTTGCGGTTGCCACCGATCTTGGGTTGTCGGAGCGGATCATCGGCCTGACCATCGTCGCCGTCAGCACGTCATTGCCTGAACTCGCCACTTCGTTGATCGCGGCAATGCGCGGCGAGCGCGATATTGCCGTGGGCAACGTGATCGGCAGCAACCTGTTCAACCTCCTGGGCGTACTCGGTTTTACCGCGCTGGTGGCGCCGTCGCCGCTGTCGGTGTCACCCAATGCGCTGGATTTTGACCTGCCAGTCATGCTCGGCGTCGCGGTGCTGTGCCTGCCGGTGTTTTACTCCGGCTACCGGGTGACCCGCGCCGAAGGCCTGCTGTTTCTGGGCTTGTACCTGGCCTATGGGCTGCACGTGGTGTCGTTCACCACCGGCATGCCACTGGCCGGCAAGCTGGAACACTTGATGCTGTTTTTTGTCCTGCCGGCGCTGGTGGCGTTTTTGCTGTTCACGTCGCTGCGCGCCTGGCATCGCCAACACCATAAGAGGGATGTCCCATGACCGAGAATAAAAAAACCGGCGTTGAAGTCCGCCGCCAAGTGATGGGCGACGCCTTCGTCGACCGCGCACTGGGCAATGCCACCGAATTCACCCAGCCGCTGCAGGATTTCGTCAACGAACACGCCTGGGGCGGTGTGTGGAATCGCGAAGGCCTGCCCCTGAAAACCCGCAGCCTGATCACCCTCGCCGCACTGACCGCACTCAAGTGCCCGCAGGAATTGAAAGGTCACGTGCGTGGTGCGCTGAACAACGGCTGCACGGTGGATGAGATTCGCGAGGCGTTGCTGCATTGCGCGGTGTATGCCGGTGTGCCGGCGGCGATCGATGCGTTTCGGGCGGCGCAGGAAGTGATCGACAGTTACCAGAAGCCAGAGTGAGACATTGAAATCGGGGTACCCGACCTGACGCCTTCGCGAGCGAGCCCGCTCCCACAGGGGAAAGCATTCCAAATGTGGGAGCGGGCTTGCTCGCGAATGGCTCGAAAGAACACCGCAAAGCCTGAGGTCAGATCCACCCGCCCCACTGCAAAAAGAAGATCCCGATGTTGGTGGTGACTGCCGCCATCAGCGTGGTGATCACGATAATCGCCGCCGCCAGTTCATGGTTACCCTCGGCCGCCCGGGCCATGACGAAACTGGCAGCGGCAGTCGGGCTGCCGAAGTACAGAAACAGAATCCCCAGTTCCGCCCCGCGAAAGCCCCACAACCATGCCCCCAGCGTCGCCAGCACCGGCAAGCCGATCATCTTCACCAGGCTTGAACTCAGCGCCATGTTGCCGCTCTTGCGCAACGCCGCCAGCGACAGCGTGCCGCCGATGCAGATCAGCGCCAGCGGCAAGGTGGTTTGCGCCAGGTATTGGCCGGAAGTTTCCAGCCAACCCGGCAAGCCGATCTTGAAATAGGCGAACGGCGCCGCCGCAATCACACTGATGATCAGCGGATTGCTGAACACGCTTTTGCAGATGCTCCATGGATCAGACTTGATCACCGGGCTGTAGACCGCCAGCACGATGGTCGAGAGGGTGTTGTAGAACAGGATCACCAGCGCTGCGAGGATCGCCCCGAGGGAAATCCCGTAGGCGCCGTACATGCTCGCCGCCAGTGCCAGGCCGATCACGCCGTTGTTACCGCGAAAGGCCCCCTGGGTGTAAATCCCTCGATCTTCCCGCGGACACTTCCAGATCGCCCAGCCCCAGGCAATGGCAAAGCACACCAGGGTCGCCAGGGAAAAGTAGATTAGCAGCGCCGGCTGCAACGCCGCGTGCAGGTCGGCATGCAGGATGCCCAGAAACAGCAGCGCCGGCATGGTGACGCTGAACACCAGTGCCGATGCGGTGTGGATGAAGTTGTCGTTGATCCAGTCGATGCGCTTGAGCAACACCCCAAGAAACAGCATGGCGAACACCGGTGCGGTGATGTTCAGGGTTTCGAGGAAAATTGCCAGCATGCCGGGAGGACCTTCGGGTGGGCGTCGTTAGGGGGCTAATGATAAGCCACTGGACACTTCGGCGTCCGCTAGATCGCCTTCGCGAGCCGGCTAAGAACAATCTGTGGCGAGGGAGCTTGCTCCCGCTGGACTGCGTAGCAGTCCCATCTTTTGGGGCCGCTTCGCGACCCAGCGGGAGCAAGCTCCCTCGCCACAGGATCAGGTGATCGGCGCGGGATTGAACAAGGTAATGTCGTTGTGCAGCTTGTGCTGCTCGGCCCACGTCTGTTTCTTGCCGCTGGCCACGTCCAGGTAGTAGTGGAACAGCTCCCAGCCCAGCTCCTCGATTGATGCGCGGCCAGTGGCAATGCGCCCGGCATCGATGTCGATCAGGTCCGGCCAGCGCTGTGCCAGTTCGGTCCGGGTCGACACTTTGACGACCGGCGCCATGGCCAACCCGTAAGGCGTGCCGCGACCGGTGGTGAACACATGCAGGTTCATTCCCGCCGCCAGCTGCAACGTGCCGCAGACAAAGTCGCTGGCCGGGGTCGCACAGAAGATCAGGCCTTTGCGCTTGAAACGCTCGCCGGGGCCGAGCACGCCGTTGATTGCGCTGCTGCCGGACTTGACGATCGAACCCAGGGATTTCTCGACAATGTTCGACAACCCGCCCTTCTTGTTGCCCGGCGTGGTGTTGGCGCTGCGATCCGCTTCGCCCTTGGCCAGATAACGGTCGTACCAGTCCATTTCCCGCACCAGTTCCTGGGCGACTTCCTCGGTTTGCGCCCGTGAAGTCAGCAGGTAGATCGCATCGCGCACTTCGGTGACTTCGGAAAACATCACCGTCGCACCCGCCCGCAGCAACAGGTCCGAGGCATAACCGAGCGCCGGGTTGGCGGTAATGCCGGAGAACGCATCACTGCCGCCGCATTGCATGCCGAGGATCAGCTCGGACGCCGGCACGGTTTCCCGGCGGCGTTGATCGAGCTTCTTCAAGCGCGTCTCGGCCAGTTCCATGATCTGCTCGATCATCTCGGTGAAGCCATGGCTGGAATCCTGCAAGCGGTACAGCCATGGCTCGCTGAGATCCACCGAACTGTCGTTCTCGTGCATCACCTGCCCGGCCTGCAATTTCTCGCAGCCCAGGCTGATCACCAGGGCTTCGCCGCCCAGGTTCGGGTTGCGCGCCAGGTTGCGCACGGTGCGGATCGGGATGTACGAGTCGGTGGCGGTGATGGCTACGCCGCAGCCATAACTGTGGGTCAGCGCCACCACGTCATCGACGTGCGGGTACTTGGGCAGCAACTCGGCCTTGATGCGCTTGACCGCATGATCGAGCACGCCGGTCACGCATTGCACGGTGGTGGTGATGCCCAGAATGTTGCGCGTGCCGACGGTGCCGTCGGCGTTGCGATAACCCTCGAAGGTGAAGCCTTCCAGCGGTGCTTGCGCGGCCGGCACGTCGGTGGACAGCGGCAGGCTGTCCAGCGGCGGCGCAGTCGGCATGCGCAGTTGATCTTCCTTGACCCAGCTGCCACGAGGGATCGGCTGCAAAGCGTAGCCAATGACCTGGCCGTAACGAATCACCTGACCACCTTCCGGAATGTCTTCCAAGGTGACCTTGTGGCTCTGCGGCACGAAGTCCACGGTGACCAGGTCGTCCGCAAACTCGGTGCCGGCCGGTACGCCTTGATCGTTGACCACGACCACTACGTTATCCCGTTCGTGCAGGCGGATGTAGCGCGGCGAGTCGGAATGTTCAATCAACTGCATGACGCCGCTCCTCAGGAATGCGCTTGAGACAATTTGTTGTTGGTTTCAGCACCGCCCACCGGTGGCTCTTTGAGCACCACACGCTTGATCGGACCGACGATCACCAGGTAGCTGAACACCGCCACCAATGCATTGCAGCCGACGAACACCAGTGCCCATTTGAACGAGCCAGTGGAGCTGATGATGTAGCCGATAACGATCGGCGTGGTGATCGAGGCAATGTTGCCGAACATATTGAACAGGCCGCCACTCAAACCGGCGATCTGCTTCGGCGAAGTGTCGGACACCACCGCCCAGCCCAGCGCGCCCACGCCTTTGCCGAAGAACGCCAGGGCCATGAAGCCCACGACCATCCATTCGATGTCGACATAGTTGCAGGCAACGATGCTGCTGGAAACCAAAAGACCGGCAATGATCGGCGCCTTGCGGGCGAAGGTCAGGGAGTGGCCCTTGCGCAGCAGGTAGTCGGAAATCACCCCGCCGAGCACACCGCCGATAAAGCCGCAGATCGCCGGCAACGAGGCAATGAAACCAGCCTTGAGGATGGTCATGCCGCGCTCCTGCACCAGGTACACCGGGAACCAGGTCAGGAAGAAATAAGTGATCGCGTTGATGCAGTACTGGCTCAGGTACACGCCGAGCATCATGCGGTTGGTCAGCAACTGGCGGACGTAGTCCCATTTCGGACCTTCGACGCGCTTGCCGGGTTCCTGGCCCTTGGCTTTGTCCTGGTCCATGTCGACCATGCCGCCGTTCTCGGCGATGTGCTTGAACTCGCTCTCATTGATCAGCGGATGTTGGCGCGGGCTGTGGATAACCTTCAGCCAGATCAGCGAGAACACGATACCGATCACGCCCATGACGATAAACACGTGCTGCCAGCCGAACGTGAAGACGATCCAGCCCATCAGCGGTGCGAAGAGCACGGTGGCAAAGTATTGCGCCGAGTTGAAAATCGCCGACGCGGTGCCGCGTTCGGCGGTCGGGAACCAGGCCGCCACGATGCGGGCGTTACCGGGGAAGGATGGCGCTTCAGCCAGGCCCACCAGGAAACGCAGCATGAACAGTGCAACCACCGCCGTGGACATGCCGAACGAGCCGACGTAGCCCTGCAACACGGTGAACAGCGACCAGGTGAAGATGCTCAGTGCGTAGACTTTTTTCGAGCCAAAGCGGTCAAGCAACCAGCCACCGGGGATTTGCCCGGCCACGTAGGCCCAACCGAATGCGGAGAAGATGTAGCCGAGGGTAACGGCGTCAATGCCGAGGTCTTTTTGCAGGCTGGAGCCGGCAATTGCGATGGTAGCGCGGTCGGCGTAGTTGATCGTGGTCACCAGAAACAGCATGAGCAGGATCAAATAGCGGACGTGAGTCGGCTTCTGGGTCGATTGCATGTAGATGTACTCCCACTGATTATTTTTATGCGCGGGTGAATCTTTGTTTCCCCTGTAGGAGCGAGCTCTGCTCGCGATGGTGGTCAACGATGACGCGGGGCATCAGGTTTACCGCCGCGGCCTCACGACCATCGCGAGCAAGCTCGCTCCTACAACAGGGATGTTGCGTTACGAACCGATGTAAGAGGTTTTTACAACCGTGTAGAACTCTTGCGCATAGCGGCCTTGCTCACGTGATCCATAGGATGAACCTTTACGCCCACCGAACGGAACGTGGTAATCCACACCGGCGGTCGGCAGGTTGACCATCACCATCCCGGCCTGGGAGTGGCGCTTGAAGTGGTTGGCGTACTTCAGCGAGGTGGTGGCAATGCCCGCCGACAACCCGAACTCGGTGTCGTTGGCCATGGCCAGCGCAGCTTCGTAATCAGCCACGCGGACCACGTTGGCCACCGGGCCGAAGATTTCTTCGCGGCTGATGCGCATCGCCGCTGTGCTGTCGGCAAACAGGGTCGGCGCGAGGAAGTAGCCTTCGGTATCGCAGGTCACCAGGCCACCGCCGCTGACCAGGCGCGCACCTTCGGACTGGCCGATGTCGATGTACTTCATGTCCTGTTCAAGTTGCGCTTGCGAGACCACCGGACCGATATCGGTGCCAGCCTTCAACGCGTGGCCGACCTTGATCGATTTCATGCGCTCGGCCATGGCGTCGACGAACCGGTCGTGGATGCCGGCGGTGACGATAAAGCGGCTCGAAGCCGTGCAACGCTGGCCGGTGGAGTAGAACGCGCTCTGCACCGACAACTCGACCGCTTGCTTGAGGTCGGCGTCGTCGAGAATGATCTGCGGGTTCTTGCCGCCCATTTCCAGCTGGACCTTGGCCTGACGCGACACGCAGTTCACAGCGATCTGACGCCCCACGCCCACAGAACCTGTGAAGCTGATGCCGTCGACTTTCGGGCTGTTGACCAGTGCATCGCCCACCACACGACCGCTGCCCATCACCAGGTTGAACACGCCGGCCGGGAAACCGGCACGGGAGATGATTTCGGCCAGGGCCCAGGCGCAACCCGGAACCAGGTCAGCGGGCTTGAGCACGACGCAGTTGCCGTAGGCCAGGGCCGGGGCGATTTTCCACGCCGGAATGGCAATCGGGAAGTTCCACGGGGTGATCAGACCGACCACACCCAAGGCTTCGCGAGTGACTTCGACGTTGACGCCCGGACGCACCGACGGCAGATAGTCGCCGGACAGGCGCAGGCATTCACCGGCGAAGAACTTGAAGATGTTGCCGGCGCGGGTCACTTCGCCGATGGCTTCCGGCAGGGTCTTGCCCTCTTCCCGGGCCAGCAGGGTGCCGAGCTCTTCGCGACGGGCGAGGATTTCAGTACCGACTTTATCCAGGGAGTCGTGGCGCGCCTGAATGCCCGACACCGACCACGCCGGGAACGCAGCACGGGCGGCGTCGATGGCCGCGTGGACCTGAGCCAGGTCAGCCTTGGCATAGTCGCCGATGGCATCGGTCAGTTCGGACGGGTTGATGTTGGTCGAATAGTCGCCGCCGGCAACCCATTCGCCATTGATGTAGTTATCAAAACGTTTTGAATCAGCCACTGAATCATCTCCTCACGCAAAAAGCCGCCGATTGCTCAGCGGCCCTGGTTTATCGGGTGTTACTGCGCGCCCTGCTTGTCGATCAGCGCGGCGAGCATTTCGTACTCTTCGCCAGTCAGATCGGTCAGCGGTGCACGCACAGGACCTGCGTCGTAGCCGGCAATTTTTGCCCCGGCCTTGACGATGCTCACGGCGTAACCGGCCTTGCGGTTACGGATGTCCAGGTACGGCAGGAAGAAGTCGTCGATGATCTTGCCGACGGTGGCGTGATCTTCGCGGGCGATGGCGTGGTAGAAGTCCATCGCGGTTTTCGGGATGAAGTTGAACACCGCCGAGGAGTAGACCGGCACGCCCAGCGCCTTGTAAGCCGCGGCGTAGACTTCGGCGGTCGGCAAGCCACCCAGATAGCTGAAGCGATCACCGAGGCGGCGCCGGATCGACACCATCAACTCGATATCACCCAGGCCATCCTTGTAGCCGATCAGGTTCGGGCAGCGCTCGGCCAGACGTTCCAGCAGTGGCGCGGTCAGGCGGCAGACGTTGCGGTTGTAGACCACCACGCCGATGTTGACCGACTTGCACACGGCTTCAACGTGGGCGGCAACACCGTCCTGGCTGGCTTCGGTCAGGTAGTGCGGCAGCAGCAACAAGCCCTTGGCGCCCAGACGCTCGGCTTCCTGTGCGTATTCGATGGCCTGGCGAGTGGAACCGCCCACGCCCGCCAGGATCGGCACGCTGGTGGCGCAAGTGTCGACGGCGGTCTTGATGATTTCCGAATATTCACTGGCCGCCAGGGAGAAGAACTCACCGGTGCCGCCCGCGGCAAACAGCGCCGAAGCGCCGTATGGAGCCAGCCATTCGAGACGCTTGATGTAGCCCGCACGATTGAAGTCGCCCTGAGCATTGAAATCGGTGACCGGGAAAGACAGCAGACCGGCAGAGAGGATGGACTTCAGTTCTTGTGGATTCATTATTCGAACACCCTGGATAGCGACGTAGTGTGAGATAACCGTTCAGCTCGCGCCGAAGTTGTAGGTCATCGTACAACTTAAAATACAACCGTCAACTGCATTTCATCGCTGTCCGCCGATTTTGTGTCGGAAAGGTATTTTCTTGACGTAAGAAAAATCTTATCTATGATTGAAACAACTGTACATAAATACAGTTGTTTCTGATTCATAGCGACGACATATCAAGGAGATAGAAATGTCAGGTCTACACACACAACCACTGAAAAAACCCAAGCAAGTCATTGCCACGCTGGATGATCTTTTTACCGGGCAAGGCATAGCCATTAACGGTAACGAGCATCTGCTTCTGCGTCTTGGCGAGCCTCATACCGATGCGCCACAACCCTCGACCCCGTCCGCCGCAAATGCCTTGAAAGGCAAGCCCCAGCTGAGGTTCGAGGGTGGTGAGCACACTGCAATCGGCGACAACACCTTGCTGCGGTTCGTCAAGGACGCGCCTGCGATTCCGGCTTCACAGGTCGAGTTGCATCTGCCCAATGGCCTCGCCCTGAGCTACGGCCAGATCGTTGCACTGGGGGGTGATTTCTATGGAATTGCGGATCAACCGATCAGCGATGGCGCGACACCTGCGGAGCGAATCCAGCGTTTTGCCAATGCTTTCAACTCGCTGGCGGTCCTGCCGGCTTCGAATGCCGAGGCCAGGCAAATCCTTGCCGTCATGCAGAAGGAAATCGCCGCCGTTAACCAGGCGATCCGGGATGGTAAACAGCCCCACGAGGCCTATGACGCCCTGGGAGATACGTTGTCAGAAGAGTGGAACAGGATCACCGGTGGCGGCAGCTTCGTTTCGGCGCTGTTTCCGTTGGGTCGATATCTGAAACTGGCCGCCAACAATGCCGATCACTTTGCCGAAGGGGCGCTGGCGGCTTATATCGCCGGGCACACCGTCGCCGTGCAGCAAGCGATACTGGCGAAAAACAGTGCCGATGAGACGCAACTGGAACTGGCCTACGCGATGAACGCTTTTGCCGATCATTACTTGACCGACCTGTTCTCCGCCGGCCACTTGCGGGTGCCGCGCAGAGAGTTGGCGGCGGTGGTCACGCCCAGTGATCTGGGGTCGTTGATCACCCGGTTCATGCACGACGAGGACAGCAAATTTGGTCTCAATGTGCGCAACGGTGATGGCGATCAATGGCGAGCCTACGGCGACAAGCGTTACTTCGACGCCATCGACAGCATCAACCGGATGCACGTCAATCAAGCGGTTCAGGCATCTGCCGACGAAATCTTCGCTGCGTACCTTAGTGGCATTGCACCGTCGCCAGGCAACTTCGCAGCCTTGAAAAAGCTCCCCGATCTACAAGCGGCGCTCAACCCGGCGGGCAATTTCTCGCCACTGTTCAAGGTTGAAGGCAGCAAAGTGCTGCGCCGCAAGGACGTCAACAACCTCAATGACACCGCCACCGTCGATGATTGGTGGGGCTGGAGCACTTACCTGCTGCTCAAGGATTACCACCCAACTGGCAACGTTGCCTGATAAGGAGATCAATGATGACAATCAAACTGACACTGGAACTGGCTTCGGGACAATCGATGAAGGGTGCGCCGCTGGAGTTGTTGACCAATGGAGTGCCGATTGCCCGGGGGGTTGTGGATGAGCAGGGGATGGTGGCATTCGATGCCAAACCCGGAACTGGCGAGTTAGCGGTGAGGGTGGATCGTTCGATTCTCAGGATAGGCTAAAGCCATAGCGTAACGGCTGCCGGCCCCTTCGCGAGCAAGCCCGCTCCCACATTGGATTTTCGGTGTACACAAATTTTGTGTTCGACACTGATCAAATGTGGGAGCGGGCTTGCTCGCGAAGGCAATCTGTCAGCCAATACCGGATTGGAATCAGAACACTCAGCCCCGCTGTGCCTCCGCCTCTTCATGGGCATGACGCAACCGCTCGCGGCTGTTGGTCAGGTGCAAACGCATGGCGGCCCGCGCGGCATCGGAATCCTGGCGGGCAATCGCGTCGTAGATCTCTTCGTGCTCACGACTCAGGCGATTCATGTAGTGCTGCTGATCGTCATGGGCCAGCCTCGCGGAGTTCAGGCGGGTACGCGGAATGATGCTGGTGCCCAGGTGGGTCATGATGTCGGTGAAGTAGCGGTTGCCGGTGGCCAGGGCAATCTGCAGATGGAACTGGAAGTCCGAGGCCACGGCATCGCTGGCGTGGGACACGCTTTCATTCAGCGCATCCAGCGCCGCGCGCATCAGGCCAAGTTGCTCGGGACTGCGGCGTTGCGCGGCGAGGCCGGCGGATTCCACTTCCAGGCTGATGCGCAGTTCCAGGATGGCCAGCACATCCCGCAAGGTCACGACGGTCGCCGGGTCGATGCGAAAACCGCTCGGGCTCGGCGTGTCGAGCACGAAGGTGCCGATGCCGTGGCGGGTTTCCACCTGGCCGGCCGCCTGCAGGCGGGAGATCGCTTCGCGCACCACCGTGCGGCTGACGCCATGGGCATCCATGATGGCCGACTCGGTGGGCAACTTGTCGCCGCGCTTGAGATGGCCGTCACGGATCTGCTCGGACAGCACCGTCACCAGTTCCTGAGCGAGGCTGCGGCGCTTGCGTGGGAGGCGTGGTGTGTCGATCGGGTTTTCCATGGTGAACATCTGTCTCGAAAAAATCGGCTGAAACCGCATCATAGCGCAACGCAGTTGTACGATCACCGTCAAGGTGACCACCAAACCCTGTGGGAGCGGGCTTGCCCGCGAAGGCAGTGTGTCAGACATCCTCATGTCGAATGTCAGACCGCTTTCGCGAGCAAGCCCGCTCCCACAAGGGGATTTGTGGTGCTCAGGCGGTCACGGTCTGATCCACCAGATGGCCATTCTCGATACGGATGTGCCGCGGATGGAAGCGCTTGAGGCTGCTGCGATGGCCGACGCTGACAATGCTCAGCCCCGGCAATTCATCGATCAGCGCCTGATACAGCGAGGCCTCGTCCTCTTCGTCCATCGCCGAAGTCGCTTCGTCCATATACAGCCATTGCGGTGCATAAAGCAGCGCACGGGCAAAGGCCAGGCGCTGCTGTTCACCCGGCGACAACATGCGTTGCCAGTGGTTGGCTTCGTCGAGACGGGCAATCAGGTGCGGCAAGCGACAGGTTTCCAGTACCTGCACGTAGCGCTCGTTCGGATAGGTATCGCCAGGCTGTGGATAACTGAGGACATCACGCAGCGCGCCAATCGGCAAATACGGTTTTTGCGGCAGGAACAGGTAGCGCGCCGATGGCAGGCGAATACTACCGTGGCCAGTCGGCCACAGGTGTCCCATCGCCCGCAGCAAGGTCGACTTGCCGCTGCCGGAACGACCGCTGAGCATCACACGCTCGCCCTCCTTCACGGTCATGTCGGCATTGGTCAGCAGGTGACGACCTTCAGCCAGGTCGAGGCCGAGGTTGTGCACCTTCAGAACTGAGCCCGAACTCTGTACGTCGATGGCCGGCGCACGCACTTCGTTGTCACGCATGGCCTGGTGGAAGCTCAGCAGACGATCGCAGGTGGCGCGCCATGAGGCGAGGCTCTGGTACGCGCTGATAAACCAGCTGAAGCTTTCCTGCACATTGCCGAATGCCGAGCTGATTTGCATCAGCTCGCCCAGTTCGATCTTGCCGGAGAGGTAACGCGGCGCGGCAACGATGAAGGGGAAGATGATGGCGGCCTGACTGTAACCGGCGGTGAAGAACGTCAGGCGCTTGGACACCTTCATGATGTCCCAGAAGTTGTGCCAGACCATCCCGAAGCGGCCGCTCAACCGACGATTTTCGTTCGGTTCGCCGTTGTACAACGCGATGCTTTCGGCATTCTCGCGAATCCGCACCATGGAGAAACGCAGGTCGGCTTCGAAGCGTTGTTGTTGGTTGTTCAGACCGATCAGGCGACGACCGATCAAATGCGTCAGCCAACTGCCGACCACGGCGTAAACCAGCACGCACCAGAACATGTAGCCGGGAATAGTGATACCGAATACTTCAATACTGCCCGACACGCCCCACAGAATGATCGAGAACGACACCAGGCTGACGATATTGCGCAGCAGCCCGATACCCAGCTCAAGGGTGTTGGAGGTGAAGTTGTTGAGGTCTTCGGAAATCCGCTGGTCCGGGTTATCGGTGTAACCGCCCTGCTCCAGCTGGTAGTAATTCTTGTCGGCGAGCCAGCGAGCGAAATGCTTTTCGGTGAGCCAGGCCCGCCAGCGGATCGTCAACATCTGCGTCAGATAGAGGCGGTATACCGCGCCGACAATCGCCACCGCGGCAATCGCGCAGAAGTACAGGATTAGCTGCCAGAACGCGGCTTCGTCCTTCTTTTGCAGGGCGTTGTAGAAATCCTTGTACCAGGTGTTGAACCACACCGAGATCCCCACGCTGATCAGCGACAGCGCAATCACTGCGATCAGCAGCGTCCAGGCCTTGACCTTCTCTTCACTGCGCCAGTAAGGCGTGATCATCGCCCACACTTTACGAAAAAACTGCCCGCGCACGGCGTCGTTGACCGCGGAATACTCAGCGTTCTGATTCATGGATAAGGCTCGATAAAGAAAAGAACACGCACGAACCGATCATAGATGATCGGTCCGGTTTGTCGCGAGATGCGGCCCGCATACGTTCAGCGCAGGTTCAGCGGCGAACGGGGCGCTTCTGCAGTTTGCGCTGCAGGGTGCGGCGGTGCATGCCCAGGGCGCGGGCAGTGGCGGAGATGTTGCCTTCATGCTCGGTCAGCACGCGCTGGATGTGTTCCCACTGCAGGCGGTCCACGGACATCGGGTTTTCCGGCACCAGGCTGTCGAGGTCGGCGTGTTCGGACAGCAGCGCCGCCAGCACGTCATCGGCGTCCGCCGGTTTGCACAGATAGTTGCAGGCACCGCGCTTGATCGCCTCGACGGCGGTGGCAATGCTCGAATAACCGGTGAGAATCACCACGCGCATTTCCGGATCCATTTCCAGCAATTTTGGCAGCAGCACCAGGCCCGAATCGCCGTCCATCTTCAGGTCCAGGGCGGCATAATCCGGCAGATCGGCCTTGGCCAGTTCCAGGCCTTCCTCGGCGGAGCTGGCAGTGCTTACGCGAAAACCGCGGCGGGCCATGGCTCGGGCCATGACGCGGGTGAACGTGGCGTCATCATCGACCAGCAGCAAATGCGGCAGTTCTTCGCCTTCGACTTGGATCTCTTCACTCATGTTCGTCTCCTCGGGCGACACGGGGCAGGCGCAGCTCGGTGAGCGTACCGCCTTCCTCATGACTGTAGAGTTTCACTGAGCCGCCGGCGCGTGTCACGCTGGCCTTGCTCAAAAACAGGCCCAGGCCGAAGCCTTTGCCCTTGGTGGTAAAAAACGGTTTGCCGATTTGTTCGGCGATGGCCAGCGGCACACCGGCGCCATGGTCACGAATGCTGATGGTCAGGTTCTCGGCGTCCCAGTCCAGTGTCACTTGCAACCCCTCGGGGCAGGCATCGGCGGCGTTGTTCAGCAGATTCAGCAACGCCTGGGTCAAGTCTGGCGGCGGCGCCATGCGCGGTACCGCGCCCTGGCCGAGGCGCTGGAAGCGATAACTGGCCTCCGGGCGCATCAGGTGCCAGCGATTGAGGGCTTCATCGAGCCAGTCGGTGACGTCCTGCATCTCCACCGCCAAGCGGCGATTGGCCTCCGCCGCCCGAACGAGCTGTTGCAAAGTCTGTTTGCACAGCTTGACCTGATCCTGCAGCACGCTCAGGTCATCCTGCAACATCGGGTCATGGTGATCCTGACGCATTTCCTTGAGCAATACGCTCATGGTCGCCAGCGGCGTGCCCAGCTCATGGGCCGCACCGGCAGCCTGGGTGGCGACGGCCAGCAATTGCTGATCACGCAGGCCTTCTTCGCGACGAATGGCGCGCAGTTCTTCCTGACGGCGCAGCTCTTCAGCCATGCGCGCAGCGAAGAACGTGATCACTGCAGCAGCGAGAGCGAAGCTCAGCCACATGCCGTACACCTGCAGGTTTTCCCGGGCGATCGGGAAGGTTTGCAATGGATAGAACTGCGCCAGCAACAGCGTGTACATCGTCAGCGCGATACCCGACAGGATCACCGAATAACGCCATGGCAACGTCACCGCTGCGATAGTCAGCGGCACCAGGTAATAAGAAACAAAGGGGTTGGTCGAGCCACCGGAGAAATACAGCAGCGCACTGTGGATAAACAGGTCGCAGGCCAATTGCACGGCGTATTCGAGCTCGGTCACCGGCCACGAGGTGCGCAGGCGGATCGCCGTGAACACACACAACAGCATCGAGCAACCGAGGGTCGCGGCCAGTTGAAACCAGGGCAGCGGCAACAATTGGAGCCAGTAGGCCAGGCCCACGGAACCGGCCTGGGCGGCCAGCACCAACGTGCGGATGAAGGTCAGCCGCCAGAGGTTCTGGCGAGTGGCGGAAGTGATTTGAACGGGGGCGAGCATGAGCTCTCCTGATGAGCGCTCCAGGCGGATCGCAGGGAGTATAACCAAGCGCGGGGGCTGACAGGCAAAAGTGCGGCAAACGGCCACAGCCTATTGGCCGGCACACATCCCTTGTAGCAGCTGGCGAAGCCTGCGTTCGGCTGCGAAGCAGTCGTCAATCAGGCTCCGCGTTTATATAAAGACATCATGCACGCAGGTTTTACGACTGCTTCGCAGCCGAACGCAGCCTTCGGCAGCTGCTACGGGGAATCGTGTTGATCTGTATAGAAGTTGTAACTGTGCGAACCGGAGCATTAAAGCTAGAGTCTGATGGTTTCACGCAGGCCCGGACCATACCCCTGCGCACCTTTCAAGGAGCCTTCATGCACACATTCCGCCGCAGCGCCGCCCTCCTCGCCCTGAGCGCTGGCACCGTCGCCAGCCTCCCGGCCCTGGCCGCCGACGAGCTTCATTACAACCAGATTTCCCTGCGCGCCGAAGTCAGTCAGGAAGTGGCCCGCGACCTGATGATCGTGACCCTCTACACCGAAGAACAGAACAGCGACCCGGCCAAACTCGCCGCCGACGTCAGCACCACCATGAACAAGGCACTGGCCCGGGCCAAGCAGGTCAAGGACATCACCCTGCGCCAGGGCAGTCGCAACAGCTATCCGATCTACGACACCAAGGGCCAGAAAATCACCGGCTGGCGCGAGCGTGCCGAATTGCGTCTGGAAAGCCCGGATTTCGCCGCATTGTCGAAGCTGACCGGCGAACTGCTCACCGACCTGAAAATGGGCGGCATGGATTTCGCCATCGCCACCCCGACCCGCAAGGCCAGCGAAGATGCACTGCTCAAGGAAGCCGTGAGCGCCTTCAAGGCCCGCGCCCAACTGGCCACCGATGCCCTCGGCGGCAAGGGATACAAAATCGTCAACCTGAACCTCAACAGCAACGGTTATCCACAGCCTTACCTGCGCGCGCCGATGATGATGAAAGCCGCCGCCATGGACGCCGCACCGGTGACACCGGATGTCGAAGCCGGCACCAGCCAGGTCAGCATGACAGCCGATGGTTCGATTGAAGTGCTGATGCCTTGATTCGATAGCCCGTAAACAAAAACGGCGATCATTAAAATGATCGCCGTTTTTTTTTCGGGCAGTTTTCAGGCATGAGCTATAACTGGATAGGTCCACCCGAGAAATGCCGTCGATTGGCCACTATGGGTGCAACAATAACCACTCTTATTCACGCCATGCCCACCCCACAATCCGGGGTATGAATAAGTAACACCCCCGCCCCACGCGGGAGCAACCCGAGCCAGGAACGCACCGTAAAAGTGCGTCACTTGCACCGTAAAAACGCCGCGCAAACGGTCAAATGCGTCAGGAGTTATACAAATGCGACATTAAGGTACGTTCGTGCCACCGTTTAAGGGTTGTAGTCACTCTGGATCTTGCATTGGGTATGGCCCCTGCATAAGTATCCGCAGGCACGACTCACGAGGTCGTCCTCTAATTCCAAAAATGACAACAAATCATGAGGCCACCATGCTTAAACAAGCGGTCATTCCGTTTTTAGTTGGCGCAAGCTTGCTAGCCAGCGCACCGTTCGCCCAAGCAGCGACTAACCTGGTGTTCTGCTCCGAAGGGAGCCCGGCCGGTTTCGATCCAGGTCAATACACCACCGGAACCGACTTCGACGCCTCTGCAGAAACCATGTTCAACCGCCTCACCCAGTTCGAGCGCGGCGGCACCGCCGTTATTCCTGGGCTGGCGACCAAGTGGGACATCTCCGATGACGGCCTGAGCTACACCTTCCACCTGCGTGAAGGCGTCAAGTTCCACACCACCCCGTATTTCAAGCCAACTCGTGAGTTCAACGCCGACGACGTGCTGTTCACCTTTAATCGCATGATTAACAAGGATGACCCGTTCCGCAAAGCGTACCCGACCGAATTCCCGTACTTCACCGACATGGGGATGGATACCAACATCACCAAGATCGATAAAGTCGACGACCACACTGTCAAGTTCACCCTCAAAGACGTCGATGCCGCGTTCATCCAGAACATGGCCATGAGCTTCGCCTCGATCCAGTCCGCCGAGTACGCTGCCCAGCTGCTCAAGGAAGGCAAGGCCGCCGACATCAACCAGAAGCCGGTTGGCACTGGTCCGTTCGTGTTCAAGAGCTACCAGAAAGACTCCAACATCCGCTACACCGGGAACAAGGACTACTGGAAGCCTGATGACGTGAAGATCGACAACCTGATCTTCGCCATCACCACCGACCCGTCGGTACGTATCCAGAAGCTGAAGAAAAACGAGTGCCAGGTCACCCTGTTCCCTCGTCCGGCCGACCTGAAGGCGCTGAAAGAAGACAAGGACCTGAAACTGCCTGACCAGGCCGGGTTCAACCTGGGTTACATCGCCTACAACGTGATGCCCAAGGTCAAGGGTCAAACCGACGCCAACCCGCTGGCCGAGCTGAAAGTTCGCCAGGCA
Organism: Pseudomonas sp. GM48; assembly: GCF_000282335.1. Classification (GTDB taxonomy): domain Bacteria; phylum Pseudomonadota; class Gammaproteobacteria; order Pseudomonadales; family Pseudomonadaceae; genus Aquipseudomonas. The sequence continues at coordinate 23,390 of NZ_AKJM01000005.1, forward strand.
CTGGACATGGCGGTCAACAAGCAACAGATCATCGACTCCGTGTACCAGGGCGCCGGCCAACTGGCCGTCAACGCCATGCCGCCGACCCAGTGGTCCTATGACACCACCATCAAGGATGCGCCGTACAACCCTGAGAAAGCCAAAGAGCTGCTCAAGGAAGCGGGCGTGAAAGATGGCACCGAAATCGTTCTCTGGGCGATGCCGGTACAGCGTCCATACAACCCGAACGCCAAACTGATGGCAGAAATGCTGCAGTCCGATTGGTCCAAGATCGGCCTCAAGGTCAAGATCCAGAGCTACGAGTGGGGCGAGTACATCAAGCGCTCCAAAGGCGGCGAAAACCAGGCGATGCTGATTGGCTGGAGCGGCGACAATGGTGATCCGGACAACTGGCTGAACGTGCTGTTCGGTTGCGACTCGCTGGAAGGCAACAACTTCTCCAAGTGGTGCGACAAGAAGTTTGACGACACCGTCAAGCAAGCCAAGCGCACCTCGGACCAGGCCAAGCGCACCGAACTGTACAAGCAGGCGCAACACCTCCTCAAAGATGCTGTACCAATGACACCTATCGCTCACTCGACGGTGTTCCAACCTATGCGCGCCAACGTGCAGGACTTCAAGATCAGCCCATTTGGCTTGAACTCCTTCTACGGCGTCAGCGTCAGCAAATAAGGTTTTGCAACGGCGACGTTTCTGACGTCGCCGTTGCTCTATCTACCGAGAAAGCAGGAATTCGCCTACATCCAAATCCGCAGCTGACTACAGCATCGGGTAAGGACGCGTTGCCATTTCCTACGAGTCTTTAGGACTCTACGCATTTACTGCCGGACCCGTGGCTCATACCGTCGGGATCCGACCAGTGCACGCGTGGGTCATCGGTTACTGCTGCATGCATGGCTTGAAATCAGTGATGCCTCTACGTCCGCGGACGGGACGGCGGCTCATTGACAACACTTTGAGAGAAAAGGAAGCGTTATGCGCCATACCTTGGTTTTATCCGCACTGCTGGGCACCGGCCTGTTGGCCGCCACTTCCATCAGCCAGGCCGCCAACAACAGCCTGGTGTTCTGCTCCGAGGGCAGCCCCGCCGGTTTCGACACGGCGCAGTACACCACTGCGACCGATAACGACGCCGCCGAGCCGCTGTACAACCGACTGGCAGAGTTTGAAAAAGGCGCGACCAACGTCGTACCGGGCCTGGCCACGAGCTGGGATATTTCCGAGGACGGCCTCAAATACACGTTTCACCTGCGCGAAGGGGTGAAGTTTCATACCACCAAATACTTCACGCCGACCCGCGATTTCAACGCCGATGACGTGCTGTTCACGTTCAATCGTATGTTGGATCCGCAACAACCTTTCCGTAAGGCTTATCCAACAGAATTTCCGTATTTCAACGGCATGAGCCTGAACAAGAACATCGCCAAGGTCGAAAAGACCGGGCCGCTGACCGTGGTCTTTACGCTCAACAGCGTGGACGCCGCGTTCATCCAGAACATCGCCATGAGCTTCGCCGCCATCCTGTCGGCCGAGTACGCCGACAAACTGCTGGCCGAAGGCAAGCCGAGCGACATCAACCAGAAGCCGGTCGGCACCGGGCCGTTCGTGTTCAAGAGCTACCAGAAAGACTCGAACATCCGCTACACCGGCAACAAGCATTACTGGGACCCGAGCCGGGTCAAGCTCGACAACCTGATTTTCGCCATCAACACCGACGCTTCGGTGCGCGTGCAGAAACTCAAGGCCGGCGAGTGCCAGATCACCCTGCACCCGCGCCCTGCCGATGTGACCGCGCTGAAGAACGACCCGGCGCTGCAACTGATCGAGAAGCCTGGATTCAACCTCGGCTACATCGCCTACAACGTGCGCCACAAGCCGTTCGACCAGCTCGAAGTGCGTCAGGCGCTGGACATGGCGGTGAACAAGCAAGGCATTCTCAATGCCGTTTACCAGGGCGCCGGGCAACTGGCGGTCAACGCCATGCCGCCGACCCAATGGTCCTACGACGACACCATCAGGGACGCTGCCTACAATCCGGAGAAAGCCAAGGAACTGCTCAAGGCTGCCGGCGTCAAGGAAGGCACCGAAATCACCCTCTGGGCCATGCCGGTCCAGCGTCCGTACAACCCCAACGCCAAGTTGATGGCCGAGATGCTCCAGGCTGACTGGGCGAAGATCGGTCTCAAGGTCAAGATTGTCAGCTATGAGTGGGGCGAGTACATCAAACGCACCAAGAACGGCGAGCACGACATCAGCCTGATCGGCTGGACCGGTGACAACGGTGATCCGGACAATTGGCTGGGCACGCTGTACAGCTGCGATGCCATTGGCGGTAACAACTACTCGATGTGGTGTGATCCGGCTTACGACAAGCTGATCAAGCAGGCCAAGGTCGTCACCGACCGTGACCAGCGCACCCAGCTCTACAAACAGGCGCAGCAGTTGCTCAAGCAGCAAGTGCCAATCACGCCGGTCGCCCACTCAACGGTCAACCAGCCGCTGAGCGCCAAAATCGAAGGGTTCAAGGTGAGCCCGTTCGGTCGCAATGTTTTCTCGGGTGTCAGCATAGAAAAATAACCGATTAGCCAGAAATGCCAGGGGGCGGATTTTCCGCCCTCACGCAGACGCTTTGCCGTTTTTTGCCAATTTGGCTGGCAGCAAACGTTTGCGACGCCGTGAACGAGTTCTAAACCAATAGCCGGATCACAAAAAAAAAGACCGGTATAAAAAAAGAAAGTAAGGAGCTTTACCCATGAAACTGAGCAGCACCGCGTTACTGGCCCTGGCCATCAGCAGCGTAACCGCCACGGCTTACGCAGAAACCCAAAGCCAGGCTTTCACCCCGGTTACCGTGAACGAGAAAAACGCCCAAAGCGAAGCCACCGGCTTTGTCGAAGGCCAGTCGATCACCGGCACCACGCGTAACTGGTACGCCAACGAGCAACTGCAACGCGGCGCCAAATTCGCCTACAAGAAGGACGGCGTTTCGACCCCGACCGATCGCCGGATCAACTGGGTCCAGGGCACTATCCTCAAGTACAACTCGGGCTTCACCGAAGGCACTGTTGGTTTCAGCACTGAAGTTGCCGCCTACAACGCCATTGCCCTGGACCGGGACCGCAAAGATCTGGCGTCCAACAACGGTGGCGCACCGGGCTCTCGTCCAGGCGCAGGCAACAACCGTACCCTGACCAAAGAGGGCGGCGACGCTCAAGGCCAGTGGAGCAAAATGGGCCTGGCCAACGTCAAGGCCCGTGTCTCCAACACCACCCTGACCGCCGGCCGCATGAACTTCAGCAGCCCGATGGTCGACGTGATCGGTAACCGTGCATTGCCTTCGAGCTTCGAAGGTGTAGCCATCCACAGCGAAGAGCTGAACAACCTGGCCTTCGACCTGGGCACCTTCGACCGCAACTCGCCGCGTACCGAAGAAAGCCAGCGCAAATTCCGCACCGAATACGCCAATGGCATCGTCGAAACCGACCACGTCTACACCGGCGGCATCACCTACAACCCGCTTGCCAGCCTGACCACCAGCCTCTGGGCGACCCAGGCTGAAGACATCTGGAACCAGTACTACTTCGGCGCCTCTCACGTACTGGGCGACAGCCAGGTACTGAGCCTGACCACCGGCCTGAACTACTACAAAACCAAGGAAACCGGTAAAGCCCTGATCGGCGATATCGACAACGACACCTATTCCCTGTCGTTCGGCCTGACCCACCAGGCGCACACACTGACTTTCTCGTATCAGGAAGTGAACGGTAACGAGTACTTCGACTACCTGCACGAAACCAACGGCATCTACCTGGCCAACTCCCTGCTGTCGGACTTCAACGGCCCGAACGAAAAATCGTTCCAGGTTGCCTACGGTCTGAACATGGCCGAATACGGCGTGCCAGGCCTGAAGTTCAACATCTACCAGGCTCGTGGCTGGGGTATCGACGGTACTCACTACACCGGCAACCAGGGTGTGGCTGGCAAGGGCTACGACGGTATCCAGTCGCAAGATGGCGAACACCATTACGAATACGGCATCGGCGCGACCTACGCCGTGCAGAGCGGCCCACTCAAGGCCACCACGATCCGCGGCACCTACACCGCTCACCGTGCCAGCGAAAACCAGGCTGACGGCAGCATCAACGAGTTCCGCCTCGTGACCACGGTTCCGTTCAACATCCTGTAATGCACGTGCCGAACGGCTGATTCGATGACGAATCGACCGTTCGGCTTTTGTCCTTTAACTGATTGCAGAGGGTTCTTGATGAAAATGCTTCCCCTACGTGCGGCCATTGCGGCCGCGTTGCTCAGTGTCGCTGTCGGCGTCTCGGCCAAACCCTTGGTGGTTTGCACCGAAAACAGCCCCGAAGGCTTCGACATGGTCCAGTACACGACTGCAGTCACAGCCGATGCGGTGGCCGAAACCATCTTCAATCGCCTGGCGGACTTCAAGCCCGGCACCACTGATGTGATTCCGGCACTGGCCGAATCCTGGGACATCAGCGAGGACGGTCTGACGTACACGTTCCACCTGCGTAAAGGCGTCAAGTTCCACACCACCGAATACTTCAAGCCGACCCGCGACATGAATGCCGACGACGTGGTCTGGAGCTTCCAGCGTCAGCTGGACCCGAACCACCCATGGCACAAGCTGTCGAGCGTAGGCTTCCCGTACTTTGAAAGCATGGGCTTCAAGGAACTGCTGAAAAACGTCGAGAAAGTCGACGACAACACGGTCAAGTTCACCCTGACCCGCCGCGAAGCGCCGTTCCTGGCCGATATCGCCATGGCGTTTTCTTCGATCTACTCCGCCGAATACGCCGACCAGTTGCTCAAGGCCGGCAAGACCGGCGATCTGAACAGCAAGCCGGTCGGCACCGGTCCGTTCGTCTTCCAGCGCTACAACAAGGATGCCCAGGTTCGTTTCAAGGCCAACCCGGACTACTTCCGTGGCAAGGCACCGGCTGACTCATTGATCTTCGCCATCGCCACCGACAACAACGTGCGCCTGCAGAAGCTCAAGGCCAACGAATGCCAGGTCGCGCTGTACCCGAAACCGGACGACATCCAGAGCATCAGGAAAGACACCAAGCTCAAAGTCGACGAACTGAACGCGATGACCGTTGCGTACATCGCTATCAACACCACGCACAAATACCTGAGCGACGTGCGTGTGCGTAAAGCCATCGACATCGCCTTCGACAAGGAAGCAGCCGTCAACGCGCTGTTCGGCAAAGGCAATGCGACCGCGGCGGTCAACCCGTTCCCGGACACTCTGCTGGGCTACAACCACGACCTGAAGAACCCGCCCCGTGACCTGGACAAGGCCCGCGCCCTGCTCAAGGAAGCCGGCGTACCGGAAGGCACGGTATTCACCCTGTTCACCCGTAACGGCGGTGGTGCCACCAACCCGAACCCGATGCTCGGCGCGCAGATGATGCAAGCCGACCTGGCCAAGGTCGGGATCAAGATCGACATCCGCGTGATGGAATGGGGCGAAATGCTCAAACGCGCCAAAAACGGCGAGCACGATATGGTTTCCGCCGGATGGGCGGGCGATAACGGCGACCCGGATAACTTCCTGACGCCTATGCTCAGTTGTGAAGCAGCCAAGAACGGAGAAAACTACGCCCGCTGGTGCAATGACAAGTTCCAGGCGCTGATCGACCAGGCCCGGGAAAAAACCGATCCGGCCGAGCGTGCAGCGCTCTACGAACAGGCCCAGGTTATTTTTAACCAGGACCAGCCATGGATCAGCCTCGCACACACTAGAATGTTCACCGCAATGCGCAACAACGTAGAGGGCTATCACATTAGCCCCCTCACCACGAATAACTTCGCCACCACCCAGGTGAAGTAGATAAGAAAACTCCCGGCATGCCTGACCCCAGGCATGTCGGGCACGCCTAACCGGCTGATGAGGTACACCTTACGATGTTTAGTTTTATTGCCCGCCGACTGGGGTTACTGATCCCCACGTTTTTCGGCATCACCTTGCTGACATTCGCGTTGATTCGCATGATCCCTGGCGACCCCGTGGAAGTCATGATGGGCGAACGCAGAGTCGACCCGGAAATGCACGCTCAGGCAATGGAACGCCTAGGTCTGAACAAACCCCTGTATGCCCAGTACCTGGATTACATCGGCAAACTGGCCCACGGCGATCTCGGTGAATCCCTGCGAACCCGTGAAAGCGTCTGGTCCGAATTCACCTCCCTGTTCCCCGCGACCCTGGAATTGTCCTCGGCCGCGCTGTTGTTCGCCGGTGTCCTGGGCCTCCTGGCCGGAGTGATCGCGGCACTCAAGCGAGGGTCCCTGTTCGACCATGGGGTGATGGGGGTCTCCCTGGCGGGATACTCGATGCCGATCTTCTGGTGGGGCCTGATCCTGATTATGTTCTTCTCGGTGAGCCTGGGATGGACCCCGGTTTCCGGGCGGATCGACCTGCTCTACGACATCGAGCCGCGCACCGGCTTCATGCTGATCGACACGCTGCTGGCCGACGAGCCGGACGCCTTCTTCGACGCCCTGCACCACCTGATCCTGCCGGCCATCGTGCTCGGCACCATTCCGCTGGCAGTGATTGCGCGGATGACCCGCTCCTCGATGCTCGAAGTGTTGCGTGAGGACTACATCCGCACCGCCAAGGCCAAAGGCCTGTCGCCGGCACGCGTGGTGTTCGTCCACGGCCTGCGTAACGCACTGATTCCGGTACTGACGGTGGTCGGCCTGCAAGTCGGCACCCTGCTGGCCGGCGCGGTCCTGACCGAAACCATTTTCTCCTGGCCCGGCATCGGCAAATGGCTGATCGAAGCCATTGGCGCCCGGGACTATCCCGTCGTGCAAAACGGCATCCTGTTAATCGCCTGCCTGGTGATTGTGGTCAACTTCGTAGTGGACATCCTCTACGGCTTTGCCAACCCACGCATCCGTCATCAGCGCTGAGATCATGACCATGACCACTCCAATTCCATCGGTAGCAGTCGATCAAAGCCTGCTGTACCCGTCTCCGTACAAAGAGTTCTGGCAAGCGTTCTCCAAGAACAAAGGTGCCGTCGCCGGCCTGATGTTCATGCTGCTGGTGATTTTCTGCGCAATCTTCGCCCCTTGGGTCGCGCCGCATAACCCGAGCGAGCAGTACCGCGACTTCCTGCTGACCCCGCCGGCCTGGCTGGAAAGCGGGCATATCCAGTTCCTGCTGGGGACCGATGAACTCGGTCGCGACCTGCTGTCGCGTCTGATCCACGGTTCGCGCCTGTCCTTGATGATCGGCTTGTCGTCGGTGGTCATGTCGCTGATTCCGGGCATCCTGCTGGGTCTGTTCGCCGGGTTCTTCCCGCGCGTGCTCGGCCCGACCATCATGCGTCTGATGGACATCATGCTGGCCCTGCCGTCCCTGCTGCTGGCCGTGGCGATTGTCGCCATCCTCGGCCCTGGCCTGATCAACACCGTGATCGCCATCGCCGTGGTGTCCCTACCGTCCTATGTTCGCCTGACTCGCGCTGCGGTGATGGGCGAGCTGAACCGCGACTACGTGACCGCCGCGCGCCTGGCCGGTGCCGGCCTGCCACGCCTGATGTTCGTTACCGTGCTGCCTAACTGCATGGCGCCGCTGATCGTTCAGGCCACCCTGAGCTTCTCTTCGGCGATCCTCGATGCCGCGGCACTGGGCTTCCTCGGCCTTGGCGTACAACCGCCAACCCCTGAGTGGGGCACCATGCTGGCTTCGGCCCGCGACTACATCGAACGCGCCTGGTGGGTCGTGAGCCTGCCTGGCTTGACCATTTTGCTCAGCGTGCTGGCAATCAACTTGATGGGTGACGGCCTGCGCGACGCGCTGGACCCGAAACTCAAGAACGCCGCCTGAGGAGATTCCCATGTCACTGCTAGAAATCAAGAATCTCAACGTTCGTTTCGGCGACAAAAACGCCACGCCAGTAGTCGACGGCCTCGACCTGACAGTGGACAAAGGCGAAGTGCTGGCCATCGTTGGCGAATCGGGTTCCGGCAAGTCCGTGACCATGATGGCGCTGATGGGCCTGATCGAGCATCCGGGGATCGTCACCGCTGACGCCCTGAATTTCGACGGCAAGAACATGCTCAAGCTCAACAATCGCCAGCGTCGACAGATCGTCGGGAAAGACCTGTCCATGGTCTTCCAGGACCCGATGACCGCGCTGAACCCGAGCTACACCGTGGGTTTCCAGATTGAAGAAGTGCTGCGCCTGCACCTGAAAATGTCCGGCAAGGCTGCCCGCAAGCGCGCCATCGAACTGCTGGAAAAAGTTGAAATCCCGGGTGCCGCCAGCCGTATGGACGCCTACCCGCATCAACTGTCCGGCGGCATGAGCCAGCGTGTCGCGATTGCCATGGCGATCGCCGGCGAACCGAAACTGCTGATCGCCGACGAACCGACCACGGCGCTGGACGTGACCATTCAGGCGCAGATCATGGACCTGCTGCTGGCGTTGCAGAAAGAGCAGAACATGGGCCTGGTGCTGATCACCCACGACCTCGCCGTTGTGGCCGAAACCGCCCAGCGCGTGTGCGTGATGTACGCCGGCCAAGCGGTCGAAGTGGGCCAGGTGCCGCAACTGTTCGACATTCCGGCGCACCCGTACAGCGAAGCGCTGCTCAAGGCGATTCCGGAACACAGCCTGGGTGCCTCGCGCCTGTCGACCCTGCCGGGCATCGTTCCCGGTCGCTACGACCGTCCGCAGGGCTGCCTGCTGTCGCCGCGCTGCCCGTACGTGAAAGACAACTGCCGCCAGCAACGTCCGGCCCTTGACCAGAAAAGCAACAGCCTCGCTCGCTGCTTCTACCCGCTGAACCAGGAGGTGGCGTAATGGCCGTCGTTCTTACCGCCCGCGACCTGACCCGTCACTACGAGGTGTCCCGAGGCCTGTTCAAGGGCCACGCCACTGTGCGCGCCCTCAACGGTGTGTCGTTCGAACTGGAAGCCGGCAAGACCCTCGCTGTCGTCGGCGAGTCGGGCTGCGGCAAATCCACCCTGGCCCGTGCCCTGACCCTGATCGAAGAGCCGTCCTCCGGCTCCTTGAAAATTGCCGGACAGGAAGTCGCCGGTGCCAACAAGGCCCAGCGCAAGCAACTGCGCAAAGACGTGCAGATGGTGTTCCAGAGCCCGTACGCCTCGTTGAACCCACGGCAGAAAGTCGGTGATCAGCTTGCCGAGCCGTTATTGATCAACACCAACCTGAGCGCCGCCGAACGTCGCGAGAAAGTCCAGGCGATGATGAAGCAGGTGGGCTTGCGTCCCGAGCACTACCAGCGTTATCCGCACATGTTCTCCGGCGGTCAGCGCCAGCGGATCGCCCTGGCCCGGGCGATGATGCTGCAACCGAAAGTGCTGGTGGCGGACGAACCGACCTCGGCGCTGGACGTATCGATTCAGGCGCAGGTGCTCAACCTGTTCATGGATTTGCAGCAAGAGTTCAACACCGCTTACGTGTTCATCTCCCACAACCTGGCAGTGGTACGCCACGTTGCCGACCATGTGATGGTGATGTATCTCGGTCGCCCGGTGGAAATGGGCACGAAAGAGGACATTTACTCCCGTCCCCTGCACCCTTACACCCAGGCGCTGCTGTCGGCGACGCCGGCCATCCACCCGGATCCGGACAAGCCGAAAATCAAGATCGTCGGCGAGTTGCCCAACCCGCTGAACCCGCCATCCGGCTGCGCTTTCCACAAGCGCTGCCCGTACGCCACCGAGCGTTGCAGCACTGAAGAGCCGGCCCTGCGCCTGCTAGACGGCCGCCAGGTGGCCTGCCACTACGCCGAGCAATTTCTCGACGGCGCGGCATAAAAATGTGGGAGCGGGCTTGCTCGCGAAGGCGTCATTGCAGTCAACATCAACGTCGACTGACAGACCGCTTTCGCGAGCAAGCCCGCTCCCACAGGTAACGCGTTAACCAAACCCCTTCTACTTCGATTGCGCATCGGTCTGGTAGAGGGGGTTTTCTTTTGTCTGTGGCTTACGTCTGGCTGTCGCCTTCTTCTTCATCATCGGAGTCCGGCTCGTCGGTGGTCGAGTCATCGCCGTTGTCAGCGCCACCCTGCCCCTGATCGCCCGGTTCCGATTCGGATTTGGCGAGCATCAACCCTGCGTAACCCGCCTGCCCGCTCGAAGCCTGCTCCCCGTGATCGATACACTCGGCCCACGCCATCGAAGTCCCGAACGAGAGCATCACCAACACCTTCAACAGCAGTAAAACGCGAAACAACCTGTTCATAGCCGATTCCTTCCTTTCGTAGAGTGCCTGTCTGGTGCTGAGTGAAATCTAGTTCCGATCAGCCGGGTTCTCCAGATTGGACGCTGTCGAAGCCACGGAATTGCCGCGTATGTAGAGATTGCTTTTGAATAAGGCCTATAACCAGATCAACTATGTGGCTGCCTCACTTTTCAAAGAGTGATTTATCACTTTGTGGGTACATGAACATGTCGCAAGGTAAATCAGCGGCATGGATGTTAATGCCAATACTGCGCTTGCGATCCAGACACTATGCCCACCAAAGTGACCGTACAGTTGGCCGCCAACTGTCGGAGAAAGAAGCACACTCGTACTCCAGCACATCGAAAAAAGCCCGAAGTAAAGTCCGCTTCTACCCGCTTTTGCACGGTACATAACCATGACATTTAACGTTGGCATAAAGAGGATTTCGCCAAGAGTCCAGACTACGGTCGACAGGCTGACATAAAGGATCCCGCTCCCCCACGGCAACATTCCCAGCCCACAAGCCAGCAACAAGGCACCTGCCAGCAGTTGCCGACGCGCCCCCCATGACTCACTCAGGTGAGATAACGGAATTTGCAGCAAAACTACCAGCAGTGCATTGAGTGCAAATTGCCATCCGATGACCTCGGGCCCCAGTCTATAACTCTCGAGTAAATAGTTACCTAACATGCTGTAGACCGGTTCGAAGGCAAGACCGAGTAGCACAGAAGCCACTAGCAACCAAACGAAAGGCTTGTCTCGAAAAGGGACACCGGAATGCGAAGCTGTGTCAGGGACTTCATCCGATTTCAGAACCTCTCGATGAACTGTCGCCCGGACAAACCAGGCTAAAGCTAACAGCGTCATGGCTGCACTGAAAAAAAACACCCAGCGAAAATCAGTCTCCGCCAGAACGCCACCCAATACTCCGGCTATCGCCATACCAAGGTTGCTGGAAACACGATTCAATGACTGCGCACGGGCACGCTGCGCAACTTGGCAATACTCCATGATCAAACGCTGATGAAGCGTACGAATCGCACCATCGAGTACACCGCTGGACAGCAGTAATGCAGCCAGCAACGAAACGTCTGTGACCAACCCCAACAAGACCAGGATCCATGCCGAAACAAAAAACAGTAAGGCGGTAAGCCGTTTCGTGGAGAAATGATCACTTAGCAGCCCACCGCCCAATGACCCAATCAGCAACCCTGCTCCATATGCCGAAAGCAACCAGCCGACGGTTTCAATCGGCAGCCCCAGCGCCTGACGCAGGTACAACGCCATGAACAATTTGACCATGGCGCTCAACCGGCTGATAAAGATCAACGCAGCAAGCACCCAGGCCATTGAGCAGAAGTAGCCATCTAACCGAATCAGACGGGTGAGCCGACTAGTCATACCATTGGTCAAGATTGTGGCTCACTTGGCTATGAATGCCTTTTGAAGCGAAGGGAATATCCGAACGAATCTCGTGATCTGCATCGAAAAAATACTGCGCTTGAAGCTGGCCATCAGCATCCAGACCTATCAGAGGGTTATTGACCAGAAACTGCCGGACTGAGACACAAAGCGTCGGCACTCGAATTAATAGCCGCCATTGACCGAAATCATTCTTCGGAACAACGGCCTTCGCTCCGAAGCGTTTTTTGTATTGAAAAGTTCCCTTGCTTAAAAATGGTTCGCAACCTTGGAAGTCAACACAGTCGATGGATGATTGATTGGAGGCCCATTCCAGGATCGCGTGATAAACAAAATTTTGCGCGCCATTTGCACGAAAAAGCGCAGAGCCGTCCTTCACTCCGATCAATCGCGCATTCAATGTGCGCGTCGACATATCAATCTGGGAAACACTCCCTGCTACCCATTTCTCATTCAAAAGAATCCGAAATAACACTCCTCGTTTGAACAAATCCAGATATGCCGATTGCTCCTGCACACTTCGAGCAAAAGCCCCGTAGCGAGCGCTCATTGTCGGAGCATGCATGGAGCGATAAAAGGAGAAGAAGTCTTCATCCTCAAATGACACATCGAACTTGAAGCCCTCTTTGATCGATTGAGTTCGACGCTTGCTTTCTCGTTGAGACAGTTGCCCCAGCACATGTTCCAACCCAGCAGAAACATCGACTCGCTGGTGAACCCTGCTGAGCCCCACAACATCGCCGGGCTGCTGGCATTGCTGGATGATGTCCAATGAAGCCATCAACAAACTCATGTCGGTTTGATTCTGTTTTATAAAGTCATCAAGTTGCTCCCACTCCATAGTCCCTTCTTGATCTGCAGAAAAATGCTCGAAAAAGCATTGAGCTACAAAAGGAGCAATGTAAAGCAGTCCTGCTTCCACCCCGAAATACGTAAGACGAGCCGGAGTTCCGGCTCGGGAGGGCCCACTGTAAATACGAAAGTGGCAGACTGTTTTCTGACTCATTCGAAAATCAGCGCTCATCTTTATTTCCGTTACGAAGGGTCTCAATCATCTCATCAGCACTTGTAATAAATGACAGCCCATCAAACGGCACAACCTCATAGTCCCCAAGACAATAGGTGCCTGATGCATGAATGGTGTATCCGTCCACGCCCTCCAATAGCTGTCGATCAATCGCATTCAAGCAACCAGTCATCGCCATCACCAATGACCACTCCCTCAGGTCGCGAGGGTCGCTGGGCAATCTCACAGCGGTGTTGGCGAGCAACTGAACGCATTCGCTGTAGCGTTGCATACACTCATACAGCGAAACGACAATTCCAGAGCCTCCATTGGCCCGGACATGTTCAGTCATTTCCACAGCGGTGGGCGGTAAGTGCGTGTAAAAAGTAGATTCGAGAGTCTCGTCGGGACTCCAAGTCGTAGCAGGAAAATGCGCAGACGCCGATTGCATCCACAGTCCGTCGTCTGCCTGCGTATAGAGTGGAGTAGAAGCGCCCTCGAAATTTCCATCGAGCAAATGCAGAACCATGTCACTGGTAGCCAAGTGTTGAACCAATAGAAACGAAGGTGTGGAAACCTGTTTTCTTAGACGTTTCAATACGTCCACGCCAGAGCAATATCCCAGAAGTCCATATGCGCTCGACACCGCATGCACGTGTACTGTTTTGCGATCGGTATCCCAAGCATCGCCATACTCGAAATCAAAAAAAGCTCGGGCTTGGTCAGAGAATCGATAGTTTTCCAGTCGCAGGGAATGCCACAGCTTCGAATCACCCAATGGTTCGTTATTGAAGAGCTCTTTGAACTGCTGCCCAATAGCCTTCACAGCCTCCGGCGAGTCGGCATCAAGGACAAATATCGGGTTCAGAGCACGCAGCCGAGGGTCATCGTAAAGTTCGCTCCTACGCAACTTCCCGATCGTCTGCACAGGTGTCAGCGTGACAATACGCAACTGTTCGGGATGAACCAGTTTGGCTTTCAACGCGCGTAGAACCGCATCACGTAATGCAATGGCCTTGTTGCCGGACGAAGGGGAAAACAACAAGATACTGTCACCCGTTTCCTGAATATGCCGAATGGCACGTGCAACGATCAGTGTGGAAGCAAAGGTCTTCGTTGTTTGTGTATTTACGTTTTGCCGCAGGTCGAACAAGCGTAGCGGTACACCTCGATAGCGACCCAACTCAAAAAACTGCGCAGTGGCAACGGAAAGAAAGGCCTGCATACGGGAGTCCAATACAGGCAACCTCATTGAAGGTTCGAAAGCACCGTCGCTGCTGATTTCGAAATCGGAAGTGCTGTTGACGATCAGATCGTAGTAACGCTCGAGAACAGAAACCGGTGGCTTAGGTTGTTGTGTCGCCGTTGCACTCGAGTCGGTTTTCATCACATCCATTTGTCTTGCGCTCCTGCACGTGGAAAGTCACTTCTTGCGTAATGTTCAGTGAACGCTAGACCTCTATGAGTGCCGTGTCGCGGGAAAAAGCCTGGAGAAATAAAAACAAGATTCGAGCTACAAAAAGCGGAAAAATCCCCTACAGAAACATCCGACACCCTGATCGACTCGAACCTAACCAGGCAACAAAAAGCCCCGAGGCATTCGCGTCGGGGCTTTTTGATTTTGCAACTCAGCGCTTAATGATGCTCACGCGTCGCACGGAATTTCACGTCCGGCCAGCGCTCTTCCATCAGCGCCAGGTTGACCCGGGTCGGCGCGAGGTAAGTCAGGTGACCACCGCCGTCCAGTGCCAGGTTTTCCACAGCCTTGTTGGAGAATTCCTCAAGCTTCTTCTTGTCGCTGCATTCGATCCAGCGTGCGGAATAAACGGTGATCGGCTCGTAGGAGCACTCGACCTTGTATTCCTCTTTCAAACGGCTGGCGACCACATCGAACTGCAGCACGCCGACGGCGCCGAGGATGATGTCGTTGCTGCGTTCCGGGAAGAACACCTGGGTCGCGCCTTCTTCGGCCAGTTGCTGCAGGCCCTGGCGCAGTTGCTTGGATTTCAGCGGATCTTTCAGACGTACGCGACGGAACAGTTCCGGGGCGAAGTGCGGGATGCCGGTGAAGCCCAGGACTTCGCCTTCGCTGAAGGTATCGCCGATCTGGATGGTGCCGTGGTTGTGCAGGCCGATGATGTCGCCGGCAAACGCCTCTTCCAGTTGCTCACGCTCGGAAGAGAAGAAGGTCAGCGCGTCGCCGATCCGCACGTCCTTGCCGGTGCGCACGTGGCGCATCTTCATGCCTTTTTCGTACTTGCCGGAGCAGATACGCATGAAGGCGATGCGGTCGCGGTGTTTCGGGTCCATGTTTGCCTGGATCTTGAAGATGAAGCCCGAGAACTTCTCTTCCACCGGCTCCACGGTGCGCTCGTTGGCCACGCGCGCCAGAGGGCGCGGCGCCCAGTCGACCACGGCGTCGAGAACATGGTCGACACCGAAGTTGCCCAGTGCCGTACCGAAGAACACCGGGGTCAGCTGGCCGTCGAGGAATTCCTGCTGGTTGAACTCGTGGCAGGCGCCCTGCACCAGCTCAAGCTGTTCGAGGAAACGCTCGTACTCGTCACCCAGGTGCGCACGCGCCTCGTCGGAGTCGAGCTTTTCGATGATCTTGGTTTCGGTGCGCTCATGGCCGTGACCGGCGGTGTACACGATGATGTAGTCATCGGCGAGGTGATACACGCCTTTGAAGTCACGGTAGCAACCGATCGGCCAGGTGATCGGCGCAGCCTTGATCTTCAGGACGGCTTCGATTTCGTCGAGCAGTTCGATCGGGTCGCGGATGTCACGGTCGAGTTTGTTGATGAAGCTGACGATCGGCGTGTCACGCAGACGGCAGACGTCCATCAGGGCGATGGTCCGTGGCTCTACACCTTTACCGCCGTCGAGAACCATCAAGGCCGAGTCCACCGCCGTCAGGGTGCGGTAGGTATCTTCGGAGAAGTCTTCGTGGCCCGGGGTGTCGAGCAGGTTGATCATGTGCTCGCGATACGGGAACTGCATGACCGACGTGGTAATGGAAATACCCCGCTGCTTTTCCATTTCCATCCAGTCGGAGGTGGCATGGCGGTCGGACTTTCGGGATTTCACCGTACCGGCAATAGCAATGGCCTTGCCCATCAGCAAGAGTTTCTCGGTGATGGTGGTTTTACCGGCATCGGGGTGGGAAATAATGGCGAAAGTGCGGCGTTTCGCGACTTCGGCGGCCTGTTTGGTCATGGGAAATCGCCTGGCAGGTGATTCAAAAAAGGGCGGCGAGTATAGCCCAAATCGCGACCTCCGGACCACCGTTCGCCCGTAGCAGC
>NZ_AKJM01000006.1 GCF_000282335.1 Pseudomonas sp. GM48
GCGAGCAAGCTCGCTCCTACATCAAGGGTTGACCTGATACCCCTTGCCCTGCAAACAGCTGGTGTAAGCGGTCGTGGTGTTCGCCTGGGTGGTTTTCGATTGCTCCCGGCGTTCCTGGCGCTGACGTGAACCGCCGACCACGACGCCGGCCGCCGCCGTTTCCTTGGCGCGGTTCTGGCGATAGTCCTGTTTCCTGTCATCGTCGACTCGATCATAAGCCTCGTCATGTTGATTGCCGCGCACCTGGGCAGCCGTCGCGCCGGCGGCGGCCCCTACAGCGGCACCCTTGACCCGCCCACCCGAAGGCGTGGAAGCCGTCGAGGTGCTCTGGCTGGCGGCGATGCTGTTGCATTCGTTGATGTCGGCCTGGGTTTGTTGCGAACTTTGCCCTTTCATCGGCACCACTGTTTGCGCCCATCCAGGGGCGCTCAAAACCGACAATGCGAGGCACAGAGTGATGGGTGACAATTTTTTCATGATGACCTCCGGATGAACGTGGTTCACCCCCAACAGGAGTTTAGATCAGCCCCCGTCAGCCACCCGGTTACTGACCGGCGGTGGAGCCAATCTCCATGACCAGTCGGTCGTCGACCCTACGCACCGGCACGGCCTCCAGTTGCGCGCCTTTACACGGACCATCGATGCAGTGCCCGTCGTCGAAACGAAACATCGCGCTGTGATGGGCGCACATCAGGACCTTGCCGCGATAAGTGCAGAACTGCTGCGGATTGAAGTCCAGCGGCACCGAGAAATGCGGGCAGCGGTTGACGTACACCCACACCTGTTCGCCCTGACGCACCGCCACCAGCCCGGCGGGATGCAGTTGCTGGTGCTGCGGCAGTCCCAAGGCCCCGCCGTCGGCGATGTCGTCGAGTCGGCACAAGGGAATGGTGATCATGGAAAACCGCGCAGTTCCGGGTTGCCCAGGCTCCAGTGCCAGGGGCGGATCTGAAGGCTGGCGAACAGTCCGGCCCGGACATAGGGATCGTCCTGCATGAACGCTTCCACCTCCGGCAAGCTACCCGCCTCGATGACCAGCAACGTGCCATTCATCGCTGCACCGGCATCGTCAAGCATCGGACCACCGAGTCGCACCACCACTCGATGGTCTCCAGTCGCACGCAAATGCGCCTGATGGCTGGGCCGCAATTGCTGGCGCAGTGTCTGGCGATCCGCATGGTCAGTGGCAAATACCGCAAAGAACTGGCCCATGATTCACGCTGACTCCATGACAAATTCATAACACGCACGCTTGAACGGCACTTCCATACCCAGCCTGGCAGATACGTCATCGTGGGTGTTCAGGTCTTCATAAATCACCTGCAACGACTGTTTCACCCCAAACACGGCATCGGATTGCAGATACGGATCGTCGTGATTGAACAGGTGCGTGACCAATTTGCGATAGCCCGGCACATCAATCATGAAATGCAGGTGAGCTGGCCGCCACGCATGGCGGTTGGCGGCATCGAGCATACGCCCAACCGGGCCATCGGTCGGTATCGGATAAGCCACCGGGACAATGGTGCGAATCGCAAAGCAGCCATCCGCGTCGGTGCGATAACGCCCGCGCAAGTTGCCGAAAGGCTGTTCGGTGTCCTGTCCGGAATACATACCGTTTTCGGCGGTCTGCCACACGTCCAGCACCGCACCGGCCAAGGCATTGCCGTTTATGTCGACCACGCGCCCGCGCACCAGCGCCGTTTCGCCCGGAGTAAAGGCCATGTTTTCGCCGAACTCGCGATCCGGCATGCCATCGATGTAAAACGGCCCGAACACGGTGGTTTCGGTGGCCGTTGCGCTGTGGCGATGGTTGATCGCGTCGACCAGCATCGAAACACCAAGGGTGTCTGACAATAGAATGAATTCCTGACGCACCAGGCCATCGCACTTGTGCCCGGTGTCGGTCAGGAAACCAATGCCTTCGAACCACTCCTGTTCGGTCAATTCGACCTCACTGACAAACGCATGCAGGTGGCGCACCAGGCTTTGCATGATCTGTTTGTAACGCGCATTCGGCGCATCGTTGAAGCTGTTCACTGCCTGTTGGGAGATCAGTTTCTCTATGGCTTTGTCTTGATCGGTCATTGTTGTTATTCCGACGAGGATAAGAGTGGCTGGCAGATCAGGCTGGGGCCTGACCTGTCAGGGCACGGTTCAATAACGCCTCGATCGGGCCTTGTTCAAACGGTCGCGGGTTGTAGTAAGGGCTCGCGCAGGCGATCTGCGCGGCTTCGGCCGGGCCGTTGGCCGGAAAGCCGATGTCCGCCAGGGCCAGTGGAATACCCAGTTTCTGGTTCAGCGCGTACAACAAGGCACCGACCTCGCTTGCTTCGCTCCCACCCAATGCGCGGGCGGCCCGTTGCAATGGCCCCGCCGCCGCTTCGCGGTTGTAATGCGCGGCGTGGGGCAAGACGATGGCGTGCGCTTGTGCGTGAGGCAGATTGAACGTTCCGCCCAGCGTGTGACAGAGCTTGTGGTGCAAGGCCATGCCGACCGAACCCAGGCAAATGCCCGCCAGCCACGCACCATATAACGCCTGGCTGCGCGCCTCAGGGTCATCGGGATTACTGACAACGCCTGGCAACGCCTGCGCCAGCGAGCGAATCGACTCTTCGGCCATGAAACCGATGATCGGGTTGGCATCCTGGGCGTACAGCGCTTCGACCGCATGGGCCATGGCGTTCATGCCCGAACAGGCGGATATCTGCGTGGGCAGGGTCAGGGTCAATTGCGGGTCGTAGATGACGGTCCTGGGCAAGACCTTGGGATCTCGTCCGGTTTTTTTCAGGCGGTTTTCGGTCAAGCCGTAGATCGGCGTCATCTCGGAACCGGCATAGGTAGTCGGCACCGCCACGATGGGCAGACCGGAATCCATCGCGATCGCCTTGCCCAGGCCAATGGTCGAGCCACCGCCAATGGCCACGCAGCAATCGGCGTCCAGCCGCGCTGCCTCAAGGCGCGCCGCTTGCGCCACTTCCAGTGGAACGTGCATCACGGCTTTGGGATAGACACCCGCCGCGCGATCACCGAGTAACGCAGCGACCTGTTCGCCGAGCCCGCGCTGTTCCGGCGTAGTCAGGATCAGCGCGCGCCGCGCACCCAGTCGTTCAATTTCCTCGGCCAGTGCCGAAAGCTTGCCCCAGCCGAACACCACACGGGTCGGCAGGCTTTGGTAAACAAAAGGATTCATGACAGGCCTCAGCGTTTGTAGTACGCAGGGATGTTGGCGTCGACGTTGACCCAGACCGAACGGGCTTCGGTGTAATCGTGGATCGCTTCGAAACCCATTTCACGGCCATAGCCGGACTGACCGACACCGCCAAACGGACTGCCCGGGTTGACCCGTTTGTAGCAGTTGATCCAGCACATCCCGGCGTGAATCGCGTCGGCTATTTTGTGTGCGCGGCTCAGGTTCTGCGTCCACAGGCCGCTGCCCAGTCCGTACTCGCTGCCGTTGGCGATGGCCAGGGCTTCTTCGTCAGTGCTGAAGCGCACCACGGTCACAAACGGGCCGAAGACTTCCTCCTGGCAAACACGGTCACCGGGCTTGGCCTCGACCACTGTCGGCTCAACATAAAACCCATTGGCCAATGCTTTATCGTCCGGTGCCTTGCCGCCGGCGAGGACCTTGCCGCCCTGCTCTATCGCGATGTCGATGTACGCCAATACCCGGTCGCGGTGCAGCGCCGAGGTCAGCGGACCCATTTCGGTTTCCGGGTCCAAGGGATCGCCCAGGCGGATGGACTTGGCCAGGGCGATGAAACGCTCCAGGAACTGGTCCGCGATGTCTTTGTGCAGAATCAGCCGCGAGCCGGCGATGCAGGCCTGCCCCTGGTTGTGAAAGATCGCCCAGGCCGCGCCGTTGACCGCCGCGTCCAGGTTGGCGTCCTCGAACACGATATTCGCGCCCTTGCCGCCCAGTTCCAGCTGGATACGCTTGAGGTTGCTCCTGGAAGCTTCGACGATCCGGCGCCCGGTGGCGGTCGAACCGGTAAAGGCAATCTTGCCCACGTCGAGGTGTTCCGCCAGCGCTTGCCCGGCAGTATGGCCGTAGCCTGGCACCACGTTGACCACGCCTTTGGGGAAGCCGACTTCAGTCATCAGTTCGACAATGCGCAAGGTCGACAACGGGGTGATTTCCGAAGGCTTGATCACGATGGTGTTGCCCGCCGCCAGCGCCGGGCCCATTTTCCAGCTGGTGAACATCAGCGGGAAGTTCCACGGCACGATCTGCCCCACCACGCCAATCGGCTTGCGCTGCACGTAGTTGAGGAACCCGGCTTCGACCGGAATCACCGAACCTTCGATTTTGTCGGCCATGCCGCCGAAATAACGGAAGCACGCCGCCGTGCGCGGCACGTCGAGGCCACGGGAGTCACGGATCGGGTGCCCGGTATTGAGGGATTCGAGCTGCGCCAGTTCTTCACCGCACTCTTCGATCTTGTCCGCCAGTTTGAGCAACAGGCGTCCGCGTTCGGCGGCGCCCAAGGCAGACCAGGCAGGGAACGCACGTTTGGCGGCGGCGACAGCGAGGTCGATGTCAGCGGCTTCGGCGGCAGCGATGCGGGTGATTAAAGAACCGTCGTGGGGCGATACCACGTCGATGGTGCCGCCAGCGACGGCATCCACGAAACGGCCATCGATATAGAGCTGATTTTGCATAATGGTTTCCTCGCACCGCGCGGCTGGCGCAGTGTTTGACGAATTGATTCTTGAGCGCTTTGCCCGGCGCGAGGCCGGGCCGGACACCAGGTCCTAGAACTCGATCGGATACGGCTTGAGTTCGCCGCTTTCGTAGCGTTGCGGCAGGTTTGGCGTGGCGTTTTCCCAGACCATCAGCATCGAGCGTTTGGTCGAGTAGCCCTGGTGACGGATGTCCGCGGGCATAGCGCAGATGTCGCCGGCTCGCATGGTGATGCGCGCACGGGGATTGCCGTCGTCCTTGTCGCCAACGTCCCAGATAATTTCGTCGGACATTTGCAAGAACCACTCGATACGGTCGTTGCCGTGGAACACCGGCAGGATGAACTCCTCAGTGGTCGGGCAGAACAGGCTGGCCTTGCACACCGAGGTCACCGACGGGTTCCAGGTCACGTCGGAACGGGACAAGTACTTGAACAGGTTGAAGGCATGCAGTTCGCCTTCGAAGCCTTCGGCGGCATGGACCTCCGGTTCGTCCTGCGGCACATCGATGAACTGGCGATTGACCGGCAGGTCGTCACGCAGCGGCGAGTCATCCTTCAGACCCGGCATGCGTTTGGTGGCGATGCGGGAGCGCTCGATGGCTTCGATGTTGTTGCCGTTCTTGCGGCCGAATGCGCTGCCGGTCTCTTCAGGTGCGGCAAAGGGGTCGAAGGTGGCGTTGGTCCAGTCGCGCAGGATGGCCTTGAAGGTGGCCATGATCAGCGGCGTTTCAAAGTTTTCGGTGTAATTGACCCCGGCCGCCTTGAGCGTGCCATTGAAGGTGCCGGCGTACAGGTCAACCTTGCCGTAGTAGTTGCGGGTACCAATGACGTGGTCAAAGTTGACCCAGCCATAGAAAAAGCCCCAGGCCACGTCGCGCATCATGGCGCGCAGGAAAGCATCGACCGGAATCAGGTGCGAGCGGGTCTGGCCCTTGGCCGGCCAGGTGATGCGGGCGAAATACTCGTCGCGCGACAGTTCGAAGGCGCCGAGTTTGTATGAGCGGTAGCCGGTGACGGCATGGGGCGCGCTGGCCTGGACTTCATCGTCGGCAAGGTGGGCGGTGTCGGCTGCGGTTTCAAGCATGGCCATGGCGGAATTCCTCTTGTTGTTGTGGGGTGGGCGGTCGGGCGTGCCAGATCACTTGAAGCAGATGTCTGCCCACTTCTCGACCGACAACGGGCCTTTGATGGTCTGCTGCAGGATCACACCCGGGCGACTGGCTTCGAAGCGATAGGCGGTGCCGACCGGCAACAGGCATTGATGGCCGCGCTTGAGCAGCACGTAGCCCATCGGTTTTCCCGCAGGTATCTCACCGGCCAGGTGCGTGCCCTCGCCGGCTTTCAACGGCGCATCGAGCTTGAGGAAGTCCACGCGAACTTCACCGTCCATGACAATGGCGAACTCGTCGTGCGCTGCGGTGTACCAGGGCGACTGGCCTTCGGCACGGATGGACTCAACGACGTAGCCGAGGTTGAAACCGACCACGACTTTCTCATAAGGGAGGGATTTATCCGCCACTTCGAAAATGTTGGAAAAGGCGTAGTGACTGGCCTGGCCGCTGATGATTTCAACTGTCCCTTTGGTGTAGTTGTCCAGCGAGCCGAAGACCGTTTCGATTGCAGCGCTACTCATGGTTTTCACCGTTTTGTTGTTGTAGTAACAGTGAGCCAACAGTACGTCGCACCACCTCGGCGGACAATTAGAGGACCGGCGACAACAGTGTTTGCGAAACGCAAACACTGGCGTCATTGCTCAATCGCAATCCTTGTGGGAGCGGGCTTGCTCGCGAAGGCGGAGTGTCAGTCAACATAAATGTCGTCTGATACACCGCCTTCGCGAGCAAGCCCGCTCCCACAGGGTTCGTGTATTGACTCAGCGGACCCAGCCACGCTCCAGCAAGGGCTTGTCCCAGCATGGCTCATCGCCGAAGTTGTCCACCAGAAAGTCGATCAACGTACGCACTTTCAAGGCCCGGCGCTGGGTGGCGGGATACACCGCCGAGAAGTTGAACGAGGACAGCGCATACTCCGGCAGCACCGGAATCAAGCGGCCACTGAGCAAGTCATCGCTGGCTACCAGGGTCGGCAGGCAGACAATGCACACACCGGTCTGCGCGTAATCGCGCAGCAAATGCACCGAATTCGAGCGCACCTGGCCTGGCAGGCTGAGTTCCACTTGCTCGTCTTCACGGGTGAAGATCCATCGGTTGCGCGACGGATAGCCTTCGTACAAGGCAATCTTGTGTTGCAGCAACTCCTGGGGATGAGTTGGCACGCCGAATTCGCCGGCGTAATCGGGCGACATGCAGAACAGTCGGCGCACGCTGAACAGCTTGCGCTCGATCAGGGTTTCGGCCATGGGCGGGAACATCTGGAACGCCACGTCGAAACCTTCTTCGATGGGGTCGACGACCCGGTCATTGACGATCACGTCCACTTCGATGTCCGGGTACAACCGCGTGAACTCGGCCAGCATGCGGCCGAAGTGACCGATGGCAAACCCCGGCAGCATCTGCACGCGCAATTTGCCGGTGGGTTTGGCCCGCTGTTCGCGCATGTGTTCGGTCAAGGAATTGAAACTCGCGACCATGTCGGCGCACTCCTTGTAGTAGGTCTCGCCCACTTCGGAGAGCCGCACATGGCGCGTGCTGCGATGGAACAGCGGCGCATTGATGAACTGTTCCAGCAGCTGGATACGGTGGGTGATCACCGAGCGGGTCACGCCCAGTTGCTGGGCCGCCCTGGCGAAGTTGCCGGTTTCGGCAACCCGCACAAAGGCTTCGACACTGAGTAAACGATCCATGGGGGCAGGTTCTCTGGATGTTTTTGTTCTTGTATGAACAGCGAGGTTAGCCGGTCGCTCCACATCCAGGGCGAAAACCTGCCTGTAGGAGCGAGCTTGCTCGCGAAAAACCAGAGGGCACCGCGGTGAGCCAGGTATCCCGCGTCATCGTTGACCTCCATCGCGAGCGAGCTCGCTACTACACGGATAACCGTCGCTGCATCGGGAACACCTGCCAGCCCAGGCGTTCGCTGATCAGTCCCCACACCCCTTGCGGAGCCTTGAGCATCATCACCACCGCAACCACGCCGAGGATAATCATGTACACCGCACCGTACTGCGCCAGGCAACCGCGCAGCACAAAGTAAATCAGCGTGCCGATCAACGGCCCCTCCAGGGTGCCGATGCCACCGATGATCACGATAAAGATAACCACGGCCGTCCAGTCCTGCAGGTTGAACGCAGCGTCCGGGGAAATGCGCAGTTTTTGCAGGAAGATCAGCGCCCCGACCACCCCCGTGCAACCGGCGGCCAGCACATAAACCATCAGCTTGGTACGGAACGTATCCACCCCGAGGCTGCCGGACGCTGGTTCAGAATCACGAATCGATGCCAGTGCCAGGCCCTGACGCGAGCGCAGCAGAAAAAACACAACTGCCACGGCGGCAATGGCGATGGCCAGCGCAGTGAAATAGATCAGCGTTTCGCGTCCGTCCCGGTCATTACCGATCTGCCGCACAATCGCCGCCGGCAGGCTTTGCCCTGAACCGCCACCCAGACTGCTCATCTGCGCCAGGCCCAAACGGAAGACCTCAGCCACCACCCAGGTACCGATGGCGAAGTAAGCGCCACGCAGACGAAACACGATCAGCGCCGTGGGAATCGCCAGCAGCGCCACCAACACGCCTGAAAGCAATACCGCCACCAAAGGCGGCACACCGAATTGGCTCGCCAGCATAAACAGCAGATAGCCGCCCAGACCGACGAAGGCCTGTTGCCCTACCGAGACCATGCCGGCGTAGCCCGCCAGCAAGTTCCACATTTGCGCCAACGCCAGGTAATAGGCGAACTCCACCACCAGACGCAGGCTCGCCCGATCGGCCCACAAGGGTGCACTGAGCAAGATCAATACGCACAGGCCCAGCAACGACAGGCCGACGGTGCTGCTGGTGGTCGTGCGTTGTACGCGAAACCCAAGCGCGGGGTTATTCAAGGCATTCATCAGTCGACACTCCGGGGAAACAGGCCACGCGGACGCAGGACCAGGATCAGCAAGAACACAAGGTGACCGGCGAGGATTTGCCAGCCGGGATCGACTTTTGCCCCCAGGGTTTGCGCAACGCCGAGAATCACCCCTCCGGCCAGCGTGCCCCACAGGCTGCCCAGGCCACCGATGATCACCGCTTCGAAGCCGTACAACAGCCGCGCCGGCCCGACCGTAGGATCAAAACTGGTGCGGATCGCCAGGAACACCCCGGCAATCGACACCACGGCCATCCCCAGCGCCATGGCCAGGCCGAAAATGTGCGCGTTGTTGACGCCCATCAGCCGTGCGGTGTGCTGGTCATCAGAGGTGGCGCGAAACGCCCGGCCCAACGATGTTTTGTAGAACAGCAATTGCAGGCCGCCGATGATCAGCAGCGCACTGCAGAACACGATGAGCGGCATCACGCCTACGCTCAGGCTGCCAATGCCGACGCTGGCCACCTCCAGGTCGCCTTGAGCGAGTTTTTGGCTGTCGGCACTGAAGAACTCCAACAGCACGTTCTGCACAATAATCGACAGGCCGAAGGTCACCAGCAACGGCGGCAGGATGTCCATGCCCAGCGTGCGGTTGAGCAACAGCCGTTGCAGCAGATAGCCGAAACAGAACATCAGCGGCACCACGATCAGCAAGCTCGCCAACGGGCTGAACCCCAGGTGATTGACCACCAGCAGCGCCAGGTACGACGCCAGCACGATGAAGTCGCCATGGGCGATGTTGACCAGGCGCATGATGCCGAACATCAGCGACAGCCCCACCGCGAACATCGCGTACAGGCCACCGAGCAACATGCCTTGAAGCAAAGTATTGAGCCATTCCATCACTAGATCCCGAAATACGCGGCTTTGATTTGTGCTTTATCCGCATCCCCAGGCCGACCGGTCAGGGACACGCGCCCTTCCTGGAAGCAATAGAAGCGGTCGCACACACTCAGTGCCTGATTGATGTCCTGCTCGACGAGAATCACCGTGGTGCCGTCGGCTTTGATCGAGGGCAATGCGGCGTAGATGTCCTTGATCGTCGTCGGTGCCAGGCCCAGGCTGATTTCGTCGCACAACAGCAAGTGCGGGTTGGCCATCAGGCCCCGGCCAATCGCAACCATTTGCTGCTGGCCGCCAGACAGTGCGGTGCCCGGACGCTTGCGCAGTTTCTCCAGCACCGGGAACAGCTGATAGATCCGCTTCAGTGTCCACGGTCCCGGGCGTTTGCTATAGGCGCCGATCAACAGGTTTTCTTCGACCGTCAGCGACGGAAACAGCTTGCGGCCCTCCGGCACCAACGCGATGCCGCGCTCCAGCACCAGATTGGCTGGCATGTCGCCAATGGTCTGCCCCTTGAAAGTAATGGCGCCCGGCTGGTTCTTGATCAACCCGGCCAAGGAGCGCAGGAACGTCGATTTGCCCGCGCCGTTGGAGCCGATGATCGCCACGGTTTCACCGGCCTCAAGGGTCAGGCTGATGTCAAACAGCGCTTGAAAGTCGCCGTAACCGGCGCAGAGTTTTTCGATGGTCAGCATGCGTCAGCTCCCGATGCCCATGTAAATGTCCTGGACCCGAGGATCGGCCATCACGCTGCGCGGTTCGCCTTCGGCCAGCTTGGCACCGAAGTTGATCACCGTCAGGCGACTGACCACCGCCAGCAAGGCATGCACGATGTGCTCGATCCAGATGATGGCAACGCCGGACTTGTGGATGCCTTGAATGGTTTCCACCAGTGCCAGGCATTCCGGTTCGGTCAGGCCTCCGGCAATTTCGTCGAGCAACAACAGGCGCGGTTGGGTCGACAAGGCTCGGGCCATTTCCAGGCGTTTGCGGTCGAGCAAGGTCAGTGAGCCGGCCAGCACATTGGCCTTGCGCATCAGGCCGGTGAGCTCCAGTGTTTGCGCACACCACTGGCTGGCTTCGTTGTCACGTAGCCGCGCACCGAAGGTCGCGCCCACCAGCAGGTTCTCGAACACGGTCATCTTCACGAACGGATGCGGAATCTGGTGGGAACGGCCGATGCCTTGCTGACAGCGCTTGAACACGGGTTCTCGGGTGACATTGCGGCCTTCGAAATGAATCGTGCCTTTGTCCGCCGCCACGCCGCCGGCGATCAGGTTGAACAGCGTGCTTTTACCCGCGCCGTTGGGCCCGATGATGCCCAGGGCTTCACCCGGTTGCAGGCTCAGGCTCATGGCATCCGTGACCTTCACCTCGCCGTAGCTTTTGTGCACATCGGTCATTTGTAGAAGTGGCTGTTGCATGGTGCACCGGTGTCCTTTTGCGCGATCAATACGTAATGGCCTGCATTTCGCCGCCCAGCGGAATCGCCGGCGCGGTGGCATTGCTGGTCACGATCAGGTCGTATTTATTGTCCTTGCCCAGTCGCCACTGGCCACTGACCAGAGGCGTCTTGGCGACGTTCTTCACCGGTCCGCCATTCCAGTTGATCGGGCCGACCACGGTGTTGAGGTTGGTCTTGAGCAAGGCATCGCGGACTGCTTGGGCGTTGCCGATTTCTTCGGTGCGCTTGAGGATGTCCACCGCCAGTTCGAACAAGGCATGCACGAACCCCAACGGTTGCGTCCACTGCTTGCCGGTGGCCTGGGTGAAACCCTGGGCCAATTGGCCGGCACTGGCGCCGGTCAACGACGAGCTGAACGGGTGCGTCGGGCTCCACCAGATTTCGGTCGACAGGTTGTTGCCGGCCTTGCCCAATGCCTCGACTGCCGTCGGAAACAACAATGCCTTGCCCACCGACACGGCTTTCGGATTGAAGCCTTGCTGCCGGGCCTGGGTCCAGAACGTGCTCAGGTCCGGCGGAATGACCACGCCGGTGACGATCTCGACGTCGGCCTTTTTGAACGCGGCAATCTGCGCAGAGAAATCGTCGGTCAGACTCTGGAAGCGGCCAGGGTCGACCAATTGAAAACCCTTTTGCGCCAGTACCGGCGGAAAACCGAGCTTCTGGTCGCCCCAGGCATTGCCGTCGCCGTCGTTGGGGAACAGACCGCCGACGACTTTGTTGGACGGCATCGCCCCCCACATGGCGCTGTAAGTACCAATCACATCTTCCAGGCCCCAGAAAAAGTGGTACGTCCACTCAAAGCCCTGGTCCGGTTTTCCGCCACGGGTAAAGAACCACGGCTGCCACGGAGCCACCGTGGAGATACACGGAATCTCGTTGATTTCGCATTGGTCGGACACCGGGTTGGTGGTTTCCGGGGTCGACGACACCAGCATCAGATCGACCTGGTCCGAGAGAATCAGCTCGCTTGCCACTTCCGCCGCGCGGTTGGGGTTGGACTGGCTGTCCTTGACGATCACTTCCAGGCGGTAAGCCTTGCCGGCCACGGTGATCGAGCTCTTCAGCACTTGCTTGAGCGACTCGATGATGTAGTTATCGGCAGCCGCGAAAGGTGCCAACGGCCCGGTCTGTGGGCTGACATAGCCAAGCTTGATCACCCGCTCACCGCCGATGGCAAAGTTGAAGGGCATGCTTGCCAGTGCCACGCCACCGGCGGCAATACCGGTGCTGCGCAGGAAGTCACGGCGGGAGAAGTCGCGGCCTAACAGGTTTTTATCGTTGTTGTCTGTCATGTAAGTACTCCAAAAGCCTGGACGAACGGGGTCGCCGCGTGTGGCCGGGCCATCACGCAGGGTCAGGGGTAAACCGTAGAAATCCGTTTAGAAGAAGAAACTGACGTCGAACGACGCGACCACTTGCGAATCCTTTTCGCCGTCGGCATAGGCATCGCGGCCGGGGCCTGAATGGATGTCGTAGCGCAGTTCCGGGCGCAGGCGCACGTTGGGTGTCGGCGTCCAGGCCAGGTTGGTGGTGACCCCGTAGAAGCTGCCCCAGGTCGGGTCCGGGATGCCAGTGTTCGGGTCGATGTTGGCCATCATCACGTGGACCGGGGCGTCGGTGTAGAACCACTCGGCGCGGCTGTTCCACATCAGGTTTTCGCTAAGCTTGTGGTACCAGTTAATGTCGGTGCCATACCAGGTGGCGTCTTTTTTGTTGGCAAACCCGGCGAAAGCACCCTGCTCCTGCTTGCCGTAGTTCAACTCCAGCGCCACGCGGTTGTTTGGATCGATGACTTGCGAAAGGGTCAGATAAGACGCCAGGCGCTTGAAGTCGTCATCCTTGGTGCCCGCCGGCAGCGGCGAGCCACAACTGCATTCGGCGAAACTGTCGCCAGCGCCATTACCGTAGATGTTCTCCCAGTCGATCCAGGTGCCGAAGTCCGCCGAACGCCAACGTACGTTGGCGATCACGTCCGGCGAGTGATTGGGATCTTGCAGGTTGTTCCAGCCCTGGACCACGCCCAGTTCGAAGCCGAGCATGCTTTCGCCCGGTTTCGAAGGCAGTTTGAACGAGTACAGCGCACCGGCATGTTTGGCCGGGCCGTGCATGAATGAATAGGTGTGCGAGTAGAAGTCCGTCGGTGCCGGGGATGGCAAGGCGAAGCCGATTTCGTTTTCCAGCGGCGTGTGGAAAATCCCGATCATCAGATCCGAACCGCCGAGCACCGGGAAGTAAAAATCAGCGTACGCCTGGGCAATGGTCAACGCCGGATCTTCGGCCTTGTTGTTGCGGTTGACGCTCAGGTCTTCATCCCAGCCGTAGGTCTTGAAGAAGCGCGCGTCCTTGCCGTACAGCGCCGTTACGTTGAAGCCCCAGTCAGCTTCTTGCGGCATCGGCCCGGGAAACGGTCCGACACGACCGACCACATTGCTCTTGGGTTTTTTCTCCACGGCCAGGGCGAACTGGTTGAGGTTCACACCTTCGTCGGTATTGAAGAAGCTTTGCTTGCTGACGTCATCCGTGCCGTTGTTGTTATAGATCACACCGGCCTGAGCCCAGCCGTAGATCTTGATCCCATGTTCACGCTCAAGGCTGTCGCCGAAGACATTGCGCACCAGCGAACCCATGGGATCGTCTGCTGCCAGAGCCATAGAGGGAAACAAAACATCGGCACCCAGAACGGGCGCGAACAGGGTTGCTGCGCAAACCCATGCACGAATACTCATACCTGCCTTCCTTATTTTTATTAGGCGCCAATCCCCCGAAGGGGCATGAGGCCGAAAACAAGGTATGACGTCTTGATGAGCCCTGGCCCGGGCTCCACTCGATCGTAGGCAGATCGTGGTGTTCGGCGTAATGGAGGCTACAAGTCCACCACTGCACCAACAATTCCATTCTCGGCGACATCAGTGTTTGCGTATTCAGAACAATGGCGCGGGGATTCGAACGCACTGAAGATCAAACTGTGGGAGCGGGCTTGCTCGCGAAGGCGGTGTGTCAGTCGCCAGTTGGGTCAACTGACAGACCCTCTTCGCGAGCAAGCCCGCTCCCACAGGGTTAGTGGTGGTGATCAGGCCTTGGTGGTCAGCGGATAGAGCTTGTCATCGAACTGCGCCAACTTCGGAAACACCAGAGGCTGATCATCACTCAGGTGTTGCAGGCGCTGGTCGTAGTCAACCAGGAACTGCTGGCGCGCCTCGTCACTGATGTACGGCACATGCCAGGCCACGAACGGTTCCAGTACATCAAAACCAACATAAGCCAGGGTTCCGCGCAGGATCGGGCGCAGCATGTCTTCAAGCGGGCCATGGATCGCACCGTCGCCGAACATGTGTTCACGACCGCCCAGGGTCACCGTCACCAGCGCCTTCTTGCCGGCCAGACCGCCCTGATCGTAGAAGCGTTTGCCGCCGTAGCAGATGCCCGAGACCAGCACCCGATCAATCCAGCCCTTGAGCATGGCCGGGGTGGAGAACCAGAAGATCGGGAAGTTGAGGATCAGCAAGTCGGCCCACAACAGCTTGTCCAGTTCGGCCTGGATGTCCGCCGCCAGCGACTGGCTTTTCACGCCCAGGCGTTGTTCCAGGGCATAGACCAGGTACTCGGGGTTTTCCCGATTTGAGAAGTCGGCGTCGCTGGCCACCGGGTTCCAGTTCATTTTGTACAGGTCGCTGACCTGTACTTCGTGGCCCTGGGCTTCAAGAGTGGCGACAGCCTGGTCGCGCAGGGCGGCGGTGAAGGATTGCGGCTCCGGGTGAGCGTGGACGATCAGTACTTTCATGGTGGTTCCTTAGACTTTTTCCAGCGTATCGGTAGTAGGTTTGGAAGCGCGTGTGGCCAGCAACCGGTCGAGCCAGTCGGGGTCCATTTGCGGTTCGGAAGAAAACAGCAGGCCGGTGTAGTCCTGATGTGGCGGGGTGAAAATCTGGCTGCGCGAGCCGTGGTCCACCACCCTGCCCCGTTGCATCACCAATACCTCATCGGCAATCGCCCGAACAGTGGCGACGTCATGGGTGATGAAAAGATAAGCGACACCCAATTGCTGCTGGATGCGGTTGAGCAATTTCAATACGCCCTCGGCCACCAGTTGGTCCAGTGCCGAGGTCACTTCATCGCAAATGATCAGCTGCGGATCGGCCGCCAGCGCCCGGGCGATGCAGATGCGTTGTTTCTGCCCGCCGGACAATTCACGGGGCTGACGCTCCATGAAGGTGGCCGGGTCGAGTTCGATCATCTCCAGCAGTTCGGCGACCCGGGCGCGCATGGCCTTGCCCTTGAGCCCGAGGTAGAACGTCAGCGGTCGGCCGATGATATCGACAATGCGCTGACGCGGATTCAGCGCGGTGTCGGGGATCTGGTAGATCATCTGGATGCGCCGCAGTTGTTCCTTGCTGCGCTGGCGAAAATCCGCCGGCAAGGATTCGCCGTCGTATAGCACCTGGCCGTAAGTTGGCGGCAGCAAACCGGTGATCAGGCGTGCCGTGGAGCTTTTGCCGCTGCCGGACTCGCCGATCACCGCGAGAGTCTGGCCACGGTAGAGCTTCAGGGAAACGTCGTGCAGCACCGGTTGCTGGCCGTAACTGGCGCAACTGTTGCGCAGTTCCAGCAGCGGTTGTTCCTGTTGCGGGCAGGCCTTGGGTTCGGTGCGGAAACTGCGCACCGCCCATAGCGACTTGGTGTAGTCCTCCTGCGGGTCGCCGAGCATCTTGCGGGTCTCGGCCTCCTCCACCAGTTTGCCGTGGCGCAGCACCATGATGCGGTCGGCCATTTGCGCCACCACCGCCAGGTCGTGGCTGATGTAGATCGCCGCACTGCCGTAGGTCGCGACGGCATCGCGAATGGCGGCGAGCACTTCGATCTGGGTGGTGACGTCCAGCGCCGTGGTCGGTTCATCGAAGATGATCAGGTCCGGGTGGCAAGCCATGGCCATGGCGGTCATCACCCGTTGCAACTGGCCGCCGGAGACTTGATGCGGATAGCGCTGGCCAATGGTTTCGGGATTGGGCAGACGTAGTACCCGATACAATTCCACCGCGTCGCGCATGGCCTGGTCGCGGCTCATGCCGCCGTTTTTCACAGCGGTTTCGACGTGCTGGTCGATCAGTCGATGGGCCGGGTTGAACGAGGCCGCCGCGCTCTGTGCCACATAGGCAATGCGCAGCCCCCGCAGTTTGCGCAGGGCTTCGGGCTTGGCCTTGAGCAGGTCGATGCCGTCGAAGTGCACCGAGCCGCCGGTGATCTGGCAGCCGTCGCGGGTGTAGCCCATGGCCGACAGGCCGAGGGTCGACTTGCCCGCGCCGGACTCCCCGATCAGCCCCAACACTTCGCCGCGTTGCAGGGTCAGGTCGATGCCCTTGATCAGCGGGTGCCAGGCATCCTCGTAGTGGCCTTCGATGTGCAGGTTGCGGATTTCCAGCAAAGGTCTTGTGCTCGTCATGTTCAGCATTCCTTGAGACCGCTGGACTTGTGCAGCATCCAGTCGACGACGAAGTTGACGCTGACCGTGATCAAGGCCACGGCCAGGGCGGGCAACAGCGGACTGATGTCGCCGAAGGTGATCAGTACGGCGTTGTCGCGCACCATGCTGCCCCAGTCGGCGGTAGGCGGTTGAATGCCCAGGCCGAGGAACGACAGCGCACTGATGAACAGGAACACAAAGCAGAAGCGCAGGCCGAACTCGGCAATCAGCGGCGCCGCGGCGTTGGGCAACACTTCGCGGGTGACCAGCCACCACAGGCCTTCACCGCGCAAGCGCGCAGCTTCGACGAAGTCCTGCACCACCACGCTCATCGCCACGGCGCGAGACAGTCGAAACACCCGGGTCGCATCCAGCAACGCAATCACCAATACCAGCGAAGTCGCCGTGGTGCCGACCACGCTGAGAATCAGCAAGGCGAAGATCAGTTGCGGAATGGCCATCAGGATATCCACCACTCGCGACAGGCCCTGGTCGACCCACCCGCCCTTGATCGCCGCGATCAGACCGCTCAAGCCACCGAGCAGAAACGCCAGCACGGTGGTCAGGAAGGCAATGCCCAGGGTATTGCGCGCGCCATAGACCAGGCGGCTGAACATGTCGCGCCCCAGGTTATCGGTGCCCAACAGGAACTGTCCGCCCCACGGCGCAAAGCCCTCGCCCACCACCTGGGTTTCGCCGAACGGCGCCAATACCGGTGCGAACACGGCCACCAGGATGTAAAGCAGGATCATCAACAGCCCGAACTTGGCGCTCAGCGGCGCCCGCCACACTTGTTTCAACAGGCTCATGGTTTACCCCTTCGGATGCATCAGGCGTGGGTTGCTGGCAATCGACAGCACATCGGCGCTGGTGTTGAGCAAGATGTAGGTCGCGGCAAAGATCAGGCTGCAGGCCTGCACTACCGGGATGTCGCGCTTGGCCACCGAGTCCACCAGCAACTGGCCGAGCCCCGGATAGACAAACACCACTTCGACCACCACCACACCGACCACCAGGTACGCGAGGTTCAACGCCACCACGTTGACGATGGGTGCCAGGGCGTTGGGCAAGGCGTGGCGGAAGATGATCCGCGACTGGCTGATGCCCTTGAGCCGGGCCATTTCGATGTAGGGGCTGGCTAAAAGGTTGATCAGGGAGGCGCGGGTCATGCGCATCATCTGTGCAATGACCACCAGGCTCAGGGTCGCCACCGGCAACACCGAGCGTTCCAGTACCGTACCCAGTGAAGCGTCCGGCGCCAGGTTGGAAATGCTCGGGAACCAGTTGAGCTTCACCGCGAACACCAGGATCAGGATGTAGGCAACGAAGAACTCGGGGAACGACACCGCGCTCAGGGCCGAGGTGTTGAGCAAACGGTCGAACCAACTGTTGCGGTACAACGCGGCGAGCATTCCCAGCAGCAAGGCCAACGGCACGGAAACCAGCGCCGCCAACAGCGCCAGGCTGAAGGTGTTGCCCAGACGCGCGCCAACCAGTTCAGCGATCGGTCGCTGGTTGGCCAGCGACACACCGAGGTCGCCTTGCAACAGGTGCCAGATCCAGTGGCCGAAACGCGTCAATGGCGGCATATCCAGCCCCAGTTGCGCACGGTAGGCCGCCACGGTTTCCGGGGTGGCCGACTGGCCAAGCATGGCCTGGGCGATATCGCCCGGGAGCATGCCGACCGCCAGGAAAATGATCACTGACACGGCGAACAGGGACAGCAGGCCCAGGGCCAGGCGTTGCCCCAACAGCTTGAAAATACTTCTCATCGTGCGGTTCCTTGGATTGGGCACGCTGGTGCAGATTGCAAATATCCCCTGTGGGAGCGGGCTTGCTCGCGAAAGCGGTGTGTCAGATGGCAAATGTGTCAGCTGACAGGGCCTATTCGCGAGCAAGCCCGCTCCCACAGTTGATCTTTGTCGTTTGTCAGATCCCGGTTTCAGGCCTGCCACCAGCGCTCAATCACCCGCAAGCCGTCCAGCTCGCCGTACGGCGCGGTCTGTCCGCCGTGAACGACGCGGTTGGAGCGGGCTGCCACGGAGCTGGCAAACAGCGGCACGATCGCCCCGCCCTCGTCCCGGCACAGCGCCTGCATTTCGTTGTACATCTCGCGGCGCAGCGGGTCGTTCATCTCGCCGCGAGCGGCGTTGAGCAACTGGTTGAAACGCGGGTTGTCCCAGTGGGTTTCGTTCCACGCTGCGCCTTTGGCGTAACCGATGCTGAACATGCGGTCGGCGGTCAGGCTGCTGTACCAGAACGAGGTGGTGAAGGGTTGCTTCATCCACACGTTGGAGAAGAAGCCATCCGCTGGCTCACGCACCACGTCGATGTCGATCCCGGCGGCACGCGCCTGTTCCTTGAACAACACCGAGGCGTCCACGGCGCCGGAATACGCTGCGTCGGACGCTTGCAGGCGCACCTTGAGCGAATCCAGACCGGCCTTTTTCAGGTAGAAACGCGATTTGTCCGGATCGTAGGTGCGTTGTTCCAGCGCAGTGTTGATGAAGCGGCTACCGGGCTGGATCGGGTGGTCGTTGCCCACCAGGCCATAACCGTGCAGCACCGAGGCCAGCAGGGTTTCGCGGTTGATCGCGTGTTTCATCGCCAGGCGCACGTCGTTGTTCTGGAACGCCTGGCTGTCGGTGAGCATCGGGAAGGTGTAGTGCTGGGCGCCCTTGGTTTCTTCGATGACCAGGTTCGGGTTGCGCTTGAGCAGCGCGACGGTTTTCAGGTCGACCTTGTTGATCACATCCACTTGCCCGGTAACCAGCGCATTGACCCGTGCAGCGCCGTCGGCGATGGCAATCAGTTCGGCACTGGCGAAGTGCGCCCGTCCCGGTTTCCAGTAATCGGGGCTGCGTTCCAGGGTCATGCGCACGCCCGGTTCGAAGTCCTTGAGGCGATATCCCCCGGTGCCGGCACCGGCCTGCCAGTCCGCCGCGCCATTCTTACCGGGCATGATCGCCAGGTGGTAATCGGCGACCACATAAGAGAAGTCGGCGTTGCCCGAGTGCAGTTCGAACACCACGCTGTCGCTGCCGTTGGCGCTGACCTTGGCTACGTCACCGAGTACGGTCTTGGCCGCCGAGGTGGATTTCTCGCCGAGGTGATGCTGGATCGACGCCACCACGTCGTCGGCGGTCAGGGTCTTGCCATTGTGGAAGGTCACGCCTTGGCGAATCTTGAAGGTCCAGATGCGCGCGTCCGGGGTCGAGGTCCAGCTCTCGGCCAGTTCCGGAATGGCTGTGCCGTCGACGGCAATTTCAGTCAGGGTGTTATAGACCGCCGAGAAGCCGACGAAGGTGAAGGTGTCGGACCAGGAACCCGGATCTTTCGAGTCGGTGGTGCTGCCACCGGCCAGACCCAGGCGCAACACGCCGCCGGGTTTGGGCTTGGTTTCTTCAGCGAAGGCGCCAAACGGCAGCCCCATGGAGAACGCCCAGGCCACCGCCGCGGCCGCCGCGCTGTACTTCAAGAAGTCTCGACGCGGGAAGCTGAATTCATGGTTCGCTTGAGTAATCTTGTTTTTGTTATCGCTCATTGCATTGCCCCTGATAAAAGCTAATGAAATACCGGTTCAAAACCACGCAAGACACCGGGCCAGGGCCCGGTGCGTACTGCATTCGAATTGCCAGAGATCACACCTGGATCGCCTTCACTTCGACGAACTCGTTCAGCCCCTCCTCACCCCATTCGCGACCGTTACCCGATTGCTTGTAACCACCGAACGGCGCTTGATAATTGAACGCTGCACCATTGAGGAAGCACTGACCGGCGCGCATCTGACGCCCCAGTTGCAAGGCGCGCTCGGCGCTACCGGCCCAGACGCCGCTGGACAGGCCGAACGGCGAGTCATTGGCGATCTGGATAGCCTGCGCCTCATCGGCATAAGGGATCAGGCACAGCACCGGGCCGAAGATTTCTTCCTGGGCGATGCGCATGCGGTTATCGACATCGGCGAACAGCGTCGGGCTGACATAGAAGCCGCGCTCGAATGCCGACGGCGTGTCACCGCCGCACAGCAGCCGTGCACCTTCCTGTTGGCCGACCTTGATGTAATCGAGCACGGTGCGTTTTTGCCCCGCGGAACACATTGGGCCGAGGAAGCTTTGCGGGTCGAGGGGATCGCCCATGCGCAGGCTCAGGGTCTCTTGCAGGGCGATTTCCACGGCTTCGGCATAACGGCTGGCCGGCAGCAGCATGCGGGTCAACGCGGTGCAGGTCTGACCGGAGTTGATCATCACGTCCTGCACGCCGTAGCGCACGGCCGCATCCAGATCCGCATCCTCAGCGATCAGCAGCGGCGACTTGCCGCCCAGCTCAAGGCACACGCGCTTCACCGAAGGCGCCGCCGCTTGCGCAACGCGAACGCCGGCGCCGGTGGAGCCAGTGAACGACACCATGTCCACGTCCGGGTGTTTCGCCAGCGCTTCGCCGACTTTCGAGCCCGGTCCGCTGACCAGGTTGAACACCCCGGCAGGCAAACCGATGTCCTCGATCATTTGCGCCAACAGGAAGGCATGCAGCGGCGTTTCCTGGCTTGGCTTGACCACCACTGTGCAACCGGCGGCCAGGGCCGGGGCGAGTTTGCCGATCAACTGGTGCAGTGGGTAATTCCACGGATTGATGAACGCGCAGACACCCACTGCCTCGCGGATCACCAGCGAATTGCCGGTTTCGCGCACCTCGTCCATGAGATGAGCCAGTTCGACGTACTGCTCAAGGCCAGTGATCGGCCCGTCGACCTGCACCGAGCGGCACCATTGCACCGGCATGCCCAACTCAGTGGTGATGACCGAGGCCATCTCATCGGCACGATTGCGCAGTTGATCGGCCAGTGCACGGATATAACCGGCACGCACGCTGGACGGCGTGCGCGACCATGAGGCGAAGGCCCGGCGTGCAGCTGCCACAGCGTTTTCGACATCGAGTTCATCACCGAGCGGAACACTGCCGCACACTTGCTCGGTGGCCGGGTTGATCACCTCGGCGATGCCCTGCCCCGAAGGTTTCTGCCAGCGACCATCAATAAACAACGCCTTGTGGTTAAGCATGTAGCTGAGCCTCCATCAGTTCTTGGGCACAACGGGCAATGCGCTGGCAGGCATCGCGCAGCGGTTCAGCGCCGACCACCAGACCGAGTCGAATATGCCCCGCCGCACTCGGACCAAAGGCTTCGCCCGCCAATACCGACACGCCGTGGCGATCCAGCAGACGGTCGGCAAACGCCTGGGCGCTGAGTCCGGTTTCGCGGATATCGAGCATCACGAACATGCCGCCGTCAGGTTTCAACGCCCGCAACCCGGGGCAATCGGCCAGGCTGTCGCACACCAGATCGCGACGCTGGCGATAGGCTTCGCGCATGGCTTGCAGTTCCGGCAGATTGCTTTCCAGCGCGATGACGGCAGCGTCCTGAATGAAATCCGGCGAGCCGTAGAGCATGCACAGCGCGAGGTTTTCCAGATGCGCGGCCAGCGATGGCGGCGCCACCACCCAGCCCACACGCCAACCGGTCATGGCGTGGGATTTCGACAGGCTGTTGAGGGTCGCCGTGCGTTCGGCCATGCCCGGCAGACTCGCCGGGCTGACGTGTTCACCTTCGAACAGCAACTCGCTGTAGACCTCGTCGGAAATCAGCCACAGGTCGTGGGCGATGCACAATTCAGCCAAAGCAGCCCACGTGCTGCGCGGCAGACTGGCGCCGGACGGGTTGTGCGGGCTGTTCAGCGCCAAGGCACGGGTACGTGGGGTGATACGCGCAGCGACGTCTTCAGGCAGCACGCGAAAGCCGTTTTCCGAGCGCACCGGCACTGGCACCACCACGGCACCGCAGGCACCGAACACCGCTTCGTAGGTGACGTACATCGGCTCGGCGACGATCACTTCGTCACCCGGATTCAGCACGCATTGGGCCACGCTGAACAGCGCACATTGCGCCCCGGCCAGCACGGTGACCTGATCGGCCGAAACGCTTTGGCCGCTGCGTTGTTGATGACGCTTGGCGAT
Organism: Pseudomonas sp. GM48; assembly: GCF_000282335.1. Lineage (GTDB taxonomy): Bacteria > Pseudomonadota > Gammaproteobacteria > Pseudomonadales > Pseudomonadaceae > Aquipseudomonas. The sequence continues at coordinate 22,491 of NZ_AKJM01000006.1, forward strand.
GGCTTCCCGCAGGGCACGCTTGCCGCGCACTTCGGCATAGTGAGTGTTGCCATTCAGCAGGCTGTCGATGGCCCCCTGCACGATAGGCTGTGGCGTGTCGAAATCCGGGTCGCCTACGGACAGCAGCAGAATGTCTGCGCCTTGCTCGCGCAAGGCTAGTGCACGGTAATGAATATCCCAGGCGGCAGCGCCATCACCGGCGATTCGTTGAGTCAGATCGGAAAAGCGCATGGGCCCATCCCCTTAAAATACAGATCAGTGCGCACAGGCGTGCTTGAGTTCGATCAGGGTCACGCCGTTGCGCTTGAAGCCGTGGCGCAAGTCAGCCTGCAACTCCGTCAGGTTTTGCGGCTGCGTCACGGTGCAGCCGAACGCACGACCCAGGGCGGCGAAATCCGGGTTGCGTGGCAATACGCCGATGGGCTCGATGTCGAGGCCAAGCATGTCGTCGCGGATTTGCCCCAGCGCGTCGTTGTTCCACAGCAGCACCACCAGCGGGCTGTCCAACTCTTCGACGGCGGTCGCCAGTTCCTGGGCGGTGTAGAGGAAACCACCGTCGCCCACCAGCACCAGGCCGGGCCGCTGCGGCGCGCCGAACTTGGCGCCGATCCCGGCCGGCAGGCCGTAACCCAAGGTGCCGTAGCCGGTCGGATGCAACCAGCTGCGGATGGCCAGGCTGTCAAAGGCGTAGTTGCCGGTGTAGGCCAGTTGGGTCATGTCGGTACTGATGAAGGCGTTTTCCGGCAGCTCCGCCGCAATACGCTCGAGAATCGATTGATGGATGGACTGCAACGGGCCATGACTGGCCTTGACCGCTTTACGCAGTGCAGTGACCGAGGCAACCGCGGCGCTGGCGTCGCGCACGTCGGACGGCAAGCGCTCAAGCAAACCACTGAGGGTTTGTTGTGCATCGCCATGCAACGCCACCGCGCAGGGGTAGAAGTCGTTGAATTTACGCGGGTCGATATCCACCCGCAGCAGTTCAGCGTTGAGCGGCAGGCGTTCGCGCCAGTAGTCGGTGTCGGCCATTTCTGTGCCGACCGCCAGCACCACGTCGGCCTTGGCGATCAGGTTCCAGCCCGGTTCCACACACAGGGAGGAACCGGCATTGAGTGGTGCATCCGGTGGCAGCAGACCCTTGCCGGCGACGCTGGTGAACAGTGGCGCAGCGAGACGCGTGCTGAGTTCACTCAGTTCCTGCACGGCATTGAGTGCACCACCACCGGCGATGATCATCGGTCGTTTCGCACCATTGAGCTTGGCCACGGCTTGATCCAGCGCATTGGCAGATGCCGGACCACGCCCCGGACGACGCACCACCTCATTGCTCCAGTCACGGGCAATTGGCGCCGACAGCACGTCCAGCGGCACCGAGATGTGCACCGGGCGCGGGCGCTCGCTGTCGAACACCGCGTAGGCACGGGCGATCAGCTCGGGAAGGTCTTCGGCGGTCAGCGCCACTGCGGAGAACGCGGTAATCGGCGCCGTCATCGCCCGTTGATCCTGACACTCGTGCAGGCTGCCCCAGCCCTTGCCGAGGCTGGCGCTGTGGTTGACGCTGGAAATCACCAGCATCGGAATCGAGTCGGCGTAGGCCTGGCCAATACCGGTGGCGGCGTTGGTCACGCCGGGGCCAGTGATGACGAAGCACACGCCAGGTTTGCCGCTGACCCGGGCATAGCCGTCGGCCATGAAGCTGGCGCCCTGTTCATGGCGGGTCAAGACGTGGCGGATGCCACTGCCGGGCAAGCCGCGATACAGCTCCAGGGTGTGTACGCCGGGGATGCCGAACACGGTATCGACGCCGTAGTTGGCCAACAGACGCACCAGGGCCTGGCCACCGGTCAACGTTTTGCTTTGCATATTCATGTCCTCACTCCTGACCGAGGCGAATCAACGCATCGACCGCAGTTGTGCCTTGGGCACCGACCAACAATGGGTTCACATCGAGTTCCAGCAACTGTGCGGCGTTCTCGCAGGCGTAATCGGCCACGGCGCGGATGGCGGTCACCAGGGCCTCTAGGTCTGCAGACTCGCGACCACGGAAACCTTGCAGCAACGGCGCGCTGCGCAGGCTGAGCAGGGCATTGCGGATGGCGCCGTCGGTGGTCGGCAGCAACAGGCTGCGACTGTCCTTGAGCAACTCCACCAGAATGCCGCCGGCACCGATCACCAGCGCGAGGCCGAAATCGTTTTCGCGTTTGATGCCGACGATCAGTTCGGCCAGTGGCGGTTTGGCCATTGGCTCCAGCAAAAGCTGATCGAACGCTACGCCTGGCGCGTAAGCGGCAATGCTGGCGCGCATCTTCTCCAGTGCAGCGCTCAATGCCGCGCCATCCTTGAGGTTCAGCGCCACGGCACCGGCCTCGGTCTTGTGCGGCAGCTGTGCGCTAACGGCTTTCAAGACCAGCGGATAGCCCAGTGATTCGGCATCCTTCAGGGCTTGCTCCGGGGTGCTCAACACGCCGTTTGGCGTCGGCAGGCCAAAGGCTTTCAACGCCTGTTTGGAATCCCATTCATTGAGCAAGTGCCCTTCGCCTTCCAGCGCGTGCGGGCACAGCGGCACCAGTGCCGATTCACCCAAAGCCAACAAAGCCTGGCGATTGCGTTGATAACCGGCGATGCGGCCCCACGCGGCCAATCCGTCTTCAACGCCCTGCAAGGCCGCGACGCCTTGTGCGTGCAAACGTTCACGAGCATGGGCCGGCAGCAACTCGGGGAACGCCGAGGTGACAAAACCGGTCTTGCCGTGACGTTGCAGTGCTGCGCAGTACAGCTCCAGCAGCAGGTCACATTCCTTGCGCTCGCCGGTGAACTCAGACGGGTAGTCGAGTACCAGCATCGCCGCATCGGCTTCGGTGCGCAGGGCACTGTCGAGCATGCGGTTCAAGGCTTCGCCGTCGCCCCAGATGGCCGTGGTGAAGTCCAGCGGATTGACCAGGTTGGCGTAGCTCGGCAGCACTTGCGCGAGTTCGCCGACCTGTCCTTGATCGAGTTTCGGCAGGCCCAGGTCGTTGCGTTCGGCGTAGTCGGCAATCAGCCCTGCGTCGCCGCCGGAACAGGCCAGCGCGATCAGGCTATTGCCTGCCGGCAGGTTGCCGCAAGCGGCGGCTTTCAGGGTTTCTACAAAACTCACCGGGCCGCTGACGCGAATCACGCCGAGACGGTCGAACAGCGTGTCGTACAGCGCATCGGAGCCGGACAGCGAACTGGTGTGACTCAAGGCCAGTTCGGCGCCGATCTGCGACACGCCGGTTTTCAGTGCAATGATCGGGATGCCCTTCTCCAGTGCCTTATGTGCGGCGCGGGCGAAACCCGGGACGTTTTTCAGCCCTTCAAGGTGCAGGCCGATGGCGGTGACCCGCGGCTCGTCGAGCAGCACGTCCATCAATTCAGCCACGCCCAGTTGCGCCTGATTGCCGACCGAAGCCATGTAGGCCACTGGCAGCGAACGGTCGCTCATGGACAGGTTGTAGGCGAAGTTGCCGCTCTGGGTCAGCACCGCCACGCCCTTCTCCACCGCTTTGCCGCCGTGGGCCACCGGCCACAGCGCGGAGCTGTGCAGGTAGTCGAGCAGGCCGTAGCAGTTGGGGCCAAGCAAGGCCATGTCGCCAGCGGCCTTGAGCAATTGCTGTTGCAGGGCCTGGCCTTCGGCGCCGGTTTCGGCGAAACCCGAGGCGTAGCAGATCGCGCCGCCGGCGCCGACGGCGGCCAGTTCGGCCACGCAGGTTAGCGTCAGTTCGCGGTTGGTGGCGATGAACACAGCGTCCGGGCCGCAAGGCAGCTCGGCAACGCTGCGCACGCACGGCACACCTTCAAGGCTGTCGTGCTGTGGATTGACCAGCCACATTTGCCCTTGGTAGCCACCTTCGGCACAACGCTTGAGGGCGCGCGCCATGCTGCGGCCACCGACAAACGCGACGTGCTGCGGCGCAAGCATGCGTTTGAGGTTGTCACGAATTTTCTGGGACATGGTTGTTCTCCGGTCCGATCAGCGCAGCAGCGGCCGCAGCAGCTCGCGGGAAATGATGTGGCGCTGGATTTCCGAAGTGCCTTCCCAGATCCGTTCGATCCGTGCGTTACGCCAGATGCGCTCCACCGGACCTTCGTCCATCAGGCCCATGCCGCCGAAAATCTGTACCGCTTCATCGGCGGTACGGCCGAGCACTTCACTGGCGAACAGCTTGGCCATGCCGGCCTCGCCATCGGTCATGGTGCCCTGATCCATTTTCCACGCGGTGTGCAGGGTCAGCAGTTCGGCGGCGCGAATTTGCGTGGCCATGTCGGCCAATTTGAATGACACGCCCTGGTAAGTACCGATGGGCTGGCCGAATTGCTTGCGGTCCGCTGCCCATTGCAGCGACACATCCAGTGCGCGCTGGGCCTGACCGACGCAGTTGGCCGCAACCATTACCCGCCCGGCAGTCAGCCAGGCGTTGGCCACATCCCAGCCTTTGCCGACTTCGCCCAGCACTTTGCTGGCCGGCACACGACAGTCGTCGAAGAACATTTCGAAGGTGTGGTAACCACGGTTGCTCACGCACTTCGGCCCACGGCGAATGGTCATGCCCGGGGTGTTGCGGTCGACCAGGAACGAGGTCACGGCGTTACGCTTTTTGCCGTTGTGTTCGTAGGTGTCGGTCACGGCGAAGACGATGGCGAAATCGGCATGCCCGGCGTGGCTGATGAAATGCTTGCTGCCATTGAGAATGAAGTCGTCGCCTTCACGCACGGCGCGGGTCTTGATCGCATTGGCATCGGAACCGGCACCCGGCTCGGTCAGGGCGAAGCAGTCGATTTTCTCGCCCTGGATGCACGGCAACAGGTAGTCGTTGATCTGGTCGCCGGTACAGGCCATGAGGATTTTCGACGGCCGCGCGACAAACACGTGCAGCGCCCAGGAGACCTTCGACAGTTCACGTTCGATCAGCGCCTGGGACAGGTAGTCCAGGCCACCGCCGCCCACTTCTTCGGGCATGTTGAAGGCGTAGAACCCGGCGGCGATCGCCTTGCCGCGAATCTGCGCCGCCAGTTCCGGGGAGACCTCGTCGGCGCGGTCGACTTGCTCTTCATAGGGCAGCAGTTCCTTCTCGACGAAGCTGCGTACCGAGTCCACCAACATTTCTTGTTCTTGGGTCAGTTGGAAATTCATGCTGCTACCTGTTGTTCGTGTACTGAAAGAAGTGTGGGAATCAACGGCCGACGAAACGTGCCGGACGTTTTTCCATGGCGGCGCGCAGGGCTTCGTTGCCGTCTTCGCTGCGACCGCACAACAGGCCGGCGGCGAGCTCGGCCTGCAGTTGTTCCGCCAGGCTGCGTTCGGCGCCTTCGCGCATGAGTTTTTTGGTCTGGGCGAAGGCGAAGGTCGGCCCGCTGGCCAGGCGTGCAGCGAGTTCACTGGCTACGGTCAGCAGCTGATCATCAGCGCAGACTTCACCGACCAGGCCGGCACTCAGGGCACGGTCCGCGCCCCACAATTCGTCGAGGAACAGCAGACGCTTGGCCTGTTCGCTGCCGATCAGGCGTGGCAGGTGCCAACTGGCGCCGGCATCCGGCGAGTACGCCATGCTGGTGTAGCCGGCCTTGAAGCGTGCCGACTGGCCGGCAATGCGCAGGTCGCAGCACAGGGTCAGGTCCATCCCGGCGCCGACGGCGGTGCCATTGATGGCGGCGATGGTCGGTTTTTCCAGACTGTGCAGGCGGGTCATCAGGGCGTGGGCGGTTTCGGTCCAGCCGTAGGTTTCCAGCGCGCCCCGGGCTTCGGCATCGGCCCATTCGTCGAGGTCGGCGCCAGCGCAGAAGCTGCGGCCACTGCCCGTCAATACCACCACACGCACCGCTGGATCGGCATTGAAACCGTCGAGCAAGGTGTGCAGGTTTTTCAGCGTCGGAATGTCCAGCGCATTGCGCTGGGCAGTGCGATTGAGGGTGATCCAGGCAGCGCCTGCTTCGACCTGGCTGAGCAGCGACGATTGAGTGGTCATGGGAATCCTCGAATTATTGTGATTGGTCTGAGGTGATGCGACTTGAGGCCATACTAAACGAGTGTTCAGTAAGACGGCAATCAGCATGCGGGATGGGCTGTAACAGCCTGAAAAAATAGATAACGTATTGGTTTTATTGAGTTTATTTTTGATTGGCGGACATTGGACTCTGTCGCTGTTACAACTTCGAACAACTGCCTACGCCCACCACAAAACAACTGTGGGAGCGGGCTTGCTCGCGAAGAGACCCTGTCAGTCAACATTGATGGTGACTGACACTCCGCTTTCGCGAGCAAGCCCGCTCCCACAGGGGGGAAGTGTTTAGTTCAAGGGATCAGGCAGTCGGCAAGCTCGGTGCCAACACGCCCTGACGCTTGCGATGAATCAGGAAGTACGCGCCATAGCACAGCGCAACGAATCCAAAGCCCCAATACAGCGACGGACGCTGGGTTTCATCCAGGGCCAGGAACACGAACAACGAGCAGCACAGCGTGATACACATCAGCGGCAATACCGGGAACCACGGCGCACGGTACTTCAGGTCGCTGAGTTTGCCGCCGTCACGCAGATACGCCTTGCGGAACTTGTATTGCGCCAGCGCGATGACAATCCAGGTCACGGTGCCGGACATGCCGCTCACCGCCATCAGCACCATGAACAAGGTGTCGGCGGCGACGAAACTGGTCATCAGCGACACCAGCGCGAAGCACAAGGTGATGCTCAAGGCGCGCAATGGCACGCCGCGCTTGCTCAATGGCGAAAGACTTTTTGGCGCCATACCGGTTTTTGACATCGCCCACAGAATGCGTGTCGAGGCATACAGGCCGGAGTTGCCCACCGACAGGATCGCGGTGAGGATCACGAAGTTCATCAGGTCGGCGGCGTAAGGAATGCCAACCATGTCGAATACCTGCACGAACGGGCTTTCCATCAAACCCGCCTGCTGCCAAGGCACGATGGCCGACAGCACGACAATCGCCAGCACATAGAAAATCAGCACGCGGAACACCACGTTGCGTACGGCGCGGGGAATGCTTTTTTCCGGCTGATCGGTTTCACCGGCGGCCACGCCCATGATCTCGCAACCCTGGAACGCGTAGACCACGGTCATCATCACCGCGAACACTGCTGACAGGCCATTGGGGAACAGCGAATCACCGATCAGGTTGGTCATCATCGGCGCGGGTGCACCACTGCTCAGGGGCATTACGCCGAAAATCACCAGCACGCCAACCACGATGAAACCGAGAATCGCCGCGACCTTGATCCCCGAGAACCAGTATTCCGCTTCACCGAAAGCGCGGGTCGCCAAGGCATTGATGCCGAACAGCACCACCACGAACAGTGCCGACCAGTACCAGATCGGCACCGTCGGGAACCAGCGCGTCATCAGCATGCCGGCCGCAGTGAATTCCAAACCGACAGTGGTGGCCCAACTCATCCAGTACACCCAGCCGATCATGAACCCGGTGGCCGGGCCGATGTATTTGGTGGCATGGGTCTGGAACGAACCGGACACCGGCATCTGCACCGACAGTTCACCCAGGCAGACCATCACCAGGTACATCAGGAAACCCGCGACCAGGTAAGCCAGAATCGCCCCGACCGGCCCGCCCTGGTTGATGGTCACGCCGGAGCCCATGAACAACCCGGTGCCGATGACGCCGCCCAGGGACAACATGAAAATGTGCCGGCTCTTGAGGGCACGGGTCAGCTGTATGCCTTTACGATCAGTGTTTTCGTTCATGTCGGCACCTCAGCAGTCGATGAGGTGAGCAGCGCGCGACAGGACGTCACGGCGCAGGGAGGGATCAGCTTTACGGCAATTCATTATTATTATCTCCAATAAGCTTCGAAGACCGCGCTGCGGCGGTTGCGTCGATTATTGGAAAGCCATGTAAGTTCGCGTTGACCGTAAGGATCGAAGTTGTACAAAGTCGTAACAAACTTGTACGTCAGCTCTGCAACAGGCCTTTGAGGGTCTGCAGCGCGTGTTGCAATTGCTCATCCAGCGTGGGGTTCATGTGGCGGATCGCCGATTCATCGTTGCCCAGGGCTAACGTCTCCAGTGCCCTGAGCGTCGTGGCCAGTGAGCGAAAACCCAGCGAATCGCAGCTACCGGCCAAACGGTGCGCCAGTTGCGCGACCTCGGTGCAGTCGTCAGCGGCAATGGCTTCATTCAACGCATCGCGGTGCTGCAGGATCGAGTCGCGCAGCACTGCCAGCAGACTCTGGACCTTTTGCTCGCCGAGCAGGTTGCGATGAGTCTGCAACAACGGCCAATCCATTGTCTCATCGCTCAGAAGCGACTCGGCGACGGACGCATGCCCTTCCAGCACCTGGCGCAGGTTTTCCAGCTTCAAGGGCTTGGCCAGGACACCGTCCATGCCGGCCTCCAGATAACCGCGCACCAGCGCCGGCTGCACGCTGGCGGTCAGGGCGAAGATACGGCTGTGGCGGTTCGGCCCGTCGATGTTGCGGATCTGTCGGCACAACTCAACACCGCTGATGCCCGGCAGATGCACGTCCAGCAGCAACAGATCGAAAGCCTGCGCCGCGCAGAGTTCCAGCGCCTGCTCCGCCTCTTCGGCCAGCCATACCCGGTGACCGTCCCGTTGCAGCAAACCCTTGGCCACTTCGCGGTTGAGCGCCACGTCTTCGACCACCAGGATGTTCAGTGCCGGTCCCGCTGCCCGCACCGGCGCGACTTCAACCGCAGCGCTGGCCGGCTGCAAGGACAGCTCGAACCAGAAGCAACTGCCGCGCCCCACTTCGCTGTCCACGCCGATGCAGCCGCCCATCTGCTCCACCAGATGTTTGCAGATCGCCAACCCCAACCCCGTACCGCCAAAACGCTGGGCCACTTCTTCACTGGCCTGGGTGAAACGCTCGAAAATCTTCGCCTGCATCGCCGGGGCAATACCGATGCCGTCGTCAGTGACGCTGACCCGCAGCCGCTGCCCGGTCTGTTCGCCCGTTTCGCTGAGAAGTGCCACCTCTACGCTGACTTCGCCGCCTTCGGTGAACTTGATCGCGTTGGCCAGCAGGTTGCTCAGCACCTGGCGCAGGAACTGCTCGGCGCCGTGGTGATGTTCGGCAATTCGCTGATCGACCCGGCAACTCAGGATCGTGTCGTTGTTCAGCGCTCGCGGTTCCAACAGTGTCAGCACTTCATCAAGCAACTGGCGCAGCGAGAAATCCACCGGTTCGGGATGGCTGACGCCCTCCTCCAGCTTGGCGAAGTACAGCACTTCATTGAGGATCGTCAGCAAGCCTTCGCCGGCCTTGTGCAAGGCATCCAGGCGTTTGCCGTCCTGGGCATCCAGACGCGCACCGCGCAGCAATTCGGCCATGCCGAGGATGCCATTGAGGGGCGTGCGCAGTTCATGGCTCATGGTCGCCAGAAACCTCGACTTGGCGAGGTTGGCCGCTTCCGCATCGTCTTTGGCACGCATCAGGCTGGCGGTACGGCGCTCAACCATTTTCAGCAGTTCGTCACGGTTGTCCTGCAAGGCCAGGCGATCGGTTTCCCGGCGCTCGATGTCGTGCAGGATCGCCCGGCGCATGTCATCCAGGGCGTGGGCCACGGTGTCGATTTCGTCACTGCCGCGGCGCTTGTCCAGGTGCAGGGGTTCCTGCCATTCACCAGCGGCGATGCGCCGGGCAAACTCGGCCATGACTTTCAGGTGCCGGGTCACCAGTCGATAAAACAACCCCGACAACGCCACGGCCAGACCGCATAGAAACACCGCCATCCACAACAGGCTGGTCAACCCGGTAGCGTAGAGACGCTGGTACACCGCTCCCAGATCGGTACTGACCTCCAGTTCGCCCAGATTGCGCAATGGGCCGGACGGTGGCTGATAGTCCAGGGCAAAACGCTCGATACGCAGCGGTCCCGTGGGATCCGGATTGCCCTGTAGCAGGTCGAAATCGGCGCTGGTCAAGTGCACCCGCGCGACGTCTGAGAAGTCCACCAGACCGCGCAACTGCACGTTCAACTGTTCCTGGTTCAAGTCCCAGAGGCTGCGCTCGAGGCTGGCCAGGTAGCCGGCGCGGATCAGCTCCATGCGTGAATCGATGTCGCGCATTTCCCGCCGATACTCGATGTACAGTTGCACGCTGCTGGCCAGCACGGTGAAGCACAGGCTGAATAGCAGAATGAACAGCAGCAGGCGCCGCAGCAGTCCACCGGGCCGGGCACGAATCATTGCGCATCCGCCGGCAGGTGGATCATGTCGCGGTAGGTTACTTCGCTCTCGTTGAGCCAGCGCTCGATGGCACCGGCATCGACCATGCGCTGCAATTGCGCATCGATCTCGGGCATGCGCTTGGCCAATGGCGAGCGCCGTGACACGGCGACCCGCAAATAGTCCACGCTCAATGCCTTGGGCAAGGCGACGATGTCCTGGCCGCCGGGCAGGTTTTCCACGTACAACTGGCCGGTGCGCCGCTCCTGGGTAATGAAGTCGATGCGCCCGCGAATCAGCTTGCCGAAGTTCTGGTGGCTGTCGGAAACCCATTCGATATTGTTGTTGCGTGCGACCATGCGATCGAACTCCACACCGTAGCTCTCGCCGAACAACAGGCCACCGCGGTAATGGGCCAGGTCGTCCAGTTGTTCGAACTTCACCGGGTGTTGACGGTTGATGAACAGCGCCACTTCCTCACGCAGTACCGGCACCGTCGAGAACAGCATGCTTTGCTCCCGTTGCGCGGTGCTGTAGGCCAGCACCACATCGACCCGGCCTTCGGCGGCGTCCAGCAGGCAGCGTTTCCAGTTGCCCAGCACGACCATCTCGACCTCGTAACCCAACTGGCCAAACAGGTTTTTCACCACGCTCGGTGCCAGGCCGCGCACCTGTTTGCCATCGCTCCAGGAGATCGGCGGGTACACCGGGTAATCGCAATAGCGAACCTTGTCCGCCGCGACGGCATGGCCGGCCACCAGCATCGCCAGCAGGCAAAGCCATCGCGCCATCAGGTTCAGGCCGCCACGCCGGCGGTGAACAGGTAACCGGCACCGTGAATGGTGATGATCAATTGGGGTTCGGCCGGATCGTCGTGCAACTTGCGGCGCAGGCGCCCGACCAACACGTCGATGGAGCGGTCGTTGGGCACCCACTCGCGGTTGCGGATCTGGTCCATCAACTGGTCGCGGCTGAGGGTGTGGCCGCTGTTGCGCAGGAACACACTGAGCAACTGGTACTCGCCGTGGGTCAGCAGGGTTTCATTGCCGGACGAATCGATCAGGCGACGGCGGTCGGTGTCCAGCGCCCAGTCGGCGAACTGCTTGACCGGTTTGGCCAGCGCAACGGCCGGTTGTGGTATTTGCGCATGACGTACCCGGCGAATCAGGTTTTTCGCCCGGGACACCAGTTCCCTTGGATTGAGGGGTTTGATCACATAGTCATCGGCGCCGCATTCGAGGCCGACGATGCGGTCGATTTCATCATTGCGCCCGGTGATCAGGATGATCCCGACTTCCGAGCGCACCCGCAGCTCGCGGGTCAGGGTCAGGCCGTCCTTGCCCGGCAGGCGGATGTCGAGCATCACCAGGTCCACGGTCTGGCTGGCCAGAAAGGTTTCCGCCAGTTCCGCGGTGGCGGCGCAGTGAACGTCGTAGCCTTCCTGGGACAGGTAGGCGTGCAGCAGATCGCGAATCAGCGGATCGTCATCGACGATCAGTACCCGAGGAGTCATCGCTTGGTGTCCGGCTCAGGCCCGAAGGCCAGTTTCTTATTAGAGTGTTTTCCTGCATTGGCGCCAGAGAGTATCCAGTGCTGAACGACTGATCAACAGTCGCTCGTCTGTACGCAAAAGCGCTGGCGTCCGCCGGCCTGCAAACCGTCGACCCAGGCCTCGCAAATCTGGATGCCCTGTTCCGGGGTGAAGGTGCCGGGGTTGAGCCCGGACTCCAGCCACAAGCCATCGAGCAAGGCGCTGAGGCTGATGGCGGCGAGGTCAGCGTCGAAATTTTCCCAGCCCTCCTCCTGCGCCAGTTCCGCCAGCACCTTGCGCAAGATGCCGCGATACTCACCATAGGAATGATCGTGGGCCTGATTGATGGCCTCGGCGGTTTTCACTGCGCCCCAGAATGCCAGCCATGCATCGATCAGTTGCGGATCGAGCAATTCGGCGGAAAACGAACCGCGGAAAAACGCCGACAAACGCTCCCGGGCATTCGGTGCAGCCTGCTCCATGGCATCGCGCAGCAGGGTCATGACCCGCCCGGTGATTGCCATGTAGGCTTCGGCCACCAGTTCATCCTTGCCGGAATAGTGATGGCTGATCAAACCCACCGAGACCCCGGCCTCGGCGGAAATCTTGCGGATCGACGCGCCCTGGAAGCCGTGACGCTTGAGGCACACCAGCGTCGCCTCGATCAGGTTGGCTTTGCGCAACTCCGGTTCCATGCGGGAAAAACGGGCTTCCTGGTTCATGGGCGACACGCTCCTTGGTTCAATCATTGGGGCTCACGCGGTCAGGCGGCGAGCTGAACGACTGTACAGCAAGAGCGGGCCATTTCTCCAGTCAGTTGCCAGTCTTATAGACCGTGGCGCGCCCTTCGCGAGCAAGCCCGCTCCCACAGGGTTTAGCGTACGACGCAAATCCCCTGTGGGAGCGGGCTTGCTCGCGAAGAGGCCGGCTCAAACAACACAGAACCCGGATCAGTCGCGATACCCCGGCGCCACCCGATCCAGCATCCGCAACAACGCAGCCCAGGCCAGTTGCATGGCATCCGGATCGTTCAACTCGCCTTCTTCCAACGGCCGCCCCGGATCATTGAACTGCCGCTCGGTATGCGCGCAGACCTCATGCGACGGCAGAACAACTTCACCGGCAGCTTGCGCGGCCAACTGGATTTCACAGGCCTTTTCCAGGTAGTACATGCGCAGGAACGCCTGGCTCACTGTCTCGCCCACCGTCAGCAACCCATGGTTGCGCAGCATCAGTACCGATTTGTCACCCAAATCCGCCACCAGCCGTTGCTGCTCACTGAGGTCCAGCGCCACGCCTTCGTAGTCGTGATAAGCGACGCGACCATAGAACTCCATGGAAATCTGGTTCACAGGCAACAACCCGCACTTCAGCGCCGCCACCGCGCACCCGGATTTGGTGTGGGTGTGCAGCACACATTGCGCATCCTCACGGGCACCGTGGATGGCACTGTGAATCACAAAACCGGCCGGATTGACCGGGTACGGCGACGACTCCACAGCGTGGCCATCGAGGTCGATCTTGACCAGATTGGACGCGCTGATCTCATCGAACATCAGCCCGTACGGGTTGATCAGAAAGTGATGCTCCGGCCCCGGAATGCGCACCGAGATGTGGGTGAAGATCAAATCGGTCATGCGAAAGTGCGCAATCAGGCGGTAGCAGGCCGCCAGTTCCTCACGCAGGCGCTGCTCGGTGGCGCTGCGCTCAGGGGCCAGGTGGCTGGCGATGTTGTTCATGGTCGTGGTTCTCCAGGCTGATCGGCTGGGCAGACAGTAAGGCTGGACGCTTGGACACGTCCAGCCATCCGCGTTTATTTACTGGCCCAGGCGTTGAAGCGCTCTTCCAGCTCTTCCCCATGATCGACCCAGAAGCCGACGTTCATCGACAGCGCGCCCTTGAGGTTCTGCGGCGCGGTGGGCACCCATTGCGCCAGCTTGTCGTCGAGCCGTGCGGCGGCCTGGATGTTGGTCGGGCCGTAAGGGATCTGCTGCACGTAGTTGACCTGGGCGTCCGGCTGGTTGGCGAACGCGATGAAACGCTTGGCCTGATCCACATGTCTGGAGCCCTTGATGATCGCCCAGTAATCCATGCCGTACAGGCTGCCGGGCCAGACCAGGCCAAGGTGACTGCCTTTCTGCGCGGCGTCGGCGATGCGCCCGCTGTAGGTCGAAGTCATCACCACATCGCCGGCGGTCAGCCATTGCGGCGGTTGCGCGCCGGCCTCCCACCACTGGATGTAAGGCTTGAGTTCAGTGAGTTTGGCAAATGCCCGGTCCACGCCTTGCGGGGTGCCGAGTACTTTGTAGACGTCTTCGGTCTTGACCCCGTCCGCCAGCAAGGCGAACTCCAGGTTGTACACCGCGCGTTTACGCAATCCACGTTTGCCGGGGGTTTTCTTCACGTCCCAGAAGTCTGCCCACGAGGTCGGGGCCTGGGCCAGTTTGTCGGTGTCGTAGGCAATCGCCACGCTCCACACCAGCGCCGCAGACCCGCATTCCTGTGCCGCTTCGGGGATCAACTGGTCGGCGTGGCCCAGACGGGTCCAGTCCAGCCGCTCGTACATGCCTTCCTCACAGCCGCGCATCAAGTCCGGGCCTTCGATCTGCACCACGTCCCAGTCGACGTTGCCGGTGTCGACCATCACTTTGATTTTGGCCATCTCGCCGTTGTATTCGCTCTGGATCACTTTGCTTTGATCCACGGCGGCGAACGGTTGAAAGAACGCCACGTCCTGGGCTTTTTGTCCGGCTCCGCCGTAACCGACCACCACCATGTCCGATGCTGCCTGGGTGTTGCCCAGACCTAAGGCGCAGGTCAGCACCAAAGGATAAAAACCGTGCTTGAGCGTTTTCGATGTCATCAGTGGTTCCTCTTGCAGGTGCCCGGCGGACAGATGCCGCTCAGGCCCTTTTTTATTGTTGTGAGGTAAGCCCCAGGAGCGGGCTCGAAACGAAATTACTGCAAGGCAAAGTAAAAAAACAAGTTGATTTTTTACTGAAGGTAAATTTCTATAGGCTAAAATAACAACACAGAAAACCTGATACCTCTGTAGGAGCGAGCTTGCTCGCGATGGACGTTAACGATTACGCGTGTTGTCTGGATGAACACGTCGCCCTCAAGTCCATCGCGAGCGAGCTCGCTCCTACAGGTCAGCCTGCCTGGAGTAACCGCACCATGCCGACCTCGACACCTGCCTTCGCGCACCTGTTCGAACCCCTGGAGATCCGTGGCAAGCGCCTGAAAAACCGCATCATGTCCAGCGGGCACGATACGTCGATGCCCACCGACAACCTGGTCAATGAACAATTGATCGCCTATCACCGGGCACGTGCCGAAGGCGGTGCCGGGCTGATCGTGCTGCAAGTGGCCGGCGTGCATGACAGTGCGCGCTACACCTCCCACGTGCTGATGGCCACCGACGATGCGTGCATCGAGGGCTACCGCAAACTGGCGCAAACCTGCCATGCCCACGGCACCGTGGTGTTGTCCCAGGTGTTCCATCCGGGGCGGGAGATCATGGAGTCCAGTGATGGACTGCTGGCGGTGGCCTACTCCGCATCCTCAGTGCCCAACGAACGCTTCCGCGTGATGCCCCGCGCACTCGATCAGGCAATGATCGACGAAATCGTCGCCGGTTATGCCGCTGCGGCCCGGCGTCTGCATCAGGCTGGAATCGATGGCGTCGAGGTCGTGGCCAGCCACGGTTACCTGCCGGCGCAATTCATCAATCCGCGGGTCAACCGGCGTACCGATGGCTACAACGGTGAGCTGGAGCAGCGCTTGCGTTTCCTGCGTGAAGTCATCAAAGCCGTGCGTGCGGCGACCGATGAGCAGTTCATCATTGGCCTGCGCATTTCCGCCGACGAGCGCGACCCCGAAGGCCTGACCGAAGACGAATCCCTGGCCGCCGTACAGTCGTTGCAAACGCAGCTCGATTACGTGCACATCGTCGCCGGTACTTCGGCGTCGCTGGGTGGCGCGGTGCATATCGTACCGCCGATGGCGATAGAAGCGGCGTACCTGGCCAAGGAAGCCGGGACGTTCAAGGCAAGTTTGAACATTCCGTTGTTCGTCACCGGACGTATCAACCAGCCCCAGGAAGCCGAACTGATTCTGGCCCGGGGACAGGCCGATGTCTGCGGCATGACCCGGGCACTGATCTGCGATCCGCAAATGCCCAACAAGACCGACACCGGCCGCGTTGAAGATGTGCGCGCCTGCATCGCCTGCAATCAGGCGTGCATCGGGCACTTTCACAAGGGCTTGCCGATTTCCTGCATCCAGCACCCGGAAACCGGTCGCGAGCTGATTTTTGCTGAACGCCGACAAGCGATAAATCGCAAACGCATCATGATCGCCGGCGGCGGCCCGGCCGGCATGAAAGCCGCCGCTGTCGCGGCCCAGCGTGGACATGACGTGACCCTGTACGAAGCCGGTTCACAACTGGGCGGTCAGGTGTTGCTCGCGCAGTTGCTGCCACGGCGCAGTGAGTTTGGCGGTGCCAGCACCAACCTGCAGCGGGAAATGGAGCTGGCCGGCGTGCGCGTGGTGCGCAACACCCGAGTCGACCGTGCGTTGGTGGAAAGAGAAAAACCGGACATGGTGATCGTCGCTACCGGTGCCGAGCCTTACTGGCCGCCCTTCGAACGCGGCGGTGAGTTGCAGGTGGTGGACGCCTGGCAAGTGCTGCGCGATGAAGTACAGATCGGCCGCTCGGTGGTGGTGGTCGACTGGCGCTGCGACTGGATCGGCCCCGGCATCGCCGAACGTCTGGTTCGCGCCGGGCATCAGGTGCAACTGGCGGTCAACGGCACCCATTGCGGGGAAAACCTGCCGCTGTACGTACGCGATCAACTGGCCGGCGAACTGCATAAACTGGACGTGCCGATCACACCGTATGCGCGCTTGTACGGCTGCGATGACAACACCGTCTACCTGCAACACACCGCCAGTGGCGAACCGATGCTGATGGAAAACATCGATACGCTGGTGTTGTGCCAGGGCCATCAACCGGTGGATACCCTGGGCGCCGAACTGCAAGGGCTGGTTGAGTTTCGCCGCATCGGCGACTGCCTGGCGCCGCGCACCGCCGAAGAAGCGATTTATG
>NZ_AKJM01000007.1 GCF_000282335.1 Pseudomonas sp. GM48
TTTCCCCCCGCCGTTGCGGCAGCTCAAGCACCTTGGGCTCACCGACATCGATCTGCAGGCTGTGGTCGAGCAATTTGCGCTCGACCCGTTCCTCTTGCTCGCTGCGTTGCGACATGTGGTTGGCACAGCCGCTGACCAGCAGGGCACCGCACAAGGCGGCACCACCGAGGCCTAAGGTGTTTCGCTTGAACATGACGTCTCTATATCTGGTATCAGCGGCGGATGCGGGCCTGAAGGAAGGACAGCACGTCGGCGACCGGCAGCGCTTGTGCCTCGGCCTCGGTACGGCTCTTGTATTCCAGGTTGCCTTCGGCCAGGCCGCGGTCGCTGACCACGATCCGGTGTGGAATGCCAATCAGCTCCATGTCCGCGAACTTGATGCCCGGGCTGGTTTTCTTGTCGCGGTCATCGAGCAGCACTTCGAAGCCGGCAGCGGTGAGTTCCGCGTACAGCTTGTCGGTGGCTTCACGAACCTGTTCGGTTTCGTAGCGCAGCGGCACCAGGGCAATCTGGAAAGGCGCGAGGGTGTCGCTCCAGATGATCCCGTTTTCATCGTTGTTCTGCTCGATGGCAGCGGCCACCACGCGGGACACGCCGATGCCGTAGCAACCCATCTCCAGGGTGACCGGCTTGCCGTTCTCGCCAAGCACTTCGCACTTCATCGCTTTGCTGTACTTGTTGCCCAGCTGGAAGATGTGCCCGACTTCGATGCCGCGCTTGATTTCCAGGGTGCCCTTACCGTCCGGGCTCGGGTCGCCGGCCACGACGTTACGCAGGTCGGCAACGGTCGGAACAGGCAGGTCACGCTCCCAGTTCACGCCGAAGTAGTGTTTGTCGTCGATGTTGGCGCCAATGCCAAAGTCGCTCATCAGTTCGACCGAGCGGTCGATGATGATCGGCAGCGGCAGGTTCAACGGGCCCAGGGAGCCGGCACCGGCGCCAATGGCGTCGCGCAGTTCACTTTCCGAGGCCATGACCAGAGGGCTGGCAACGCCAGGCTGGTTGGCGGCCTTGATTTCGTTCAGCTCATGGTCGCCACGGATGATCAGGGCAATCAGCTTGCCTTTCTCTTCTGCGTGCACCACGAGGGTCTTGATGGTTTTCTCGATCGGCAGGTTGAAGCCTTCGACCAGTTGCGCAATGGTCTTGGCATTCGGGGTATCGACCAGACGCAGCTCTTCGGTCGGAGCGGCACGCGATGCTTCGCGCGGCACGGCTTCGGCTTTTTCGATATTGGCGGCGTAGTCGGAGCCATTGCTGAAAACGATATCGTCTTCGCCGGACTCGGCCAGCACGTGGAACTCGTGGGAACCGGCGCCACCGATGGAACCGTTGTCGGCTTCAACAGGACGGAACTTCAGGCCCAGGCGGGTGAACACGTTGCAGTAGGCCTGGTGCATGCGGTCGTAGGTGACCTGCAGCGACGGCTGGTCTGCGTGGAACGAGTAGGCGTCCTTCATGATGAATTCGCGGCCGCGCATCAAGCCGAAGCGTGGGCGGATTTCGTCACGGAATTTGGTCTGGATCTGGTACAGGTTGATTGGCAGCTGCTTGTAGCTGCTCAATTCGTTGCGCATCAGATCGGTGATGACTTCTTCGTGGGTCGGGCCGGCGCAGAAGTCGCGGCCATGGCGATCCTTGAAGCGCAGCAATTCAGGGCCGTACTCTTCCCAGCGCCCCGACTCCTGCCACAGCTCAGCCGGTTGCGTGCTCGGCATCAACACTTCGAGAGAACCGGCGGCGTTCATTTCTTCACGAACGACGGCTTCGACCTTGCGCATCACCCGCAAGCCCATCGGCAGCCAGGTGTACAGGCCCGAGGCGAGTTTGCGGATCATGCCGGCGCGCAGCATCAGCTGGTGGCTGATCACGACCGCGTCGGAAGGCGTTTCTTTTTGTGTGGCGAGCAAAAATTGACTGGTGCGCATGGTTGGCCGTTATCGATTGCTGATGACGAGAAATGACGGAGCATTGTACGGGCGAGATCCGCTGGCGTACAGGCATGCGGTCGGTGGTGTGGCAGGAGGGCGCGATTCACTCGGCCCTCCGCGATTCTTCCTGCGTAAAGAATCTACGATTCTTCGGCGACCGGGGTCTGCACCGGTTCCGGTGTCGGTGTCGGACCGGCGCGGCGGTTCTCCTGGAACCAGTGCAAGGCGATCAACAGCAGTGTCGGAACGCCCAGCAGGGCGGTGATCAGGAAGAAGTTGTGGTAACCGAATTTTTCCACCATGACCCCGGAGTAGCCGCCGATCAGGCGCGGCAGCAACAGCATTATCGAGCTGAGCAGGGCGTATTGGGTGGCGGAGAACTTGAGGTTGGTCAGGCTCGACAAGTAGGCGACGAAGGCTGAGGTGGCCAGGCCTGAACTGAAGTTGTCCAGGGAAATGGTCAGGATCAGCATCTTCAGATTGGGGCCCATATCGGCCAGCATCAGAAACAGCAGATTGGTGGCCGCCGACGAAACGCCGCCGATGAACAGGATCGGCAGGATGCCGAAACGCACGATCAGCAGGCCGCCCATACCGGCACCTACCAGCGTCATGATCAGGCCGAAGATTTTGCTGACACTGGCGATCTGGTCCTTGGTGAAGCCCTGGTCGATGTAGAAAACGTTGGCCATCACGCCCATGACCGTGTCGGACATCCGGTAGGTGGCGATCAGCCCGAGCAGCAGCAGCGCCTGCCAGCGGTAACGCAGAATGAAGTCGTTGACCGGCGTCAGCACCGGTGCCAGGCCACGACGGCCCATGGCCGAGAGGCACAGGGCGGTGAGGGTGGTGTAGAGGATCGCGCGCAGGAAGGCGCGGTCTTCGAGCAGCAGGTCAAGCACGCTCACGCCCTGGAACAGCACGCTGGCGAAGTCGGTGTTGTAGAGTTGGGTGAACATCGCCGGCACGGAAACCAGCAGCACGATCAGTACGAACACTGACGCCAGTTGATGCACAAAGCTGTATCGACCGGCCTGCAGTTGCGTACGCAATGGCACCGGTGGTTCGCGCATGAACAGACTGGTCAGCAGAGCCGGGACCATCAGGGCGCCGAACAGGATGTAGGTGCCGGCCCATGCCGAATGCTTGTAGTTGAAACCGGTCGAGCCGAAACCTTCAGCGAAGTACAGCGCACCGGCGGTGGCCAGCAGGGCGGCGATCCGATACCCGGACATGTAGCTGGCGGCGAGTGCGGCCTGGCGGTTGTCTTCGGCGATTTCCAGGCGGTAGGCGTCTACCGCAATGTCCTGCGTCGCCGATGCGAAAGCGACGACCACGGCGATGGCGATCAGCCAGGACAAATGTTTTTGCGGGTCGCAGAAACCCATCCCGATCAGGCCGAGGATGACCAGTGCCTGGGACAACACGAGCCAGGATCGTCGTCGACCGAGCTTGCCGAGCAATGGCAGTCGCCATTGGTCGAGCAAGGGTGACCAGACCCATTTGAAGGCATACGCCAGGCCGATCAGGCTTGCATAGCCAATGGTTTCGCGAGCCACGCCGGCTTCTCGCAGCCAGACCGAAAGTGTCGAAAACACCAGCATGTAAGGCAGGCCGGCGGCGAAACCAAGCAGCAACAGCACGAGTGTCGATGGGCTGGCATAAGCGGCGAGCGCGGCGCGCCAGGTTTTACGGGGCATGGGCTGGAGTCTGCCTCAAGAAATACGGAAACAAAGCGCGCACTCTAACCGCTGTGCTCTACCGGGCGCCAGCCATGGCGCTGAATATCAACACGATTATTCAGGATGCTGATGCCCTCCATGCGTAATCGTGCGCGCTGCTCATCACCCGAAAGGCTGCCCACTGGCAGGCTGATACGTCCGTTTGCGCCCAGAACCCGATGCCAGGGCAGCTTGCTGTCGCTTGGCAATTGGCTGAGCGTGCGGCCGACCCAGCGAGCGGCGCGACCCAGTCCTGCAAGCTCGGCCAGTTGGCCGTAGCTGACGACTTTGCCCTCGGGTATTTGTGCAAGCGTCAAATACAGCGCCGTGCGTCGGATTTGCGCCGCACTCTCGGGTTCATCAGTTGGATCGGTCACGTCCGTCAGTCCTGAAGAAGTTTGCTTTACCGTCTGTAGAGTAATTCCTGCGCGGGCGGTTGAGAAATGAACTCAACAGAAATAGTCGGGTCAGTCCTTGTCAGGGCCTTGTTCCTACGGATAATGCCGACTTTTCTCGCAAGCCTGAGCCTGTATTTTGCTTATGTTGTCCAGATGTCTGCTGTGTCTCGCCATCCTTGGTGCTTCCACTCCCTTGCTAGCCGATACCGTGTGGTTGAACAACGGCGACAAGCTGAGCGGAAAGATCACGCTGTTCGATGGCGGCAAGCTGCTGATCCAGACCGAGTACGCCGGTGCGGTGACGATCGACTGGAAACAGGTCAAGACCCTGGACAGTGATCAGGAGTTGCTGGTCAAGCAGGATGCCTACAGTGGCGAGAAAGCCAGGTCGCTGAAAGCGGCGGACGCCGGCAAGGTGACGCTGGCCAATGGCGAAGCACCGAAGACGGTCGAGTTGGCGAGCATTCAGCAGATTCTCAAGCCAAAACCGGTGGTCGAGGATCTGGTATGGAAAGGCAACGTCGATATCGCGCTGGATTATCAGCGGGCGGAAAACGACACCGATGACTACGATATCGATTTCAAAACCACTGCGCGACACGGTCGCTGGCGGCACACCGCTGAAGGTGAATACAACCGTGAGTTCCAGGACGACGTGGTGACCACCGACAACTGGCGGGCCGAATACTCCATCGACCGATTCCTGACCGAGCAATGGTTCTGGCAGGGGCGCCTGGTCTACAAGCGCGACAAGGTCGAAGACCTTTCCCGTCAGCGCACCGTCGGTACCGGTCCCGGCTATCAGTTCTGGGATGACGAACTCGGGGCGTTCTCCCTCGGCTCGCTGGTCAACCACACGGACTATGAGTTCTCCGACGGCAGCAAGGACAATTTCTACGCCCTGGCCATGAAGTGGGATTACAACCGATACCTGATTGGTAAACGTGTCGAGTTTTTCACCAATGGCGAGGTCGGCAAACCGTTGTCGGATGTGGCCGACTATGCACTCGATGCCGAGATGGGGTTGCGCTACAAGGTGACCGAATGGGCTTCGCTGAACCTGAAGGCGGAGCGGGACATCATCAGTGGCACCGACGATGCGGATCTGGACACGACCCGGTACACCGCCGGATTTGGGGTGGCCTGGTAAGAAAATCAAAAGATCGCAGGCTGCGATCTTTTTTTGCCTGGAAAAACTTTTAGGCACAAAAAAGCCCCGCTGTTGAGGGCGGGGCTTTTTACTAAAGCAAGTACAAGTTAGATAACTTGAACTTCTTCAGCTTGCATGCCTTTCTGACCGCGGGTAGCGATGAAAGAAACCTGTTGGCCTTCTTTCAGGCTTTTGAAGCCGTCGGACTGGATAGCTTTGAAGTGAACGAACAGGTCGTCACCGGATTGTGGGGTGATGAAGCCGAAGCCTTTTTCATCGTTGAACCACTTAACGGTACCGGTTTGGCGATTAGACATGGTGTAACTCCTTGAACAAAGATAACTGCGACTCAGGAAGAACCCTGGCCGAGACTGAGTGCAAAGAGCAGGAAAAATTCTTGTAGATGGTTGGATCGAAATTCAACATATCGTGTAGAGATTCTCAGTGACACAAGCAGCACAGTGACGCCACCTTAACCCTTTTTCCGGGACGTGCCAATGCTTCTTGCGAAGGTTTCTCTGTTTTAGGGATCGGCGGTGTGACGGTTCGTCGCTAGCGCGCGTAATTCCAGCATGTTCGGCGAGAATTGCACCCCCCGGACTTTGAACCCGGCGGCGCGCCCGGTAAGATGCCGGACAGAATTTTTCGACCTCGCTATTCAGGACACCCGCCATGAGCATCAAATCGGACAAGTGGATTCGCCGCATGGCGCAAGAGCACGGCATGATCGAGCCTTTCGTCGAGCGCCAGGTGCGCGGCAGCGACGATAGCCGTGTGATCTCCTACGGCGTGTCGAGCTACGGCTACGATGTGCGTTGCACTAATCATTTCAAGGTGTTCACCAACATCAATTCAGCCATCGTCGACCCGAAAAACTTCGATGCCGGCAGCTTCGTCGACATCCACAGCGACGTGTGCATCATTCCGCCGAACTCCTTCGCCCTGGCCAGCACCGTCGAATACTTCCGCATTCCGCGCAATGTATTGACCATTTGCCTGGGTAAAAGCACCTACGCGCGCTGCGGCATCATCGTCAACGTCACGCCGCTTGAGCCAGAGTGGGAAGGTCACGTGACCCTGGAATTCTCCAATACCACTAATCTGCCGGCGAAAATCTACGCCAACGAAGGCGTGGCGCAGATGCTGTTCCTTGAGTCTGACGAAGAATGTGAAGTGTCTTACAAGGACCGTGGCGGCAAGTATCAGGGCCAACGTGGCGTGACCCTGCCGCGCACCTGAGTCAACCGTCTGACAAATGCCGGGAATTCCTGAGCGGGCGTACACTCTATGGAGTGTACTGCTCCGATCCGCGCAAGGCGGGTCGGGCCATCGCTCGGGAGTGCCGAATGAAGATCGATCCGCGAATCAGTGCCGAACTGGCGAAGTTTGAACCCAATCAGGTTGGCGTTCTGGCCTGGTCCTTGTTGGCACATCCGCCCGTCAGCATGGCGGGGGGCATCCCCGGTCAGCCCGACCCCGATACCCCGAACGAACAGCCTAACGAGCCTGGCGAACCTACCTTGCCGGATGAGCCACCGCCCGCGCCTGTCGTCTGATAGTTCAGACGCTATAGATCAAAAAAGTGGGAGCGGGCTTGCTCGCGAAAGCGGTGTGTCAGGCGGCATGAATGCCACTGATACTCCGTCTTCGCGAGCAAGCCCGCTCCCACAGGTTTTTCTGTAGACGTTACTTCAGGTTGCCGCTGAGGAACTGTTTCAGACGCTCGCTTTTCGGATTGCCCAGCACGTTTTCCGGCGCGCCTTCTTCCTCCACCAGGCCCTGGTGCAGAAACAATACCTGGCTCGACACTTTGCGGGCGAAGCTCATTTCGTGGGTCACCATGATCATGGTTCGGCCTTCTTCGGCCAGGCCCTGGATCACTTTCAGTACTTCGCCCACCAGTTCCGGGTCCAGCGCCGAGGTCGGTTCGTCGAACAGCATGACTTCCGGTTCCATGGCCAGTGCGCGGGCGATGGCGACCCGTTGTTGCTGGCCGCCGGACAGGAATGCCGGGTATTGGTCCGCCACGCGGGACGCCAGGCCCACCTTGTCGAGGTAGCGTCGGGCGCGGTCCTCGGCTTCTTTCTTGTCGCACCCCAGCACCCGGCGCGGGGCCATGGTGATGTTTTCCAGTACCGTCATGTGGCTCCACAGGTTGAAGTGCTGGAACACCATGGCCAGGCGGGTGCGGATCCGCTGCAGTTCATTGGCGTCGGCCACGTGCATGCCGTGACGATCCTTGATCATGCGGATGTTCTGGCCGTCGAGGCTCATGGCGCCGTCGTTGGGTTGTTCCAGGAAGTTGATGCAACGCAGGAAGGTGCTCTTGCCCGAGCCACTGGCGCCGATCAGGCTGATGACGTCGCCGGTCCTGGCCTTGAGCGAAACACCTTTGAGGACTTCATGTTCGCCATAGCTTTTGTGCAGGCCTTCAATGGTCAATTTGTACATGGGGCGTGCATCCTCAAGGCGAAAGTAGATAGCCGCTGCGATAGGCTTCGGTGCCCGCGACGTGGGCGATCACCATGCCGGCAGTGGCCATGCGGCGCAGCGATCGGGCGTACATCAGTCCGGCGGCGGTGCAATGGACGGGGGTGACGCGATCGTTGATCGGATCAATGATCTCGGCGATCAGTTGCCCGGCTTCCAGGTACTCGCCCGGCAGCGCGGTGAACACCAGCAGCCCGCCGACGGGCGTGGCCACGGGCTCTACACCGGCCAGCGGTGTCGCCGGATAGGGCAGGTCGGGCAGGGGCGCAGGTTCACCGGCGATTGCGCCGAAATGGATCAGGTAGTCGATCAGCGCCTGGCAGTCGAGGCTGGCCAGCGGGTGGTTGACATCGCCCTGACCGCGCAATTCGACGGTCACCGAAAAACTCCCCGGCGCAATGTCGAACTGCTCCCCGAAGCGCTCCTTCAACTGCCACCAGAGCAGGGTGAAGCATTCGTCGAACGATTGGCCGCCAGAGTCGGTTGCCAGCAGACTGGCTTCGGCGCCGATGTAACGGGCCAGCGGTTCGACCTGCGGCCAGGCGTCCGGCGTGGTGTACAGATGCGCCACCGCTTCGAAATCGCAATGCAGGTCGAGCACCATGTCGGCGTCGCAGGCCAACCGTTGCAGGGTCAGGCGCTGGGATTGCAATTGGGTGTCGGCGGTCTGTCGGGCCAGCGCATCGCGCAGGCCGCTACGGATTAATTGCAGGTTGTGCTGCGGATCGTCACCGAGTTTGCCTTCGATAGCGTTCCCGACTTCCTCACTGAGGTCGACGAACCAGCGGTTGAAGTTCTGGCCGCTTTCCAGCTCGTAGCGGCCCAGCGGCACATCCATCAGCACCTGTTCCAGGCCCACCGGGTTGGCGATGGGCACCAGCACGATTTCGCTGCGCAGGCGGCCGGCGGCTTCCAGCTCCGCCAGGCGTTGCTTGAGGTGCCAGGCCACCAGCATGCCGGGCATTTCGTCGGCGTGCAGGGAGGCCTGGATGTAGATTTTGCTGCTGGCCGGTTGTGGGCCGAAGTGAAAACTGTGGATCTGTCGCGCGGTCCCCGGCAGCGGGGCCAGCAGGTCATGTTTCTGGTGGCGCATCTGTTGTTTCCTGAAGCAGGTTGAGACCTAGTGGGTCGGCCCGAGGAAGGCCAGCCATCGACGTTCGGCAAGGCGGAACAGGCCGACCAGCGCAAAAGTGACGGTCAGGTAGATCAGCGCGGCAATG
>NZ_AKJM01000008.1 GCF_000282335.1 Pseudomonas sp. GM48
TTGCTCGCGAATCGAGTGCGCAGCACTCGCCACGGCCTGACCTGACCAACTTCAAAGAGGGTGCATTCAATGTCCCAAGAATTCGACTACATCATCATCGGTGCCGGCTCGGCCGGTAACACCCTGGCAACCCGCCTGACCGAAGACGAAGGCGTCACCGTCCTGCTGCTGGAAGCGGGCGGCCCGGACTACCGCCTCGACTTCCGCACTCAGATGCCGGCCGCCCTGGCGTTCCCGCTGCAAGGCCGTCGCTACAACTGGGCCTACGAAACCGATCCAGAGCCACACATGGACGGTCGCCGCATGGAATGCGGTCGCGGCAAGGGCCTGGGCGGTTCTTCGCTGATCAACGGCATGTGCTACATCCGCGGTAACGCCATGGACTACGACGGCTGGGCAAAACTGCCAGGCCTGGAAGACTGGACCTACCTCGACTGCCTGCCGTATTTCCGCAAGGCCGAAACCCGCGACATCGGCCCGAACGACTACCACGGTGGCGAAGGCCCGGTCAGCGTGACCACGCCGAAAGCCGGCAATAACCCGTTGTTCCACGCCATGGTTGAAGCCGGCGTGCAGGCCGGTTACCCGCGCACCGAAGACCTCAACGGCTACCAGCAGGAAGGCTTCGGCCCGATGGACCGCACCGTGACGCCGAAAGGTCGTCGTGCTTCCACCGCCCGCGGTTACCTGGACGTGGCCAAGAAGCGTTCGACCCTGACCATCGTCACCCACGCCCTGACCGACAAGATCCTGTTCGAAGGCAAGCGTGCGGTCGGCGTGCGTTACCTGGTCGGCGCTGCCGAAGAACGTGTTGAAGTCAAAGCGCGCAAGGAAGTGCTGCTGTGCTCCGGCGCCATCGCTTCGCCGCAGATCCTGCAACGCTCCGGCGTCGGCCCGGCCGAGCTGCTGAACAAGCTCGACATTCCGGTGGTCCACGATCTGCCGGGCGTTGGTGAAAACCTGCAGGATCACCTTGAGCTGTACCTGCAATACGCTTGCACCCAGCCAGTCTCGCTGTACCCGTCGCTGCTCCTGCACAACCAGCCAGCCATCGGTGCCGAGTGGCTGTTCAACGGCACCGGCATCGGCGCCAGCAACCAGTTCGAAGCCGGCGGTTTCATCCGTACCCGCCCGGAATTCGAATGGCCGAACATCCAGTACCACTTCCTGCCGGTAGCGATTAACTACAACGGCAGCAACGGTGTGAAAGAGCATGGCTTCCAGGCGCACATGGGCTCCATGCGTTCGCCAAGCCGTGGTCGCATCCAGGCCAAGTCCAAGGACCCGCGCCAGCACCCGAGCATCCTGTTCAACTACATGGCCACCGAGCAGGACTGGCAGGAATTCCGCGACGGCATCCGCCTGACCCGTGAAATCATGCAACAGCCTGCACTGGACGCCTTCCGCGGTCGCGAGATCAGCCCGGGCATCGAGGTGCAAACCGACGAGCAACTGGACAAGTTCATCCGCGAACATGCCGAAACCGCTTTCCACCCGTCCTGCTCGTGCAAGATGGGCACCGACGACATGGCCGTGGTCGATGGCGAAGGTCGCGTGCATGGCATGCAAGGCCTGCGTGTCGTCGATGCCTCGATCATGCCGATCATCACCACCGGCAACCTGAACGCACCAACGATCATGATGGCCGAGAAAATCGCCGACAAGATCCGTGGTCGCAAGCCATTGCCGCGCAGCACAGCCACCTACTATGTGGCGGGTGAGGCGCCGGTGAAGGGCAAGCCGGTGCGGGAAGTGAGCCAGACGGCGTAAGGCGTTACACCGCGTCACGGCCATTCGCGAGCAAGCCCGCTCCCACATTTGATCTGGGTGTTCACAAAATCTGTGTTCACTGAAGATCCAGTGTGGGAGCGGGCTTGCTCGCGAAGGGGCCCGGTCAGACAACACCTCTCCCCCGGCAATCACTCGCAAGTCCGATCCAAACTTGATCCTCCCCCCCTCGCAAGCCTAATCTAGCGCCACGCAATCGTTTCACCCCTCCCCTCGCTGTACCGCTTCGCCGCTACTCCACTCCAAGGAGGTTCACGAATGTTCGATTTCCATCCCCAGCTCAAGCAGCGCTTCGCTGCCTTGCGCACGGGGGCCGAATTCTTTTCCCTGCGTTACGTGCGCGAATCCGGACAGTACCTGTCGGTGCGCAAGAACGTCGCCGAACCGCCAAGCCTGAGCCGTGACGAAGGGGCGATGCTGACCGTGCGGGTCAATGGCGTCGAGGCCTATGCGGCGACCAACGACTTGTCGCAACAAGGCCTGCAAACCGCCCTCGAACGTGCCGAACGCCAGGCCCGTCGACTCAAGCCGCACGCCTTGCTGGACCTGCGTAAACAGGCTGTTTCCAGCGACCGCGCCGATTACTTTTCACCCAACCTCGACCGGGCCTTCCCGTCCCTGAGCGACTGCTACCAACTGCTCGGCGCCGAGTCGGCCGCCGTGCCCAGGGACGAGCGCCTGGTGAACTGGCAGGTCAGCCTTGGCATCACCCACGTCGAGCAGATCTACCTCAACAGCGCCGGTGCCGAACTGCGCCAGGCCCAACGTTTTGTGTACCCCGGCCTGGACGTCACGGCCTACGACGGCAACGACAGCCAGACCCGCAGCCTCGGCCGCGAGAACTTCGGCCAGCAAGGCGCGGCGGACGTCATCAGCCGCTGCGGCCTGATCGGTGCCGGCGCCCAGGTGGCCGATCAGGCTCTGCAATTGCTGCTGGCACCGAACACCCCGCAAGGCAATCGTGACCTGCTGCTGATGCCCGACCAGATGATGCTGCAAATCCACGAGTCCATCGGCCACCCGCTGGAGCTGGACCGCATCCTCGGTGACGAGCGCAACTACGCCGGCACCAGTTTCGTCAAAGCCAGTGATTTCGGTAGCCTGCAATATGGCTCCAGCCTGCTCAACGTGACCTTCGACCCGGACATCCCCGAAGAACTCGCCAGTTACGGCCATGACGACGACGGCACACCCGCCAGCAAACAGTTCCTGATCCGTGAAGGCCTGTTGCTGCGCCCGCTGGGCGGTGCGTTGTCGCAATTCCGGGCCGGCATGGATGGTGTCGCCAATAGCCGCGCCTGCGGCTGGAACCGCCCACCCATCGACCGCATGGCCAACCTCAACATCGAACCGGGCGACCGGTCCATTGAACAACTGATCGGCGGTATCGAACACGGCGTGCTGATGTCGACCAACCGTTCATGGTCGATCGACGACGCACGCAACAAATTCCAGTTCGGCTGCGAGTGGGGCCAACTGATCGAAAACGGCGAACTCAAGGGCGTGGTGAAGAATCCCAATTACAGGGGCATCTCCGCGCAGTTCTGGAAAAGCCTCAGCGCTGTCGGCGATGCCAGTACCTTCAAGGTTCTCGGCACACCGAACTGCGGCAAGGGCGAACCGAACCAGGTGATCCGCGTCGGCCACGCGTCGCCGGCCTGCGTGTTCAGCAACGTTGATGTATTCGGAGGAGACGCCTGATGAATCCTTCAAAAAACCAGGCCGAGTCGTTCAAGGCGTTGGTCAACAGCCTGCGTGCAGCGCTTCACGAGCCCGAGCAGTTCACCCTCAGCTACGCCGCCGAGTCGTCGGCCTTCGTGCGTTTCAACCACGCCAAGGTGCGTCAGGCCGGTCAGGTGCAGCAGGCGAGTATCGGCCTGAAACTGATCA
Organism: Pseudomonas sp. GM48; assembly: GCF_000282335.1. Classification (GTDB taxonomy): domain Bacteria; phylum Pseudomonadota; class Gammaproteobacteria; order Pseudomonadales; family Pseudomonadaceae; genus Aquipseudomonas. The sequence continues at coordinate 3,679 of NZ_AKJM01000008.1, forward strand.
ACGAAGGCCGGCATGCCGACCTGAACATCACCCTGGCCGGCGATCCCCAGGTTGATCTGCAACGTTTGACCGAAGGCCTGCAACAGCTGCGGGAAACCTTGCCGCTGCTGCCTCAGGATCCTTATTTGCTGCTCAACCACAATGGCTGGCAGAGCAACAATGTGCAGACGCACCCGCTGCCGGATACCGAGCAAGTGGTCGCTGAAATCGCCCAGGCTGCCGAAGGCCTGGATCTGGTCGGTTTTTATGCTGCCGGGCCTATCAGTCGTGGCTTCGCCAGTTCTTCGGGCGCTTTCGGCTGGCATCAGGCCAACAGTTTCAACTTCGATTTCAGCCTGTTTCACGAGAACGGCCAAGCGGTGAAAGCCAGCTACGCCGGGCACGACTGGAGCAGCGAAGGCTTTGCCAGACGCTTCCAGCAAGCCCGCGAGCAGCTGGAGTTTCTGTGTCGGCCATTGCGGACGCTGGCCCCCGGTCAATACCGCGCCTACCTGGCACCAGCCGCACTGGAGGAAATCATGGGCATGTTGTGCTGGGGTGGTTTCTCGGCACAGTCGATTGCCAGCAAAAGCAGCCCGCTGCAAAAACTCTACGCAGGTGACAGCGCTTTCAGTCCGCTGGTCTCGCTGGATGAAAAAGTCAGCGGCTCGCTGAGCCCGGCGTTTTCCGATGAGGGGTATCCGCGCAGCGACCTGGGGTTGATCGTCGACGGCAAGGCCGGGGCGCAACTGGTCAGCTCGCGCAGCGCCGCGGAATACGGTTTGACCGCCAATGGTGCCAGCGGTGGCGAATCACCGAGCGCACTGAACATGAAAGCCGGGGGATTGCCTGACGCCGACATTCTCAAGCAACTGGGCACGGGGTTGTACATCAGCAACCTGTGGTACCTGAACTTCTCGGATCAACCGGCCGCACGCCTGACCGGCATGACCCGGTTTGCCACGTTCTGGGTCGAGAACGGCGAGATTCAGGCACCGGTCAGCACCATGCGTTTTGATGACAGCGCCTTCAGCCTGCTCGGTTCGCAACTGGAAGCGCTGACCGAGGAGCGGGAGTTGTTGTTGTCGGCGAGCACCTACAGCCAGCGGGCGACGGCTTCGGCGTTGTTGCCGGGGGCGCTGGTCAGCCGATTGACCCTGACGCTGTAAACACCTTGTAGCAGCTGGCGAAGCCTGCGTTCGAGGACGCAGTCCTCGCAAATCCGGCCACCGGGCTCCAGCCGGAGAAAAACATTGGCAGGATTTACGACTGCTTCGCAGCCGAACGCAGGCTTCGCCAGCTGCTACAGGGCTTATCGTTTTGCGGACTGTTTCATCTCAACCAATAAGAGGTCCCATGCCCAACCGCCCGCCTCTCGACCCTGTCACCGCCCGCTGGGTGCCGTGGGTCGTCGCCATTGCCTTCTTCATGCAGTCCCTCGACGGGACGATTCTCAACACCGCCCTGCCGGCCATGGCCCTCGACCTGGCCGAAGACCCATTGCGTATGCAGGGCGTGATCATCGCCTACATGCTCACGGTCGCCTTGCTGATTCCCGCTTCTGGCTGGATCGCCGACCGCTTCGGCACCAGGAAAATCTTCTTCAGTGCGATTTTGCTGTTCAGCCTCGGCTCGCTGCTCTGCGCCTTGTCGACCACCCTGACCCAGTTGATCGGCGCCAGGGTGATTCAAGGCCTGGGCGGCGCGTTGATGCTGCCGGTCGGACGGCTAGTGGTGTTGCGCGCCTACCCACGCTCGGAGCTGGTGCGAATCATGGGTTTCATCACCATTCCCGGGCTGCTCGGCCCCTTGATCGGCCCGACCATGGGCGGCTGGATGGTGCAATACCTGACCTGGCACTGGATCTTCCTGATCAACCTGCCGGTGGGTCTGGTCGGTTGCTACGCCGTGTGGAAGTTCATCCCGGACCTGCGCGGTTCCGAGCGCACCCGTTTCGACGGTTTGGGTTTTATGCTGTTCGGCGCGGCGATGATTCTGATCACCATCGCCATGGAAGGCCTAGGCGAATTGCACCTGCCGCACCTGCGGGTGATGTTGCTGCTGTTTGGCGGCATGGCTTGCCTGGCAGCGTACTGGCTGCGCGCCGGGCATGTCGAAAACCCGTTGTTCGCACCGTCGCTGTTCAAGACCAGGACCTTTGCCGTCGGCATTCTCGGCAACCTGTTCGCCCGTCTCGGCAGCGGCGCCCTGCCCTTTCTGGTGCCGTTGCTGCTGCAAGTGGCGCTGGGCTATTCGCCGTCCCAGGCCGGGATGAGCATGCTGCCGCTGGCGGCGGCGGCGATGATCGCCAAGTGGGTGGCGCGGCCGCTGATCGAGCGCTTGGGTTATCGCATCGTGCTGACCGGCAACACCCTGGCGCTGGGGATCATGCTGGCGAGCATGGGTCTGGTCAGCGAGCAGACGCCGTACTGGCTGCTGCTGTGCCTGCTGGCGATCCTTGGCGCGATCAACTCCTTGCAGTTCACCGCGATGAATACCGTGACCCTGATCGACCTCGACGACGCCAGCGCCAGCAGCGGCAACAGCCTGCTGTCGGTGGTTGCGCAACTGTCCCTGAGCCTCGGGGTGGCCTGTGCCGGTGCGCTGCTCGGGGGTTTCACCGCGGAGATTGGAAACGATGGCGTGGACACGGTGCTAGGCGCGTTCCAACTGACATTCGTTACCGTCGGAATCATGGCGATGCTGGCCGCGACGATTTTCTCGCAACTTTCACCAAAGGATGGCCGACGGATGGTCAGCCGCGAGCACGACATAGAGCACTGACTTGTAGCAGCTGCCGAGGCACGAGGCTGCGTCGGGCTGCGTAGCGGCCCCGGAGGGCGGTCCTGCGGACACGCAACGCAGCCTCGTGCCTCGGCAGCTGCTACGACTATTCGTCCAGAATTTGCAGGTGAAGAGCACGGGACTGGTACACTGCGCGACATTTTGTTTTGCAGGCCAGTCCCGTGACCACCATCGCCACCGAATTTAATACTTTGCCGCTGTCCGCCGCCATGCTGGCTAACCTCGACTCCCTCGGTTATGCCCAGATGACGCCGATCCAGGCGCAAAGCTTGCCGGTGATCCTCAAGGGGATGGACCTGATCGCCCAGGCCAAGACCGGCAGCGGCAAGACCGCTGCCTTCGGCATCGGCCTGCTGAACCCGATCAATCCACGCTACTTCGGTTGCCAGGCACTGATCCTGTGCCCGACCCGCGAGCTGGCTGACCAGGTCGCCAAGGAAATCCGCCGTCTGGCCCGTGCCGAAGACAACATCAAGGTCCTGACCCTGTGCGGCGGCGTGTCCCTCGGCCCGCAGATCGCCTCGCTGGAACACGGCGCGCACATCATCGTCGGCACCCCGGGCCGGATTCAGCAGCACCTGCGCAAGGGTTCACTGGTGCTCCATGGCCTCAACACCCTGATCCTCGACGAAGCCGACCGCATGCTCGACATGGGTTTCTACGACTCCATCGAAGAAATCATCATGCAGGCCCCGGAGCGTCGCCAGACGTTGCTGTTCTCCGCCACTTACCCGGTGGGCATCAAGCAACTTGCATCAAAATTCATGCGCAATCCGCAACAAGTGAAGGCCGAGGCGTTCCACGACGACACACAGATCGAGCAGCGCTTTTACGAGATTTCCCCGGATGACCGCATGAGTGCGGTGACCAAGGTGCTTGGCCACTTCCGTCCGGCATCCTGCGTGGCCTTCTGCTTCACCAAGCAACAGGTTCAGGAAACCGTCGACCACCTGACCGCCAAAGGCATCTCCGCCGTCGGCCTGCACGGCGATCTGGAACAGCGTGACCGTGACCAGGTGCTGGCGATGTTCGCCAACCGCAGTACTTCGGTACTGGTCGCCACCGACGTTGCCGCCCGCGGCCTCGATATCGATTCCCTGGACATGGTAATCAACGTCGAGCTGGCCCGTGATTCGGAAATCCACATCCACCGCGTCGGCCGTACCGGTCGCGCCGGTGAGAAAGGCCTGGCAATCAGCCTGGTGGCGCCGTCCGAAGCACAGCGTGCACAAGCCATCGAACAATTGCAGAAAACACCGCTGACCTGGGACCAGGTGGACAACCTCACCTCCAAGGGCGGTGGCCCGCTGCTGCCGCAGATGAGCACCCTGTGCATCGCTGCCGGCCGTAAAGACAAGGTTCGCCCGGGCGACATTCTTGGCGCACTGACCGGTGACGCCGGCATTCCCGGTGCCCAGGTCGGCAAGATCGCGATTTTCGACTTCCAGGCCTATGTAGCCGTGGAACGCGGCGTCGCCAAGCAGGCCTTGCAGCGTTTGAACGACGGCAAGATCAAGGGCCGTTCGTTGCGCGTGCGTATCCTGTAAAAACGCATCGCCCCCTGTAGGAGCGAGCCTGCTCGCGATGGACGACAGAACACCGCTGGGTATCAGACACCCCGCGTTATCGTTGACGTCCATCGCGAGCAGGCTCGCTCCTACAGGTTTGTTTTGTGGTGAACACTGAGAGGACACCGTTTTGCGCTCTACCGAAGTCGTGATCATTGGCGCTGGCGCCGCAGGGTTGATGTGTGCACTGACCGCCGCCGGGCGCGGACGCAAGGTGTTGCTGCTTGACCATGCCAACAAGGCTGGCAAAAAAATCCTGATGTCGGGCGGTGGCCGCTGCAATTTCACCAACATGTACACCGAACCGGGCAATTTCCTCTCGCAGAACGCGCATTTCTGCAAATCCGCTCTGGCCCGTTACACCCAGTGGGATTTCATCGGCATGGTGGCCAAGCACGGCGTGCCGTACCACGAGAAAAAACTCGGCCAGTTGTTCTGCGATAACAAATCCAGCGACATCCTCGAAATGCTGTTGAACGAGTGCGATCAGGTCGGCGTCAGCCTGCACCTGGACACCTCGATCCAGGCGATCGAGAAGCTTGAAAAGGGCTATTTGCTGGACACGACACTCGGCCAATTGACCTGCGAATCCCTGGTGATTGCCACCGGCGGCTTGTCGATCCCGACCCTGGGCGCCACCGGTTTCGGTTACCAGGTGGCCAGGCAATTCGGTCACGAGCTGCTGCCGACCCGCGCCGGTCTGGTGCCGTTCACCATCACCGATCAGCTCAAGGCCTTGTGCACCGAGTTGTCCGGTACGTCGGTGGATTGCCTGGTCATCTGCAACGACCAGAGCTTTCGCGAGAACATTCTGTTCACCCACCGCGGCCTCAGCGGCCCGGCGATTTTGCAGATCTCGTCGTTCTGGGAGTCCGGCGATACCGTCGAGATCAACCTGCTGCCCGATCACGACGTGCCGGACTGGCTGCAACAGCAACAGGCCGAACGTCCCAACAGCGAGTTGAAAACCCTGCTCGGGGAAATTTTCACCAAGAAGATGGCCAACCTGCTGGCGGACAACTGGTTCGTCTCCAAACCGATGAAGCAGTACACCCACGCGGAACTGGCCGATATCGCGGAAAAACTGGCGAGCTGGAAAGTCGTGCCGGCGGGCACCGAAGGCTATCGCACCGCCGAGGTGACCCTGGGCGGCGTCAACACCAATGAAGTGTCGTCCAAGACCATGGAATCGCTGAAAAGCCCGGGCCTGTACTTCATCGGCGAAGTGCTCGACGTGACCGGGCATCTGGGCGGCTTCAACTTCCAGTGGGCGTGGGCCTCCGGTTACGCGGCTGCGCAGTACGTCTGACCGAACGAAGTATCTGTGGGGGAGCTTTTGTGGCGAGGGAGCTTGCTCCCGTTGGCCTGCGGAGCAGGCCCAAACATTCTCCAGATATACCGAGTTCACTGACCTTGCGACGGCTGCGCCGCCGAGCGGGAGCAAGCTCCCTCGCCACAGAGATCAACTCGTCCTCCAGATCTGCTCAAAGGAACAAATTTTGCTGTCTGATGTGATCGACGCCATTGCGTCGGCGTCATTAGTGGCTCAATTTAGCGTCATTGCCTCGGAAGGCCTTCGCATTTCATGTCATCGACTTCATTCCGCCAGTCTCTGCGTCGCCTCTGGGCGCTGGATAAATTCAGCTACAGCGTGCGGGTATTCATTGCCCTGACCGGCACCATGGCGCTGTGTTGGTATCAGGACGAAATGGGCCTGTTGATCCCGTTGTTCCTGGGGATTATCGCCAGCGCCCTGGCCGAGACCGACGACAGCTGGCAGGGCCGTCTCAACGCGCTGGCCGTGACGCTGGTGTGTTTCGCGGTTGCCGCCCTGTCCGTTGAATTGCTCTTCCCCTACCCCTCGCTGTTTATCATCGCCTTCGCCCTGGCCGCGTTCTGCCTGACCATGCTCGGCGCCCTCGGCGAGCGCTATGGCGCGATTGCCTCGGCGACGCTGATTCTGTCGGTCTACACCATGATCGGCGTGGACCAACGTGGCGGTGCGGTCATCGATGTCTGGCACGAGCCGGTGCTGCTGGTGGCCGGTGCCGCCTGGTACGGCCTGCTCTCGGTGTTGTGGCAGGCGCTGTTTTCCAATCAGCCGGTGCAGCAGAGCCTGGCGCGGTTGTTCCGCGAGTTGGGCTTTTACCTGAAGCTGAAGTCCTCGCTGTTCGAGCCGATCCGGCAAATGGACGTGGAGGCGCGGCGCCTGGAACTGGCCCAGCAGAATGGCCGGGTGGTGGCGGCACTGAACGCCGCCAAGGAAATCATTCTGCACCGGGTCGGCAACGGTCGGCCGGGGTCGAAAGTCAGCCGCTACCTCAAGCTGTACTTCCTCGCCCAGGACATCCACGAACGCGCCAGCTCATCGCACTACCCTTACAACGCCCTGGCTGACGCCTTCTTCCACAGCGACGTGCTGTTCCGCTGCCAACGCCTGCTGCGCCAGCAAGGCAAAGCCTGCCGGGCCCTGGCCGAATCGATCCAGATGCGCCAGCCGTTCACCTATGACGCCGGTTTCGCCGAGGCCCTGAGTGATCTGGACGCCTCCCTCGAACACCTGCGCATCCAGAGCAACCCGGCCTGGCGCGGTTTGCTGCGTTCCTTGCGGGCACTGGCAGCCAACCTTGGCACCCTCGACCGCTTGCTCAGCGACGCCAGCAACCCTGACGCCCTGGCCGACGCTACCGACAGCAGCTTGCTTGACCGTTCGCCGCACAATCTCAAGGACGTGTGGCTGCGCTTGCGCACGCAGTTGACGCCGACCTCGCTGCTGTTCCGCCATGCCCTGCGATTGCCCCTGGCGTTGAGTATCGGCTACGCCATGGTGCATTTGATCCACCCGTCCCAAGGTTACTGGATCATCCTCACCACACTGTTTGTCTGCCAGCCGAACTACGGTGCCACCCGACGCAAACTCGGTCAGCGAATCATTGGCACCGCCATCGGCCTGACCCTGGCCTGGGCGCTGTTCGACCTGTTCCCGAACCCGCTGATCCAGTCGTGTTTCGCCATCGCCGCCGGAGTGGTGTTCTTTACCAACCGCACCACCCGCTACACCCTGGCGACCGCGGCAATCACCTTGATGGTGTTGTTCTGCTTCAACCAGGTGGGTGACGGTTACGGGCTGTTCCTGCCACGGCTGTTCGATACCTTGCTCGGTAGCCTGATCGCCGGGCTCGCGGTGTTCCTGTTCCTGCCGGACTGGCAGGGGCGGCGCCTGAACAAAGTGCTGGCCAATACCCTGACCTGCAACAGCATTTACCTGCGCCAGATCATGCAGCAATACGCCGCGGGCAAAAGCGACGACCTGGCCTACCGACTGGCCCGCCGCAACGCGCACAACGCCGACGCGGCGCTGTCGACCACACTGGCCAACATGCTGATGGAGCCGGGACACTTTCGTAAGGAAGCGGATGTGGGCTTTCGCTTCCTGGTGCTGTCGCACACGCTGCTCAGTTACCTGTCGGGTTTGGGTGCGCACCGGGAAACCCGGCTACCGACAGACGTTCGCGGGCACTTGATCGAAGGGGCCGGGGTAAAACTGGCCGCCAGCATCGATGAAATCGCCCAAGGGCTGGCGAGCAAGTCTTCGATTGAGATTCAGAGCGATGAAGAAGAAGCACTGGCCAATGCACTGGAACAGATGCCCGATGAAATCGATGAAGGCCAGCGGCTGGTGCAGACGCAACTGGCGCTGATTTGTCGGCAGCTCGGGCCGTTGCGGACCCTGGCGGCGCATCTCATCAAGGATACGAGTAAGGATTGAGATCTGTGTTGTCTGAGCGGGCCTCTTCGCGGGCAAGCCCGCTCCCACACTGGATTTACGTCGCTCACGGAACCCCTGTGGGAGCGGGCTTGCCCGCGAAGAGGCCGGCAAAAACAACATGGATTCTGGATCAGCCTACTCACATCCCATGCTGCTTCATCAACTTGTCATAACTGCCGTCCGCCTTCATCGCCGCGATCTCGCGGTCGAAACCGGCGACGATCTGCTCATGCTGCGGATTCTTCAGGCTGACCAGAATGTGCAGGCTGTTCTCGCTTAATGGCTTGGGCAGGAACTCCACGGCATTACGTACCTTGGGTGACTCGCGGGCCAGGTAGTAGCGGGCAACGTATTCGTCTTCCAGAGTGAGTTTGACCCGATCGGCCGCGAGCATGCGCACCGCCATGGCAAAACTGTGCACGGGGATTTTCTGCAACGAGTCGTCGTTGTCGAACGCGGGCGAATAAGCGTAGCCACGTACGATGGCAATTGGATAAGTGTGCAATTGCTGCAGGTTATTGAACTCGATGGGCACGTCTTTGCGCTTGAGGAAACGCACGCGATTGAGCAGGTACTCACCGGAAAACTGCCCAAGCCTGGTCCGTTCCTCGGTGTACCAGGCGTTGACCAGCACGTCGTATCGGCCCTCGCCCAATCCCATCAAGGCCCGAGCCCAGGGCACCTGCTCGAACTCACTGGCATAACCGGCCCTGGCAAGCGCGGTACTGACAATATCCGTGGCCAAGCCACCGTTGACGAGCGTGGCTTCGGTAAAGGGGGGCCAGGCATCCGCGACCAACCGCAGTTTTTCTGCCGCCGCTCCCTGAACCAGCAACAGCAATCCAATCAAAGCAAAAGCTCGATGCAATCGCGGCATGCTAGAGAATCCTTAGCGGGCAGGTTGCCCGACGTGTTTTCAGCCAAAACTCCAAGGCCCCGTACCGGCATGACCCGGATACTAAACATCTGCTCATCGAAGCAACAGCACAGCGCTTCGATCCAGATTACACAAAGAAGGCATCTGCGCGCGAAATGAATGATGGCATTTTGGCCTATGTCACAGATTCTTCCGCCATAAAGACTTCTGGCGTGAGTGCGCTTAGTATCGGAACGACGTTTTCAGGGAATCAAAACATGACAGTCGATTGGATCTGCAAACACCACAGCGACCTGGGCAAGGAGCAGTTGTACGCCATTTTGCAGCTGCGCGCAGAAGTGTTCGTCGTCGAGCAGCAATGCGCTTATCAAGACGTGGATGGCCAGGACCTGGAAGGTGACACCTGTCACTTGATGGCCTGGGACGGTAATCAACTGATGGCCTATCTGCGGCTGCTCGACCCGGAACTGCAAGGCGGGGACGTAGTGATCGGTCGGGTGATCATTGCTCCACACGCACGAGGCGCCGGGCTTGGACATGAGTTGATGGACCAGGCGTTGAAGCAGATTGAAGAACGCTGGCCGGAAACGCCGATCTACCTCTCAGCCCAGACACATTTGCAGGGGTATTACGGGCGGTACGGGTTTGTCGTGACGGGTGAGGAGTTTGTCGAGGATGGCATTCCGCATATCGGAATGCGCCGTCCGTAAGCGCCTCTTCGCGAGCAAGCCCGCTCCCACACTGGAATGCGGTCCCCTGTGGGAGTGGGCTTGCTCGCGAAGGCGTCAGTCAAACCACTGAAAGTTTTCAGGGATACTCCAGCACCGCCTTGATCTGCCGCAGATTACGCTCGATCCACACCCGATCAATCGCCCCCCACTCGCGAATCCGATAGCGCCCCGCGTGGTTGCGCGCGCCCTCTTCCTGCTCGAATTCACAGACGATATCCAGATCCGCCAACGCCGCGATGGTGTCCTGCGCCGTGCGCCGGGGCATGCCGGTCACTTCGGTGAGCGCCGGGACGCTGCTGGCCAGCCCGCTGTCGATCAGGTACGCCACGTACAACCGGCGATAGAAGCTGCTCTTGGTCTTGCTCACGTCCATCCAATGCTCCTTAAAAGATCGCAGCCTGCGGCAGCTCCTACAGATCCCGCCACGTCAGGTACACCCGCACATCAAATTCCACCTGGTGATACCCCGGCAGCATGTGCTCGCACAGTTTGTAGAAGGCCTTGTTGTGGTCCGATTCCTTGAAGTGCGCCAGCTCATGCACCACGATCATTTTCAGGAACTCGCAAGGTGCTTCCTTGAACAGCGAAGCGATGCGGATTTCCTTCTTGGCCTTGAGCTTGCCACCCTGCACCCGGGAAATCGTGGTGTGCAGGCCGAGTGCGCGGTGAGTCAGGTCCAGCCGATTGTCGAACAGCACCTTGTCGATGGCCGGAGCATTACGCAGGTATTCCTGCTTGAGGTCCAGGGCATAGGTGTATAGCGCCTTGTCGCTCTGCACCCCGTGTTTTTCCGGGTAACGCTGGCTCAGGTAGTCGCCCAGCCGACCGTCGGCGATCAGCTGGCGCACCTGGTCCTGCAAGGTAGCGGGATAGGCCTGGAGATATTTCAACACGGTCATCGGGGCGGCAATACACGTCACTAAAAGGTCGCCAGTGTAGCGAATTCAGCGGGGCAGCGCGCTCCAGTCAAACGGCTGGACAAAGCTCCCGGCATCTTCGGCCATCATCGGCCGGGCCACCAGAAAACCTTGCACATATTCACAGCCGTTGGCTTGCAGCCATTCATACTGCGCGACAGTTTCCACCCCTTCGGCAATCACCAGCATCCCGAACTGCTTGCACAGGTCGATCACGCTGCGCACCAGCGCCGCATCCCTTACTGACTCCGGCAACCGGGCGATCAGATGGCGGTCGATCTTGAGGGTGTCCAGCTTCAGGTCACGCAAGTGCGACAGGGAACACGGTCCGGCCCCGAAGTCATCCAGTGCCACTCGTACGCCCAGATTGTGCAGCAGGCGCAATTGCTTTCGGGTTTCTTCGGGGTTGTGCATCAAGGCCTCTTCCGTGACCTCGACCTCAAGATGACGCGGCTGCAAGCCATGGCGCTCCAGCACCTGGCGCAACTCGGTGACCAGGTTGGGCATGCCGAACTGCGTACTGCTCAAACTGACGCCCAGCACCAGGTCTTCGGTAAACAGGGACTCCCAGGCTTTGCGTTGCCCGGCGCTGCGATGGTAGATCCAGCTGCCCAGACGACTGATCAGCCGCGCCTCCTCCAGCAATGGCAAAAACAACCCCGGGGGTACATCGCCAACGCTCGGATGCTGCCAGCGCAACAAGGCCTCGAAGCCACGAATCCGCCCGTCCGCAATCGCCACCTGAGGCTGATACACCAGATTGAAATCGCGATTCTCGATGGCGGTACGCACACTTTCTTCGAGCATCAGCCGCGAGCGCGCCCGGCCATTCATTTCGTGATCGTAGAAGCGATATTGCTGACGGCCAGCACGCTTGGCTTCGTACATGGCGATGTCGGCCGCCCGCAGCATCCCGTCGAGATTGGCGCCGCAATCAGGGAACGTGGCGATGCCGATGCTGGCACCCAGAGCGATATCGAGGCCGTCGATCTGCTGACAGATCGACACCCGCTCGATGAGCTTCTCGGCAATCTTCGCCGCCTGCTCGGGGAGCTCCAGATCCAGCAGCGCAGTGAATTCGTCACCGCCCATCCGCGCCAGAATATCGAAGGGCCGTAAACAGGCCTTCAACTGCTCGGAGACCCAGCGCAGCACCCGATCGCCGGCATCATGCCCGAGCGAATCATTGACTCGCTTGAAGCCGTCGAGGTCCAGATACATCAAGACCCAGGAACTGTCGGAACGCTCACCGCGCAACAGCAGGTTCTCTACGGTCTGGTAGAAACCCCGGCGGTTGAGCAGTCCGGTCAGCGGATCGGTGACTGCCTGAAACTCCAGTTGCTGATGCAGATGGCGCACCACCGACATGTCCAGCACGGTCACGACCATCGCATGTTGCTCGGCAGGCAATGGCGCGCAGGACAAAGCCACCGGCACCTGCTGGCCGGGCGCCGTGCGTAGCAGAGCATCGTGCAGGCGCAGGGTTTCGCCGCGTTTGTATCCGGCCAGCAACTCGGAATCGGCCCAGATCGGGATATGCGGTTTTTGCAGGTAGTCCAAAAACTCCTTGCCTTGCAGTTCCTGCACCGTGGCATTGAGCAACCGCGACATCGCCGGATTGGCAAACCGGATCAGACCGTCCTCACCCAATACCAGAATGCCTTCGGCAGCGTTGTCCAGCACCGACGCATTAAAGGCACGAGCCGCTTCCAGATCATGACTCAGGCGCTGCAAGGCCCGGCGGTTACGCTGGTGTTCGAGCAACGCCTGGACCTTGGGCGTGAAGACCTGCGGGTCGAACGGCTTGAACAGGTAATCCACCGCACCACTGGCATAGCCCTTGATCACGGCGTCCAGGGACTGTTCGTTGGCGGTCAGGAAAATGATCGGTGTGAGACGGGTTCGCTGGCTACCGCGCATCAGGCGCGCCACTTCATAACCGTCCATGCCCGGCATCTGCACGTCCAGCAACACCAGGTCGATATCGTGTTCAAGCAACAAGCCGAGGGCCTCGAAACCCGAGGCGGCAGTAATGACCCGCCAGTCCTGGCGCTGCAACAACGCGCGCATGCTGATCAGGTTTTCAGGGTAATCGTCGACGACTAAAAGGGTTGAGCCGCCTTCTACTGGCGTGGGTTGCGCGCATTCCATGCTGCTTCTCTTATTGCGGGGCGTCAGACCGGTTTCTCGTGAAAACCGGACAAATACTGTGCATCCACTCTAGACCCGGTTCTGCAAAAGCAGAAGGTGTCAGTGAGCCATCATTTAATCATAGTGTCTTTTTGCCGACTAACGGTCGATGGTTCAGGCCAATGAAACCGGGAAAGCTGGCATTTCGACAGGTTGTTGACGTCAACCACCTGTCAGACAAACGTTAACAAAATATCCCGCTACGCTTATAAAGGCCGCCCCAAAGGCGCGACCTAGAGCTTCTGGCACGCCCGTGCAGCATGAATCGAATGGAAGAACCGACATGATCGATCTCGCAACCTGGAACCTCAGCGTCCCCGTCGGCAGCCCGCCGTACACCGTCGAAACTTCCAAACTGGTGAATGGCTTCAAGGATCAATACTTCCATTCCGACACCGGCACCTTGTTTTTCTGGACACCCGTTACGGGCTCCCGCACCGAAAACGCGATTTATCCGCGCACCGAATTACGTGAAACCTACAGCAACGGCACATTGCACAACTGGTATTACCCGGATGCCGATAATTTGTTGCATGCCACATTGGCAGTGAACCAGGTGCCGAGCTCCGGGAAAGTCGTCATCGGCCAGATCCATGCCTATCAAAGCCAGAAACCTCTGGTGAAAGTCGAATACCAATACAAAACCAGTACAGCCACCGGCAATATCGTCGCCAAGGTCCGGATGCATCCCGATGACGATGTGGGCCGGGTGATCGTCGTGGCGACCGGGGTGAAGCTCGACCAGGAGTTCAACTATCTCATTCACCTCAGCCCCGGTGGCGCCTTGGGCATCAGCGCGGCGGGTTACCAATGGGATACGCAAATCAGCACAACCTGGCGTGACAAACCGCTGTACTTCAAGGCCGGGGTGTATGTGCAGGACAACACCGGGTACACCACTGAAGGCGGGAAAGTGACGTTCAGCAAGCTGGATATTGATCACAATCAATGATGTCGAGGCACCGTTGACCCTGTGGGAGCGGGCTTGCTCGCGAAGGCGTAATGTCAGGCGACATTAATGTTGAATGACACACCGCTTTCGCGAGCAAGCCCGCTCCCACACTGACCGCGTCGACATGGATCATCGCCCACAAAAAAACCCGCCTTTCGGCGGGTTTTTTATTGATGAAGCTTAACGCCCGGTCTTAGTTGACCTTGGCGTTCAACTCACCTTTCAGGTAACGCTGATACATGCCTTCCAGCGAGATCGCCTTGATCTTCGAAGCGTTGCCGGCAGTACCGAAGGCTTCGTAGCGAGCGATGCATACGTCGCGCATGGCGGTGACGGTAGCGCCGAAGAATTTACGTGGGTCGAACTCGCTCGGGTTGGTGGCCATCAGGCGACGCATTGCGCCAGTGGATGCCAGGCGCAGGTCGGTGTCGATGTTGACCTTGCGCACGCCGTGCTTGATGCCTTCGACGATTTCTTCAACCGGTACGCCGTAGGTTTCCTTGATGTCGCCGCCGTACTGGTTGATGATCGCCAGCCACTCTTGCGGAACCGAAGACGAACCGTGCATCACCAGGTGAGTGTTCGGAATGCGCTTGTGGATTTCCTTGATGCGGTCGATGGCCAGCACGTCGCCGGTAGGCGGCTTGGTGAACTTGTAGGCGCCGTGGCTGGTGCCGATGGCGATGGCCAGGGCATCCACCTGAGTGCGTTTTACGAAGTCAGCGGCTTCTTCCGGGTCGGTCAGCATCTGGCTGTGGTCCAGAACGCCTTCGGCGCCGATACCGTCTTCTTCACCGGCCATGCCGGTTTCCAGCGAACCCAGGCAGCCCAGCTCGCCTTCTACCGAAACGCCGCAGGCGTGAGCCATGGCCACGGTCTGTTGGGTCACACGGACGTTGTAGTCGTAATCGGTCGGGGTCTTGCCGTCTTCACCCAGGGAACCGTCCATCATCACCGAGCTGAAGCCCAGCTGGATGGAGCGCTGGCAGACGTCAGGGCTGGTGCCGTGGTCCTGGTGCATGCACACCGGGATGTGCGGGAATTCTTCGATGGCCGCCAGGATCAGATGACGCAGGAACGGTGCGCCGGCGTATTTGCGAGCACCGGCCGAAGCCTGGACGATCACCGGGGAGTCGGTCTTGTCAGCGGCTTCCATGATGGCGCGCATCTGCTCAAGGTTGTTGACGTTGAAGGCTGGAACGCCGTAGCCGAACTCGGCTGCGTGGTCCAGCATCTGGCGCATGCTGATAAGTGCCATTGTGTATATCTCTCCCGGTTGAGGGTCGTTAATCGTGCCAGCCTGCCGTAGCGGCGGCGGCTATTCAAGTTATTGCAGATCGGGGGTTGGCCCGGGCTGCGAATTCGGGTGATGCCAATATCTCAACAACTGCACAGACCCCTTGTGGGAGCGGGCTTGCTCGCGAATGCGGCTCAACATTCAACATCTATGCAAGCTGATCCACCGCTTTCGCGAGCAAGCCCGCTCCCACACTTGGATCTCTGTACGTCAAATCAATCGTGTTACTCGGCCTTGCAGCCGCGGCCGATCAAATCATTGGTGGCGACCCAGTAAACCAGGCCTTCCTCACCTTTTATGTGAAACGCCAGCATGTCATTGCTGTACAGCGAACCCGATGCACCCGGTTCCTGCTTCAAGCGGTAGACCTGATCGGCACCGCCCAGGCGCACGTCGACTTCCTTGCGGCTGTCGTCGGTGTAGCGCCACAGTACTTTGGCCTGACTGTCGCAGGTCCAGGTGGTCCAGTTATCTGCAGGTGCCGACGACTGGAACAGGTTCAACTGAGCACAACCGGCCAACAGCGCCAGCGCCGTGACGGCGATAAAACCTTTCATCCGTGTCCCTCGACTGGCGGCGCACGCTGCCAGCCCTGAGTAATGAGTCTGACCCGTCAAGGGCAGCCATGTTCCTTGGCGGGCGTCCGGGTCTCGTATTTGTCCAGGCCTTCCGGCCCGGAACGCTTGTTGAGCACCGGGTTGGTTTCGGCCTGCCAGTCAGCCTGGTAGCAGCCTTTGTCCGACTCGGACGGCGCCGGCTCCGCAGTGGCCTTCGGATTACTCCCGCAAGCCACCAGCGAACCGGCGACGATCAACAGCGCTAACGTCTTGACCATGTCAACACTCCCTTGCCTGGTCAAACGGGCGACCCTCAGGCCTTGGCCCGGCTTTCCAGGACTTCAACGGCGGGCAGAACCTTGCCCTCGACGAATTCGAGGAACGCGCCGCCACCGGTAGAAATGTAGGAGATCTGCTCGGCCACGCCATATTTGTCGATGGCAGCCAGGGTGTCGCCACCGCCGGCAATGGAGAACGCCGCGCTGTCAGCGATGGCCTGGGCCAGCACTTTGGTGCCATTGCCGAACTGGTCGAACTCGAACACACCGACCGGACCGTTCCACAGGATGGTCCTGGACGACTTCAGCAACTCGGCGAAATTCGCCGCGGTCTGCGGGCCGATGTCCAGGATCATGTCGTCGGCAGCGACGTCAGCGATCAGCTTGACGGTCGCAGCGGCGCTTTCAGCGAATTCCTTGGCAACCACCACGTCCACTGGCAGTGGCACGCTGACTTTGGCGGCGATGGCGCGAGCGGTGTCGAGCAGGTCCGGCTCGTACAGCGACTTGCCGACCGGGTGACCGGCAGCGGCCAGGAAGGTGTTGGCGATGCCGCCGCCGACGATCAACTGATCGCAGATCTGGCTCAGGCTGTTCAGTACGTCGAGCTTGGTCGACACCTTGGAACCGGCAACGATGGCAGCCATTGGCTGGGCTGGAGCGCCCAGGGCCTTGCCCAGCGCATCCAGCTCAGCCGCCAGCAGCGGGCCGGCAGCAGCGACTTTGGCGAACTTGGCCACGCCGTGGGTCGAACCCTCGGCACGGTGAGCGGTGCCGAAGGCGTCCATCACGAACACGTCGCACAGGGCGGCATATTGCCGGGCCAGTTCGTCGGCGTTCTTTTTCTCGCCTTTATTGAAGCGCACGTTTTCGAACAGCACGATGTCGCCGGCCTTGACGTCGACGCCGCCCAGGTAGTCAGCCACCAGCGGCACTTCACGGCCCAGGGCACGGCTCAAGTAGTCGGCAACTGGCTTGAGGCTGTTCTCGGCCGAGAATTCACCTTCGGTCGGACGGCCAAGGTGCGAGCAGACCATCACGGCCGCGCCTTTTTCCAGGGCCAGCTTGATGGTCGGCAGCGAGGCCAGGATACGCGCATCGCTGGTGACAACACCGTCCTTGACTGGGACGTTGAGGTCTTCGCGAATCAGTACGCGCTTACCTTGCAGATCGAGGTCGGACATCTTCAACACGGTCATGGGTCGCATTTCCTGGAGTTTCTGTTTTAGAGAGCAGGTTTTTTTGAAGCCGCTGTTTGCAGATAGTGTTCCGCAACATCCAGCATTCGGTTGGCAAAACCCCATTCGTTGTCGAACCAGGCCAGGATGTTCACCAGCCGTGGGCCGGAAACTCGGGTCTGACTGGCATCGACGATCGCCGAATGTGGGTCATGGTTGAAATCACAGCTTGCGTGGGGTAACTCGGTGTAAGCCAGCAGGCCTTTGAGCGGGCCGCTGGTGGCGGCTTCGCGCAGGATCCGGTTGACCTCGGTGGCGTCGGTCGCGGTGGCGGTCTGCATCGTGATATCGAGGCAGGACACGTTGACCGTCGGCACCCGCACGGCTTTGGCCTGAATTCGGCCGGCAAGTTCCGGCAACAGACGTTCGATACCACGCGCCAGACCGGTGGACACCGGAATCACCGACTGGAACGCCGAACGGGTGCGGCGCAGGTCTTCATGGTGATAGGCATCGATGACCGGCTGATCGTTCATCGCCGAGTGAATGGTGGTGATCGATACGTAATCCAGGCCAATGGCCTGATTCAACAGGCGCAACAGCGGCACGCCGCAGTTGGTGGTGCAGGACGCGTTGGACACCAGCAGTTCGTCGCCGGTCAGGCAATCCTGGTTCACGCCGTAGACGATGGTCGCGTCGACGTCCGTCTCGCTGGCCATCGGCTGGGAAAACAGCACGCGCGGGGCGCCGGCGTCGAGGAAACGCTGGCCGTCCTCGCGAGTGTGGTAAGCGCCTGAGCACTCCAGCACCAGATCGACGCCCAGGGACGCCCAATCGATGCCTTCGGGGGTGGCACTGCGCAGGACCTTCACGCAGTCGCCATTGATATGCAGACAATCGCCGTCGACCTTCACTTCGCCGGGAAAACGTCCGTGGGTGGAGTCGAAGCGTGTCAGGTATTCGATACTGGCCATGTCGGCCAGATCGTTGATCGCGACAATCTCGAACCCGGCCTTGTCGCCTCGCTCGAACAACGCACGCAAGACGCAACGACCAATCCGGCCGTAGCCGTTGAGTGCAACTTTGTAGGGACGCGGTTGAGGCATGGGGTTCTCGATTACCGTGGTGAATCAGTCAGTGCGATGGCGTCTGGGCTATCGCTTTCGCGAGCAAGCCCGCTCCCACATTGGGTCAGAGTTGTGAACACTGTCTGTGCCACACAACAAATCCCCTGTGGGAGCGGGCTTGCTCGCGAAGACGTCAGTCCAGACGACATCTTTTCTGGATCAGTCTTCCAGCAGCTCTTCCGCCTGACCCAGGATGTTTTCCAGGGTGAAGCCGAACTCTTCGAACAAGGCCGACGCAGGCGCCGACTCGCCGTAGGTGGTCATGCCGATCACGCGACCTTCCAGGCCCACGTACTTGTACCAGTAGTCGGCGTGGGAAGCTTCGATGGCGATACGGGCGCTGACCTGCAACGGCAGGACCGATTGCTTGTAGCCGGCGTCCTGGGCATCGAACACGCTGGTGCACGGCATGGAAACCACACGCACCTTGCGGCCCTGCTCGGTCAGTTTGTCGTAGGCCTGAACGGCCAGGCCCACTTCCGAACCGGTGGCGATCAGGATCAGCTCAGGCTCGCCCGCGCAGTCCTTCAACACGTAACCGCCACGCGCGATCTCTTCGATCTGAATCGCATTGCGGGTTTGGTGCTGCAGGTTCTGACGCGAGAAGATCAGGGCCGAAGGACCGTCCTTGCGCTCCAGCGCGTACTTCCAGCACACCGCCGATTCAACGGCGTCGGCTGGACGCCAGGTATCGAGGTTCGGCGTGCAGCGCAGGCTGGCCAGTTGCTCGATTGGCTGGTGAGTCGGGCCGTCTTCGCCCAGACCGATGGAGTCGTGGGTGTAGACGTGGATCACGCGCTGCTTCATCAGGGCCGACATACGCACTGCGTTGCGTGCGTATTCCATGAACATCAGGAAGGTCGCGCCGTAAGGCACCAGGCCGCCGTGCAGGGCAACACCGTTCATGATCGCGGTCATGCCGAACTCGCGCACGCCGTAGTACATGTAGTTGCCGCTGGCGTCTTCGGCGGTGACGCCTTTGCAACCTTTCCACAGGGTCAGGTTGGAACCGGCCAGGTCAGCCGAACCGCCGAGGAATTCAGGCAGCAGCGGGCCAAATGCGTTCAGGGCATTCTGGCTGGCTTTACGGCTGGCGATGGTTTCGCCCTTGGCGGCCACTTCAGCGATGTAGGCCGAGGCTTTTTCGCTGAAGTCAGCTGGCAGGTCACCGCTCAGGCGACGAATCAGTTCGTTGGCTTCAGTCGGGAACGCAGCGGAGTAGGCAGCGAAACGCTGGTCCCACTCGGCTTCCACAGCTTTACCTGCTTCCTTGGCGTCCCACTCGGCGTAGATGTCGGCCGGGATTTCGAACGGGCCGTGGTTCCATTTCAGCGCCGCACGGGTCAGGGCGATTTCCGCGTCACCCAGTGGGGCGCCGTGGCAGTCTTCCTTGCCTTGCTTGTTCGGCGAACCGAAGCCGATGGTGGTCTTGCAGCAGATCAGGGTTGGCTGTGCGCTTTTGCGCGCCGTGTCGATCGCCGTCTTGATTTCTTCCGGGTCGTGACCGTCGACATTGCGGATCACTTGCCAGTTGTAGGACTCGAAACGCTTCGGCGTGTCGTCGGTGAACCAGCCTTCGACTTCGCCGTCGATGGAGATGCCGTTGTCATCATAGAAGGCAATCAGCTTGCCCAGGCCCAGGGTGCCGGCCAGGGAAGCGACTTCGTGGGAAATGCCTTCCATCATGCAGCCATCACCCAGGAACACGTAGGTGTGGTGATCGACGATGTTGTGGCCAGGACGGTTGAACTGCGCCGCCATGACTTTTTCCGCCAGGGCAAAACCGACAGCGTTGGCCAGGCCCTGACCCAGTGGGCCGGTGGTGGTTTCAACGCCAGGGGTGTAGCCGAGCTCCGGGTGACCCGGGGTACGGCTGTGCAGTTGGCGGAATTGTTTCAGGTCGTCGATCGACAGGTCGTAGCCGGTCAGGTGCAGCAGCGAGTAGATCAACATCGAACCGTGGCCGTTGGACAGCACGAAGCGGTCACGGTCGGCGAACGATGGATTGCTCGGGTTGTGCTTCAGGTAGTCGCGCCAAAGTACTTCGGCGATATCCGCCATACCCATAGGGGCACCGGGATGGCCGCTGTTGGCTTTTTGCACGGCATCCATGCTGAGGGCACGAATGGCGTTGGCACGCTCACGACGGCTAGGCATCGCTGATCTCCTGCGGATATTGAATCGAGAGTGAATAAAACGAAACGGAAAAAAGGCGAGCATTTTCCCTCACCGGGCCGCCTCGGGGCAATGACAGATAGTCATCTGGAGGCGTTTTTCCAATGGATAACGACGGTTTCTACTGATGAAACCTTTCCGCTGTTCGTTTGTTGACTGAAGCTAACGTTAAGAAGTGCCATCCATCGAGCAATATCAAAACTTTTTGATATTGCTCTTGCGATGCCTTCGACCCGTGACTAGACTGCCGGCCCTATGAACTTACGCGTGCCCTCCATTCAACATGACGATTGCGATGAGCTGGCGGCCTTGTGCAAGGCTGGCGGCGATCCCCTGCGGTTGAATGTTTTGCGCGCATTGGCCAACGATTCGTTCGGTGTGCTGGAACTGGCGCAGATCTTCGGCATCGGCCAGTCGGGCATGAGCCACCACCTCAAGGTTCTGGCCCAGGCCGGCCTGGTGGCAACGCGCCGCGAAGGCAACGCGATTTTCTACCGTCGCGCCCTGCCCCACACCGAGTTGCTGGGCGGCAAACTGCACGCAGCGCTGCTCGAAGAAGTGGACAACCTGAAGCTGCCGGCCGATGTACAGGCGCGCATCGCCCAGGTCCATGGGCAACGTGCGGCGGCTAGCCAGGACTTTTTCTCACGGGTTGCGGAGAAGTTTCGCGCCCAGCAAGACTTGATTGCCGGCCTGCCGCAATATCGCGAAAGCGTGGTGGCCCTGCTCGACAAGCTGAGCTTCGACAAAGACGCCACAGCCATTGAAGTCGGCCCCGGGGATGGCGCATTCCTGCCGGAACTGGCGCGCCGCTTCTCACAAGTCACGGCGCTGGACAACAGCACCGCGATGCTCGAACTGGCGCGCCAGGTCTGCGAACGCGACAAGCTGACTAACGTTAGCCTGCAACTGGCCGATGCATTGAATGGCGTCAGCCTCAAGGCCGATTGCGTGGTACTGAACATGGTGCTGCACCATTTTGCCGCGCCGGCCGATGCGCTCAAGCACATGGCCCGCTTGCTGCAACCAGGCGGTAGCCTGTTAGTGACAGAGTTATGTAGCCACAACCAGAGTTGGGCCAAGGAGGCCTGCGGTGATCTCTGGCTGGGGTTTGACCAGGACGATTTGGCCCGTTGGGCCACCGCTGCGGGACTCGCTCCCGGGGAAAGCCTCTATGTAGGCTTACGCAATGGTTTCCAGATCCAGGTCCGCCATTTTCAGCGACCGGCTGGCGACACTCACCATCGGTAATTTCAGGAAAACATCGAGATGAGCGAATACTCCCTTTTCACCTCCGAGTCCGTGTCTGAAGGGCATCCGGACAAAATCGCCGACCAGATTTCTGATGCGGTGCTGGACGCCATCATTGCTGAAGACAAGTTCGCCCGTGTGGCGTGCGAGACTCTGGTGAAAACGGGCGTGGCAATCATCGCCGGCGAAGTCACCACCTCGGCCTGGGTTGACCTGGAGCAGATCGTTCGTGACGTGATCACCGACATCGGCTACACCAGCTCCAACGTCGGCTTCGACGGTGCGACCTGCGGCGTGATGAACATCATCGGCAAGCAGTCCCCTGACATCAACCAGGGTGTCGACCGTGCCAAGCCTGAAGATCAGGGCGCCGGCGACCAGGGCCTGATGTTCGGCTACGCCAGCAACGAAACCGACGTGCTGATGCCAGCACCGATCACCTTCTCGCACCAACTGGTGCAGCGTCAGGCCGAAGCCCGTAAATCCGGTCTGCTGCCTTGGCTGCGCCCGGATGCCAAGTCGCAGGTCACTTGCCGCTACGAAAACGGCAAGGTTGTCGGTATCGACGCCGTTGTTCTGTCGACTCAGCACAACCCGGAAGTGTCGTACAACGACCTGCGCGAAGGCGTGATGGAGCTGATCGTCAAGCACGTGCTGCCTGCCGAACTGCTGAGCAAGGACACCCAGTTCCACATCAACCCGACCGGCCAATTCATCATTGGTGGCCCGGTGGGCGACTGTGGCCTGACCGGCCGCAAGATCATCGTCGACAGCTACGGCGGCATGGCCCGTCACGGCGGTGGCGCGTTCTCCGGCAAAGATCCATCGAAGGTTGACCGTTCGGCCGCCTACGCCGGTCGTTACGTAGCCAAGAACATCGTTGCCGCCGGCCTGGCCGATCGCTGCGAGATCCAGGTTTCCTACGCCATCGGCGTTGCCCAACCGACTTCGATCTCGCTGAACACCTTCGGCACCGGCAAGATCAGCGATGACAAGATCGTCAAACTGGTCCGCGAAGTGTTCGACCTGCGTCCATACGCGATCACCACCATGCTCGACCTGCTGCACCCGATGTACCGCGAAACCGCGGCGTACGGCCACTTCGGTCGCACCCCGGCAACCAAGACTGTTGGCGAAGACACCTTCACCACCTTCACCTGGGAAAAAACCGACCGCGCCGACGCTCTGCGCGCTGCTGCCGGCCTGTAAGACTTCCCCGCAACACCCGAAGCCCCGCACGGTTCGCGCCTTGCGGGGCTTTTTATTGGGATTCACTTTACACCGCATCGCGGCCTTCGCGAGCAAGCCCGCTCCCACAGGGAAATGCGTTCCAAATGTGGGAGCGGGCTTGCTCGCGAAGAGGCCAGCACAGCCACCGGAAATACCCGGCAAAACACCCCCTCGCTGCACCGACAGATACTGACCTAGCCTTCACGCACCTCACCGAGCAAGGACGCTCAAGATGCTTCCCGACCTGCGCCTGTTTTTCGCCGCCCTACTGACCCTTGCCTGCCTGAATGCCGGTGCCACCGAGTGCCCGGACTGGCCGTCCGAACGCGCTCTGAAGGAAGTCGGCACACTGCAACAGCAGATCGACTTATGGGACGATAGCTATCACCGTCAGGGACGCTCACTGGTCGCCGATGAACTCTACGACCAGTCCCGCACACGACTCACCCAATGGCGCCACTGCTTCAACCTGAGCCCGTCCGCAGCCCCCTTGCGCACTGCACGCGGCACGTTGTCTCACCCCATCGCCCACACCGGCCTGGACAAACTGCACGATCGAACCGCCGTGGAAAAATGGCTGCGTGATCGAACGGACGTCTGGGTCCAGCCAAAAATCGATGGCGTGGCGGTGACCCTGGTTTACCGCAACGGTCTGCTGGCCCAGGCAATCAGCCGTGGCGACGGCGAGAGCGGTCAGGACTGGACGGTTCCGGCACGGCAGATTCCGGCCATCCCGCAACGGCTATCGCAGCCCCGGGACTTGCTCGTGCAGGGCGAACTGTATTGGCGCCTGAGCGATCATGTGCAAGCCCGGGCCGGCAGCCTCAACGCTCGCGCCACGGTGGCCGGCATGATGGCGCGCAAGGTCTTGAGCGCCGAGCAGGCCGCCGGCATCGATCTGTTTGTCTGGGATTGGCCACAAGGCCCGGCAAGCTTGCCCACCCGCGTCGAGACACTGACTGCGCTGGGCTTCCCGAGCACCACGGCATACAGCCAGCCAATCGGCACCATCGTCGACGCCGAACGCTGGCGCGAACACTGGTATCGCTCACCCCTGCCCTTTGCCAGCGATGGCATCGTCCTGCGCCAGACCCAGCGCCCAGCCGCCGAACGCTGGCAGGCCAAGTCACCCTACTGGGGCATCGCCTGGAAATACCCCTTTGCCCAGGCACTGGCCGAAGTCCGCCAGGTTCACTTCAGGATCGGCCGGACCGGACGGATCACTCCAGTACTTGAACTGACCCCGGTGATGCTCGATGACCGGCAGATCAGGCGCGTCAGTGTCAGCTCCCTGCAACGCTGGCAGACGCTGGACATCCGTCCGGGTGATCAGGTCGCCATCAGCCTGGCCGGGCTGACTATTCCCAGGCTCGATAGCGCCGTATTACGCAGCAGCGAACGCGCCGAATTGAACGCGCCGCAGGCAGCAGACTTTCATTCGTTGAGTTGCTGGCAGCCGACCCCGGGCTGCGAAAGCCAGTTTCTCGCGCGCCTGAGCTGGCTCAGCAGCAAACAGGGGCTGGCGCTGCCCAATGTGGGTCCGGGCACGTGGGAAAGACTTCTTGCAACAGGTCGCCTGAACGGTCTGCTGGATTGGTTGACCCTCGATGCCCAAGAGCTTGCTACCATTGACGGTTTCGGCGAGCGCAGTGCCGCTCGCCTTGCAGACAGTTTCAACCTGGCCAGGCAACGCCCGTTCGCGCACTGGCTGAAAGCCCTGGGACTGCCGCCGACAGGTCAGGCGCACCTCGGCGATGCATGGCAGGCACTGGCGCAGCGAGATATCGAACAATGGCAGGCTGAGGCCGGTATCGGGCCGGGACGCGCGGCGCAACTGAACGCTTTTTTCCGCGATCCACAGGTCCTGGCCTTGAGTGAAACGTTACGTGATGCGGGGATTGACGGCTTTTAGCTGCCAGCCCTGGGCTCACCGGGAACCCCACGGGACCGCTGGGCTCCAACAAGCCATTGCCACACCGGCCTGCTTGCCTTCTTACATGGAGCTTTTATGAAATTTCTTTCACCGCTCGCCCTGTTGGCCCTTTGCAGCGTGCTGGCCACCCCGTTGATGGCAAACGAGGAAGCGCCGGGGCTGACCGGTTGCGCCGCCAAGAAGCAAGGCATCGTCAACCAGATCGAATTGGCCAAGGTCCACGGCAATGCCGACCAGCAGGCGGGCCTGGAAAAAGCCCTGAGCGAAGTCGAAGCGAACTGCACCGACGCCTCGCTGAAGAAAGAACGGGAAAACAAGGTGCTCGATGCCAGGCACGAAGTCAGCACGCGTCAGGCGGACCTGGACAAGGCCATGAAAAAAGGCGACCCCGACAAGATCAACAAGCGCAAAGACAAACTCGCCGATGCCCGCAAGGAATTGCAGGACGCCCTGGATGAGCTGGATAAATAAGCACTGGCAACGAACATGGATCTTTGGTGCTACTAAAGCAGCCTTCGCGAGCAAGCCCGCTCCCACATTGGTTCTTCAGTGAACACAACATTTGTACCAACCGAAACTCAATGTGGGAGCGGGCTTGCTCGCGAAGACGTCAGACCGAACAACACCAATCAATGATCCCGAAACGCCTTATGACACGCACTGCAAGCATCTTCGACTTTCTGCACCGCCGGCCCCAGGTTGCTGGCCTTGTAGGGTTGAACCTGACTGGCGATCACCAATTCACCGGTGGCGCTCTCAAGGTCACGGGCCATTGTCTGAAAGCGTGCCTGTTGCTCCCAGACATCGCTCTTGGCGCTGGTGTGATCGTCCTCGCGCACTTGCGGGAAATGTTGCCACGGCTCACGGGACAGCACATCGAGTTTCACCGCGCCCTCGGCGAACTTCGGGCCATCGAACGCAATGCGCCCACGCAACATGCCACCCAGGTCTTCGCCGGTCTTGAGCATCTGCTTGAAAATGGCCTTGCGCTGACCGAGCGGCGAGTTGGGGTCGATGCCGCCACAAGCGGACAACGTCAGACAGGCCAGCAATACAACAGAAAGTCTTTTAAGAGTCATGGTGGCTTCAGGTCACGGAAACGGCGGCCAGTATCCTCGTGTCATCGGCAAAGACCAATAGCCCTATTATCAACAAGGGTTGCTTGAGCGCATGGAGCGCTCAGGCAACCGGCAAAGGAATCACTCCATGAACAGCCGTTTCAAGGCATGGCGCCACAGCCTGGCCTGGACCCTGCCGATGGTGGCCCTGCTCGCGGGCTGCACCGGTGGCGACAAGCAACAACCGAAAACCCACGCCCTGGCTACCTACTCCAGTGCCACGTGGGAAGCGCTGCCGGCGGTATCCGACAGCGACCTCGTCGCCGGTTTCGGTTCATGGCGCAGCGCCTGCACCCGACTCAAGGCCGACCCGGTCTGGGGTGGCACCTGCGCAGCCGCCGCCACGGTGCCGCAAACCGCCGGCGACATCCGTGGTTTTCTCAAGCAGAACCTCAATGTCTATGGCCTGCGCGCCGCCAACGACAACCCCAACGGCTTGATCACCGGCTACTACGAGCCGGTCTATCCCGGGAGCCTGAACCAGACTAGCGCTGCCAATGTCCCGGTGTATGGCGTCCCCGAGGACATGATCATCGTCGCCCTCGACAGCATTTACCCGGAACTCAAGGGCAAGCGCCTGCGCGGCCGGCTCGAAGGTCGCGTGCTCAAGCCCTACGACGATGCGGCAACCATCGAAAACAAAGGGGTCAAGGCGCCGGTCGTGGCCTGGCTGACCGATCCGATGAACCTGCAGTTCCTGCAGATCCAGGGCTCGGGTCGCATCCAGCTCGACAATGGTCGCCAATTGCGCATTGCCTATGCCGATCAGAATGGCCATCCGTATCGACCGATCGGCCGTTGGCTGGTTGAGCAAGGTGAGTTGAAAAAGGAAGATGTGACCATGGGTGCCATCAGCACCTGGGCCAAGGCCAATCCGTCGCGGATTCCCGAACTGCTCGGCAGCAACCCCAGCTATGTATTCTTCACCCGCAACCCGGACAGCAACGAAGGTCCGCGCGGCTCGTTGAACGTACCGCTGACCGCCGGTTACAGCGCGGCGGTGGATCGCAAGGTGATTCCGCTGGGCAGCCTGTTGTGGCTGTCCACCACCAAACCGGACGGCACAGCCCTGGTTCGCCCAGTGGCCGCGCAAGACACCGGCGGCGCAATTGCCGGCGAGGTTCGGGCGGATCTGTTCTGGGGCACCGGCGATGCGGCCGGGCAATTGGCCGGGGACATGAAACAGCAGGGGCAGATCTGGATGCTCTGGCCCAAAGGTGCTGCGTTGCCGCAAGTGCCGCAGGTGGCGGATGCGGTCAAAGCCAATCCTTGAGTCCCGCATCGCCTGACTGACCGCTTTCGCGAGCAAGCCCGCTCCCACATTTGATTTTCAGTGGACACAAAATCTGTGTTCGACGGTGATCCAGTGTGGGAGCGGGCTTGCTCGCGAAGAGGCCCGAAAAAACCCTGAAGATCTTTCAGACCGACACAACAAAGAAACTCACGATCAACCCTATCCCCACGAACCACACCAGCGACCGCAGTGTCGCCCAATCCGCCAGGTAACAAATGATGTAGAGCAGGCGGCTGGTAATAAACAGCACGGCCAGCACATTGATCGTCACCAGTTCGGCATTGCCGGCCAGGTGCGCCACGATCACCGCCGCGGCAAACGCCGGAATCACTTCAAAACTGTTCAACTGCGCCGCGTGCGCCCGCCTGCCAAAGCCTTCCAGAGAGTCGAGAAAATCCCGAGGGTCATGATTGTCTTTCAGCCTGAACCCGCCACTGATCTTGGCGATCCACGTACACACATACGGCAGGAGAATCGCGATCAAAATGCACCACAGAGCCACCGTCATTACGCCGTCCTTTTTTCAAGTTCATAGAAAATCGAATTTCATCGGAGCGATCAAAACTTCATCACCAATATGCCGATCAGTACCAGCCCGCAGGCCAGGAGCCGAGGCCGACCGAAGGGCTCTTTCAGGTAACGCATGCCAAACAGCACCACCAGAATCACACTGATCTCGCGCAATGCCGCCGCTTCGGCAATCGAACCCAGTTGCATCGCCCACAGCACCAGAGCGTAGCTGAATAACACGCAAAACCCGACCGCCAGGCCAAGCCGCCACTGCTCGCGCCAGAACAACATGAACGCGGGGCGCTTGCGCACCAACGCCAACAGCGGAAACGGCCAGGCGCTAAGCAAAGTGACCCAGACCAGGTAATCCAGTGGATGAGACCAGCGCCGCAATGCCTGCCCGTCGATGTAGGTGTAGCAACCGATGCACAGGCCGATCAACGCCACCACCGGCAACATCGACCACGGCAGGCGCGCACCGCCACCGCCCTGCCAGAGCAGGCACAACATGCCGAACGGGATCAGCAGGATGCCGAAAATCTGTTGAGGGGTCAGCACTTCCCCGGCAAAGATCAGCGTCAGCGCCAGCACCACCAACGGTGACAGGCCGCGCATCAATGGATAGACCAACCCGAGGTCGCCAACCCGATAGGCCTGGATCAGCAAATAGCGATAGAGCAACTCGAACGCCGCCGACGCCAGGATCCACGGCCAGATCTCCAGCGGCGGCACGCTCAGGAACGGCAACATCAGCGCGACAAAGAGCAGCGCCACACTGTCCATGCAGGCCACCACCAACAGCCGCTCCGCACTGAACTTGATCAGGGTATTCCACGCCGCATGCAACAGCGCCGCCACCAACACCAACGCCGTCGCAAGCACGGCCTACTCCTTTTGTTGTCTCCACGATCCCTGTAGGAGCGAGCTTGCTCGCGATGGACGTTAACGATAACGCGTGCTGCCTGGATAAACGCGTTGCCTTGACGTCTTTCGCGAGCAAGCTCGCTCCTACAGGGGCCAGGTATAGAATTGATTCGCCATATGTCAGTGGCTGTTTATACTGCAAGCGACCACGCCGCACTCAGTTGCGCACAGACCAATTCCAATAAAAATTCTGCCCGGCCCACTCTCGTCGAGAACGGTCGTCGGCCTGCGTATGCCTGATCACAGCGTCAAGACTACCGACAGAGACCTTGCGCATGCCACTCGCCTTGCTTGCCCTCGCTGTTGCCGCCTTCGGCATCGGCACCACCGAATTCGTCATCATGGGTCTGTTGCCCGACGTCGCCCGTGACCTCGGCGTGAGCATTCCCGATGCCGGATTGCTGATCACCGGCTATGCCCTGGGCGTAGTGTTCGGCGCGCCGATCCTCGCCGTCGGCACCGCCAACATGCCGCGTAAAGCCACCCTGCTGGGCATGACACTGATGTTCATCCTCGGCAACATGCTCTGCGCACTGGCGCCGAATTACGCCACGCTGATGGCCGCGCGAGTGATCACGGCACTGTGCCACGGCGCATTTTTCGGCATCGGTTCGGTGGTGGCTGCCGGGCTGGTCGCCCCCAACAAACGGGCCCAGGCAATTGCCATGATGTTCACCGGCCTGACCCTGGCCAATGTACTCGGCGTGCCATTGGGCACCGCACTCGGGCAATTCGCGGGCTGGCGCTCGACGTTCTGGGCGGTATCGGTGATCGGTGTTTTGGCCGCGATTGCGCAATGGATCTGGCTGCCGAAACACATCGCGATGGATAAGGCCAACCTGGCCAGCGAGTTCAAGGTGCTGGGCAAGGCCAGCGTATTGCTGGCCCTGGGCATGAGTGTGCTGGCCTCGACCAGCCTGTTCAGTGTGTTCACCTACATTGCGCCGATCCTGCAGGACATCACCGGCGTCAGCCCTCACGGCGTCACCCTCATGTTGCTGTTGTTCGGTGTTGGTTTGACCGCCGGCAGCATGCTCGGTGGTCGTCTGGCGGACAGTCGGCTGCTGCCTTCGCTGGTGAGCATGGCATTGGCGGTGCTGGTGGTGCTGGCGGCGTTCACGCAAACCAGTCACTCGGTGATCCCGGCTGCGATCACGCTCGTGCTGTGGGGGACGTTCGCCTTTGCACTGTGCCCGATCCTGCAGTTGCTGATCATCGATCAGGCTCATGAAGCACCGAACCTGGGTTCGACCTTGAACCAGAGCGCCTTCAACCTCGGCAACGCCGCCGGCGCATGGATTGGCGGCCTGGTGGTGGCCAGTGGCGCGGACCTGGCGGATTTACCCTGGACTGGCGCATTGGTCAGCGGGCTGACCGTGATGACCGCGTTGTTCTTCATCTATCGCCAGCGTCGTGGTGCGGCTGCACTTGGTGTGGCGGGCTGAGCATCACCTTGATTGTTTTTTGATCAACTGCGGATCGGGCGCGTCGCCCTGATCCGCCGATTTCTTCGGTGGCCCGCTTTCGCTGCGAATCTGTGCATGGCTGATCAGCGCGAAAATAAAACTGCCACCGATGATGTTCCCCGCCAGCGTCGGCCCGGCGAACACCAGCCAGAAATCCCTCCACGGCAACTCACCCGCGAACACCAGATACGACACCTCGGCCGAACCGACCACGATGTGAGTGAAATCCCCCAGCGCCATGAGGTAGGTGATGAGGATGATGATCCACATCTTGGCGCTCTCCATGGACGGAATCATCCAGACCATGGTGGCTATCATCCATCCGGAGACGATGCCCTTGGCGAACATCTGACTGGCATGGTTTTCCATGACCTTGCGGCCGATATCGAGGAAAGCGACATCGGTCTTGCTGTCGAAGATCGGCAGTTCCAGCATCACGTACGCCACCAGCAAAGTGCCACAAAGGTTGCCGATCAACACCACCGTCCACAGCCGCAGCAGCCGGCCGAAATTGGCCAGCGTCGGCTTGGTCATCACCGGCAGGACAGCGGTCAGGGTGTTTTCGGTAAACAGTTGCTGACGGGCCAGGATCACCGCGAGAAAACCGGCGCAATAACCGAAACTCGCGATCACCTTGAATCCTTCACCGTCCGGCAGACGCGAATTGAGCAATCCCATGGCCATCAGCGACAAGCCCATGGTCAACCCCGCCGCCAGCGCCGACCACCACAATGCGGCAATGCTGCGCTCCAATTCCTGATCGCCCTGGGTGCGGATGATTTCATGCAACACCGCGGCACGGGGCGGCTGGCTCTTTTCGACTTCGTGCTCTTCTTGCGCCGAAAGGTTCGGGGTCTTGCCGTCTTGTGCCGAGTTCATGATGTGCGCAACCGGTGGCGGGCTATTTAGCTACGACACGCGGGGTTCACGGCTGTTCAGTGCCCAGACAAATCTTCGGCGAATACAGAACCGCTTTCGCGAGCAAGCCCGCTCCCACATTTGAAACGCATTCCAATGTGGGAGCGGGCTTGCTCGCGAAGAAAACGACGCCGATCTTACTGAACGGCATCATCGTCCTTGAACTGGTCCTTGACGTACTTGATCTCGGTCCGCCCGTGGGGCGCCGGCAAGCCGTCTTCACCGAGGTTCACGAAGACCATTTTCTCGACCGTGAGGATGCTCTTGCGGGTGATCTTGTTGCGCACTTCGCAGGTCAGGGTGATCGAGGTGCGGCCGAACTCGGTCGCCGTGATGCCAAGTTCGATGATGTCGCCCTGGCGCGAGGCGCTGACGAAGTTGATTTCGGAAATGTACTTGGTGACCACACGCTGGTTGCCCAACTGGACGATGGCGTAGATCGCCGCCTCTTCGTCGATCCAGCGCAACAGGCTGCCGCCGAACAAAGTGCCGTTGGGATTGAGGTCTTCGGGTTTTACCCATTTGCGGGTGTGGAAATTCATATTCACTCCTGACCATCTTGCCGATTGATGCCCGGCATCATGGCAGAGCCCGGACTAGAGCTCTATCAAGCTTTGACTATGGTCTCGATTACCGTTCGGACATTGACTGACAGAAACGCTTTGGAAGATCAGCATAGCCCGCTATAATCGCCCCCGTTTCAAAACGGTCATCATCACTTGATACCGTTTTCCCGCCACCTGTCCGAGGGGCGCTGCAGCAGGCTAGACCTGTCAGGCTCGGATGGGGCGTTGCCTGGCCTTAAGCCAGACACTAAACGCACAACGGCGCCCATTCGCATACATTACGAATGGAGGCTCTTCATGAGCGCTGTTATCACGCCTGCAGATTTTACCGATTACAAAGTCGCCGACATGTCCCTGGCTGCCTGGGGCCGTCGCGAAACCATCATCGCCGAATCCGAAATGCCGGCCCTGATGGGTCTGCGCCGCAAGTATTCCGTTGAGCAACCGCTCAAGGGCGCGAAGATCCTCGGCTGCATCCACATGACCATTCAGACTGCCGTGCTGATCGAAACCCTGGTTGCCCTGGGTGCCGAAGTGCGCTGGTCGTCCTGCAACATTTTCTCGACTCAGGATCAGGCCGCCGCGTCCATCGCTGCTGCCGGCATCCCGGTTTTCGCCTGGAAAGGTGAAACCGAACAAGAGTACGAGTGGTGCCTGGAGCAAACCATCCTCAAGGATGGCCAGCCATGGGACGCCAACATGATCCTCGACGACGGCGGCGACCTGACCGAGCTGCTGCACAAGAAGTACCCACAGGTTCTGGACCGCGTCCACGGCGTGACCGAAGAAACCACCACCGGCGTTCACCGCCTGCTGGACATGCTGGCCAAGGGCGAGCTGAAAATCCCGGCCATCAACGTCAACGACTCGGTGACCAAGAGCAAGAACGACAACAAGTACGGCTGCCGTCACAGCCTGAACGATGCGATCAAGCGCGGCACCGACCACCTGCTGTCCGGCAAGCAAGCGCTGGTCATCGGCTACGGCGACGTGGGCAAGGGTTCCGCTCAGTCCCTGCGTCAGGAAGGCATGATCGTCAAGGTTTCCGAAGTCGACCCGATCTGCGCCATGCAAGCCTGCATGGACGGTTTCGAAGTGGTTTCGCCGTTCATCGACGGTATCAATAACGGTACTGAAGCCAGCATCGACAAGGCCCTGCTGGGCAAGATCGACCTGATCGTGACCACCACCGGCAACGTCAATGTTTGCGACTCGAACATGCTCAAAGCCCTGAAGAAGCGCGCTGTTGTCTGCAACATCGGCCACTTCGACAACGAAATCGACACCGCTTTCATGCGCAAGAACTGGGCATGGGAAGAGGTGAAGCCGCAGGTGCACAAGATCCACCGTACCGGCGCTGGCGATTTCGACCCGCATAACGACGACTACCTGATCCTGCTGGCCGAAGGCCGCCTGGTTAACCTGGGTAACGCAACCGGCCACCCGAGCCGCATCATGGACGGTTCGTTCGCCAACCAGGTTCTGGCGCAGATCTTCCTGTTCGGCCAGAAGTACGCCGACCTGTCGCCAGCCCAGAAAGCCGAGCGCCTGACCGTTGAAGTGCTGCCGAAGAAACTCGACGAAGAAGTGGCCCTGGAAATGGTCCGTGGCTTCGGCGGCGTTGTGACTCAACTGACCAAGACCCAGGCCGACTACATCGGCGTGACCGTCGAAGGTCCGTTCAAGCCGCACGCTTACCGCTACTGATCGGTTCTGCTGCCTGCTCTCCCTGTGGGAGCGGGCTTGCTCGCGAAAGCGGTTTATCATTCAACATTAATGTCGACTGACCCAGCGCTTTCGCGGGCAAGCCCGCTCCCACATGGGATGTGCAAGCCTCACAGGCTTACGCGTTTTCAAGGGTATTCCCATGTCCCAAGATCGTCGCTACAGCTTCGAGTTCTTCCCTACGAAGACCGATGCTGGGCAAGAAAAGCTGCTCGCCACTGCTCGCCAGCTGGCCAGCTACAACCCCGACTTCTTCTCCTGCACCTACGGCGCCGGCGGCTCGACCCGTGATCGCACGCTGAACACCGTGTTGCAGCTCGAAAGCGAAGTCAAAATCCCTGCCGCCCCTCACCTGTCCTGTGTGGGTGATAGCAAAGCTGACCTGCGCGGCCTGCTGGCCCAGTACAAGGCCGCCGGCATCAAGCGTATCGTTGCCCTGCGCGGTGACCTGCCTTCGGGCATGGGCATGGCCAGTGGTGAAATGCGCCACGCCAATGACCTGGTTGAATTCATTCGTGAAGAAACCGGCGATCATTTCCACATCGAAGTTGCCGCCTACCCGGAAATGCATCCGCAAGCACGCAACTTCGAAGACGATGTCGCCAATTTCGTACGTAAAGCCAACGCTGGCGCCGACAGCGCGATCACCCAGTACTTCTTCAACGCCGACTGCTACTTCTACTTCGTGGAGCGCGTGCGGGCATTGGGTGTGAACATCCCGATCGTGCCGGGCATCATGCCGATCACCAACTACAGCAAACTGGCGCGCTTCTCCGATGCCTGCGGTGCGGAAATCCCGCGCTGGATCCGCAAGCAACTGGAAGCCTACGGCGACGACACCCAGAGCATTCAGCGCTTTGGCGAACAGGTCATCACCGAGATGTGCGAACAACTGCTGCAGGGTGGCGCTCCAGGGCTGCACTTCTACACGCTGAACCAGGCTGAAGCGAGCCTGGCGGTGTGGAAAAACCTGAAGCTGCCGCGTTAAAAGTCGTTAAAGCAAGAACAAAAGATCGCAGCCTGCGGCAGCTCCTACAGAGAAATGTGTATTCCCTGTAGGAGCTGCCGCGGGCTGCGATCTTTTGCTTTCGTGCACTGTTAATGTGCGGCAACCCACGGAGTTAGAGCATCTGCGGTCAGTTTCTGGCTCTTTCCGGTTTCTCGTCGTAATCTCAAGCCATGCCTTTGATCACGCAATTAATCGCCGTGCTTGTCTTCACTTGCCTGAGCTTCGCCGCCCGGGGCGAGAGGCTGCGTATTGTCACGGAGCCGTGGGCACCTTACGTATACGAAGACAACGGCAAATCACTGGGCCTGGACTACGAAACCACCGCGATTGTCTTCAAACGCCTGGGCATCGAAGTGGAATGGCAGTTCCTGCCCTGGAAACGCTGCCTGTCGATGCTTGAATCGGGTCAGGCCGATGGCGCGCTGGACATCTTTCACAGCGACGAGCGTGATGCGACCCTGCTCTACCCCAGCGAACCCCTGTCTGAAGTCCAGTTCGTAATGTTCTACGCCAATGCCCGGCCCCATCCCTTTCGCACCCTCGATGAATTGCGCGGCCTGACCGTCGGCACCTCTCCGGGTTATCTGTACAGCAAGGATTTCAGCGATTCGACGCTGTTCACCCGCGAGCCCGCCCCCACCCATGAAGCCAACTTCGGCAAACTGGTACGCGGGCGGATTGACCTGCTGATTACCGACCGCCGGGTCGGCCAGCATTTGCTCGACGAACTGGGCATCCGCGACAAGATCACTGAAAACCCCACGATCATCAGCCAGCAAAGCCAGTTTCTCGCGGTACGGCGCAATGCAGGCATGGATTTGCTGGTGCAGCGTTTCGGCGCCGAACTCAAGCGTTTCAAGCGCGAGCCCGCCTACGCTGAACTGAGCGCCCGCTACGGCGCGGAACCGGCCGCCAGCATGAAGGCTGAAAAGACTGCGGCGACCTCGGAAAAAACCGTTGAGCAGCATGAAAGCAGCGCACAGTGATTGCTCTGTTATACTCCGGCCTTCCCGCCAGGCTCACGCCCGGACGCTCGGAATCGTTTAAGGCATCTCGACCCCGCTACTGCGCAGCTTTCAGCCCGCGCGAGCGCTTGCAGACGAGCCTTCGAGACCCAGCAGGACCGGACGGGATAGCGTCTCCTTAAACGCCATTCGCGCCAGGCAAGACTCCCATTGGGCCAAGCCCTAACTAAAACAGGATTTCTCATGTCCTTTGCTTCCCTCGGTCTCTCCGAGGCTTTAGTCCGCGCCATCGAGGCGGCGGGCTATACCGAGCCTACTCCGGTGCAACAGCGGGCCATTCCCGCCGTGTTGCAAGGTCGCGACCTGATGGTCGCGGCACAGACAGGTACTGGTAAAACCGGCGGTTTCGCCCTTCCGATCCTGGAGCGGTTGTTCCCTAACGGTCACCCGGACAAATCCCAGCGTCACGGCCCGCGTCAGCCGCGCGTGCTGGTCCTGACCCCGACCCGCGAACTCGCCGCGCAAGTGCATGAAAGCTTCAAGGTCTATGCCCGCGACCTGAAGTTCGTCAGCGCCTGCATCTTCGGCGGTGTCGGCATGAACCCTCAGGTTCAGGCCATGTCCCGTGGCGTGGACGTGCTGGTGGCCTGCCCTGGCCGCTTGCTCGACCTCGCCGGCCAAGGCAGCGTCGACCTGTCCCACGTGGAAATCCTCGTGCTGGACGAAGCCGACCGTATGCTCGACATGGGCTTCGTCCATGACGTGAAGAAAGTCCTGGCGCGTCTGCCGGCCAAACGGCAGAACCTGCTGTTCTCGGCGACCTTCTCCAAAGACATCACCGACCTCGCCGGCAAGCTGCTGCACAACCCGGAACGCATCGAAGTCACGCCGCCGAACACCACGGTCGAGCGTATCGAACAGCGCGTGTTCCGCCTGGCCGCCAGCCACAAGCGCTCCCTGCTGGCGCACCTGATCACCGCCGGCGCGTGGGAACAGGTGCTGGTGTTCACCCGCACCAAGCACGGCGCCAACCGTCTGGCCGAGTACCTGGACAAACACGGCCTGAGCGCCGTCGCCATCCACGGCAACAAGAGCCAGAACGCCCGCACCAAAGCCCTGGCCGATTTCAAGGCCGGTACTGTGCGCATCCTGGTCGCCACCGACATCGCCGCTCGCGGCCTGGACATCGACCAGTTGCCCCACGTGGTCAACTTCGAACTGCCAAACGTCGATGAAGATTACGTGCACCGTATCGGTCGTACCGGCCGTGCCGGTCGTTCGGGCGAGGCGATTTCGCTGGTAGCCCCGGACGAAGAAAAACTGCTGAAAAGCATCGAACGCATGACCAAACAGAAAATCGCCGACGGCGACCTGATGGGCTTCGATGCGAGCGCCGTGGAAGCCGAGAAACCTGAAGTGCGCGAGCGTCCGGACATGCGTAACCCACGCAATCCACGTGGCCCGCGCGGCGACGGTCCGAACGGCAGCGGTGGCGGTCGCAAGGACAAAGGCAAGGACAAGGGCAAGGAAAAACCGGCGGGTGAGCGCGGTGAGCGCGGTGAGCGTCCGGCCCGTCAGCAAAAACCTCGCGAAGGTACCCCGGCCCGCGAACAGCGTCAGCCAAGCCAGGCACCACGCGCAGCCGCTGATCGTGCCCCGGACGAGTTCCTGGACGACGATATCGATAACTTCGGTAACCGCGTCGACTACGTGCCGCAGCAGAAGCCGGCTCAAGGCCGTGGTCGCCGTCCGGGCGCTCCGGCACAAGGCACTGCGGCAGGTTCGGGCGCTCCCCGTTCCGGCAAACCACAAGGTCGCCAGAACGGTCCGCGCAACAGCGACGGCGCCACCACCGGCACTCCACCGGCCAAGCGCAACGGCCCACGCAGTGGCGCACCGCGCGACGGCCAGGCCCGCCGCGAAGACTCGCGCAATCGCCGCCCGGCCCGTGACGATCAACCTCGTTCGGAACCGGCCGTGCAGAACCCGCGTGGCCCGGCACCGAAGATCATGCACAAGGAGTCCAAGGCAGACCGCTTCCCGACACCTGAGCAACTGGATCAACTGCCAAGCCGCCCTCGTGGTGAGAAACCAGCGTTGCTGACCCGCAATCGCTGAGTTATCGCCACAATAAAAAATGCCCCGAACTGAAAGGTCCGGGGCATTTTTTTGATCAGTACAAAACCCTGTGGGAGCGGGCTTGCTCGCGAAAGCGGTAGTACATTCAGCATCTAAGGTAACTGACCCACCGTATTCGCGAGCAAGCCCGCTCCCACAATGGGTTTGTGTTCGGCAATAAAAAACGCCCCGGACCTTTCGATCAGGGGCGTTTTTTATGTTGGCGCGAAAGTTACTTCGCTTTGATACCTTCAAAACTGACGTACAGATCGACGGCGTCAGACTGTGGACCCAGGTCCATCATCTTGCCGAAATCGGAACGCTTGATGCTGGTAGTGCCCTCGAAGCCTGCACGGTAGCCGCCCCATGGATCCTTGCCTTCACCCAGGAAAGTGGCCTTGATCACGACTGGCTTGGTTACGCCAGCAATCGTCAGGTCGCCGGTCACGTCGGCCGTGTCTTTGCCAGCAGCGTTTTTACCGGTGGCTTTAACGCCGGTGGACACGAACGTGGCCTTGGGGAAATCAGCCACTTTCAGGAAGTCTTTGCTGGAGATGTGCTTGTCACGTTCAGCGTTGTTGGTGAAGACGCTGGCGGGGTTCACGTTGAACTCGATCTTGCTGTCTTCAGGCTTGGCAGCGTCGAAGCTGAACTTGCCGTCCATGGTCTTGAAGGTACCGGTGATGTAGCTGTAGCCCAGGTGGCTGATCTTGAAGTTGACGAAGGCGTGCTGGCCTGTTGTGTCTACAACGTAGTCCGCAGCCATCACATTAGCGGACAGCAGGGCCGAACCGATTGCCAGGGCGGCGAGAGTCTTTTTCAACATGCTTTGTTTTCCTTGGGAGTCGAGGTTGAACTTCAGGCTTTGCGACCCAGCATTCGCTTGAGGGTCACATCACGGTCGATAAAGTGGTGCTTCAATGCTGCCAACGCATGGAGTACGGAAAAAATTACCAGCACCCACGCCAGGTAGAGGTGAATCGCACCGGCGTTATCTGCCTGGTCCGGTAGTCCGGAAATCAGGGCAGGCACTTCAAACCAGTCAAACACCGGAATCCCGGCACCTTCTGCGGTGGAAATCAGGTAACCGGCAATCATCACAGCGAACAGACAGAGATACAAAAAGGCATGGCCGAACTTGGCGCCCAGACGCGTCATGCGGCTGTAGCTGGGCAAAGTAGGTGGCGGTGGGCTGATGAAACGCCACAACACCCTCAGCACCATGACGCCCAGCAAGATCAAACCAATGCTCTTGTGCAGATCCGGCCCGGTCTTGCGCCATGGGTCGTAATAGCCGAGGCCGACCATCCACAGCCCGAGGGCGAATAAACCGAATACGGCCAGTGCCACGCCCCAGTGCATGAAGATGCTGACCCAGCCGTAGCGGGAGGTAGAGTTACGTAGCTGCATTGCCTAGATCCCTGTAAGTGCTGGCCCAAGACTATCGAGTTATCCATCGAATTAAAGCCGAAAATTTCGCTTTGAAATATCGAGAAATACGATCAAGAGTCTGAAATAGGCGAGTTAAGAAAAGATTAAAGGCCAATGTGTATACAAAAATGTAGCCCAACTCAATAACACTTCCTGCAGATGGTTTATTCGATTGTGAATGCGGATTTCTCCAGGCATAAAAAAACGCGGCATTTACGCCGCGTTTTTTTTGTCCCAGGGCTTATTACGCCTTGGTATCCGTTGCCGGGGTCGCTGCGGGTTTGGCCGCTGGTTTCTTCACCGGCTCGGCTTTCTTGGCCGGTGTCTTGGCCGGGGCTTTTTTCGCTTCGGTCTTGGCTGCCGGTTTCGCCGGGGCTTTGGCCGGAGCCTTCTTGGCTGGCTCGGCTTTTACCGGTGCCGCAGGCTTCGGTGCTTCCACCGGTGCCGGCGCGGCGGCCGGGGCTGGCGCCGGAGCAGGCGGTGCAACAGGCTCAGGTGCCTTGACCGGTTCCGGCTTCTTCTCGTCATCCGAGCCGCCGAACAGGTTGCTGAAGAAGTTGCCCTTCTTCGCCACCACCGCGCCAGCACCCGCCGCTGCAGCAGCTGCCGGAACCACTTTCGCCGGTTCAAACGACTTGCCGGCCGCCAGGTCTTCAACCTGGCTGGCTGCACGCTGACCGGTACGCAATGCACCTTCCAGGGTGCCCGGATACAGGGTGTCAGTGTGTTCGCCGGCGAAGGTTACACGCTGGACCGGACGTTCCCACAGGCGCCAGAATTTGCTGATCTGGCCCGGACCGAAGGCCAGGTAGGCACCGCCAGTCGACGGGTCGGTGCTGTAGCGACGGATTTCATAACCGGTGAACGAACCGCGTGCCTGTGGATAGAACGTGTGCAGGCGGATCAACACCTGATCGACCATCTGCTTGTCGCCGAACGCCTGCATCACCCGCGCGTTGTCGCCGGACAGGTTGATCACCACGTTGGCACCGCCCTTCAGGGCAGGCTCGATCCACAACATACCCAGGCCGGTGTTGCTGTAGACCTCGCCGGACATGCGCGCCTTGCTTTCCCACACCGGCGTCTTGAACTTCAGCATGATCTGGTCACGCCAGCCGTAGTTGGTGCCTTTGATCGCCGCCAGGTGCTGGGCGTCCAGCGCCGGGGTCATCTGAATCTTGTTCAGGGCGCGCAAGGGTACGGCCAGCACCACGTAGTCAGCCTGATAGCTGACGCTGTCGACTTTGACGGTCACGCCGTCCTTGTCCTGAATGATCGCCGAGACCGGGGAACTGGTCTTGATGGTCTTCAGTTGTTTGACGAAAGCCTGCGCCAGCACCGGGCTGCCACCGACCAGACGCGAAGCACGCAGGTCACGATCGGAAACGCCACGGTAAACGCGGCTCTGCTGCGCGTAATACAGCAGCGACAAGCGCGAAGGCTCGTCGTAGCGGGTACGGATCTGCTGGTTGATCAGCTGGCGCGCGGTGGCCGGCAGGTTCTGCTTGTCGAGCCAGCTCGACACGTTGACCTGATCCAGCGCGTGCAAGGTGTTGTTGGCGGCCGGGTTCTGCGGGTCATCGATCGAACGCGCCAGGTCGTCGAGGGTTTTCTCGTAACGCTTGAGCGCTTCGGCAGTGGCCGGCTCCTTGGTGGCAAGATCGGCAGCGCTGTAATACACGCCGTCGATCAGGTAGCCAGGGGTGCGCACGAATTCAGGCGCCGGCGTGGTGCTCAGCTTGAAGTTCGAAACGTACTTGTTCAGCACCGGTTGGGTCTTGTCGTTGCCGATCCACTCGCTGGTGGCCATGCCGGAACGACCGCCCAGGCTCGACTTGGCTTCCAGCAGGGTGACCTGCCAGCCCTTGTTCTGCAGCTCGTACGCGGCAGTCAGGCCCGACAGGCCGCCGCCAACCACGATCGCGGTTTTATCCTTGGCCAGCGCAGACACGCTGAACAGCCCCAACATCACCAGCGCACAGGCGCGCAGCCAACCGACAGACATTCAGCGAACTCCGGAATTACACGAGGAAAACAGCAGTTTTTGCGAGCCAGACGGCCCAAGAGCCGCGAAGGATACGTTAGCCTTCAGACGCCCGCCAGCAACGTCTATCGGCCTGGACAAAGTAGCTCATTCGACACAATGGGTTGTTCCCGTGACACGCATTGCATAGGCTTGCGCGATTGTTTGTCCGCGCGTCTCACGGACCGCCTCCAGGAGAGTGAAAATGGGCCTGAATAATCAGTGGATGCAACGCGATCTCGCCGTGTTGTGGCATCCCTGCACCCAGATGAAAGATCACGAACAACTGCCGCTGATCCCGATCAAGCGCGGTGAAGGCGTGTGGCTGGAAGACTTCGAGGGCAAACGCTACCTCGATGCGGTCAGTTCCTGGTGGGTCAATGTATTCGGGCACGCCAACCCGCGGATCAACCAGCGCATCAAGGACCAGGTCGATCAGCTCGAACATGTGATCCTTGCCGGCTTCAGCCATCAACCGGTGATCGAACTGTCCGAACGTCTGGTGAAGATGACGCCGGAAGGCCTGACCCGGTGTTTCTATGCCGATAACGGCTCATCCTGCATCGAAGTCGCGCTGAAAATGAGCTTTCACTACTGGCTCAATCGCGGTCAGACGAACAAGAAACGCTTCGTCACCCTGACCAACAGCTACCACGGCGAAACCATGGCGGCGATGTCGGTGGGCGACGTGCCGCTGTTCACCGAGACCTACAAAGCGCTGTTGATGGACACCATCAAGGTGCCGAGCCCGGACTGCTACCTGCGTCCCGAGGGCATGAGCTGGGAAGAGCATTCGCGCAACATGTTTGCAGCCATGGAACAGACCCTGGCCGAGAACCATGACAGCGTCGCCGCCGTGATTGTCGAGCCGCTGATCCAGGGTGCTGGCGGCATGCGCATGTATCACCCGGTGTACCTCAAGTTGCTGCGTGAAGCCTGCGACCGCTACGGCGTGCACCTGATCCACGACGAAATCGCCGTCGGCTTCGGCCGCACCGGGACGATGTTCGCCTGCGAACAGGCCGGTATCCGCCCGGACTTCCTGTGCCTGTCCAAAGCCCTGACCGGCGGTTACCTGCCGTTGG
>NZ_AKJM01000009.1 GCF_000282335.1 Pseudomonas sp. GM48
AGGCTCGGCAGCTGCTACAGGTCGGCGTGTTATTTACCGGCGTTGACGGTCACCGTCTTGATCGCACCCAGTTCCAGATCCCACTTCTTCAGGATCGCCTGGTAGCTGCCGTCGTCGATCATGCTCTGCAACGCAACCTTCACCGCTTCACTCAGCTCAGGTTTTTTCTTGCTCACGCCCATCCCCGTGTACTGCTCGGAGATCGGCAGGCCCACGGTTTTGTACATGTCCTTTTCCTGGGTCTTGAGGTAGGGCAGGGTTTCGCTGCCCTGCATGGCGGCGTCGATGCGGCTCTGGCGCAGTTGCGCACGGGCATCGGACGAGCCTTCGGTGCCGATCACGTTGATCGCCGGTTTGCCGGCGGCTTCGCAGTTGGCCTTGCTCCATTCGGCGATTTCCGCCGGGAAGGTGGTGCGGCGGCTGGTGCCGACTTTCTTGCCGCACAGGTCGATGATCTCGTTGGTGTCCTTGTTTTTCTGCAGGGTGTAGAACTGCGGGCCGCTGGTGAAGTAGTCGACGAAGGTCACGCTGGCCTGACGTTCGGCGGTGTCGGTCATGCCCGACAGCACCATGTCCACGCGGTCGGTGGTCAGGGCGTTGATCATTTGCTCGAAACCGGTTTCCTGCCATTTGATCTTCACGCCCAGACGTTCGGCCAGGGCATTGCCCAGGTCATAGTCCAGGCCGGTGAGGGTGTTGGTGGCCGGGTCCTTGAAATCCATCGGCGGGTAGTTCGGCATGATCGCTACGACGATCTCGCCCTTGGCCTTGATGCTGGCCGGCAATTCGGCAGCGAAGGTGAAGCCGGATGCCATAACGCCGGCGAGTACTGCTGGGATAACGAGTTTCTTCATGGTCGTTCTCTTATGAGTGTTGTGAAGGCCGACATCGGGCCTTAGGTTCGAACGGCAGAAATGAAGCTTTGGGTGCGAGGGTTTTGCGGACTTATTAGTATTTCTTCGGGGCTTCCAGCCTCCACGATCTGCCCGCCGTCCATGAACACCATGCGGTTGGAAACCTCGCGAGCGAAGCCCAGTTCATGGGTGACGACGATCATGGTCATGCCGGTCTGCGCCAGATCACGCATCACCGACAGCACCTCACCGACCAGTTCCGGGTCGAGTGCCGAAGTGGGCTCATCGAACAACATCAGCTTGGGACGCATGGCCAATGCACGAGCAATGGCGACGCGTTGCTGTTGACCCCCCGACAGCTCGATCGGGTAGCTGTTGCGTTTGTCGGCCAGGCCGACGCGGGCGAGCAGTTCCACGGCTTCTTCGTGCGCCTCTTTGGGCGAACGCTTGAGCACCTGGCACGGCCCTTCGATGATGTTTTGCAGCACGGTCATGTGCGGGAACAGGTTGAAACGCTGGAACACCATGCCGGTGGACAGGCGCTGGCGGGCGATCTGCGTTTCGTTGAGTTCGTGCAGTTTGTTGCCGACGATCCGGTAGCCCACCAGTTCGCCGTCGACCCACAGGCCGCCCTTGTCGATCTTTTCCAACTGGTTGACGCAGCGCAGCAAGGTGCTCTTGCCGGAGCCGGACGGGCCGATGATGCACAGCACTTCGCCTTGCTCGACTTCGATGTTGATGTCCTTGAGCGCGTGGTAGTTGTCGTAGTACTTGTTCAGGCTCACGGCCTTGACGATGCTTCTCATATCGGATTCCTCAAGAACGCTTGCCGGCACCGCGGGCGAAACGACGCTCCAGGCGGCTTTGACCGAAGGACAGGACGGTGACAGTGGCCAGGTACCAGATACCGGCGACGATCAGCAGCTCCATCACGCGGGCGTTGGCGTAGTAGATGTTCTGGGCGTTGTAGAGCAGTTCCGAGTACTGGATGACGCTCGCCAGCGAGGTCATCTTGACCATGCCGATGAACTCGTTGCCCACCGGCGGAATGATGATGCGCATGGCCTGGGGCAGGATGATCCGGCGTAGCGCCTGCAGGCGCGGCATGCCGATCGACTTGGCGGCTTCATACTGCCCGGTGTCCACCGAGAGCAGACCGGCGCGCACCACTTCGGCAGTGTAGGCACCCTGGTTGATGCTCAAGCCGAGCAGGGCGGCCACGAACGGTGTCATCAGGCTCACGGTGTCGAGTTCGAACAGGCCGGGGATGCCGATGGTGGGGAAGATCAGCGCCAGGTTGAACCACAACAGCAGTTGCAGAATCAGCGGCGTACCGCGGAACAGCCAGGTGTAGGTCAGCGCCACATAGCGCAGGATCGGGTTGGCCGACATGCGCATGATCGCGG
Source organism: Pseudomonas sp. GM48 (assembly GCF_000282335.1). Lineage (GTDB taxonomy): Bacteria > Pseudomonadota > Gammaproteobacteria > Pseudomonadales > Pseudomonadaceae > Aquipseudomonas. Next base: position 2,261 of record NZ_AKJM01000009.1, read on the forward strand.
TGATCACGCCGAACACGATGCCCAGCGCCATCGCCAGCACCGCCATGACAATGGTGTTGAGCAAGCCCCACATGATCGCCTGGGAGGTGAGGAACTGGCCGATGTACGACCATTCGATCTTGCCTTCGGCGAAGGCGCGCACCAGGCCGATGATCGCGATGACGATCACCGTGGCGAAGAAAATCCGCCCGTAGTAACGCCGGGGCACATGATCGTACTGGGTGATGTCGAACTGGTTTTCCGCCAGTTTGCGCTCCGCCTGGAGTCGTTCTGCCTGTGTCTGGCTCATGTTGTTTCTCCGAACTCGGTTTCAACGCTATCCCTGTGGGAGCGAGCTTGCTCGCGATAGCGGTGGGTCAGTCCACGTAGAGGTTGAATGTGAAACTGTCATCGCGAGCAAGCTCGCTCCCACAGGTTTTGGTTATTACTTCAGAGGCGGAAGCCCTGATAGTCCTCGGTCCATTGCTGCTGGGCGGCGAGGGCGGTTTTCAGGCGGCCGATCTGTTCGCGCACCTGTTGTGGCGCGGTCCCGCCCCAGCCGCTGCGGGCGGCGATGGCGGCTTCGAGGGTCAGGCTTTCGCGTACTTCCGGTGTGAGACGCGGGTCGATTTCCGCCAGCAGCGCCGGGGAGGCTTCCCACAGTTCGATGTCGTGTTTCTCGCAGGCCTTGACCAGCGCACCGGTGATTTCGTGAGCTTCCTTGAACGGCACGCCGCGCACCGCCAGCCAGTCGGCGACTTCGGTTGCGAGGGTGAAGCCCAGCGGTGCCTGGCGACGTAGTTCTTCGACGTTGACCGTCATGGTCGCAACCATTCCGGCCATGGCCGGCAGCACCAGCAGCAGGGTGTCGACGCTGTCGAGCACGCCGTTCTTGTCTTCGCTCAAGTCGCGGTTGTAGGACAGTGGCAGGGATTTGAGGGTGGACAACAGGCCGGTCAGGTTACCAATCAGGCGACCTGCCTTGCCCCGCGCCAGTTCGGCGATGTCCGGATTCTTTTTCTGCGGCATGATCGAACTGCCGGTGGCGTAGGCATCGTCCAGCGCGACCCAGCGGAATTGCCGCGACGACCACAGGCAAAACTCTTCGGCGAGGCGCGAGATGTTGATACCGAGCATGCTGGCGATGAACAGGAACTCGGCGACGTGATCGCGGCTGGCCACGGCGTCGATGGAGTTTTCGCAAACACCGCTGTAGCCCATTTCTTTTGCCGATTGCTGAGGTAAACGGGCGATAGCCGAGCCAGCCATGGCCGCCGCACCCAGTGGCGACAGCGAAGTACGCGCGTCCCAGTCCACCAGGCGTTGTACGTCGCGCAGCATTGACTGGGCGTGGGCCAGCAGGTGATGAGCAAATACGATCGGTTGTGCCTGCTGCAGGTGGGTGAAGCCGGGGCAGATGCTCTCGATGTGTTGCTCGGCCTGGTTCACAAGCGCCTGCTGCAGGCCCAGCACTTCAACGGCCAGGGTGCGCACGTGGTCTCGCAGGAACAGTCGCAGGTCGTTGGCGGTCTGGTCGTTGCGCGAACGACCGGCGCGCAGCTTGCCACCGAGGGTGCCAAGGCGTTCGGTCAGCAGACGCTCGATGAAGGTGTGGACGTCTTCGTCGTCCAGGGTCGGGGCGATGCTGCCGGCGCGGTAGTCAGCGCCGATACGTTCCAGGGCGTCGAGCATGGTCTGGGTTTCTTGCTCGCTCAGCAGTCCGGCACGCTGCAGTTCCCGGGCATGGGCCTTGGAACCGGCGAGGTCGTACGGGGTGAGCCGGAAGTAGCGCTCAGGGCAACGGGACAGGGCCGCCAAGGCTTCGGACGGGCCGCTTTTGAAGCGAGCACCCCAGAGACGGTCGGTGGTTTGAGACATTGTTATTTTCCTCGTCGGTAACGCGAACTGAAATGGGTATACCGGGCCGCAACGTCGCTACAAAGTCAGCGAACGAAATCAGGCCAGAGCAGTTTTCAAGAGGGCAGTTGCAAAGGAGCGAGAGCTGATCGAAGTGTCAGCTTTTAATGTTTTGAGATCAGTGATTTGGCACTGATGTTCGGGATTTATTGGCGGTTGCCAAGCCTGGTTTTCTGTGTTCATTATTATTAGGCCAGCTATGTTTTTGTTGTTGGGCACAGATTGTTGAATAGGGCGCCAGAGGTAAATAAGCATTATGGAAACCCCACTTTCCAATTCCGGAAACCCGCCGCCGAAAACGCTGCAACGGGCGCCGTTGGCCCTCAGTGGGCTGGACTTCAAACTGCTCAAAGTGTTCAAGGCCGTGGTCGAGGCCGGAGGTTTCAGCGCCGCGCAAAATGAGCTGAATGTGGGGCTGGCAGCCATCAGTAAACAGATTTCCGACCTGGAAATCCGTATCGGCATGCGCCTTTGCACACGAGGGCGAGAGGGCTTTCACCTGACGGAAGAGGGGCGTTTGGTATATCAGGCGTCGATTGATTTATTTGCTTCCGTCGACAACTTTCGTGATCGCCTTAGTTCGGCTCAGAATGAACTGATCGGCGATCTTGGTGTGGGTGTTATTGATAATACGATCTCTGACGATAATTCGCCGTTAGTTGCTGCGCTTAGAAAAATAAATGAACAGTCACCCAAGGTTCGGTTTCAACTTCAGGCGACACAACTTGATGAGGTGGAAAGGGGCGTTGTAGAAGGTCGGCTAGTGGCGGGAATTGTTCCGGTTTATCAAAAACGCGAAGAGTTCGATTACTACGATCTATACGAAGAACGCTCAGAGGTTTATTGCGGGCTTGGCCACCCGCTGTTCTCCATGGCGGACGCGGACATGGAGGGTAATGTGCTCAAGGACTACGAGTGCATCAACCATCGCTACGCGATTCATCGCGACAAACTGAAATTTGCCCACTACGACAGCTTTTCCGCCTCGGCAACCCAGGTGGAGGCCGTTGCGCTGCTGATCAAGACGGGGCGTTTCCTGGGCTTCCTGCCCCAGCATTACGCTGCGCCGATGGTGGCGCGGGGAGAGTTTCGCCCGGTGCGCCCGGACCTGATCAACATCATCACGCCGTTCAGTCTGATCCTGCGCCATAACACTGTGCGCAGCCCGTTGGTGAAGGCATTTGCCCAGGCACTGGGCGTGGATTTAAAAGCCTCGGTTTGATTGTTCAGCGCATTGAACGCTAACTAACGAACACTGGCGGCCAATGGGGATGATGAACCAGGCTTGAGGCTTAAGCATTTGCAGCAACACGACATCGTTTTTATCGAAACGGCCGCTCAATACTACTTGTAGAGTTCCCAATGCCGTGCCGTGAATTCGCTTGTAATTCCAGTCCTCACGTTCGGCTTGAGGGCAGTTTGGGCTGTAGGCGATCGCCGGGACGCGTCTCAGCAAAGTTGTCCGGCTCTTTGGCATCGACGATGCGGCTTTGCGCAGTCAGAGGCGCGGCATAAGGGATGCCTTTGAAGGTGTGAACGCCATTCTTGATGTTGTAGAGCTGCTCTTCGGTTTTGGTTGTTGAGTCGCTCTCTGAAAAAACCGGCCTGTGAGATGACAGGATCGAATCACTGCTTCCCGGCGTAGTCTCGTTTCAGTTCCGGTCATCGATTGCCAGTGACGCGTCTGAACGCCTATGCGTGGCACATCGCGTTCGGCTGCCGCCGTTCTTGATTATAAGTCTTCGTAATACTTCGAATAATTAATAGAAAATTGACTAATCATGGTCAGGGATCGAAAAATCATCCCCAGACCGACGCCGCCAGAGCGCCGCGGATTTGCCGTTTCTCTCCTGCCAAAAAATAACCAAAGGAGTCCCCCATGAAGCCTTCCGCTTCGTCCCAGCCGCGTCGCGCTGCTGTGTGTCCTGTCCCTTGCCCATCGCCACGCCAGCGCTGAACGCGTGGAACTGGCCCGGTCCTTAAGCTGAATTTTCCTGGAGAAACTCATGTTGAAGATCAATGGCGAACGCCTCTGGGCGAGTCTGATGGCGATGGCCGACGAGCGCGGTTTGCATCTGGCAATCACCCCGCACTGGATCAGCCCGGCGACGCCGTTCGACGCGGACTGTGTGGCGGCGGTGCAGCAGGCCGTGGATGCGCTGGGCTACGCTCAGCAGTCGATTGTCAGCGGCGCCAGGCATGACGCGATCCACCTGGCGCGGTTCTGCCCGACGGCCATGGTGTTCATCCCGTGTGTAGGCGGCTTGAGCCACAACGAAGCCGAAGACGTGTTGCCCGAAGATGTGCGCCAGGGCACGGATGTGTTGCTCAACGCCGTGCTGGCCCGCGCCGAAATCATTGAATAAACACAAATCCCATGTGGGAGCGAGCTTGCTCGCGATTGCGGTGGATCAGTCGCCATCAATGTTGAATGTGCTGGCCTCATCGCGAGCAAGCTCGCTCCCACACTGACAGGAAATAACCCTATGCGCAGTTTTTTCCATCCCGAACAATTGCTCCACCATCCACGCAGCTATTACTCCCGTGGCCAGATGCGCACGCCGCAGGAAGTGCCGGAGCGTGCGCAGCGCCTGGTGCAGGCGTCTCATGCATTGGGTTTTACCGTTGAGCAACCGGCCGATGCCGGGCTCAATCCGTTGCTGGCGGTGCACGGCGCACCGTACCTGAGGTTCTTGCAGGAAGCCCACCAGCGCTGGAAAGAGATTCCCGAGGATTGGGGCGACGAGGTCATGTCGAACATCTTTGTCCGTGAGCCCAATGCCCTGCGCGGGATACTCGCGCAAGCCGCGCGTTATCTGGCCGATGGCAGTTGTCCGGTGGGCGGGCAAACCTGGCGTTCGGCTTACTGGTCGGCGCAAAGCGCCATCGCCGGCGCCCGGGCGTTGCTCGATGGCGAGCCGGCAGCCTATGCCTTGTGCCGCCCACCGGGACACCACGCCCGGGCCGAAGCCGCGGGTGGTTTCTGTTATGTGAACAACGCGGCAGTGGCGGCGCAGGTACTGCGCGCCGGTTTTTCGCGGGTAGCGGTGCTGGATACCGACATGCACCACGGCCAAGGGATCCAGGAGATTTTCTACGACCGCGAGGACGTGCTCTACGTTTCGGTGCATGGCGATCCAACCAATTTCTATCCCGGTGTCGCAGGCTTTGCCGATGAGCGCGGTGTCGGCGCGGGCGAGGGTTTCAATCTCAATCTGCCGATGGCTCATGGCGCCAGCGAGGCCGACTTCCTGGAGCAATTGGATGTAGCACTGCAGGCCGTGACAGACTTTGGCGCCGAGGTACTGGTGCTGTCCCTGGGCTTCGATATTTTCGAGCTGGACCCGCAAAGCAAAGTGGCAGTGACCCGCGAAGGATTCGCCGTGCTCGGTGAACGGATTCGCAGCCTCGGGTTGCCGTGCCTGATCGTGCAGGAGGGCGGCTATCACCTGGAGAGTCTGGAGGATAATGCGCGGGCGTTTTTTGTCGGGCCGCAAGTGTGGCGGCGCTGAATCTTCGGTGCCTGTGACATCGCCTTCGCGAGCAAGCCCGCTCCCACATGGGGCTTGGTTGATCACATGCCTGTGTTTCAACCCGGTCAAGTGTGGGAGCGGGCTTGCTCGCGAAGAACGATAACGCGGTCTGTAAGCGCCCTACGGCACTTGCCATAGCCCTTACGTTAACGTAAAGATTGCGGCAGGGCGCCGATGTATGAAGGCGCAGGGCGGATGACCCGGAGCGCTTGATGACGCTAATAAAAACAAACTCCCCCAAACTGCATCGCGAAGCCCGGCTGGCCCGGGAAAAGCTGCATCTGGAAGGCGAAGTACCGGACGGCGTCCTGCGTGCGGAAATCGATGCCTCGTGGCGGCGCAGCTTGAGTCATGGCGTGCATTTCAATGCCAAGCATGAGCTGGCGCTGGAATCGAGTGCCAGCCTGGACGTGTTGCTGGCCAGCAATCGCTTGCTGATCGACGCCGCATTGCCGGCGATCGATTACCTGGCCGAGCGTCAGGGCAAGGAAGGGCTGATCATCCTGGCCAACTCCGATGCCACCATCCTCGCTGTCGAAGGCCGCGCCGATCGCCTCAAGGGCAGTGGCCTGCAAGACATCACCCTTGGCGCCTGCTGGAGCGAAGCCGTCCGCGGCACCAACGCCCTCGGCACGGCACTGGTGGAGGCGCGGCCGACCCTGATCGATTGCGGCGAGCATTATCTGGATCGCCTCAGCGATTTTTCCTGCACCTCGGTGCCGATCCATTGCCCCCAAGGCGACATTCTTGGCGTCCTCGACCTGACCCGCGAAGGCCCGCTCGGCCGCGCCCACGACAGTACCGCGTTGCTGGCCATGGCGGTCAGCCAGATCGAAAGCCGAGTGTTCAACGCCAGCTATCCGGACGAAATCGTCCTGGCGTTTCACAGCCGCAGGCAATACCTGGAGTCCCCTTGGCAAGGCTTGCTGGCCGTGAGCCTCGGCGGGCAGATCCTGGCGGTCAGCGCCCAGGCCTGTCAGTTGCTCCACGCCGAGCGCTCGGCCCTGGTCGGGCGGCGCTGCGAGGAGTTTCTCGGTGTCGACGGCCTGCAATTGTTGGCGCGCTTGCATCAGGGCGGCACCGGCAGCCTGCAAACTGCCAAAGGTGAATTCTTCTATAAAACCCTGCGCGCGCCGCAACGCTCGATCAACGTCAGCAGCCCGCCGCGCACAGTCGCGAAACCGGCCAAGGCGCAGCCGGATCTGGAAGCGCTCGCCGGCAGCAATACACGTTATGCCCGTGCCTTGCGCATGGCCCGTCAAGGTCTGGCCAATGAACTGCCGGTGTTGTTATTGGGCGAAACCGGCACCGGTAAAGAGGTTATCGCCCGCGCCCTGCACATGGCCGGAGCGCGCTGCGACAAACCCTTCGTGGCGGTGAACTGCGCGGCCATTCCCGAAGGCCTGATCGAGTCCGAACTGTTCGGCTATCGCGAAGGCGCGTTCACCGGGTCGCGCCGGGGCGGCATGGTCGGGCGCCTGCAACAGGCTCACGGCGGCACCTTGTTCCTCGATGAAATCGGCGACATGCCATTGGCCTTGCAGGCCCGGCTGTTGCGCGTGTTGCAGGATCGCAAGGTCGCGCCCCTGGGTGCTGGCGAAGAGCAGGACATCGACGTCGCACTGATCTGCGCCACCCACCGTGACCTCAAGCGTCTGGTGGAAGAAAAACACTTTCGCGAGGACTTGTTCTACCGGGTCAATGGCATCAGCGTGATGCTCCCGGCCCTGCGCGAACGCGAAGATTTCGCCGCGCTGGTCAGTCGCATGCTGACGACACTGGGCGCACCCGCCGTGGTCCTGCACGACGATCTGAATCGCTTGCTCAGCGGCTATCACTGGCCCGGCAACATCCGCCAGCTGGAGATGGTCCTGCGCACCGCGCTGGCCATGCGCGAGCCGGGTGAAACCGTGCTGACCCTCGACCACTTGCCCGACAGCATGCTCGACGAATTGACCGCCAGCGAACGGCCCCAGGCCGGCAGCATCCGGGAAAACGAACTGGAGCTGATCCGTCAGTCCCTGGACACGCATCAGGGCAACGTCTCGGCCGCCGCCGACGCCTTGGGCATCAGCCGCGCGACCCTGTATCGCAAGCTCAAACAGTTGCGTTCGTGATGCAGCGCTTGATCGTCCGGCTGATCGACAGCCAGAACCCCGAGGCCCTGCAAGCGTCGCTGCGCTGGCTGTACAGCTTTGTGCGCCCCCATCGCCTGGCGATTGCCGGGCTGCTGGGTCTGTCGGTTTGCGCCTCAGCGCTGGTGCTGGTGCAGCCGTGGCTGACCAAACTGCTGATCGACGACGGCCTGCTGGCGCGCAACTTCCCGATGCTGGTGCTGATTGCCGGGCTGATGATCGTTGCCGGGTTGTTGGGCACGGCGCTTTCGGGCATCAACCGCTACCTGCACACGCGACTGTCCGGGCGCATGCTGTTTGCCCTGCGCGATGACCTGTATCGGCATTTACAAACCCTGTCGCCAAGCTTTTACGGCCAGCGGCGCATCGGCGACCTGATGTCGCGCCTCGACGGTGACGTCGCAGAAATCCAGCGTTTTGCCGTGGACTCGCTGTTCTCGGCGGTGTCGAGCGTGATCGGCCTGGTGGTCGCGGTGGCGATGTTGCTGACCCTGTCCTGGAAACTGTCGCTGCTGGCGTTGGTGCTGATCCCCCTCGATGTCCTCTGGCTGCGCTGGATGCGGCGCAAGGTCGAACGCGATGTGCGGCAGTTGCGCGAGCGTTCGGCGGACATGTCGTCGTTCATGGTCGAGACGTTGCCGGTGATGAAGTTCATCCAGTCCGCCGGCCAGCAACAGCGCGAAGCACGGCGCCTAGAGACGCTGGGGCAAGGCTACATGAGCCAGTTGCTGCGCCTGCAAGTCACTGAGTTTTTCACCCAGGCCGTGCCCGGCACACTGACCTCGCTGTCCCGGGCCTGCGCCTTTTTGATCGGCGGATACTGGGTGGTGCAGGGCACCTGGCAGCTCGGTGCGCTGATTGCGTTTTCCACCTACCTGGGGATGGCCGTGGGGCCGGTGCAGAGCTTGCTCGGGCTCTACGTCGCGATTCAGCGGATGACCGTCAGCCTCGGCCGGGTCATGGAGTTGCGCGGCGAGCAGCCGACCGTGTCGACGCCCGCCAGGCCACGCGCGATGCCGAATGGCGGCGATCTCTGGTTCGACAACGTGCACTTCGCCCATCCCGGTCGCCAGTCGACCCTGCGCGGCATCGAAGCGCGGATTCCCTACGGTTTGAAAGTGGCCCTCAGCGGCGGCTCGGGCGTGGGTAAATCGACCCTGATCGATCTGCTGCAACGGCATCACGATCCGCAATCGGGACGGGTACTGCTGGGCGACGTCGATGTGCGCGAACTGGACCTGTTCCAGTTGCGTCGGCGCATTGCCATCGTCAGCCAGGACATCGTGCTGTTTCGCGGCAGCCTCGCCGACAACCTGGCTTACGCGGTGCCGGACGCCAGCCGCGAAGCGATTGCCGAAGTGGCGCGCCTGGCGCAACTCGACAGCCTGATCGAGTCTTTGCCCGAAGGCCTCGACAGCCCGCTGGGCGAGCGTGGCCAGCAGTTGTCCGGCGGGCAGAAGCAACGCATCGCGATTGCCCGGGCGCTGTTGCAAGACCCTTTGATTCTGGTGCTCGATGAAGCCACTTCCGCGGTGGACGAAGCCACCGAGCGTGAAGTCATCGACGCCATCGACCGCTTGTTTGCCGGGCGTACGCGCATCCTGATCAGCCATCGTCCTTCAACCCTGGCCGATGCCGATCTGCGTTTCGAATTGCTCGACGGCGTGCTGACTTCGAAAACGGTGCTGCATGAAACCTGAGTTGCGCATCGGTGTGGTGGACAGCGGCCACTCGGCAGCACAGCGGGTGCAAGTGATCGCCGGTCGGCGCTTTTCATTGCTCGAAGATGGCCTGGCCGAAGGCGACTTGCGTGAAGATCCACTGGGGCATGGCAGTGCGGTGATCGAAGCGATCGGCCGGCGTGCGCCATCGGCGCTGTTTTGCGTGGCTCAGGTGTTCGACCAGCGCGGTGTCACCAGCGCCTTGCAGATCGCCACGGCGATTGACTGGCTGGTGGCACAGAACGTGCGACTGATCAATTTGAGCCTCGGCTTGCGTCAGGATCGCAGCCTGTTACGCGCCGCCTGCGCGGCGGCGGTGGCGCGGGGCGTGCTGCTGTGTGCGTCGAGCCCGGCCCAGGGGGACGGGGTGTTTCCGGCAAATTATCCGCAGGTGTTGCGGGTGACCGGCGATGCGCGGTGCGCCGAGCAGGAATGGTCGTGGCTCAACAGCGCCCAGGCGGATTTCGCCGCGTGCGTGCATGGCACCTATCCGGGGCAATCCGGGGCGAGCCTCGGTTGTGCCGCGTTGAGCGGGCACATCGCCGGATTCCTCGCCGAACAGCCTGATGCCAGCAACGAGCAGATCATCGAGTTTCTGCGACAGAACGCACGTTATCGCGGCCCCGAACGGCGTTTCGGGCCATGACCGCGATTGTGATTCTGGGGGCGGGGCCGGCGGGCGCGGCGGTGGCCTTGGGGCTGCGGCGACTGGGTTACGCCGTGACACTGGTCAGCGAGTGGCGCCGCTTTGCTGCGCTGGAAGGCGTGTCCGTGCGGGTGCTGGAGGCGTTACGTGGCGCAGGCCTGCATCAGGCGTTGGCGCAAGCGGCGTTGCCTTCCCAACGACAGGTGAACTGGAACGGCCAGCAGCATGCGCAGAACGTTGAATACCTGCTCGATCGCCCGACCTTTGATCGCGGCTTGCGCGAGGATTTGCGCTTGGCTGGAGTTGATCTTATTGAAGGTCGAGTGCTGGCGGTACAGACCTGCGCGACCGGACATCGAATCGAGATCGACGGCCGCGAATCGCTGGTAGCGGACTTTCTGGTGGAGGCCCGCGGACGCCAGGCGCCGACCCTCGGTAAAGGCTTGCGTGGACCGGAGACGGTCAGCCTGCTCAATCGCTGGCAAGGTACGCCGGGCAGCACCGCCAGCGCCGTGGAAAGCCTTGGGGACGGTTGGGCCTGGATGGCGCGCCGCGCCGACGGCCAGTGTTATTGGCAATGGACGGTGGACGTGGCCAGTGCCGGGTTGCCGGGTAAGGCTATGTTGCTCGATTACTGTCGCCAACGCCGTGGGGAGTCGGCAGTGGCCCGTGGGTTTTTCGGCGGCGAAGCGGAGCTTGATTTGCAGCTGCATGCCCGCAGCAGCACGGCGATTCTCAGCCCGCAGGTGTGCGGTGATAACTGGATTCGGGTCGGTGATGCGGCGATGGCCGTGGACCCGTTGTCGGGCAATGGCATCTTTCAATCCCTCTCCTCGGCGTTGCAGGCGCCGACGGTGATCAACACGCTGTTGTGCAAACCTGAACGAGCGGCTCTGGCCCGGCATTTTCACCAGCAGCGGGTGGAACAGTTGTATTTGCGTTTTGCGCGGATCGGCCGGGATTTTTATGCCGATGAGCAGCGTTGGCTGGATCAGCCATTCTGGCAGGCGCGACGGCAATGGCCGGATGCTGAAATCGCCCATGCCGAGGCCGATTTCAATGCCCTGAGGATCGAGCGCGCACCGGTGCTGCGCGATGGTTTTGTCGATGCGGCCGAAGTGGTGATCACGGCGGATCAGCCGTTGGGCATCTGGCATGTACAGGGGGTTGAGGTGGCGCCGTTGGTGCGGCGGTTGCGCACGGAGCCGGCCGAGCAGGTGTTGGCGGGGCTGACGGTGGAGCAGGGGCGGGTGGTTCGCAGTTGGTTGTTGGCTCAAGGGTTCAAACCCTGAGTTCTGGGTTGCCTGGGCGGGCCTCTTCGCGAGCGAGCCCGCTCCCACATTGGAATGCGTTTCCCTGTGGGAGCGGGCTTGCCCGCGAAGGCGGCCTAAAGGACGCTACAAATCACAACTTGATCAACACCGACTTCAACTCGGTGTAATGCTCGATCGCCGCATAGCCCATCTCACGCCCGACCCCGGACATCTTGTAGCCGCCGAACGGCAGCGCCGGGTCCAGGGCGCTGTGGCAGTTGACCCACACCGACCCTGACTTGATCCGCGGAATCATCCGGTGCACCGCCGCCAGGTCATTGGACCAGATGCTCGCCCCCAGGCCGTAGGGACTGTCATTGGCCATGCGCAAGGCATCGGCTTCATCATCGAACGGAATCGCCACCAGCACCGGGCCGAAAATTTCTTCCTGCACCAGAGAGTGCTTCTGATCGACATCGACAATCACCGTCGGCTTGACGAAATACCCCGGGCCGAACTGCTCGCCACCGCAGGCGATGGTCGCGCCGCTTGCCCGGCCCTTTTCGATGTACCCATAAACCCGCTCCTGCTGCCGCGCCGAGATCAACGGCCCCATCTCGACGCTCGGGTCCAGGCCGTTGCCGAGTTTCATGGCGTTGGCGATATCGCTGATGTCCGCCACCACATTGTCGAAATGCTTGCGCTGTACATACAGCCTGGAGCCTGCGCAGCAGACTTGGCCCTGATTGAAGAAAATCGCGCTGGCGGCTCCGGCCGCGGCGGTTTTCAGGTCGGCATCGGCCATGACGATGGTCGGTGACTTGCCGCCCAGTTCCAGGGTGACCCGGGTCATCGAGTCCATGGCGATCTTGCCGATCTGCTTGCCCACGGCGGTGGAGCCGGTGAAGGTCAGTTTGTCGACCAATGGATTGTGGGTCAGGGCCGAGCCCGCAGTGATGCCGGTGCCGGTGACCACGTTGAACACGCCTTCGGGATAACCGGCTTCCAGTACCAGCTCAGCGAGTTTCAGCGCGGTCAGCGGGGTTTCGTCGGCCGGTTTGAGTACGACAGTGCAACCAGTGGCCAGGGCCGGACCGAGTTTCCAGCAGGCCAGCAGCAGCGGGAAGTTCCAGGCGACGATGGCGCCGACCACGCCGACCGCTTCGCGACGGATAAAACTGTGGAACTGGTCGTTGGGCATCAACGGTGCCGACACGTCAACCGTAGAGCCTTCGATCTTGGTCGCCCAACCGGCCATGTAGCGCAGGAAGTCGATGGCCAGCTGCACGTCCATCACCTGGGCGACCGCCGCGCTTTTGCCGTTGTTCAGGCATTCCAGTTGCGCCAGCAGCTCGGCGTCGCGCTGCATCAGGTCGGCGAGTTTCCATAACAGGTTCTGCCGCTCCCGGGGACGGGTGCGGGTCCAGGCCGAGTCGTCGAACGCCTGACGGGCGGCGAGTACGGCACGGTCGACATCCTCCGGCGTTGCCCGTGGCACCACGCATAGCACCTCACCGGTGGCCGGGTTGTGCAGGGGCATGGTCTGGCCGTCGGCGGCCTCGACCCAGTCGCCACCGATGAGCATGCGCGGGGCGCGCTGGATGAATGCCGAAGTGGCGGGAAGCACGTTTGGGAGCGACATTGGCGAGGCCTCTTGTTGTTCGTGAGAACCGGGCTTTCGCAATGGCTGTGCCAAGTGTTCGGGAGTGCCGGTCAGGCCTTGTCGGACGGGGTTTTGCCTGACGCCGAAGCAGTCGGATAATACGAGGGTTTGTCGCAAATCGAGAAACCGGATGAGACGACGAACAACCGGTCCGCGATCTTGAGACGCCCCTTGGCGAGGACTAGAATTTTCCGGCTCGGTGGGTGAAATGACGGACCATTTTCCCGGCTACACATCTGTCGTAAGGGAGGTAGCGATGAACCTTTCACCCCTGGAGATCCAAAGCATCATTGAGCGCAGTTTTCTGCCCTCGGTATGCACCTGCAGCGTGGCGCCGGACCAGTCATTGACGATCCGGGTCTGCGATTGCATGACCGGCCACGTGGATCTGGTGGCCACCCACGTTCCACTGTGGAAACTGGACAGCGTCCACGGCATTGCAACGCTGGTGGCGGAAATGCGCCAACAGATCCAGTCGCAAAAAAACGTTCAACCGACGTTCTATCACTGAACCTGACGTCAGCCGCACCACGGGTGTGGTGCGGACTGCGCCGATAGGTTCAAGACGCCATTTTTCGCGATATTTCCTCGAACGTGCTGCTATCTGCGGCAACCAGTAACCTGCGCTCGTCCTTGAGTGTCGCCAGGAAGGTCACTTCGGTTTCCTTGTCCGCCAGCATGAACCCGGCGAATGCGCCGATCGGCCCTAGCAACATGGCTCCTGCCACGCCGAAACCGATGGCTTGCTTGATGTTGTTGATCGAGTCCTCATTGGCCACTTCCACGCTTTTGAACCTGGATAGCGGGAGGGTCAGGCCGGGCCACGGGTGCAACGACGTTCTGAGGGTAAAAACGCCATCGCGATAATCTCCGTCACCCTGCAGAAAGTCCCCCGCCAGGACAGTGATGCTTGCCATTTTTTATTCCTCAGGTTGGCAATCGGTGACTCTCCATTTCGCACCTGCCAGGGAGGGGCGTCAATGGTCGGGCGATGAGCTGTTCCGGCAGGGCCAACTATGCTGTCTCAGACTGCAACAGCTGTCGCGAAACTAGACGCCGCTCATCGCGTCCTGGCATGGCCAAAAGCAGGAAGATCAACGCAAGTGATTGATAAAAAAGCTTATCTGCAAGCTGGCACGCTCTGTGTATTGCACATTGCAGACGTTTCTCTTGCCTCCGTCAGCGGATTAAAGCCGACGGCAGAAACCATAAAAACGATAAGCCACAACAATAAGAACGCACCGTGCGAGGTTCGACGTTGATGAAGAGAAAACTCCGATCAGGCATGAGCGCCAGCTTGCTGGCCGTAGCCGCTTGTGTAGCGCTGCATTCGCCTCATAGCCTGGCAGCCCGCGACGCCCAGACCATCCTCAAGGAAACCTGTCAGGGCTGTCACACCCCCGAAGCCGATAACACCCTCAGCCGTATCAGCCACCAGCGCAAAACGCCGGAAGGCTGGTTGATGAGCATTGCCCGCATGCAGACCATGCACGGTTTGCAGATCAGCGATGACGACCGTCGCACGCTGGTCAAATACCTCGCTGACACCCAGGGCCTGGCGCCGAGCGAAACCGATGGCGTGCGCTATGCGCTGGAGCGGCGGCTCAATACCGTTGAGCATTTCGACGACCAGACCAGCCAGATGTGCGGCCGCTGCCACTCCGGGGCGCGGGTCGCCCTGCAACGGCGTCCGGCGCAGGAGTGGGAACGCCTGGTGAACTTCCACCTCGGTCAGTGGCCGTCCCTGGAGTACCAGGCGCTGGCCCGCGACCGCGACTGGTTCGACATCGCCCGCAAGGACATGGTGCCGCTGCTGGCCAAGCGTTATCCGCTGGACAACCCGGCGTGGAAAAAATGGCAGAGCGCGGCGCCGAAAGCCGAAGCGCTGGTGGGCGACTGGAGCTTCAGCGGCCACTTGCCGGGCAAGGGTGAGCTGGCCGGTGTCATGACCGTGAGTGCCGATGGCAGCGACACCTTCAAGGTCAGCGTCAAGGGCCAATACGCCGACGGCAGCCCGTTCAATGGCGACGGCAGCGCAATCCTGTACACCGGCTACGAATGGCGCGGCAACGTGACCATCGATGGCGTGACCATGCGCCAGGTGTTCGCCGCGCAAGGCAATGCGCTGCAGGGCCGGATGTTCGAGGCCGAGCACG
This sequence comes from Pseudomonas sp. GM48, assembly GCF_000282335.1. Classification (GTDB taxonomy): domain Bacteria; phylum Pseudomonadota; class Gammaproteobacteria; order Pseudomonadales; family Pseudomonadaceae; genus Aquipseudomonas. The sequence goes on from NZ_AKJM01000009.1 coordinate 17,264, forward strand.
ATGAACGTGGCCTGGACTTCGTCGCCGCCAAACAGGGTTCCCAGCGTTTGCTGGCGGTGCAACCGGGCTATGTGAAGGCTGGCAGTGAAAGCGAAGTGACCCTGATCGGCAGCGGCCTGGCCGGCAAACCTGACTTCGGCAAAGGCGTGGAAGTGGTCGAAGTGCTGGAGCAAACCCCGGAGCGCATGCGGGTCAAGCTCAAGGCCGCCGCCAATGCCCAGCCGGGCGCGCGCGCGGTCAGCGTCGGCACGCTGAAAGGCCCGAGCCTGTCGGTGTACAGCAAGATCGATGCAGTCAAAGTCGTGCCTGAGTTCTCGGTGGCGCGGATCGGTGAAGGCGGTGGTTCGACGCCGAAAGTCCAGGGCCGCTTCGACGCGGAAGCCTGGGGCAAGGGCGCTGACGGCAAGCCGTACCGCATCGGCGTGTTCCCGGCGCAATGGAAGGTCGAGGCCTTCGACGACCGCGCCAAGGAAGACGAAGACGTCAAGTTTGCCGGCACCATGCAGGCTGATGCAGGCGTATTCACACCGGGCGATGCCGGGCCGAATCCGGCACGCAAGATGTCCACCAACAATGCCGGCAACCTCAAGGTGATCGCCGCCGTCGACGACGCAGGGAAATCCCTGACCGGCGAAGGCCACATGATCGTGACCGTGCAACGCTGGAACAATCCACCCATTCCGTGATGCTGAAACCAGAGCTTGGCTGACCAAAACGGTTTCAGACACTTTTTCGGAATGACCGCAAGCCCCGCAAACCGGGGCCTGCACAGGAGGTTTGCAATGGGCGCTATCTTGAATCTGGTCGAACGCAACCTGCACGAAGTGCAGGTCGATGCCGACCGCATGCTGTTTCACATCCCCAGCAGTTCGCTGTTTGCCAGCGATGAACTGACGGGCACCATCATCGATACCCTGCGCGGTCCCGGCTGCTCCTCGGACGACCTGATCCAGCGCCTGGCCGCGCGTTTCAACGGCGAGGAAATCACCGAGACCCTGCGCGAGCTGATGGCCCTGGAACTGGTCAGCGACGGTTCGCCGCTGACCCCGGACATCGCCACCAAGCGAGTCGAGCGCACGGCGATCAATACCGTGGTGCTCAACGTCAACACCGGCTGCAACCTGAGCTGCACGTATTGCTACAAGGAAGACCTCGACAAGCCGTCGGCCGGCAAGAAGATGGACGTGGAAACGGCGATTGCCTCGGTGGAAATGCTGCTGCGCGAATCCCCGGATGAAGAGCGTTTCACCGTGGTGTTCTTCGGCGGCGAACCGCTGAGCAACCGCAAGCTGATCGAGTACATGGTCGACTACTGTGAGAAGCGTTTTCGTGAGGCGGGCAAGTTCGTCGAGTTCGTCATGACCACTAACGCCACACTGCTCACCGAAGAAACCGTGGACTACCTCAACGCTCACCGTTTCGGGCTGTCGGTGAGTATCGACGGGCCGAAAACCGTGCACGACCGCAACCGCATCACCGTGGGCGGGCAGGGCACGTACGACGTGGTGCGGCGCAAGGCGGAGATGTTGCTGTCGCGCTACAACAGTCGTCCGGTGGGGGCGCGGGTGACGCTGACCACCGGCGTGACCGACGTCGAAACCATCTGGGATCACCTGTTCAACGAACTGGGGTTCGCCGAAGTCGGCTTTGCCCCGGTGACGTCCGGCGACATCAGCAGCTTCAACCTCACCAGTGATGAATTGGTGGACGTCTTCGCCAACATGAAAAAACTCGGCAAGCGTTACCTGGAAGCGGCGCTGGAACACCGCAACATCGGCTTCTCCAACCTGCACCAATTGATCACCGACATTCATGAAGGGCACAAAAAAGCCCTGCCGTGCGGCGCGGGCCTGAAGATGCTGGCGGTCGATCACAAGGGCGAGCTGAACCTGTGCCACCGCTTTACCGGTTCGAGTCTGCCGACCTTCGGCAACGTCCACAGTGGCGTCAAGCAGGTGGAGTTGAACGACTTCCTGTCCCAGCGCCTGGACCGCACCAACACTGGCTGCGAAGACTGCCAGATCCGCAATCTGTGTTCCGGCGGTTGCTACCACGAGAGCTACGCGCGGTACGGCGATCCGACTCACCCGACTTATCACTACTGCGAACTGATGCGTGACTGGGTCGATTTCGGCATCGAGGTTTACACCCGGATCATGGCCCATAACCCTGCGTTCATCAGCAGTTACATCACTCCGCGCAAGGCTCACTGATATGAAACATCTCAAGGCAATCAATAACAAAGCGTTGAAGCTGGATCAGGCCGCGGACGAGAACCGCATTGAAGAAGTGGTGGCCATGAGTTCCGTGGCGGGCTGTGCCTCGACCACCGACCCGGGCTGGGAAATCGATGCGTTTGGCGGTGTGTCGTCGCTGTGCCAGCCGATGGAGGCCGATCTCTACGGGTGCTCCGACCCGTGCTGGTGGCCGGCCCAGGTGCCCGACATGATGAGTACCTACCCGGACTGGAACAAGGATGCCCAGGCGTCCAACGAAAACTGGCGCAACCTCGGCACTGTCTTCCCCAAGGACAAGTGATGCCCTTGAAAGCAGCGTATAACAAGAAGGATTCCAGCATGCACAGCATCAAAGCCTGCGGCCTGGCCGCGTTTGCCGTCCTGAGCAGTTGTTCGGTCAGTGTCCTGGCCGATGAAAACACCGCGTTGCAAGACGGTCACGAATACATGTTGACCACCAATTACCCGAACAACCTGCACGTGATCGACCTGGCCACCGACACCTTGTACAAGACCTGCAAGATGCCCGACGCCTTCGGCCCCGGCACCGTGCAGCTGTCGCCGGACCGCAAGACCGCCTATGTGCTGAACAATCACTACGCGGATGTCTACGGCGTCGAACTGGACAACTGCAAGCAGGTGTTCCACGCCAGCATCACCCAGAAGCCGGGGGAGAAAGCGAGGTCGATGTTCGCCTTCACTCTCAGCCACGACGGCAAGGAACTGTTCACCATCGCCAACCCGACGCTGATGATGAACGATCGGTACGAAGTGCAGCAGCCTCGGCTCGACGTGTATGCCACCGATGCCGGGATGGACGCCAAGCCTGTGCGCAGTTTCCCGGCGCCACGGCAGTTGACCATCATGCAGAGCGGCGACGACGGCACGCTGTACGTGGCGGGGGCGGATGTCTACAAGGTCAATGTGAAGACCGGAAAGTTCGACGTGCTGATCCCCAGCCGTCACTGGAAACGCCCGAACTACAGCGCACCGGACGTGCTCTACGTGTGGAACCAGCAGACGTATCGGCATGACTTCTCGCTGCTCTACACCGCGGCGAAGTTCAAGGACAAAAAACAGGACCCGGCCACGGCCGAATACCTGTACGGCCTGTTCAGCGTCGACCTGAAGACCGGCAAGACCGAAACCACCGATTTCGGCCCACTGACCGAAATCTACTTCAGCGGCATGCGCTCGCCCAAGGATCCGAACCTGATGTTTGGCGTGCTCAACCGCCTGGCCAAGTACGACATCAAGCAGAAGAAAATGCTCCAGTCCGCCACGCTCGATCACTCGTACTACTGCATTTCCTTCAACAAGGACGGCAGCAAGATCTACCTGGCGGGGACATTCAATGACGTGGCGATCTTCGATGCCGACAGCTTGAAGCAGACTGGCAGCATCAAGTTGCCGGGCGGGGACATGGCGATTACCACGGCGCAGATTTTTGTCCGGTAATTGCGGCGCCTGAACTGACGCCTTCGCGAGCAAGCCCGCTCCCACAGTGGATTTGTGGTATTCACAAAAACTGTGGGAGCGGGCTTGCTCGCGAAGAGGCCCTCAAAAGCACCGAAAAATCAAACCCCCGGCACCGGGCAGCTCAAATCCCCCTCCTGGCACTTCAGGTAGTTCTTGAACGTCTGGGTTCGGGCCTTGGTCAGTTCCGTGGTGCAGTTGCTGTAGATCAGCGGATAAACACTGCCCGCCGTCACCCCGGACGCCGAGAACTTGCACTCGGCATCGCGGAACGCAACCCACGCCCGCTGCGCACTCACCAACTGCTTCTTGCTGTCCGGATTGCTCTTGAGTCGCGAAGTGATCTGCTGGTACAGCGCATTCAATTCCTTGTCGGCGGCCGTATTCTGCTGCGCCGCGCACTGGTTCATCGTCGCTTGGTCGCTGGCGTTGTCGCAGTCCACGGCGAATGCCATGGAGGTGAACAACAGGGGCAGCAGCGCCAATAATAAGCGTGGGTTCATGCTGGAGTGCTCGCTGTGACCGAATGTAGAGGTGCAGTGTAGCGCCGAGATGGAATCAGCCCACTACGCTTGCCATTGCGAGTGCTTTTCCACCGATTCGTATTCAAGCCATGGCACATCATGAGACGTCCAGATATGCGCTTGGGGCGTCATCTGCGGATCGCTATCCAGTGTCGCCACACGAACAATAACGTGAGGCTGGGCCAGCCGTTCGGCCATCAAATGTGCACCGCAGACCGAACAGAAATGCCGAAACTTGCCCGGTGACGATTCGTAGCGGCTCAGGCGATCCTGGCCTTTGGTCCAGCGAAAGTGCTCGCGCATGACCCCGGCGGTCGATGCAAAAGCCGCCGCGTGAGCCTTGCGACAGGTTTGGCAGTGACAGTGACTGATGGGCATGTCGAGGCAATCGAGTTCGTACTCGACGGCTTTGCACAGGCAACTGCCGCGCAGGTTTTTCATGGATGACTCCTTTCGGGGCGATTTCAATGGGGAACGTTAGCAGTTTCGATTCTCTGACTATTCTCCTGCTCCAGAACTTATCGGTGTAAATGCAACCGAATATCTCAGGTATGGTTGATTGCGCATCCCGATTGGTACAACTTTAGGGTTGGTCTTGTGATCTTACTGACCTACTGTTCAAGTACAGGAGGTGACTTATGAACCCAGCATCTGATCGCATCGAAAGGAAAGTCCTGCTCAAGGCCAAGCGTTCACAGGTCTGGCGAGCGATAGCCCATGCCGAAGAGTTCGGGAAGTGGTTTGGCGTGGCGCTGGAGGGCAAGCGCTTTGTGGCAGGCGAATGGACCCAGGGGCAGATTACCTATCCCGGTTATGAGCATTTGCTTTGGAATGTACTGGTAGAGCGGGTCGAACCGGAACGGCTGTTTTCGTTTCGCTGGCATCCGTATGCGGTAGAGCCTGATTTCGATTACTCCCAGGAGCCCACCACACTGGTGAAATTCGAGCTCGAAGACATGGACAACGGCACGTTGCTCAAGGTCTCCGAGTCCGGTTTCGACCACGTTCCCCAGCATCGCCGCCTCAAGGCATTCCGCATGGACAGTCGCGGCTGGGATGAACAAATGAGCAATATCGAACAGTTTCTACTGGCCAAGGCACACGAACATCAGGGTGTTTGAGCGAAACTCGCGGCCTCCGGGCCTGAGGCGTCTAAGGGTTTTCGGAAGGGGGCTTATAGCGAATGTCTTACACGCGCTGGTAACGATGTCGCCTGTTACAGATTGGATCCGATGCGTAATCTGGCCTCACCCACTGAAGCACAGGATGTGCTCAGGATCATGGATGATCGACCATATGCAAGGAATGCTACGACAAGGAGTCGTCATGGTCTTGGAAAAACCCGCTTCGGCGGGTTTTTTTGTGGGCGTCTGAAAAATCGTGGCGGCAGAAGCCGGGCTCCTGCCGCCATTTTTTCACTGCCGGTCGAGTTTCGCCGCCGCGCGCTCGGTGATTTCCGCCCGCAGCTTCAACGAGCCGGCAGCCCGCTTGCGAGCCTCTTCCAACACACTGGCCGGGGCCGTCTCGGGGCAGCCCGCGGTAAACGGCGGGGCCGGGGCGTATTCCAGTTGCAGTTGCACCAGCTCGGCGGTGGCCTGGTCGAACAGCTCGGCGGCCAGGGTCAGGGCAAAGTCGATACCGGCGGTGATCCCGCCCCCGGTCAGCAGATTGCCGTCGCGAACCACCCGATCCTTTACCGGAATTGCGCCCAGCGGCTTGAGCAATTGGTGATACGCCCAGTGGGTGGTGGCGCGTTTGCCCTTGAGCAACCCCGCCGCGCCAAGCACCAGCGCGCCGGTGCATACCGACGTGATGTACCGGGCGTTGGCGGCCTGGGCCTTGAGGAAGTCCAGGGTTTGGTCATCTTCCATCAACGGCCCGACACCGCTGCCGCCGGGGACGCAGATCACGTCCAGCGCCGGGCAATCGTCGAAGGTGGTGGTCGGCTTCAACATCAGGCCGGTGCTGGCAGTGACCGGCATCAGGTCCTTCCAGACCAGATGCACTTTCACATCCGGCAGCGAGGCCAGTACGTCATAAGGGCCGGTCAGATCCAGTTGCTGAACCTGTGGAAACAACAGAAAACCGATCTGCAACGTCATGGTGTTTTTCTCGTGAAGTGGGTGGACGGTTTAACTGTAGGCCCGTAGGCTTTGGCGTATACGCCAATATCCCCACGAATTACGCCAAATGCATAAAACCATCCACGTACTCGCTTTCGCTAACGTGCAATTACTCGACGTTACCGGTCCGTTGCAGGTATTCGCTTCGGCCAACGACATTGCCCGTCAGCAAGGCCTGCCGCCACCCTATGCGCCGACGGTGATTGCCAGCGGCGGCGGGGCGGTGATGTCGTCGGCGGGGTTGGCGCTGTTGGCCGAACCGTTACCGGACGAGGGCACTGATACCTTGATCATTGCCGGTGGCTGGGGCGTTTACGCGGCGGCGCAGGATGCGCCATTGGTCGCCTGGGTGCGCGAACATGCCCATGGCTGCCGGCGGGTTTCCTCAGTGTGCACCGGTGCGTTTCTGCTGGCGGCCAGCGGCTGGCTCGATGGCCGGCGCGTGGTCACCCACTGGACCCGCTGCGAGCAATTGGCACAGCAACACCCGCAATTGCACGTCGAGCCCAACCCGATCTTCATCAACGACGGCCCGGTCTGGACCTCGGCCGGGGTGACCGCCGGCATCGACCTGGCGCTGGCCATGGTCGAGCAAGACCTCGGGCGCAACATGGCCCTGGAAGTCGCCCGGCAACTGGTGGTGTTTCTCAAGCGTCCGGGTGGTCAGTCGCAATTCAGCGTGACCCTGTCCCTGCAAAAAGAAGGCAACCGATTCGACGAACTTCACGCCTGGATCAGCGAAAACCTGACCCAGGACCTTGGCATCCCGACCCTGGCCTTGCAGGTCGGGATGAGCGAACGCAGTTTCGTGCGCCACTACCGCGCCGACACCGGCCAGACGCCGGCCCGGGCCATCGAACTGATCCGCGTCGAAACCGCACGGCGTTTACTCAGCGACACTGGCGTGCCGATCAAGCGGGTGGCGGTGCAATGCGGCTTCGGCAGCGAAGAAACCCTGCGCCGCAGTTTCCTGCGGGCCATGGGTGTGACGCCGCAGGCTTATCGGGAGCGTTTTTCGGTCGGTGCTGGAGCAGATTCCGCCATGACTTGAGCCCCTTGCTATCAAGTTTCCGTTTCCGCCACCTGATTGAAATACTTCGCCCGATCCGGCGTAAACGTCACCACCATGCCTGTCCGTGAACAGGTCAGTGCCCGTTCCTGTACCAGATCCACATCCAGATCTTCCCCGCGCAGTCCTTGCCACTGTGCGAGGTATTTGAGCGAACCGTACTTTTCGAGTTTCTTCAGGCTGCGGCTGACGCCACCTTTCCAGCCCAGTACCGGCAACTCGCCGGCGCGGCACTGTTGGGCGAGGTCGGGGAAGCGAGCGGCGCGCTGGCGGCCGACTTCCCAGCATTTGATCAGGCCTTTGTCATCAGCCTCCCAGAGTTCTTCGCGGTTCAAACCGGTTCGGAGCGGGGCGTCAATGCTGCGTTGGATGCGTTGGGTCATTCTGGTTCCTTGAATTCGGGTTGTGTTGGACAGCTCCGCTGTACCCTTGATAGTCGATGTTAGGCGGGGATTTAACAGCCGGCAACCGGGTGTTTTCGGGATGTTGCAAGCTGTTTTGTTTAAAAAATGTAGGACTTGGATTGCACAAGATCTGTGGCGAGGGAGCTTGCTCCCGCTGGGTTGCGAAGCAACCCCAAAACCTGACAGTGCAGTCTGTCAGGCATCCGGCGTCTTGATGGTTTACGACTGCTGTGCAGCCGAACGGGAGCAAGCTCCCTCGCCACAGGGATCAGGTTGTCTCTGAATTTGTGTTTAACACGACATCATGGCTGCCAGACGTTTTTCTCCCCACTCAACCGTCGATCCAGAAAACACGCCGCACTGATCAACGCCAGATGCGTCAATGCCTGCGGCGTGTTGCCCATATGCCGTCCATGGCTGTCGAATTCTTCGGCATACAACCCCAGCGGGTTGGCGTACCGGAGCAGTTGTTCGAACTCCAGATGGGCCTTGTCGAGCCGGCCGGCGCGGGCCAGGCATTCGACGTACCAGAACGAGCACGCGGCGAACGCGCCTTCGCTGCCGGGCAGGCCGTCGATCTGGCTGTCGTCGTTGCGATAGCGGTAGATCATGCCGTCGCGCACCAGGTTCTTTTCGATGGCTGCCAGGGTTGCCAGCCAGCGTGGGTCGCGGGCACTGACGAAGCGCACCAGCGGCATCAGCAGCATCGAACCATCCAGGCCGGTGCCGCCGATGTGCTGGACGAAATGCCCGCGCTCTTCGCTCCAGAAGTTTTCCCAGATGTCGGCGTAGATCGCCTGGCGAGTCTGGTCCCAACGCGCGAACGGGGCGGGCAGCGAGCGTTTGGACGCCAGGCGGATGGCGCGGTCCAGGGCGACCCAGCACATCAGCCGTGAATGCAGGAAATGGTGTTGCTCGCCGCGCATTTCCCAGATGCCGACATCCTTTTGTTCCCAGGTTTCACAGACCTGATCGATCACTTCCACTGTGTGTTTCCAGCCTTCATGGGAGATGGCTTCGCCGTATTTGTTGACCAGGTAAATCGCGTCCATCAGCTCGCCAAAGATATCGAGCTGAACCTGTTCATACGCCTGATTGCCGATGCGCACCGGTTGTGCGCCACCATGACCGGACAGGTGCGCCAGCTCGATTTCCGGCAACTCCTGGCGACCGTCGATGGCATACAGGATGTTGAGTTTCATCGGCTTGCCCCGACAGTCGCTGACCCGCCCGCGCAACCAGCGCATGTAGGCGTTGGCCTCTGCAACGAAGCCCAGGCGCATGAACGCGTAGACGGTGAACGAGGCGTCGCGGATCCAGGTGAAGCGGTAGTCCCAGTTGCGTTCGCCACCGGGGCTTTCCGGCAGGCCAAAGGTGGCGGCAGCGAGAATCGCGCCGTATTTGCGCGAGGTCAGCAGCTTCATCGCCAGGGCCGAGCGGTTGACCATTTCGCGCCAGCGACCACGGTAGTTGGATTGGCCGATCCAGTCGCGCCAGAACTTCAGCGTGCGCTGCAGGCACAGTTCGGCAGCGCCTTTCCTGAAACGCGGATCGTCGATGGCGCCGAGCAGGAATTCGCTGGTCTGGTCCTGGTCGAGGGTGAATCGGGCGACCGCCACGTTGTCGTCGATGCGTAAAACCTGATCCGAAGATAGCCGCAGGGGTGGTTGATCGGCGGCCTCGAAGATCACGTCGTTCTTATCCATGCGAGCGTGGGTGCTGGCACGAGCGTAGTCATGGCGCACAGCGCAGCGCATGTGGAACGCGGCGCGGCCGCTGACCACACGGATCCGTCGCATCAGCAGCGGCAGGTCTTCCTCGGTGTCGCCGATGGGCAGCAGGTCAGTGACTTCGACCACGGCGCGGTCGCTGAGCCAGCGGGTTTGCAGCACGTTGGTGTCGGGGAGGTAAATCTGTTCGCGGCGGGCATCGGGTAAATCCGGGGAGAGTTGGAAAATTCCGGCCTCGGGGCTGTCCAGCAGCGAGCAGAATATCGATGGGCTGTCGAATTCAGGCCAGCAGAAAAAATCCACGCTGCCCTTGTCGTTGACCAGCGCCGCGCTGCGCATGTCACCAATGATGCCGTGGGCGTCGATGGGGCTTTGGCGTTCGGGATGATCAGCCATTGTCGTGAATCTCCGGGAACCTGGGGCCTAAGCAGGTGACTGGTTTGGGTGGCCGAGAGTTCATTTGGCGGGGTGGTAGTGGTGGTTTTTCGGGCCTCTTCGCGAGCAAGCCCGCTCCCACAATGGCCGGCGTACACCGCTCAAATGTGGGAGCGGGCTTGCTCGCGAAGGGGCCTTCACACTCAACCAACAATTCCACACTTCCCCCGCAATCAGCCGTTATGGCAACGTGCAGTCCCCTGATGAGACCAGCCCCATGGCAAACCCCTATCGCGAGTTGTTCAACGCCCCCGGAAGTGGCGCATTCGTACTGGCCGGGATGATCGCGCGCATGCCGATTTCCATGACCGGCATCGGCCTGATCACCATGCTCTCGCAGTTGCAGGGTGGCTATGGAATGGCTGGCGCGGTGGCGGCGACGTTCGCCCTGGCCACGGCGTTTTGTGCGCCACAGGTATCGCGGCTGGTGGATCGATATGGCCAGGGGCGGATTCTGCCGGTGGCGGCATTGCTTGGTGGTGGGGCACTGTTGCTGCTGTTGCTGTGCACGCGGTTGCAGGCGCCGCACTGGACGCTGTTTGTCTTCGCCGCGCTGGCCGGTTGCATGCCGAGCATGTCGGCGATGGTGCGGGCGCGCTGGACCGTGGTGTATCGCGGCCGCCCAGAGTTGCAGACCGCCTACGCCCTGGAGTCGGTGCTGGACGAAGTCTGCTTCATTGTCGGGCCGCCACTGTCGGTGGGGTTGTGCGTGGTGGCATTTCCCGAGGCCGGGCCGTTGGCGGCCTTGCTGGCGCTGGCCATCGGCGTCACCGCGTTTGTCCTGCAGCGCAGCACGGAGCCGCCGGTGCATCCCCATGAAGAACAGCACCAGGGCTCGATCATCCGCTCTCGTGACATTCAGTTGCTGATGCTGTTGATGGTGGCCATGGGCACCATCGTTGGCGTGGTGGACGTGGTCAGCGTTGCCTTCGCCCGGCAACAGGGCCAACCGGCGGCGGCGAGCATCGTGCTGTCGGTGTATGCCATCGGCTCGTGCCTGGCCGGATTGGCGTTCGGCGCACTGCGCTCGAAAGTGCCGCTACCGCGCCTGTATTTGTATGGCGGGGTAGCCACGGCGGTGACTACCTTGCCGTTGCTGCTGGCGGTGAATATTTTCGGCTTGTCGCTGGCGGTGTTTGTCGCCGGCCTGTTTTTTGCCCCGACGCTGATCGTCGCCATGGCCCTGGTGGAGCAGATCGTGCCGCCGGCCAAACTCACTGAAGGCCTGACCTGGCTGGTGACCGGGTTGAGTATCGGCGTGGCGATTGGCGCCGCCGGCTCCGGTTGGCTGGTGGATGCCTTCGGCGCGCGCAGCGGGTTCTGGCTGGCAATTGCGGCGGGGGCTGTGGTGCTCGGCTCCGCAATTCCAAGCTATCGCCATCTGAAATGAAGATCGACCTGTGGGAGCGGGCTTGCTCGCGAAGGCGTCGTGTTAGTCGACATCAATGTTGCATGACACACCGCCTTCGCGAGCAAGCCCGCTCCCACATTTGGATCTGCGACTAATTCCGGCTACACCTCATCCGTTCTCCAAACAGACAACTTTCGAGGTAAGCCCGGTGACCCAGCTGACATTGCTGTGCCTGCCCTATTCGGGCGCGAGTGCCATGGTCTATAGCCGCTGGCGGCGCAAGCTACCGCAGTGGCTCAAGCTGCAACCGGTGGAGCTGCCGGGGCGGGGGGCGCGCTATGGCGAGCCCTTGCACACCGACATGCGGCGCCTGGCGCTGCAACTGGCCCAGGAACTGAAAGCCACGCTCAAGGCACCGTACGCGTTGTTCGGGCACAGCATGGGCGCGCTGCTGGCCTGCGAGATGGCCCACGCGTTTCGCTCACTGGGTTGCCCGGAGCCGGTGGCGCTGTTCGCTTCGGGCACCGCCGCGCCGACGATGCGCGCCGATTACGATCGTGGTTTTGCCCAGCCCAAAACCGACGCCGAACTGATCGAGCAACTGCGCACACTCAACGGCACCAGCGAAGAGATCCTGGCCAACGAAGAACTGATGAGCCTGACCCTGCCGGTGCTGCGTGCGGACTTCCTGTTGTGCGGGCGTTTCGAACCGCTGCAGCGACCCCTGCTCAAGTGCCCGGTGCATGTACTCGGCGGCAAGAACGACCGCGCCACCACCGAGCAATTGATCGGCTGGAGCAAGGAAACCCGTGGCAGTTTTTCGCTGGACATGCTGGCGGGCGGGCACTTCTTCATCCATGAGCATGAAGCGAAAGTGCTGCGGGTGATCAAGGATCAGCTTGAGGTGCATCATCGGCGGCACTCCATGGCGGTCACTGCCTGACTCGGTCAGTGTGGGAGCGGGCTTGCTCGCGAAAGCGGTGTATCAGACGCTATGCATGTGACTGACACACCGCCTTCGCGAGCAAGCCCGCTCCCACATTTTGAACTGCAACAACCACGGTTTTTCGTGTTTTACCCTCCCTCCTGATACTTGTTCCCATCCGCTAATTTTTCCCGCCTGCATTCGTTTTATAGGGACGACGCGCCTTTGCGCCTACTGATGCGGATGCCGATAGATGAATGCTGAAGACTCCTTGAAACTTGCTCGCCGGTTTATCGGGTTGTCCCTGGAAAAGCGCCAGATGTTCCTTGCGGCCTTGGACAAGGAGGGCGTGGATTTCGCCCGTTTTCCGATTCCGGCCGGCATCGGGGCCGAGGATCGCCAGGCGTTGTCGTACGCCCAGCAACGCATGTGGTTCCTCTGGCAGCTGGACCCGCACAGCGGCGCCTACAACCTGCCGGGCGCGGTGCGGTTGACCGGGCACTTGAATCTATCGGCGCTGGAGCAGGCGTTCGCCAGCCTGGTGGCGCGGCATGAAACCCTGCGCACGGTGTTCCAGCGTCAGGTCGACGGCAGCTTGCAGCAAGTGCCTGCCACGGCGCCGCTGCTGATCGAACAAGTGGATTTCAGCGCACTGCCCGCCGAGGAACGCGAACGGGCCGTGGCGCACACCGCAGAGCAGCAATCGATGCTGCCATTCGATCTGGCGACCGGCCCGTTGCTGCGGGTCACTTTGCTCAAACTCGCCGAACAAGAGCACGTCCTGTTGCTGACCCTGCACCACATCGTGTCGGACGGCTGGTCGATGAACGTGCTGATCGACGAATTCATCCGCTACTACGATGCCTTCGATGCGGGCATGCAACCGCAACTGGCGCCATTGCCGATCCAGTACAGCGACTACGCCTTGTGGCAGCGCCGCTGGCTGGAGGCGGGCGAGCAGGCGCGGCAACTGGCGTACTGGCAGGCGCAACTGGGCGATGAACATCCGGTGCTGGAATTGCCCCTGGATCATTCGCGCCCGGCCATGCCGAGCTATCGCGGCACCCGCTACGAATTCGCGGTCGAAGCGCAACTGGCCGAACAACTGCGCAGCGCCGCGCAGAAGCACAACATCACCTTGTTCATGCTGTTGCTCGGCGCCTTCAACGCGTTGCTGCATCGCTACACCGGGCAAACCGACATTCGCGTCGGCGTGCCCATCGCCAGCCGCAACCGTGCGGAAATCGAAGGCCTGATCGGCTTTTTCGTCAATACCCAGGTGCTGCGTACCCAGCTGGACGGCCAGACCCGGGTCGACGACTTGCTGCGCGCCGTCAAGGAAACCGCCCTCGGCGCCCAGGCCCATCAGGACCTGCCGTTCGAGCGTCTGGTCGAAGCGTTGAAACTGGAGCGCAGCCTCAGTCACACGCCGTTGTTCCAGGTGATGTACAACCACCAGCCGCACGTGGCCGACATGGCGTCGGTCAGCACCGCCTCCGGCCTGGTGCTGGGCAGCATCGACTGGCAAAGCCGCACCACCCAGTTCGACCTCACCCTCGACACCTGGGAGAAGGGCGGAAAGCTGCACGCCGCGCTGACCTACGCCAACGACCTGTTCGAAGCCGACACAATCGCGCGCATGGCCCGGCACTGGACGCGCCTGCTGCAGGCGTTAGTCGAGGATTCGACGCAAAAAATCGGTGAGTTGCCGATGCTGAGCGCAGATGAACATCAGGTGCTGGTGCAGGACTGGAACCGCACCGCTGCGGTCTATCCCGTCGAACAGTGCATGCATCAGCTGATTCAGGCCCAGGCCCGACGCACGCCCGAGGCACCGGCGCTGGTGTTTGGCGAGCGCCAGTTGAGCTACGCGCAACTCGATGCCCGCACCAACCAGCTGGCCAATTGCCTGCGCGAGCAGGGTGTTGGCCCGGATGTGCTGGTGGGGATCTGCGTCGAGCGTTCGCTGGAAATGGTGATTGGCCTGTTGGCCATTCACAAGGCCGGTGGTGCCTACGTACCGCTGGACCCGGAGTACCCGGGCGAACGTCTGGCCTACATGATCGACGACAGCGCGATTGGCCTGCTGCTCACGCAAAGCACCCTGATCGGCGCGCTGCCCACCGACGGCGTCAAGGTCATCGCCCTGGATCAGCAGCACGACTGGCTCGACGGCTACAGCGAAACCTGCCCGCTGGTAGAGGTGCATCCGTTGAACCTGGCCTATGTGATCTACACCTCCGGTTCCACCGGTAAGCCTAAAGGCGCCGGCAACAGTCACGCGGCACTGGTCAACCGCTTGTGCTGGATGCAACAGGCATACGGAATCGATGGCAGCGATTCGGTGTTGCAGAAAACCCCGTTCAGTTTCGACGTTTCGGTCTGGGAGTTCTTCTGGCCGCTGATGACCGGCGCGCGTCTGGTGGTGGCGCCACCGGGCGCACATCGGGAACCGGCGCAGTTGATCCGCCTCATCGCTGACCACGGCATCAGCACGCTGCACTTTGTGCCGTCGATGCTCCAGGCGTTCATCCACGAACCAGGCGTCGAGGCGTGCACCGGCCTCAAACGCATTGCTTGCAGTGGTGAAGCCTTGCCGCTGGATGCGCAATTGCAGGTGTTCAAAAAACTGCCGGGTGCCGGGTTGTACAACCTGTACGGCCCGACCGAGGCGGCCATCGACGTGACCCACTGGACCTGCGTCGACGAAGGCGCCGACAGCGTGCCCATTGGCCGGCCCATCGCCAACCTGCGCACCCATGTGCTGGATGCGCAATTGCTTCCGGTTCCGGCCGGCGTGGCAGGGGAGTTGTACCTCGGCGGTGCCGGGCTGGCGCGCAGTTATCACCGGCGTCCGGCACTCACTGCCGAGCGTTTCGTACCGTGCCCGTTCCACGATGGCGCGCGTTTGTACCGCACCGGCGACCGCGTGCGACAGCGTACCGACGGCGTGATCGAATACCTCGGTCGCCTCGACCATCAAGTCAAATTGCGCGGCCTGCGCATCGAGCTGGGAGAGATCGAAACCCGCCTGATGCAGCATGACCTGGTGCGCGAGGCCGTGGTGTTGGTGCAGGGCGGCAAACATTTGGTGGCGTATCTGGTGCTGGAAAACGCCGACGCCGATGCGCAGTGGGCGCAAACCCTCAAGGCCTGGCTGCTCGGCAGCCTGCCAGAATACATGGTGCCCACTTACCTGATGCCGCTGGATGCCTTGCCGGTGACCGCCAACGGCAAGCTCGACCGCAAGGCCTTGCCGCAACCGGACGCCGCACCGCAACAGGTGTTCGTCGCACCGCAAGATGCCATGCAGGCCACGTTGGCGCAGATCTGGCAGGACGTATTGGGCACGGAACCTGTGGGCCTCGAAGACAACTTCTTCGAACTCGGCGGCGACTCGATCATTTCCATCCAGGTGGTCAGCCGCGCCCGTCAGGCCGGCATTCGCCTCAGTCCACGGGATCTGTTCCAGTACCAGACCGTGCGCAGCCTGGCGTTGGTCGCGGTGTTCGACAGCCGCAGCACTATCGATCAAGGCCCGGTCAGTGGCGAGGTGATCCTGACCCCGGCGCAGCATTACTTCTTCGAACAAGCCATCGCCCAGCGTCAGCACTGGAATCAGTCGCTGCTGCTGACGCCCCGGGAAGCGCTGGATCCGCAAGTGTTGGATAGGGCGCTGGTCGCCGTGATCAACCACCACGACGCCTTGCGCCTGCGCTTCATCGACGGTGCCGAAGGCTGGCGCCAACACCATGCGCCGCAGGTCGAATCCGCTGGATTGTGGCTGCGTCGGGCGTCTTCGGCCGAAGCCCTGACCGCCCTGTGCGATGAAGCGCAACGCAGCCTCGATCTGGCGCACGGGCCGCTGCTGCGCGCCTTGCTGGTCAACCTCGACGATGGCAGCCAGCGCCTGTTGCTGGTGGTCCATCACCTGGCGGTGGACGGGGTGTCGTGGCGGGTGTTGCTCGAAGACTTGCAACAGGCTTACCGGCAAGTGGCGCTGCCCGAGAAAACCAGCGCCTATCAAGCCTGGGCCACGCACCTGCAACAGCATGCCGGCACCTTGTCTGGGCAAATGTCGTACTGGCAGGCGCAAACGGCGGATGCCCGGGACCTGCCGTGTGATAACCCGCAGGGCAGCTTGCAGCAGCGCCACGGGCACAAGATCGAATCGAAACTGGACGCCGAACTGACCCGCCGGTTGCTGCAACAGGCCCCGGCGGCCTATCGCACCCAGGTCAATGATCTGTTGCTCACCGCGTTGGCGCGGGTTATCTGCCGCTGGAGCGGGCAGGGCTCGACGTTGATCCAGCTCGAAGGCCACGGCCGCGAAGGCCTGTCCGACGACCTCGACCTGAGCCGCACCGTCGGCTGGTTCACCAGTCTGTTTCCCGTGCGCCTGCAACCCGAGGCCGGGGCGGCGCATTCGATCAAGTCGATCAAGGAACAACTGCGCGCCATCCCCGGCAAAGGCCTGGGCTATGGACTGCTGCGCTATCTCGGTGAACCGGCGCAGCGGCAATCGCTGCAAGACTTGCCGGCACCACGCATCACCTTCAACTACCTGGGGCAGTTCGACCGTCAGTTCGATGAGGCTGCGCTGTTCGCCCCGGCCCCGGAAAGCGGCGGCCAGGCCCAGGGCGATGATGCGCCGCTGGCCAACTGGCTGACCGTGGAAGGCCAGGTCTATGGCGGGCAGCTCTCGCTGCAATGGGGCTTCAGCCGCGACATGTTCGCCGAGTCCACGGTGCAGCTACTGGCCGATGCCTACGCCGAAGAGCTCAAGGCACTGATCGAACATTGCTGTGCGACAACGCCAGGTCAGGTCACGCCGTCGGACTTCCCACTGGCGCGCATCAGCCAGCGGCAACTGGACGCCTTGCCCGTCGCCGCGCCAGCCATCGAGGACGTGTACCCGCTGACGCCGATGCAGCAGGGCATGCTGTTCCACACTCTCTACGAACCCCAGGCCGAGGCCTACATCAATCAATTGCGCCTGGACATCCAGGGGCTGGAACTGGCGGCATTCGGCCGGGCCTGGCAAGCGGCGATCAACCGACACGACATCCTGCGCAGCAGCTTCCACTGGCTGGGGCTTGAGTGCGCGCATCAGGTGATTCATCGCCAGATCGACCTGCAACTGCAAGTGATCGAAGCGGCCGACCTCGACCTCGATGCACTGGCCGCCGAGGAGCGTAGCCGTGGCTTCGAACTCGGCGCCGCGCCGTTGTTCCGCCTGGTGCTGGTGCGCCGCGGCACTGAAGACTGGCATCTGATCTACACCAGCCATCACATCCTCATGGACGGCTGGAGCAACGCGCAGTTGCTTGGCGAAGTGATCCAGCACTATGCCGGCCAGACGCTGGCCACGCCGTTGGGGCAATACCGCGATTATCTGGGCTGGATTCAACTGCAACCGTTACTGGCCGCCGAGCAGTTCTGGAAGCAAGCACTGGTGCCACTGGAGACGCCGACGCTGCTGGCGCAAGCCTTGCCGGCGCCGGTCGATGGCCACGGCATGGGCGAACATCAATTGACCCTTGAGAGCGCCGCGCTACAGCGCCTGGGTGATTTCGCCCGGCAGCAGAAAATTACGCTCAATACGTTGCTGCAAGGCGCCTGGGGCCTGTTGTTGCAGCGCTACACTGGCCAATCCTGCGTGGCGTTTGGCGCAACCATTGCCGGACGCTCCGCGCCGCTGCCGGGCATCGAGCAGCAGTTGGGGCTGTTCATCAACACCTTGCCGATCATTGCCAGTCCGCACGCGGGGCAGTCGGTGGCCCAGTGGCTCAACCACCTGCAAGCCCTGAACCTGAGCCTGCGCGAATTCGAACATGTGCCGCTGTACGACATTCAGGGCTGGGCCGGACAGCAGGGGGCGCTGTTCGACAGTCTGCTGGTGTTCGAGAACTTCCCGGTGGCCGAAGCCCTCAAGCGAGGGGCGCCGGCAGGCCTGACTTTCGGCGAGCTGCACAATCACGAAATCACCAGCTACCCGCTGACCCTGGGCATCGAAGTCGGTGCCAGCTTGCGTCTGGATTTCAGTTTCGACCGGGCCAGATTCAGTGCTGTGCAGATCAGCCAGTTGGGCACCAGTCTGTTGCAGGTGCTGGAGCAATTCGTCGCGCAGCCACAACAGGCATTGGGCGCGGTCAGCTTGCTGGACCCCGAGGCCCGGGCAAAAGTGTTGGCTTATTGCCGTCCGCCTGCGCCGCAAATCGATAGCCCGCTGCTGGCCCATCAGCGCTTCGAGCAACAAGCGGCACGCACGCCCGATGCGCTGGCCGTGATGGTCGGCGACGAGCGCCTGACCTATGCCCAGCTCAATGCGCAAGCCAACCGGCTCGCCCATCGCCTGCGCGCCCACGGTGTGGCGCCGGGGCAGCGGGTTGGCCTGTCGGTGCGGCGCAATGCGCAGATGATCGTCAGCCTGATGGCCATCCTCAAGTCCGGCGCCGGTTATGTGCCGCTCGATCCGGATTACCCGGCCGAGCGTCTGGCCTACATGATCGAAGACAGCGGCATGGATCTGCTGCTGGCGCAACCGGGGTTGCTCACCGATGTAGCGCTGCCGCAAGGTTTGCCGCGCCTGGCGCTGGAGTCGGGCGCTGACAGTTACTCCACTGAAAACCCGACGAACCTCGCCAGCACCGAAGACCTCGCATATCTGATCTACACCTCCGGTTCCACCGGACGCCCGAAAGGTGTGTGCCTGGCCCACGCCGCATTGCGCGAGTTTTGCGTGATCGCGGCGGACTATTCGCAACTCACCCCTGAAGACCGTGTGCTGCAATTCGCCACGTTCAGCTTCGACGGCTTTGTCGAACAGTGCTATCCGCCGCTGTGCGTGGGCGCAGCACTGGTGATGCGCGGCGATGAGCTGTGGGACACCGACACCCTCTACCGCCAGATCATCGAGCACGGCGTGACCCTGGCCGACCTGCCGGCGGCCTACTGGTTCCTGCTGGCTCAGGAGTGGGCCACCCAGCCTCAGCGAAACAAGGGGCGACTGCGTCAGGTCCACGTCGGCGGCGAGGCCATGTCCCTCGAAGGCCTGAAGCTGTGGTACGCGGCGGGGTTGGGTGAGGTGCGTTTGCTCAACACCTATGGGCCGACCGAAGCCACGGTGGTGTCCAGCACCCACGAATGCACGTTGGCCGATACTCGCAACCACGTCGGCGTGCCCATCGGCAAAGCATTGCCGGGACGTGCGTTGTATGTGCTGGACAGCGAAGGGCACCTGCTGCCGACCGGTTGTGTCGGCGAGTTGTGTATCGGCGGCGATGCCGGCCTTGCCCAGCGTTATCACCAACGTTCGGGGTTGAGCGCCGAGCGCTTCATCGCCGATCCGTTTTCCACCACGCCGGGTGCGCGGCTGTACCGCAGCGGCGACTTGGCGCGCTATCGCGAAGACGGTGCGCTGGAATACCTGGGGCGTATCGATCATCAGGTGAAAATCCGTGGTTTCCGGGTCGAACTGGGTGAGCTCGAAGCGCACCTGCAAGGCCTGCCGATGATCAGCGAAGCTGCGGTGCTGGTGCACGAGGGCGTTGGTGGCAAGCAATTGATCGGCTATGTGGTGCCGGCCAAGGCAGGGCTGCTGGCAGTTGATGCGCGCCAGCTCAACGACACCGTGCGCCGCGCCTTGGGCGAGCGCCTGCCGGATTACATGCTCCCAACACAACTGGTGTTGCTGGCCGCGTTACCGCTCAACCGCAATGGCAAACTCGACCGCGCCGCGTTGCCGGCTCCGCAACTGTGGGAGGTCGAGGCTGGCAGCGCGCCCCAAGGTGCACTGGAAATCGAACTGGCGCAGATCTGGCAGCAGGTGTTGCAGGTCAGTCGCGTCGACCGCGGAAACAGCTTCTTCGAGTTGGGCGGGCATTCGTTGTTGGCGACGCAAATCGTCTCGCAGATCCGCCAGCGCCTGGGCCTGTCGGTGAGCCTGCGCAGCCTGTTCGAACATCCGCGTCTTGAGGATTTCGCCGCTCAGGTGCAGACGCTGCAACACAGCTGTGAACGCCCGGCGCTGGTTGCGGACACCTCTGGCGAACGCCAGCCGTTGTCCTTTGCCCAGCAGCGCTTGTGGTTCCTGTGGAACCTGGAGCCGGACAGTTCGATGTACAACATGCCGGGTGCCTTGCGCTTGCGCGGCGAGTTGAATCTGGCGGCCTTGCGCCAGACCTTCGAAACCCTGGTGCAGCGTCACGCGGTGTTGCGCACCACCTTTTACGAAGAGGACGGCCAGACCTGGCAGCGGGTGCATCCGCATCTGCCGTTGAGTTTTGTCGACAGCGACCTGCGGCATCTGCCGGCACCGGACGTCGAAGCGCAACAACTGGCCCGCGAGGAAGTCGCCCGGCCATTCGACCTGCGCCACGGTCCGTTGCTGCGGGTGCGGGTGTTGCGGGTCGCGGACGACGAGCATGTGCTGTTGCTGACGGTGCATCACATCGTCGCCGATGACTGGTCGTTCCGCCTCCTGATCAATGAATTCGTCACGCTGTATCCAACCCTCAGTCGTGGCGAAACTCCGCAACTGCCGGCGCACAGCGTGCAGTACGCCGACTTCGCCAAATGGCAGCGCCAGTGGCTGGAGCAGGGCGGCGAGTTGCAACGCCAGCTCGATTACTGGCAGCAGCGCCTCGCTGAACCTCTGGTCGTGCTGGAGTTGCCCGCCGATGGCGACCGGCGCACGGCGCAAGCAGGTGCCAGTGCGCATTTCACCTTCAGTGTCGAACTCAGCCAGCAGTTGCGCGACTTTGCCCAACAGCGCGATCTGTCGCTGTTCATGCTGCTGCTGGCCGGTTTCACCCTGGTCCTGCGCCAGCGCACCGAGGTCAGTCGTGTGCGCATCGGCACCGATATCGCCAACCGAAATCAAGCCGAGCTTGAAGAAATGGTCGGCTTCTTCGTTAACCAATTAGTACTGCAAATCGACGTTGATGCCGGGCAGTCGGCGGCGCAATTGCTGGACGCCTGTCGCCGAGCGGTGCTGGAGGCTTCGGACCATCAGGACCTGCCGTTCGAGCGACTGGTGGAGGCCTTGCGCCTGCCGCGCCGGGCCGGACGTTCGCCGCTGTTCGACATCAAGCTGATTTACCAGGAAGGCGTTGGTCGCTTGCCCTCGATGGATGGGTTGCAAGTGGAGGATTTTCCGTCCGGGCGTCAGGCCGCCGAAATCGGCATGGTCGCAGCGTTCTACAACGATGGACAGCACATCCACCTGAGCTTCGAGACACCGGCCGGCCAGTACCTGCCGAGCACGCTGGAATGTTTGTTCGAACAGATTCAGGCGGTGCTCGAAACGCTGATTAGTGCCGATGAGTTGCAGGTTGGCGAGTTGCTCAACCTGGCCGCCGATGTGCAGCGCCGTGCCGATGTGCGCTTGAACGAGCAACGCAAGGCCTTGCTCGGCGGCGCGATGGCGATCAAGCGGCGCTCGGCGATCCGGGGTGTGCCAACCGTGCAATCGACGGCGGACTGATTCAGTCGGCGGTGCTTTTCAGCGCCGCCGTCAACATTTTCTGGAGGGGTTTATGAGCGTTTCAACGACCAGGTCCATTCCCAAGTTGGGTCGTGGTGCCCGCAAAAGCCTGTCCACCGATCCGACGCGGCTGGTGAGTTTTGCGCCGATGTTCGAAGGCCACAGCATGCCGCTGGTGTGCCGTCCTGCTGTGTCCGGCGTGAGCCTGGTGGAATGGGCGAACCAGAATCGCGCACTGATCGAAAGCAAGCTGCTGGAACACGCGGTGATCCTGTTCCGTGGTTTCCAGGTAGCCGATATCGGCGAGTTCAACCGCTGCGTCGATGCGATTTCCGGCGGTGCCCTGGAGTACCTGTTCCGCGCCTCGCCACGGACCCAGATCAGCGGTCAGTTCAAGATCTACAGCTCCACCGATTACCCGGCGCCGGAGAAAATCTTCCCGCACAACGAGCACTCGTATTCGCCGGTGTTCCCGCGTCACCTGTATTTCTACTGCGACACCCCGTCGGCCACCGGCGGTGAAACGCCGTTTGGCGATACCCGCCGGATCCTCGCGCGAATCGACCCGCCGGTGCGCGAAGAGTTTGCCCGTAAACGCATCATGTACGTGCGCAACTACGGCGATGGCATGGGGCTGCCGTGGCAGACCGTGTTCCAGAGCGAGGACCGCGCCGAGGTCGAAGCCTACTGCGCCAAAATCGGTATCCAGGCCGAATGGAAGTCCGGTAACCGCCTGCGCACCCGGCAGAACGGCCCGGCCATCGTCCGCCATCCGCTGACCGGCGAGCGCATCTGGTTCAACCACGGCACGTTCTTCAACGCGCTGACTTTGCCGGACAGTATCCGCGACAACCTGCTGCGTGAATTCGGGCCGCAAGACCTGCCGCAAAACACCTTTTTCGGCGACGGCTCGCCGATTCCCGACGAGGTGATTCGCCACCTGCAAGGCATCTACCGCGAGGTGATGGTCGAGTTCGCCTGGGAGAAAGGCGACGTGGTCCTGCTGGACAACATCCTCAGCGTGCATGCGCGTAACGAATTCACCGGCTACAGAAAAATCCTCACGGCCATGGCCATCGCGCAGAAAAGCGCCGACCTGGATCAGGAATAAGGACACCCGACATGAACACCACCGCCCTCGAACCTTCGGTAGACGTATTTCAGACTTCGGCCCAGCAGGCCTTTTATTTGCGTGCCCAGGAGCTGGGCGGCCAGCCGCTGTTCGCCGCACTGACGTTGCCGGTCGCCAGGCCAGTGGATGCCCAGGCGCTGCGCAGGGCTCTGGAAACACTCGGTCAGCGCCATGAAATATTGCGCACGCTGTACCGCCGCTTGCCGGGCATGAAGTGGCCGGTGCAGAGCCTGTGCGATGGGTTGCCGCTCGCATTGCCGGGCAACCAGCCTTCGGTGGCCGAGGCCTTGAGCCGCAGCCGCGAAGTCATGGTTGAAGATTCGAATCTCGCGCTGGTGGTAGCGCAGGTCGAAGGCGAAGCAGGGCAGCATTTCATCACCCTGCTGACCCCGGCATGCAGTTTCGATGAGACATCACTGCGGGTGCTGGCGAGTGAGCTGGGCTGCCTGTTGCGCGGTGAAACCCTGGCCGACGATGAGGACGCGCTGCAATACCTGGACTACACCACGTGGCAGGAAGAGCTGCGTGAGCAAGACATTGGCCACCAAGGCGCGGCGTTCTGGCGCAATCTGCAACAGCAATTCGCCGTGGCCCATCGCTTGCCGTTTGAAAAAGCCGCCGAGGTTTCCCTTGCTCGCCGTCAGGCCGTGCTCATCGACAAGCAATGGTTTGCCGGTGTGCAACAGTCCGCCGCCGACCTCGGTGTCGAGGCCGAGCAGGTGGTCTTGCTGTTGTGGAGCGCATTTGTCGCCCGCATCGGCCAACAAGAAAAATTGCTGATGGGTTGGCAGGTCGAGGGGCGCAACGAGCAAACCGCAGCGACCCTGGGCCGTTTCGCCCGTCGCTTGCCGGTGGCCTTTGATCACCGCGGCAATCAAACCCTGGCGCAAGCATTGGCGTCCTTTACCGCCAGCGTTGAACAGTCGCTGTCCTGGCTCGACTGCCTCAACGAATTCGAACTGAGCGCCGAAGGCAGCGCGCCGTTGCGTTATGGCTTTGTCTATCAGGCCGCCATCGAAGCCGGTATCGAGGTGGACGACGGCAACCCCGAAGTCCTGCGCCTGCGCGTGCAGGGCGATCGGTTGCAGGTGTCGTGTCTTGACGGTGCGCTGCCCGAATCGATACTGGTCGAATGGCTGGATCAGTTTGTCGAGTTCAGCAGCCAATTGCTGGCGATGCCCGAACTGACCCTGGCTCAGGCGAGTCTGGTCAATGACGCACAACTGAGCCGATTGATCGATGGCTTCAATCCGGACGCTGCCGGGCAGGCATTGCCGTGCCGTTTCCTGCAAGAGCTGTTCGGCGAACAGGCACGCCTGCATCCGCAACGCACCGCCGTGAGTGTCAGCGGTCAGCGCCTGACCTATGCCGAACTCGATGCCCGTTCCAATCAGGTGGCCAATGCCTTGCGCACCCAGGGTGTGGCGCCGGAGCAGGTCGTTGCGGTCTACGGCCAGCGCTCGCTGGAAATCGTCATTGCCTTGTTGGGCACGCTCAAGGCCGGCGCTGCGTACTTGCCGCTGGACCCGAACTACCCGATCGAGCGCCTGGCGTTCATGCTTGCTGATACCGGTGCACGCCACGTGCTGGCCTGCCAGCCGCTGCCGGACGCATTGCGTCATGAGCGGATAATTTCCCTGCTGCCGGGGGCCGACGTCTGGGCCGCCGCGCAAACCGAACCTGCGCCTCAGGGCGACAGCGCCAATCTGGCCTACGTCATCTACACCTCCGGTTCCACCGGCCAACCCAAGGGTGTGATGATCAGCCATGCCAACGCCGTGGCCTCGACCCTGGCGCGTAATGCTTTCTATCAACAACCGCTGCGCGCGTTCCTGATGCTCTCGTCGTTCTCCTTCGACAGCTCGGTGGCCGGGGTCTTCTGGGCGCTGGGGCAGGGCGCGACCCTGTGCCTGCCGGACGAGGACAGCTACAAGGATCCGGTGCAACTGGCGGCGTTGATCCAGCGCGAAGAGATTTCCCACTATCTGACCTTGCCGTCCTACCACGCGCAGATTCTCGAGCACCTCGACCGTCAGGCGCTGGCCTGTGTGATTGTTGCCGGTGAAGCCTGCAGCAAGGCGCTGGTGCAGCGACATCGCGAGGCGTTGCCGGGGGTGACGCTGGTCAACGAATACGGCCCGACCGAAGGCACGGTGTGGTGCTCGGCCTGGGAGCCGCCGCTCGGCCAGGACGACGACAGCATCCCGATTGGCCAGCCGATTGCCGGCATGCGCATCCACGTGCTCGGTCCGGACCTGCAACCGCTGGCCGTGGGCGTCGAAGGCGAGTTGTATGTCGGCGGTGCCGGCATTGCCCGGGGGTATCTGCAACGCGCCACGCTGACGGCCGAGCGTTTTGTCCCCGACCTGTTCGCGAAGGCGGCGGGCCAGCGCCTGTACCGCACTGGCGACCTGGCGCGCTATCGCGCCGATGGCGTGCTGGAGTATCTGGGCCGGGTCGACCATCAGGTGAAAATCCGTGGCTTCCGCATCGAACTGGGCGAAATTGAAGCTGCCATGCGCAGCGCGCCGGGCATCGAGGACGCCGCCGTCATAGCCCGGGAAACCCCGACCGGCCCGCAACTGCTGGGCTTCGTGGTGTCCCCGGCCGACACCGCCGATGTTCGCCTCAATGAATTGCGCAGCCATCTGGCCGAGGCGCTGCCCGAGCACATGCAGCCGGCGCGCTTGCAGGTGCTGGAGCGCTTCCCGCTGATGCCCAACGGCAAGCTCAATCGCCAGGCCTTGCTCGATCTCGACGTGCGCCGCAGTGCCTTCGTTGCGCCGCGCAACGACCTGGAAAAAGCCCTGGCGGCGATCTGGGCCGAAGCGCTGCACGTGGAGCGCGTTGGCGTACACGACAGTTTCTTCGAACTCGGCGGGCACTCGCTGCTGGCCACGCGCATTCGTGCGCGGATTCAGGAGGAACTGAACCTGGCGATCCCGCTCAAGCTGTTTTTCGACGGCGACACCCTGGAACGCCTGGCGGCGCAAATCGAGCAGTTCCGCCAGCAAAGTGAACACCAGGAAAACGATGTAGACGCCCTCGAAGCGTTGTTCGACGAAGTGGATGAGGAACACGCACGATGAGTGCTGCACCGGACAGAATGATGACCCTGGCCCAGCGTTTCTGCGACTTGAGCGCAGACGCCCGGCGTGCGTTGCAACAGAAGATGCATGCCCAGGGGCTGACCCTGGAACTGCTGCCGATCCCGCCACGGGACCGCGCCGTCGACACGCTGCCCGCGTCCTACGCGCAGCAGCGCTTGTGGTTCCTCTGGCAGATGCAGCCCCAGGCCACCGCCTACAACCTGACCGGCGCTTTCCGACTGAGCGGTGAGCTGAACCGCGACGCGCTGGCGCAGACCTTGGCTGCACTGGTGCAACGGCATGAAGTGCTGCGCACCACTTTCGTCTTCGACGAACAGCAAGTGCTGCAAAAGATTCACCCGCAGATGGACACCCCGCTGGTCGAGGTCACTGCCACCGACGACATCGAACTGCAACGCCAGATCGCCCTCAACGCCGAGCAGCCGTTCGACCTGCAGAACGGCCCGTTGATGCGTTGCCGGTTGATCCGCCTCGATGCCCGGCAACATGTGCTGGTGCTGACCTTCCACCACATCGTCACCGATGGCGGCTCGCTGCCGATCCTGTTGCAGGAGTTCACCCGACTCTATGCACAACTGAGTGCCGGGCAGGCCCCGCAGCTACCGGAGCCGGGCATTCAATACGCCGACTTCGCCCGCTGGCAGCGTCTGTGGCTGGAGGCCGGCGAGGCCGAGCGCCAGCTCGATTACTGGCGCGAGCAGTTGGGCCACGAGCACCCGCCACTGAACCTGCCGACCGACCGTCGTCGCCCGGCGATCCCGAGCCAGCAGGGCGCCAGTGTCGAGCTGAAAGTCTGCGCCACGTTGACCGCTCAACTGCGCGAACTGGCCCACCGCGAAGGCTGTACGCTGTTCATGCTGCTGATGGCGGCATTGCAGGCATTGTTGCATCGTTACAGCGGCGAGCAGGACATCCGCGTCGGCGTGCCGATTGCCAACCGCACCCGCCAGGACGTGGAAAACCTGCTGGGCTTTTTCGTCAACACCCAGGTGCTGCGCAGCCAGCCCCGGGCGGATCAGCCGTTTGTGCAATTGCTGGCCGACATCAAGGTTGCGGCACTTGGTGCACAGGCCCATCAGGACCTGCCGTTCGAGCAACTGGTCGATGGCCTGGGCGTGGAACGCAGCCTGAGCCATACGCCGCTGTTTCAGGTGATGTTCAACCACCAGCGCGACGCTGGCGGCCCGCAACGCTGGGACTTGCCGGGGCTGAGCGTCGAACCGCTGATCTGGGATGAAAAAACCACCAAGTTCGACTTGATGCTCGACACCGTCGAGAGTGACGACGGCATCCATGCTTCGTTCGTGTACGCCACGGAGCTGTTCGACGCCGCGACCATCGAGCGTTTTGGCCGACACTGGCTGAACCTGTTGCAGGCGATCTGCACAGACAGCCGCGTGGCTTTGGCGGACCTGAACATGCTCGACCCTGCCGAGCAGCAGGCCACGTTGCTGGACTGGAACCGCAGTGCCGAACTGAATGCCGCTGCCCCGGCGAATCCGCTGTGCGCTCATCAATTGATCGAAGCCCAGGCCATTGCGCACCCGAATAACATCGCCGTAACCTGCGACGGCATCACTCTCACTTACGCCGAACTGAACAACCGCGCCAACCGCATCGCCCATCGCCTGCGCGAGCGTGGTGTCGGCCCGGACGTGCTGGTGGGTATCGCCCTTGAGCGTTCGCTGGAGATGATCGTCAGTCTGGTGGCGGTCCTCAAGGCCGGTGGCGCCTATGTGCCGCTGGACCCGGATTACCCGCAGGATCGCCTGGCCTACATGCTCGCCGACAGCGGCACGCGCCTGCTGCTGACCGCTTCGACTCTGATGCCGCGCCTGCCTTTGAACGAACAGATCGAAGTGATCTGCCTCGATCACGCCAGCGACTGGCTGTCCGAGGCCAGTGCCGACAACTTGCCGAACCTGACCGTTCCAGCGAACCTGGCCTACGTCATCTACACCTCCGGCTCCACCGGCAAACCCAAAGGCACGCTGCTGCCCCACAGCAACCTGACCCGCCTGTTCAGCGCCACCGAGCATTGGTTCGGATTCAACGCGGACGATGTCTGGAGCCTGTTCCACTCCTATGCCTTCGACTTTTCCGTATGGGAAATCTTTGGCGCGTTGTGCTACGGCGGCAAGCTGGTGGTGGTGCCGCACGCGGTCAGCCGTTCCCCGGAAGACTTCGCCCGTTTGCTCAGCGATGAGGGGGTCACGGTACTCAACCAAACCCCCTCGGCCTTCCGCCAGTTGATACCGTTTGCCTGCGCCAACGCGCAAAGCATGGCCCTGCGTTACGTGGTGTTCGGTGGCGAGGCACTGGATGTGGCCAGCCTGCGGCCGTGGTACGACGCTTTCGACGATCGACAGCCGTTGCTGATCAATATGTACGGCATCACCGAAACCACCGTGCACGTGACCTACCGTGCGCTGTCCCGCGCCGACCTCGATGGCAACAACAGCTCGCCGCTGGGCGAGCCGATCAGCGATCTGCGCTGGTACGTGCTCGACCCGCTCCTGAACCCGGTGGCCAAGGGTTGCGTTGGTGAGCTGTACGTCGGCGGTGCCGGCCTGGCCCGTGGTTATCACCAGCGTGCCGATCTGACCGCTACGCGGTTCGTGCCGGACCTGTTCGCCGCCGAGTCGGGGGCGCGCTTGTATCGCACCGGCGATCTGGCGCGGTACTGCGCCGATGGCAGCATCGAATACGCCGGGCGTATCGACCATCAGGTGAAAATTCGTGGTTTTCGCATCGAGCTGGGGGAAATCCAGGATCGCCTGCAAAGCCACCCGGCCATCGAGCAAGCATTGGTGCTGGCGCCTGAGGTCAACGGCAGCCAGCAATTGGTCGCGTGGTTCACCGCTACCAGCGACGACAAGGATTTGCGTCAGTCCCTGCGCGAACACTTGCAGGCCGGTTTGCCGGACTACATGGTGCCGGCGCATCTGATCAAACTTGATCATTGGCCGCTGACCAGCAACGGCAAGCTTGATCGCAACGCATTGCCCAAGCCCGACGCCGCGCTGGCGCAACAGGTTTACACGGCGCCGATGGATGAGATGCAGACCGAGCTGGCGGCAATCTGGCAAGACGTACTCAAGCTCGAGCGCGTGGGCATCGACGATAACTTCTTTGAACTGGGCGGCGACTCGATCATCTCGATCCAGGTGGTCAGCCGCGCGCGTCAGGCCGGCATTCGCATCACCCCGCGCGACCTGTTCCAGCATCAGACCGTGCAGAGCCTGGCGAAAGTCGCTGAGCGCAGTGCGGGACTGATCATCGATCAGGGGCCGGTGCGCGGTGACGTGTTGCTGACGCCGATCCAGCACTGGTTCTTCGAGCAGCATATTGATGCTCGCCATCACTGGAACCAGTCGCTGCTACTGGAGTTGCGTGAGCCGCTGGACAGCGATTGCCTGCAACAAGCGCTGGCGGCGTTGCTGGAGCATCACGATGCCCTGCGTTTGTGCTGGCATCACGATGCCCTGCGTTTGTGCTGGCATCAGGTGGATGGCGTGTGGCGACAGGCGCAAGCCGAACAGTGGTGCAGCGCCGATGTGCTGTGGCAGCGCCAGGCGGCGAACGCCGAAGAGTTGCTTGAGTTGTGCAACGCCGCACAGGCCAGCCTGAATTTGCAGGATGGCCCGCTGTTGCGTGCCTTGCTGGTGGACATGGGCGCCGCAGGTCAACGCCTGTTGCTGGTGGTGCATCACTTGGCGGTGGACGGGGTGTCCTGGCGCTTGTTGCTCGAAGATTTGCAAACGGCTTACCAGCAGGCACAGAAGGCTCAGCCCTTGCGTCTGCCATTGAAAACCAGCGCGTATCAGGCCTGGGCAGCGCGTTTGCAGTTACATGCACAGAGCCCGGAACTGGCGACGCAAGCCGCTTACTGGCAAGCCCAATACCACGGCGTCGCGCTGGAACTGCCAGCCGACAATCCCCAAGGCAGCCTGGCCAGCCAGCACACTGAGAGTGTGGAAACAGTGCTCGACAGCACGTTCACCCGCCAACTGCTGCAAGACGCTCCGGCGGCTTACCGCACCCAGGTCAACGACCTGTTGCTGACCGCACTGGCGCGGGTGCTGGGCAACTGGACCGGCCAGCCGTCGACTCTGGTGAAGCTGGAAGGTCACGGTCGTGAAGACCTGTTCGACGACATCGACCTGACCCGCACCCTCGGCTGGTTCACCTCGATTTTCCCGGTCAAACTCACCCCGGCCAGCGATCTGGCCGGCAGCATCAAAGCGGTCAAGGAACAGTTGCGCGCCGTGCCGGACAAAGGCATCGGCTTTGGCATCCTGCGGTATCTGGCCGACGTTGGCCTCAAGGACTTGCCATCACCGCAAGTCACCTTCAACTACATGGGTCAGTTCGATGCCAGCTTCGACGAACAGGCTCCGTGGCGTCCGGCCCGGGAAAGCGGCGGTGCCGAGCAAGGTGCATCGGCCGCGCAGGAGCGTGGCCTGAGCATCAACGGTCAGGTCTTCGCCGGGCAATTGCGCCTGAGTTGGTCCTTCAGCGGCGAAGTGTTCAAAGCGCAAACCGTGCAGCGCCTGGCCGATGCCTACGCCAGCGAACTGCAACGGCTGATCGAACATTGCCTCAGCGGTGCCGGCGGCCTGACCCCGAGCGATGTGCCGCTGGTCAGTGTCGATCAGGCGCAGCTGGATGCCTTGCCGCTGGCGGCAAACCGGATCGAAAGCATCCTGCCGTTGTCGCCTATGCAGCAAGGCATGTTGTTCCACAGTCTGTTCGCCCCGGATGCCGGAGCCTACGTCCCGCAGATGCGCGTGGATGTGCAGGGCCTGGATGTCGAGGCGTTCCGCAACGCCTGGCAGCAGACGCTTGAGCGCCATGAAATCCTGCGCGCGGCATTTTTCAGCGAAAGCAACGGCTCGCGGCCGCTGCAGGTGATTCTGGCCGACGCCACGCTGCCGCTGACCGTGCTCGACTGGCGCAATCAAACGGGCTTGTCCCGCGCTCTGGATCAATTGGCAGATGAAGATCGCCTGCGCGGTTTCGACCTGACGGTGGCGCCATTGCTGCGCCTGACTCTGGTACAGACCGCCAGTGACAAGCATCACCTGATCTTCACCAACCACCACATCCTGCTGGACGGCTGGAGTACCTCGCAGTTGTTCGGCGAAGTGCTGCAGCGGTATTCCGGAAACATGCCCGCACCGGGCGTTGGCCGTTATCGCGACTACATGGGCTGGCTGGGTACTCGCGACCGTGCCGCGTGCGAAGCGTTCTGGCTGGAGCAATTGCGGGCGTTCACCGAACCGACACGTTTGGCTGGTGCCTTGCCGGCACCGGTTGCAGGGCAGGACAACGGTCATCGCACTCTGCACCTGAGCCTGGACCGCGCAACCACCGAACGCCTGAGCGGCTTTGCCCGTCAGGCCCGCGTCACGCCCAACACCCTGCTGCAAGCTGCATGGCTGTTGCTGTTGCAACGCTACACCGGGCAACAGACGGTGGCGTTCGGCGCCACGGTGTCGGGGCGTCCGAGCGAGTTGCCAGGGATCGAACAGCAGATAGGTTTGTTCATCAACACCTTGCCGGTGATCGCCACGCCGCACCCCGAACGCACGGTCAGCCAATGGATCGATGAAGTCCAGGGACTCAACCTCAAGTTACGCGAAGTCGAATACACGCCGCTGGCTGATGTACAGCGCTGGGCCAGTCATGCCGGCGAGGCGCTGTTTGACACGCTGCTGGTGTTCGAAAACTACCCGGTGGCGCAAGCGCTGGAGGAGGGCAACAGCAGCGCGCTGAAGTTCTCCGGTATCCGTCACCATGACCAGACCAGTTTCCCGCTGGCGATTGCCGCCGAGTTGGGCGAATGCCTGGACCTGCGTTTCAACTACGACACGGCGCTGTTCAGCGCCACGGCCATCGAAGGGTTGAGCTCACGTCTGCTGGCGTTACTCGACACCATGGTCAGTGCGCCGCAACAGCCTTTGGGGCGCTTGAGCCTGCTCGATGCCGCGCAAACGACGCAGCAGGTCGAAGGTTTCAACCGCTCCGCGCAAGTCTGGCCGGAGGTGCGCCCGGTCTATCAGTGCTTCGAAGCCCAGGTACTGCAAACCCCGGAGGCTCCGGCCCTGGTGTTTGCCGGCCGGACCCTGAGTTATCGCGAACTCAACCAACAGGCCAACCGCCTGGCGCACCTGTTGCGCAGCCAGGGCGTGGGCGCCGAAGTGTTGGTGGGCATCGCTGCCGAGCGTTCGCTGGAACTGGTGATCGGTCTGCTGGCGATCATGAAGGCCGGTGGCGCCTACGTGCCGCTGGACCCGGACTACCCGCGCGAACGTCTGGAACACATGTTCGACGACAGCGGCGTACACCTGCTGCTGACCCAGCGGCATCTGCTTCAGCAATTGCCGATCCCGGCCACCACCACGACGATCTGCCTGGACGACATGGCGCCGTTACTCGAAGGCCAGAGCGAAGAAAACCTGCCCTGCGTGGTCGAGCTGCAATCGCTGGCCTACATGATCTACACCTCCGGTTCCACCGGCAAACCCAAGGGCGCGGCCAATCACCATGAAGCCTTGTACAACCGCCTGGCGTGGATGCAGGGCGCGTACCCGCTGGATGGTCGCGACACCGTCTTGCAGAAAACCCCGTTCAGTTTCGACGTGTCGGTCTGGGAGTTCTTCTGGCCCCTGATGACCGGCGCACGGCTGGTCGTTGCCGAACCGGGTGCCCATCGCGATCCGGCGCAACTGGTCGGCCTGATCGAGCAGTACCGGGTCAGCACCCTGCATTTCGTGCCGTCGATGTTGCAGGCGTTTGTCCAGGGCGAAGGCTTCGAGCGTTGCGCCAGCCTGCGGCAGATCATGTGCAGCGGCGAAGCGTTGTCGGCGGATTTGCAGCACAGCCTGTTCCGCGTCTTGCCGAACGTTGGCCTGTACAACTTGTACGGCCCGACCGAAGCGGCGATTGACGTGACCCACTGGACCTGTGTCGATGACGGTGGGTTCAGCGTGCCGATCGGTTATCCGATTGCCAACCTGGTGACCTGCATTCTCGACGACAGCCTGCAACCGCAGGTGCAGGGGTGTGTGGGCGAGCTGTATCTGGGCGGCATCGGCCTGGCCCGTGGTTATCACAACCGCCCGGACCTGACCGCCGAGCGCTTCGTCGCCAGCCCGTTCGGTGAGCAGGGCGAGCGTCTGTACCGTACCGGCGACCTCGCACGCTACCGTGAGGATGGTGTGATCGAATACGTCGGCCGCATCGACCATCAGGTGAAAATCCGTGGTTTGCGCATCGAACTGGGGGAAATCGAAGCTTGCCTGCTGGCGCATCCACAGGTGCGCGAAGCCGTGGTGATCGCCCTGGACGTTGGCAAGTCCAAGCAATTGGTGGCTTACGTTGTCGGTCAAGCCGACGTTGAGCCACTCAAGCAGCACCTGCGCAACGCGCTGCCCGAGCATATGCAGCCAAGCCACATGCTGCTGCTCGATCAGTTGCCGGTGACGCCCAACGGCAAACTCGACCGCCGCGCATTGCCGCAGCCGGACCAGCAAGTGCGCGAATACATCGCGCCGCGTAATGCCGTGGAATCAACGTTGCAAGCGGTGTGGCAGGCGTTGTTCGAAGTGCCACAGGTGGGCATGCACGACAACTTCTTCGAGCTGGGCGGCGACTCCATCGTCTCGATCCAGGCCGTCAGCCGCGCACGCAAGGCCGGTTTGAGCATTTCGCCCAAGGATGTGTTCAGTCACCCGACTATTGCCGAACTGGCGACAGTTGCCCAACCACTCGTGGCAGATCAAACCGTGCCGGCCGTGGTTGCACCGGCAGCGAAAATCGAACTGAGCGCAGCGCAGTACCAGGCGTTGGAGTTGACGGCGGACGAAGTCGAGGACGTTTATCCGCTGTCGCCGATGCAGCAGGGCATGTTGTTCCACTCGGTGCAGGACGGCGACTCGGGGCTGTACGTCAACCAGATCGAAGTGGGTGTGCGCGGTGTTGACGGTGCGCGTTTTCGTGCGGCCTGGGCCGATGCCGCCCGGCGTCACGGGATTCTGCGCACCGCATTCCTGTGGGAAGGCGACAGGGAGCCGCTGCAAGTGGTGCGGCGTGACGCGCCTGCGTTGCTGACCGAGCTGGACTGGCGCGGGCTGGATGATCAACCTGAGCGCGTACGCCAACTGGCGATGGAGGAGCGCGAGCGTGGCTTCTCGCTGAACCGCGCTCCCTTGTTGCGTCTGCTGCTGGTGCGTCTTGAGGATGATCGCTATCGCCTGATCTGGACCTACCACCATATCCTCATGGACGGCTGGAGCGTGTCGCGCCTGATCGGTGAAGTGTTGCGTCATTACAGCGGCGACCCGCAGGAACCGGTGGCCGCCTATCGCGATTACATCGACTGGCTCGGCCAGCAAGTCGCCGAAGCCAGCGAGACGTTCTGGAAGGGCAAGCTTCACAATCTGGAAGGCGCCACGCATTTGGCCCGCGCCTTGCCGGTCAAGGCACCGCAAACCGGTTATCACGCGATCTACACGCACCTCAATGCGAGTCAGACCGCTCGCTTGCAGGCGTTTGCCCAGCAACAACAGGTGACGCTCAACACCTTGGTGCAAGCCGCGTGGTTGCTGCTGTTGCAGCGCTACACCGGCCAGCGTACGGTGACGTTCGGCGCCACCGTTTCCGGGCGTCCGGAAACCCTTAACGGCTCGGAGAACATGCTCGGGCTGTTCATCAACACCTTGCCGGTGGTCAACACGGTGCCCACCGACGCGAGCGTCGGTGACTGGCTGCGTGAAATCCAGGCCTGCAACCTCGACATCCGCGACTTCCAGCAAACCCCGCTCAGTGATATCCAGCGCTGGGCCGGGCAGGGCGGGCAGTCGTTGTTCGACAGCATCATCGTCTTCGAAAACCAGCCGGTGGATCGCACCCTGCGCGAGTGGAACGGCGACTCGCTGCGTTTCGAAGATGTCTCCGACTTCGGCCTGACCAGCTTCGCCATGGACCTGATGATCAGCCTCGATGAAGGGCTGCGCATCGAGTACATGCACCAGCGCGATCAGTTCGATCTGGCGACCGTCGAAACCCTGCGCAGCCACATGGAAAGCCTGATGCAGCGCCTGTGTGAAGACGCCGGGCGTGCCGTCGGCGAGCTGGGCCTGCTGACTCTGGACGAAGGCCGGGCACTGGACGGCGAACGGCCGATGCTGGCGGACGGTGACGAGACACCGGTGCACGAGCTGATCCGTCAGCGTGCGCGACTGCAACCGGATCACACGGCGCTGGTCCTCAGCTATGCCGACCGCGACGCCGAGCACTTGAGCTACGCCGAACTGGACCGTCGTTCCGATGCTTTGGCGGTGCACCTGCTGGAACAAGGCGTGCAGGCCGAAGACGTGATTGGCGTGTTCATGGAGCGTTCGCTGGAGCTGGTGGTGTCGCTGCTGGCGGTGATGAAGTGCGGCGCCGCGTATGTGCCGCTGGATCCGCAATACCCGCAGGAACGCCTGCGCTACATGATGGCCGACAGCGACATGCGCCTGCTGTTGACCCAGGAACGGCTGCGCGAAACAGCGCAGTTGAATCCGGGTACGGCGATGGTCGCGGTGGACCGATTGAATCTCGACGTCGAGGTGTCGGCACCGCAACGTGCTGTGCACGCCGAGCAACTGGCCTACCTGATCTACACCTCCGGTTCGACCGGCAAACCGAAAAGCGTCGCCGTGGCCCATGGGCCGTTGAGCATGCACGTGCAAGCCATCGCCGAGCTGTACGAAATGGACCCGGACAATCGCGAACTGCATTTCATGTCGTTCGCCTTCGATGGCGCCCATGAACGCTGGATCACCGCGCTGGTCAGCGGCTCGACCCTGGTCATTCGTGACAACACCTTGTGGACCGCCGAACAGACCCTGGCCGTGCTGCATCGCCAGCGCATCAGCGTCGCTTGCTTCCCGCCGGCGTACCTGCTGCAACTGGCCGAGCACGCCGAACTGCAGGGCGGTGAACCGCCACCGGTGCGCATCTATTGCTTCGGTGGCGATGCGGTGCCGGACGCCACGTTCGAGCGAGTCAAGCACACACTCAAGCCGCAATACCTGGTCAACGGCTACGGCCCGACGGAAACCGTGGTTACGCCGTTGCTGTGGAAAATCGCCGCCGACGGCCACTGCCAGGCGATGTACGCACCGATTGGCCAAGGCGTCGGCAGTCGCAGCCTGCACGTGCTGGACATGGACCTCAATCCGCTGCCGGTGGGCATCGTCGGTGAGCTGTACATCGGCGGACGGGGTGTCGCGCGCGGCTACCATCGTCACCCGTGGCAAAGCGCCGAGCGCTTCGTTGCCGATCCGTTCAGCGCCGAGGGCGGGCGCCTGTACCGTACCGGTGACCTGGTGCGCCGTCGCGAAGATGGTGTGTTCGATTATGTCGGGCGTATCGACCATCAGGTCAAGGTGCGCGGCTTCCGCATCGAACTGGGGGAAATCGAAGCCCGCTTGCGCGAGCAGGCCGGGGTCAACGATGCGCTGGTGCTGGTGCGGGACAACGGCCAGGGGCCGCAACTGGTGGGCTATGTGGTGGCGGCGCAAGACGATGGCCTCGGCCCGCGTTGCCAGGTGGCATTGCGCGAAAGCCTGCCCGACTACATGGTGCCGACGCAGGTCGTGGTGCTGCCACGTTTCCCGCTGACCCCCAACGGCAAACTCGACCGCAAGGCTCTACCGGATCCTGCCTTCACCGGTCGCGACTACGTGACCCCGCGCACGCCGCTGGAATGGGCGTTGGCGGACATCTGGCAACAGGTGCTGGGCATCGAGAAGGTCGGCATTACCGACAACTTCTTCGAGTTGGGCGGAGATTCGCTGCGCACCCTCAAGGTGATCTCGAAAGTGCGTGCCCTGAATCAGCCGGACTTCCAGCTGAAACTGCGCGACATGATGGCCAAGCCGACGATTGCCGGGTTGTCCGGTGTCGATGAGCAACCCGTGCACCAGAGTCCACAACCGCTGTTGCTGCTCAATCAGGCGGTGGACGATCAACCGCCGCTGTTCTGCCTGCACGCCGGTTTCGGCACGGTGTTCGACTACGAACCGTTGGCCCGGCGTCTGGAAGGTCAGCGCACGGTGTACGGCGTGCAATGCCGGATGTTGCTCGACCGGCAGTGGCATGACTCGTCGCTTTCGCAGATGGCCCGTGATTACGTCGAGGCTATTCGCGGCAAACAGCCTCAAGGGCCGTACCACCTGTTGGGCTGGTCGCTGGGCGGGGCGTTGGCGTTGATGGTGAGTGACTTGTTCGAACAGCAGGGCCAGCGAGTGGCGTTCCTCGGACTGGTGGACAGCTTTGTGCCGACCCAGGCCAATGCCGTCGCCACTGCGGATGAGTGGCGTGTGGATCTGGTCGAGTTCCTTGGTGCAACCTTGGGCATGGATGGCGAGGTGATCGCCCGGGCGTTGAGTACCGAGTCGGCGGGGGACCACGATGCCGTGGCGCGGATCATTCGTGCGGTGATCGACGGTGAAAGCGATCAGGTCAGCGGTTACGCGCTGCTCGGTGCCGACGAGTTGGCCCAGACGTTCATGGTCAGCACACGCTTGAAGGCGCTGTCGCGGCAGGTCGAAACCCTGCCGATTCCGCAAGCCGGGCTGCATTGCTGGTGGGCCGATGGCAACCCGACGGCCGAACGCGCGACCCTCGAGCGCCAGCGACCACGGCTGCGCAAGGTGCAAACAGTGACGTCCGGCCACTTCGATATCCTGCAGCAGGATGAGTGTCTGGATGCGGTGGTGGCGCTGCTTGGCCGCGAGGTGGTGCCACAAAGCTGATCATCTGTGGCGAGGGAGCTTGCCAGTGGTGAGGCAGCTTCTCTGTGGCGAGGGAGCTTGCTCCCGCTGGGTCGCGAAGCGGCCCCAAAACCGGCCGTCGCGGTTCTTCAGGCATACCGCTTTGTGCGGGTTTGCGACTGCTTCGCAGCCGAGCGGGAGCAAGCTCCCTCGCCACAGGTTTTCGTTCGGCTTGGGAGGGTCTTCATTGAGCCCTAATGAACATCCCTCCCGGTTCGTTTACCACGGTGAGCCTGTTTATTTTTGGAGACTACCGCCCATGCCACTGCACCCGGACATCGAAGGATTTCTAGAGCTGGCCGAGTTCGGCCGCCTCAACGGCAAAAGCCAACCCATGCACGAACTGACTCCTGGCGAAGCGCGGCAGCAATTCGAACAGACTTCGCAGTTGCTCGATGAGGCACCGACGGGTGCATTGACGGTAACGGCGGTCAGCATTCCTGCGCGAGACGGGCATTGGCTCAACGCGCGGCTGTTCGCCAAACCGCAATCGGGCAGCGAGCAGCGTCCGGTGTTGTTGTACTTCCATGGCGGCGGTTACGTGGTGGGCAGCCTCGATTCCCACGACACCCTGTGCCGGCGCCTGGCACTGGCGGGGGAGTTTGCCGTGTTGTCGGCGGATTATCGCCTGGCGCCTGAGCACCGGTTTCCGACTGCTTACAACGACGCCGAAGACATCACGCGTTGGCTCGCCATTACCGGAGCCAAAGCGTTGGGGCTGGACGCGAGGCGAATCGCGCTGGCGGGGGATAGCGTCGGCGGCAGCCTGGTGGCATCGCTGTGTATCGCCATTGCCCGGGACCCGTTGGGATGGCCGCTTGTGCCGCGTCTGCAAGTGCTGCTGTACCCGGTGATCGACGCTGTAACAAAGCGCCCGTCCCTGGAGCGATTCTCCGAAGGTTATCTGCTGGAAGCCACCACGCTGGAATGGTTTTACCAGCAGTACCAACGCAGCGAGGCGGACCGTGCCGACTGGCGTTTTTCGCCGCTGTACGCCGAGCGTTTGCAAAGTCTGACGCCCACCGTCCTGTGGCTGGCCGAGTACGACCCGTTGCTGGACGAGGGCCTGGCCTGGGCCGAGAAACTGCGTGCGGCGGGGCAGCCGTTGGTGCTGGACGTGAAGGCCGGCATGACCCACGACTTTGCGCGCATGGGCGAGATGGTCCAGGAGGTACCGGGGATGCTGGCGCAACTGGCGGCGCAGATCAGCGAGAGTTTGGCCTGACATATTAGTGATCAGCGACGTCGTACCCCTGTGGGAGCGGGCTTGCTCGCGAAAGCGATATTTCAGCCGACACATAAGTTGCCTGACACGCCGCCTTCGCGAGCAAGCCCGCTCCCACAGGTCTATCGGTGATCTGGGAAATGTGGTCAGGGCGGATCAAGCTGATCCAGCGCCCGATTCACCGCCAGTTCCCCGAGCATGATCACCTGCGCAATCCCCAACAGCGCATTGCGGCTCGTCCCTTGCAAATGATCCACCAGATCGTTAGCCATAACATTGGCCGACGCCAGTGACTCACAGGCGTGCACCAGCAGGGTTTCGGTACTGAGTTCGGGGTTGACGATGAACATCGTGCTGGGTGTGCGCGGGGTGGCCATGATGTTGGGGCCTGGATCGAAGGCGCACTCGGCGGTTTCGTGGGACTGTTTTGAGTCGGGGCTTTCATGTGGGGCGGCCGGGTCGGTGTCCGGCGGATTTGGAGTAACCTTGAACATAGATACTTACCTTTAAAGAGGGCCGCACCAGTTCGCTACTAAACGAAGGGGTGGCAGCTGTGCGCAAGTTAGTAGACCGGTGAGGTAAGCAAAAACCGGCGCGCCCGAGGACGCCATGCGCACAGCCACCATCAAGCACAGGCGAATACCTGACTGATGATACTCATGCGACCGCTCTTACCTTGGCCGGGCTACTAAACCCGATCACTGGAAATCAGTGACCCGAATCAAGTTACCGACGACCCCCAAGGCGCACAAGCCGGCGGATTCTGGCGTACCTGTAGGCAACGGCGCAAGGCGTTGTGGCTTTCACGAAGTAACCTACAGGCTTCTTAAACAAGCACTGCCAAGTGGTTTTTAACCTGCTGTTTTGCCTTGTCAGAGAGCGTTGAAGTCTTTTGGAATCGGCAAGAAAAATCCTACGCAAGTTTGCGGTTGGTCCTCGGAAGTACAGCCCTTACGATCTGACGTTACGCATTGGTCGGGTAAGCCAATGACACTCATCATTGTCAATGATGACAGCGGCTCTGGAGGTCATTATGAGCGCCGATTTTCCCCTCATCGTTTTAGAGTTTGAGACCGAAGCGCAGGCCGCCAGCCATAACCGTTGGTTCAGCGCCAAGGTGCAATCTTCGCTTGACGATCCACGCCCGAATGTCTCGCACGATCAGGTGATGGCTGAAATGCGAGCCCTCATCGAGGTAAAGCACAACAAGCAGGATGCTGGTTGAGTGATGGTTTGAATCGAGATATTGAGCGTGTTGCATGCTCGGCAGGAATACCCTTGATCTTTAGGGTATTTCATCGCCGGTTGAAACCACCCCCCAAAGCAGTCACTCGACACTTAACTATAAGCTGCTAGATTCACCACCCGATAGACACGACAAGGAATGTTCGTTCATGAAATTTGGCTACCTGATCATCTACGTCAAGGATGTAGAAGCTTCACTCAAGTTCTTCTCGGCGGCCTTCGGCCTCAGTGTTCGCTTCATCCATGAGTCCGGCACCTATGGCGAGCTCGAAACCGGCGAAACCGCACTGGCATTCGTTGCCGATGAACTGGCCGCATCGAACTTCAGCACCGGCCATGTCTCCGCGCACTCATCTCTCAAACCGTTAGGCATCGAAGTCGGGCTGGTGACCGAGAATGTCCCTGTGGCCCATGCCAAAGCGATTCAAGCAGGCGCTAGCGAAATCGCTGCCCCGACTACCAAGCCCTGGGGGCAAACCGTGTCTTACGTTCGATGCCCGGATGGAACGTTGGTTGAGCTGTGCACACCCGTAAACGCTCCAGAGCGAGCCTCAGACTTAAAGTGACCCGTGCAGACAAGCCAGGCAGCAGCCAGAACATAGTCACGTCAATGAATGAATTGGTGATATGTAAAATCTCCGGGCTCACGCCACAAATCTGCGAACTGGAAGCCGAGGCCGTTGCAGAAGGCTTCAGGTTCCTCACCCGGTTGATTGCGGAATGGGAAAGCGGGGCCAATCGGTTCGATCAGCAGGGTGAGTGCCTTTTGGGGGTGTTTCGCAACGGGCGGCTGATTGCCCTCGGAGGTCTTTCCTCCGACCCGTTTGCCGAACCGGATACAGGGCGCTTACGGCGGGTCTACGTCGCACGTGCATCAAGGGGCCAGAACGTGGGTAAAGCGTTGGTACAGCAACTGCTGGAACTGGCGTCCGGGCATTTCCGCGTTGTACGACTGTCCACGGACACACCCGAGGGCGCTGCCTTTTACCTTCGCTGCGGGTTCCGGCCGATACAGGATGATTTTGCGACGCATATGAAGTCACTGGTGGATGCCCCATAGACAATGGGACAGTGCTCTTGAAGTGCCTAACCGACTTTTTCGCCCAGTAACGGCTGTGTATGATCACTACGGTCCGATGCCGCCCGCCGCTCGCTCCCGCTGGGAAAGGTGAAAGCATCTCCTCCTTATTGATCAGCCGTTGCGCACCGAAGCGACCCGGTCTGCTTTGAACCACGACGATTCGCCCCCGGTATTAAGGATGAACACGGTATGACCACGCAGAACACTTCGCTTCAAGACATCGCTGCGCCTGAAGGCGTTTGTTATGGCTGCGGTAGCCAAAATCCGCACGGGCTGCACATCAAGAGCTTCTGGCATGAAGACGGGGTGCATGTCATGGCGGAGCATTTGCCCGATGACAAGTATTGCGGCTGGCCGGATCTGGTTTACGGCGGTTTGATCGCGATGCTGGTGGACTGCCACTCCAACTGGGCAGCGATGGCTTATCACTATCGGGTAGAACAGCGCGAAGTGGGCAGCTTGCCCCACATCAACTGTGTCACCGGTAACCTGGGTATCAAGTTCATCAAGCCCACCCCGATGGGGGTGCGCCTGACACTGCGTGCAAAAGTCGAGGGCGATGTCGGGCGCAAAAGTCGCGTCATTTGTGAGGTCTTCGCCGGGGATGTTCTGACTGCTGTCGGGGATTCCACTTTTGTCCGCGTCGATACCGAGCAACTCAGGGCCGCCGCGCA
The DNA here is from genome assembly GCF_000282335.1 of Pseudomonas sp. GM48. GTDB lineage: Bacteria > Pseudomonadota > Gammaproteobacteria > Pseudomonadales > Pseudomonadaceae > Aquipseudomonas. Next base: position 59,320 of record NZ_AKJM01000009.1, read on the forward strand.
CGATCGTCAGGTCGAATCCTGAAGCAAATCAGGCCCAGACTGTTTTCGGAAGCCGAAAACACAACCGGACCACTGTAGGAGCGAGCTTGCTCGCGATGGACTCAAGAACGCTGCGTTTATCCAGTAAACACGCGTTATCGTTAACGACCATCGCGAGCAAGCTCGCTCCTACAGGGGCCCGGTTTTTTGTTGCAGATGAGGCTGTCAGCCATCAGTACTGCGCGCGCAGGCTCAGGGTCAGTGTGCGCGGGTCGCCATAGAAGTTGGTGCCCCAGGAGGCATCGACGCGGTCGTAGTACTTGCGGTCGAACAGGTTGTTGGCGGTCAGTGTCGACGACAGGTTTTCGTTGAATTTGTAGCCGACCTGCGCCGTGGCGATGGCAAAGCCGCCTTGTCTGAACTTCACATCACGCTGGAAGTAAGTTTCGCTGACGGCACGCACGCCGCCGCCGACGCTGAAATTCTTGAGCGGTCCGTCGGTGAACTCATATTTGGTCCACAAGTTGTAGTTGTGCTTGGGCGTGATGGTGCTGAAGGTCTTGCCTTTGTTGGCCTGATCGCCGTCCAGGAACTTGGTGGAGGTGTAGGCATAACCGGTGACGATGCTCCAGTTCTCGGTCAGGTTGCCGCTCAGCTCGGTTTCCCAGCCCTCGCTGCGGGCCTTGCCCTCGGTCATGTAGGCACCGGAGGTGTTGTCGTATTCGGCGCGGTTTTCATCGTAGATGCGAAAGGCTGCGATGCTGGCGTTCAGGCGTCCGTCGTAGAATTCGCGCTTGAGGCCAATCTCGTACTGCTTGCCTTCGCGCGGGCCGACCGGCTGGCCGTCTGTTCCGATTTCGCTCTGCGGTTTGAACACACCGGTGTAGCTGAAGTAGGTCGACAGTTCCGGGGTGATCTTGCCGATGACGGCGCCGTACGGCACGACCTTGCGGTTGATGCTGGTGTGGGCTTCGCCGAAGTTGTTGAAGAAGGCGTTGGCATTCTTCGCGTCGCTTTCGTACCAGGTTACGCGGCTGCCGCCGAGGACATCGAGCCAGTCGGTGACGTTGAACTTGGCGCGGGTGTAGAGGCCGTACTGATCGGACTTGGACCAGTTGCCGTTGACGTGCGCATAGTCGTTGCGGGGAATGTCGATGCTGCCCGGATCCCACACGTTGATCGGGAAGTACTCGCCGCCGCCGTAGGTGAAGTCCCTGTCCAGGTGCTGGTACTCGGCGCCGAGGGTGAACTCGTGCCGGCGATTGGCGAATTCGAATGGCGTGGTGACGAAGCTGTCGACACCGATGGTCTTGATGTGGGTGTAGTAGTCGTACGCCACGGCCCAGCTGTCACCGGTGGCCGGGTCGACCGCGCCGTCGGCCCAGGTGAAGTTACGCTCCGGGGTTTCGGCGTCGCGGTAGGTCAGGGTGGTCTTGAACTGACCGCCGTTGTCCAGTTCGTGATCGAGTTCGGCGAAGGTTTCCCAGACTTTTTCGTTGAGGGTGTTCCATTTGGCGTCGACGAAGGTCGAGCGCGGAACGTCGAGCAATGAGCCGTCGGCGTAGGCCGGCAAGCCGAAGGCCGGGGTGGAGTTGTTCTTCTGGTAAGCACCGCCGACCGACAGGGTGGTGACCGGGTCGAGGTCGAACTCCAGGCGACCGTAGACCATCGGGCGTTCGTTCTGCGCGTGGTCGACGAAGGACTGGTTGTTCTCGTAAGCGGTGATGAAACGACCTCGCACGGTGCCCTGGTCATTCAACGGGCCGGTGACGTCCACCGAAGAGCGGTAGCGATCGTAGGAGCCTGCGGCCAGTTCGCCACCGAGGGCGAATTTGCTCAGGGCGCGCTTGCGCACCACGTTGATCGTACCGCCGGGTTCACCCGCGCCCTGGTACAGGCCCGACGGGCCGCGCAGCACTTCGATGCGGTCGTACATCGCCAGGTCGAAACTGGTGGCCATGTCGCCCTGGCCGGTGGGTTGCGAGACGCCGTCGACCTGCACCTGGTCAACGAGGAAGCCGCGCATAAAGATATCGTTGAGGCTGGAGCCGGAGTTGTAGGTCTTGACGGTCACGCCGGTGACCTGGCGCAGGGCGTCCTGCAGGCTGTTCAGGTTCTGGTCGTCCATGCGCTGGCGCGTGACGACGGACACCGACTGCGGGATGTCCTTGACCTTGATGTTGCCTTTGCCGATGGTCACTTCATCGCTGGTGTAGGAGTGCGAGCCTTCGGTGGTCGGCCCCAGCGCCACGCCGGTGATGGACGTTGCACCCAGTTGCAGCGCACTGGAGTCACCGGCCGATGGCAGCAGCGACACCGTGTTGCCATTCAACTGAAAATTGATGCCGCTCCCCAGCAGCAAGGTTTTCAGTGCCTGTTCCGGTTCCATGTTGCCGGACACCGCCGTGGACTTGATGCCGTTGACCATGTCCTGGCTGTAGAGAATCTGCAGATTGGTCTGCTGGCCCAGTTGGCGCAATGCACTGGCCAGCGCCTGAGCCGGCACATTGACGTTCACCGGGGCTGCCTCGACCCGGGAAGTGCCCAGCAGCAACAGGGTCAACAGTGCGCCCGGCACGAGCGTTCGGAATTTCCTTTGCCGTTCGATGGCTAATGCCAAGGGTGCGCGGGACAGAGTAGGGCTTTGCATTGCTCGAATCGCTCCAGAATGGTGTGTGCAGTTTTTTAGTTAATGATAATTATTATTAGACGTACCACTTTGGCTAAACCGGAAAACAAACTTCAAAAAACAATGATTTGCGTGCGGCAACGGCACTCAGACGGTTGTGCGCTCGGTGACGACCCGGCCCGATTCCATGCGCACCAGTTGATCGGCCATGTCGAAATAGCGGTCATCGTGGGAGATGACGATGATGGTTTTGCCCAGGCGTTTGAGGTCCGGCAGCAGCTCGGTGTAGAAGATGCGGCGGAAGGTCGGGTCCTGGTCGGCGGCCCATTCGTCGAACACCAGTACCGGGCGTTCTTCCAGCCAGGCATTGACCAGCGCCAGGCGCTTGCGCTGGCCGGTGGACAGGTCGGTGGTGGTGAAGCTGCCGTCCTGGACGCTGACCTTGTGTGCAATCTCCAGGCGTTGCAGGTATTTATTGGCGTCTTCGGGGATGTGTTGGTCGCCCTGCACTACGTCATCGAACAGGTAGTAGTCGGCAAAGATTGTGGTGAAGAGTTGGCGGTAGTCGTCACGGTTCTGCGCATCGATGCCCTGGCCGTTGAGCAGGATTTCACCGTGTTGCGGCGCGTACAGGCCCAGCAGCAACTTGATCAGCGTGGTCTTGCCGCAGCCGTTTTCGCCGACGATGAAAATGATCTCGCCTTGCTCGATAGTCAGGTTCACCGGGCCCAGGCGAAATGCGTCGCTGCCCGGTGCGGCGGGGAAGGCGTAGCTGACGTTGTCCAGTTGCAGACGGTTGACCACGGTCGGCTGGATGCCGTTGTCGTTGAGCAACAGGTGCGGCTCGGGCGAGGAAAAGCGGCTCGACAGATCGGCAATGCGGCGCAAGGCAATGCGCGCCCGACTCACGATCGGCAAGGTGCTGACCAGGTGTTCAATCGGGCCTTTCATGTACAGCAACACCAACACGAAGCCGCTCATCACCGCTTTGTCGGCGCTGGGCCAGAACGATTGCAGGGCCAGCGCCAGGCCGATGACCACGAAGAACAGCATCGAACCCAGGGTCTTGGCGATCACGAAGGTGTTGATCGAACGCACCTGGGTGTTGCAGATGAAATCGGCGGTGCCCTGGATGCCCTTGACGAACATGCGCTGGCGCCGCGGGCGGTGGATGCGCAACTCCTTGGCGCCGCCGGCAATGGCGTTGTAATGCTTTTGCAAATCGTCTTCGGCGTCACGGGCGGCCATGAAACCCTGGATGCCCTTGCCCTGCGCGTAGAACTGGATGCCGGTGCCGATGGCAATCGCCACCACCATTATCAGGAACATCGGCCACGACAACATCGCCAGGTAACCCATGCAGCCGAGGGTCACGGTCAGGGAAATCGCCAGCGGCGCGAAGGCGAAGGCGAAGTCGCTGATGGTGTCGACGTCGTGGGTCAGCACCGGGATCAAGCGGTGGCTGCGATAGCGTTCGATCTGTTCGATGGGCGCCGAGAGTACTTTTTCCCCAAGCTCTTTGCGCAGCCTGGCGATGATGTGCTGGCCGACGTAGTTGGTGCCGATGTCCGAGCCGATCGAACTGCCCAGGGCCAGCAGGCACAGGCCGCCGAACAGCGCGACCACGCCTTGGGTCAGGCCGTCCGGCGAATGCAGCGCGTTGTTGATGGTGGCCAGGAGTACCGTCACGCTCAGGCCGCCGACCATGCCCAGGACAATGGACGTGGCAACGATCAGTCGAAACGGTTTCAACAGGGCCAGTAATTCGCCGATGGCGCCTCGGGTGGGCTGGGTCATGGCAAGCAGTTCCTTGGGTCGTAAGGCAGATACCCAGTAGAACGTCTGATGGAGGGCTTTATTTAAATGGTGGGCGACACAAAACCTGTGGGAGCGGGCTTGCTCGCGAAAGCGGTGGATCAGAAAAGTTGATGTTGGCTGACACGACGCCTTCGCGAGCAAGCCCGCTCCCACAAGGGTTAGGGGGGAGGTTAGAGAGTGCGGACTACACGGAAACCGATCCAGTCGCCACGGGTCTGTGGGTCGATGTCATTGCGGTTGCCCGAACGGGAAAACACCGGTGCTTCGCCCCAGTCGTTGCCACGGATGCGCAGGGTGTCGCAGTTGGGCTCGGTCCAGGCACTGCCGTCGGTGGGCGCGCCGACATAGTCCGGGTGGTAGCAGTCGGCGATCCACTCATAGACGTTGCCGTGCATGTCGTACAGGCCAAAGGCGTTGGGTGGGTAGCTGCCGACCGGTGAGGAATAGCTGTAGCCATCGGTCGGGCCGTAAGTGTTGGCGTGGGTAGCGATGCTGTATTCGGTGCCGGGGTCGAACGGGAAGGGGAACGGTCCCGATGACCCGGCACGGGCCGCGTACTCGCGTTGGGCCTCGCTGACGATGTGGTAGTGCTGGCCGGTTTTCAGCGACAGCCAGGCGACATACGCCGAGACTTCGGCGAAGTTCATGCACACCGCGGGCTGGCGCGGACTTTGTGGGTAGCGCGGCTTGCTGTTGATGCACTCGCGGCCGGGGCGGGTGTCGCCATCGGGCAGGGTGGTCCCGGTTTCCTTGAGGTACTGGTCCCATTCAGCGGCGGTGATCTGGTAACGGCTCATGGCGAACGGTTGGGTGAACGTCACATCATGCATCGGGCCTTCATCTGGCTCGCGGCCAACCTCGTCTTCCGGGGTGCCCATGGTGAATGTGCCGGCGGGCAGCACCACCATTTCCGGGCAATTACGGCAGTCTTTAAAGACCTTGCCCGGCAACGGCGCGGTGTACGCCTGGGCGAGGCTCGGCACGGCGCTGCCGAGCAATGCCAGCAGCATCAGGGTGCCCAGGCGTTTGGCGCGCCACCTGTAGAGGGTGTTTTTCATAAGGCTTCTCGCTAAGGGGAGTCGGCGGTTCAGAGTTTGCTGGCCATCAGCTCCATCAATCTGTCGATGTGCGCTTCGGTATTGAGTAGCCCCGGCGACACACGAATGATCGGCCCGACATCGCGGTCGACGGCGTCACACACCACGCGCTGGTCCATCAGGAAATTGGCGACTTCTTCGCAGTCCTGGTTCTTGATGCGGAAGAAGGTGAAACCGGCGGAATACTCCGGTGACAGCGGCGTGACCAGCTCCACCGACGGGTGCGCCTGCAAGCGTTTTTTCAGGTAGCTGTTGATGTCGTGAATGCGCGTCGCGACCTCGGCCTTGCCCAGTTCCAGGTGCAATTTGAAGGCTTCGGTCAGCGCCCAGCGGTGTTCGAACGAGTGGTAGCCGCCGTAGGTCATCACGGTGGAAAACTGCGTGGCTTCGGAGAAGGTCGGGATGGTCGGGGTCACGTCCTTGAGCTCGTCGGAACGGGCGCAGATGATCCCGGTGCCCCGTGGGCCGAACATCCATTTATGGGTGCCGGCGATGAAGAAATCACAGTGCATGTCGGGGAAGTCGAGGTTTTCCACGCCGAAGCCGTGGACGCCGTCCACCACGAACAGGATGCGGTCCTTGTCGGCGCGGCCACGGTTTTTTTCTTCCACCAGTTTGCCGATCTCGCCGATGGGCAACTTCACGCCGCTGCCGGAGTGCACCCAGGTCATTCCGAGCACTCGGGTTTCGGGGCGAATGTTTTTCTCAATCACGGCCAGCACTTCGGCGGTCGAGACTTTGTACGGGTCTTCGAACAGTCGGATTTTACGAACCTGGGTGCCGTCCTTCTGGGTGCGGAACTCGAACACGCTATTGGCGGCGTAGTGTTCGTGTTCGCTGGTGAGGATTTCCTGGTCAGGGCGCACGTGGATGCCGGCGTAAATCATCGCCAGGCCTTCGGTGGTGCTGCCGGTCAGGGCGATCTGCGACGGTTTGGCTTTCAAATAGCGCCCGGCCCAGACGCGCACCTCTTCTTCGCGGCGTTCGGTTTCACCGCGATGCCAGTCCATGGCCAGGCCCGGGTTGCGGTCGAGGTTGGCGCGGTGCATTTCAATGGCTTCACACACCGGACGTGGGTGCGAAGTTACCAAAAAGTTGGCGAAATGCAGGTAGTTGGGGTCTTGCGTGAACAGTTGGCGCAACTGCTCCCATTTGTCCTTGGGCAAGGGCGCCGGGGCGGCGGCCAGTGCCGGCAGGTTCACGGTCGAGGCCAGGGGAATGCCGGCCGCCAGGATGCCGGCCTGCTTGAGGAATGAACGACGGTTGGTCATGGATTCGGTTCGCTTTGGCAAAAGGAAAAAATCAGTTCTGGACCACGGGGCGGGAGGACTTTTGTACCTGGTCCCAGACCCGCAGGAAGTTGCCGCCCCAGAGCTTGGCGATGTCGGCTTCACTGTAGCCGCGGCTGATCAGTTCGGCAGTCACGTTGCGGGCTTCGCTGACGTCTTTCCAGCCGTCGAGGCCGCCGCCGTCGTTGAAGTCGGAACTGATGCCGACGTGGTCGATGCCGATTTTCTTCACGGCGTAATCGATTGCATCGCCGTAGTCCTTGAGACTGGCCTTGGGTTCTTCGTCGAGGATCGAATAGAGCTGGCTGGCGTACTCGCCGAAACGCTGCTCGGGCCAGACGGTGATCACTGGGTCGCCGGGCATCAAGGCCATCTCCAGACCTTGCAACGGTTGCAGGTCGAAGCGCGCGCGCAGGGCGTTGAGCTTGTCCTGGGTGGCCTGGCTCAGCGGGCGGATGTAAGTCGGGAAACCGACAATCTGCACCACGCCGCCGCTGTTCTTGATCAGCTGCATTTCCGGGTCGCTGAGGTTGCGCGGGATGTCCACCAGCGCTCGCGGTGCCGAGTGCGACGCCACCATCGGCGTGCGGCTCAGTTGCGCGACTTGCTCCAGGGCCTTGGTCGACATCTGCGACACATCGATGATCACGCCCAGGTCGTTGAGGCGATGCACCGCTTGCTTGCCGATGTCCGACAGCCCGCCCAGCGCATCCCGCGAGTCATTGAAAAACGGCAGTGGCCGCGACGAGTCGGCCCAGGCGTTATTGCCCACGTAGCTGAAGCCGAACATGCGCATGCCTCGCGCTGCCCACTTGTCCAGGGCGTTGAGGTCATTGCCCAGCGGGTAGGCGTTGAGCATGCTGATGAAGACCGCGAACTTGCCCTCGCCGTGCAGGCGACGGAAGTCGTCGGGGGTGTAGGCGATGGCCACTTGATTGGGGAAGTCACGCACCATCGCGCTGATGATCTTGTAGCGGGTTTCCTGCTCGTGTCGGGCCTCGTCGACGAAACCGGCGGTGGGGCGATGGGGCGCATTGGGGCCGTTCCAGATTTCCGGCCAGCCGAAAATCGTCAGCGCCGCGCCGGACAGGCGCCCGCGTCCGGTCTTGACCAGGTCGAACTGGCCTTCGCCATTCTTGTCGGCTTCGTTGCCGGCGGTACCGAAATCCATGGGCACGGTGATGTGGCTGTCGAACGAGAGGATGCGTTCCTGCAGTTGATCGGCCTGTTTCATTACCTTGACCGGGTAGCCGGGGTTGTCCCTGAACCCATAATCCCAGACCGCGAAGCCGGCACCGGCACTGATCGCCAGGGCCAGCGGCAGGCCGATGAAAAGAGCCATTTTCGAACGTGGTTTTGTCATTGCCGTCTCAGTCAGGTTCGCCGTCGGGGGATCAGGCGCGGGGGCCTTTGCTATCTGGGGGGAACGAGTGGCTGGGCTGAGAATTTAGGTGTTTGTGCCGGCCTCTTCGCGAGCAAGCCCGCTCCCACAGGTGACCGCATTCCAATGTGGGAGCGGGCTTGCTCGCGAAGCTCTTAAATTCCGCGGCACAACAAACGTTCTAGCTTGGATAAAGCCTGCTCCATGGCTGACACAGGTAGGGCAATGACGATTTCTCGACGATGGTTCCTCGCGGGTCTGGCGCTGACCGGTGCCGCCGTGCCGGCGGCGTATTACGGGCATCGCGAACTGAGCAAACCGGACCCGACGATCACCCCCGGCGAAGCCTCGTTCGACGTGGCGGATATTGCCGGCCAGCGCCTGGCGGATACCTTGCGCGGGGTCTGGCAGATTCGTTTCGAAGGTCGTGATGCCGGTATCGAAGGCTTGCCGCTGGAAGGGCTGGAGGTATTTCTCGACATCGGCCACAAAGGTCGTGGCGTTGTCGGTTACCTCGACACCGCCGAACGTTTGCGCTCCACCGATGAGCCCCGCTACCGGGTGCTCGGCGATCTGTCCGGGGCCAACCCGAAGCAGCTGGGTTGGCGCCTGCTTGGCGCCAGCGGCTGTTGCGATTACGAATTCGACATGACACTGGACGAGGTCTGGGCCGGTTTCGGTAACGCCGGCAGCGGTAGCCTCAGTGGGCGCGTGCTGGACCTCAATCGCCCGCTGATGCTGACGGCCCAGGACAATCGCTTCATTGCGGTCAAACGGGTATTCCCTGAAGCGCGGGAACGCACTGGCCTCAATCCGACCCTTCTGGCCTGGCTGATTTCGCCGGAGCACCGGTTGTTCCACCAGCTCTGGCATGCCTCCCGGGACAAGTGGCACAAGCTGTCCGAAGACCAGCGCGGTGCCTTGCGCGGCATCGGCTGGCAACCCGGCCCAAGGGAAAGGGAGCGCGACGCCCGTGGCCCGCGCAAGGATCGCAATGGTTCGGGCGTGGACTTTTTCTTCATGCACCGGCACATGCTCGGTACTGCACGTTCGATGCAGGACTTGCCGTCCTGGACGCATTTCCCGTTGCCACAGCCGGAACTGGCGCGGGACCGGCCCGGTTTTGCGCGTTACTTCGACAATCACGACGGCACAGCGCTGCCGCCGACCTGGCTGGCCGAGGACGATGACGAGTACACGCAATGGGTCAGCGACATCAAGACTGGCGAGACGTATCACAGCAATTTCCAGGTCTGGGAATCGCGCTACCGCGACCCGCGTTATCTGTCGCAGCTGACCCTCGGCCAGTTCGGTTCGGAGGTTGAACTGGGCTTGCACGACTGGTTGCACATGCGCTGGGCTTCGGTGCCGCGTGATCCGTCCAACGGTCAGCCGGTGCCGTTCGCCCGGGATCCGGCAGACTTTTCTGCACGCTGGTTTGCGCCGGAAAACGATTTTCTCGGCGACCCGTTTTCTTCCCATGTGAGCCCGGTGTTCTGGCATTTCCACGGCTGGATCGATGATCGCCTGGAGGACTGGTTCCGCGCCCACGAGCGCTTCCATCCGGGGCAGGTCAGTCGGCTTCAGGTCAATGGCGTGCAATGGTTTGCGCCGGGGCGCTGGGTCGAGATCGATGACCCTTGGCTGGGCCCGGTCACCCACGGTTGCAGCACCACGCCGGGGTTGCAGGCCGGCAAGTCGGTGGAAATGGACCCGGAAACCATGAAGCTGGCGTTGCGCATTACCTTTGGCGAGGATGAAAAGAAGCTGAAGGATTTGCTCCGCAAGGTGCCGCAGCGGCCGTGGTATGCGCGCAATTTGAAGGCCAGGCAAAGTCAGGCTTGATAGCCGCGTTATCGTTGAATCGAGAAGGCAGGGGTGTTGATGTTGAATGTTCCTGCCCCTTCGCGAGCAAGCCCGCTCCCACAGTAGATCTTCAGTGAATGCAAAACCTGTGTACGACCAGGATCAAA
>NZ_AKJM01000010.1 GCF_000282335.1 Pseudomonas sp. GM48
TTGGGGTTTTGTTTTTGCGCGTAAAAAAACAGCGCTGACCGTTGCACATTTTGCACAGTTATTTTCAGCCCATGGCACTAGAATAGGCCCAACTTCTTCAGAGTCAGAGCCTTTATGCCGGATCCGGTTGACGCCCAAGGGCTGTCAGAATTACCGCTAGAAGACCTGGTTGCCTGTCATGAGTGCGACCTGCTGATGCGCAAACCAGAACTCGCCCATGGCGAAAAAGCCCTGTGCCCGCGCTGTGGCTACGAGCTTTATGCCCATCGCTACAACGTCGTACAGCGTAGTCTCGCTTTGGTTATCGCCGCCCTGTTGTTGTTTATTCCGGCGAACTTTTTACCCATCATGCAACTCAATTTGCTCGGACAATCTTCGCAGGACACTGTCTGGAGCGGTGTTGTCGCCCTTTTTGACACAGGGATGCAAAGCGTTTCAGTGGTCGTGTTCCTGTGCAGCATGGGGATCCCGCTGCTCAAGCTACTGTGCCAATTGGCCGTATTGTTGAGTATCCGTTTTGATGTCGGACGCAGCTACGGCTTGTTGCTCTATCGCATTTATCACCACATACGCGAATGGGGGATGCTCGAGGTTTACTTCATGGGCGTGCTGGTGGCGATCGTCAAACTGGCAGATATGGCAGCAATCACCGTAGGCCTCGGCCTGGCGTGCTTCATTGGTTTGTTGCTGATTCAAGTCTGGCTGGAGGTCGTGATGTCGCCTCACCAGATCTGGCAAGCGTTATCAGGAGAGGATGCCCATGCGGGCGATTGATGCAGGCATTCTGATTTGCAAGGAATGTCATGAATTGAACAGGCAGGAAGCTGATACCGATGAGCAAGTCTGTACGCGCTGCGGAGCGCTGGTGCATGCCCGCAGCCCGAATAGCCTGGTGCGCACCTGGGCATTGCTGATTACCGCTGCCATTCTTTACATACCGGCCAATTTGTTGCCGATCATGACCGTGAACTCCCTGGGCAAAGGCGCGCCCAGCACGATCATGGCCGGTGTGATCGAGTTGATGCACTACGGAATGTTCCCCATTGCGGCCGTGGTGTTTATCGCCAGTATCGTGGTGCCCACGTTCAAGCTGGTGGGTATCGCACTGCTGCTGTTTTCCGTGCAGCGCCGTCAGCCCCTTTCGGCTCGCCAGCGTATCTGGATGTACCGTTTCATTGAATTCATCGGCCGCTGGTCGATGCTGGATATCTTTGTGATCGCCATTCTCGTGGCGGTTGTGAGTTTTGGGCGGCTTGCCAGCATCGAAGCCAATCTTGGCGCCATCGCTTTCGCCACTGTGGTGATTCTGACGATGCTTGCCGCAGTAACTTTCGATCCCCGACTGATTTGGGATAACACGGAGTCGGACGACGACCATGACTGATTTGCCTGTAGCTAAAACCCGACCGGCCTCGAACTGGTCTGCCATCTGGGTATTGCCCCTGATCGCCTTGATCATCGGTGGCTGGCTTGGCTGGCGTGCCTATAACGAGACCGGTATCGAGATTCAGGTGCGTTTTGAGAGTGGCGAAGGCATTCAGGCCAACAAGACCGAAGTTGTCTATAAAGGCATGCCGGTCGGCAAAGTCAAAAGCCTCAAGCTCGATGACGAGGGCAGTTCCAAAGGTGTGATCGCCAGCATCGAAATGAACAAGGATGTGGAGCAATACCTGCGAACCAGCACGCGTTTCTGGCTGGTCAAGCCGAGCGTGACTCTGGCTGGTATTACTGGCCTCGAGACGCTGGTTTCGGGCAACTACGTTGCGATCAGTCCGGGTGAGGGTGAACCGGTTCGCAAGTTCAAGGCCCTGGTTCAGGAGCCACCGCTCTCCGATGCCCAGCCGGGTCTGCACCTGACCATCAAGGCCGATCGCCTGGGTTCGTTGAACCGCGGCAGCCCGGTGTTCTACAAACAGATCAAGGTGGGCCAGATCAAGAGCTACGTGCTGTCGGAGGACCAGAGCACCGTCGAGCTCAAGGTCTTCATTGAGCCGACTTACGCCAAACTCGTGCGTAAACACACACGTTTCTGGAATGCCAGTGGCATTAGCATCGACGCCAACCTGTCCGGCGTGAAAGTGCGCAGCGAGTCCCTGGCCAGCATCGTCGCCGGTGGTATTGCGTTCGCTACGCCTGAAAACCGCAAGGACAGCCCGCCGACCGACCCAAGCCTGCCGTTCAGACTCTATGAAGACTTCGATGCGGCGGCAGCCGGTATCCGGGTGAAGGTCAAGCTCAGCGACTTTGAAGGCTTGCAGGCCGGTCGTACGCCGGTGATGTATAAAGGCATTCAGGTCGGCAATCTCAAGGCGCTGAAGGTCGATCCTGACCTGTCCGGGGCCACTGCCGAGTTGACGATGGACCCGTTGGCCGAGGATTACCTGGTCGAGGGCACACAGTTCTGGGTGGTCAAACCGTCGATTTCCCTGGCGGGGATTACCGGCCTTGAGGCGTTGGTCAAAGGCAACTACATCGCTGTGCGACCAGGCGACAAGGGGTCGGCACCACAACGGGAGTTTGTGGCGCGAGCCAAGGCGCCGCCGCTGGATCTGCGTGCGCCCGGCCTGCATTTGGTGTTGTTCACGGAAAATCTCGGCTCGCTGGAAGTCGGCAGCCCGGTTCTCTACAAGCAAGTTAAAGTCGGCTCCGTGCAGAGCTATCAGTTCTCACGCACCAAAAAACAATTGATCATTGGTGTGCACATCGAGAAGGAGTACGAAGGCCTGGTCAACGCCTCGACGCGCTTCTGGAACGCCAGCGGCATCACCCTCACGGGCGGGCTGACCGGTGGGGTCCAGGTTAAAAGTGAATCGTTGCAGAGCTTGATGGCCGGCGGCATTGCCTTCGAGACCCCGCGAGACAAAGCCCCGTTGCAAAAGCGTGTGCCACGTTTCCGTTTGTTCGCCAACCATGAAGAGGCCACGCAGAAAGGCGAGGTCATCACGATCAAGCTGGATCGCGCAGATGGCTTGCGTACCGGCACTCCGATTCGTTTCAAAGGTCTGGATGTCGGCAAGGTGGAAGGCGTTGATCTCAGCGAGGATCTGCAATCGGTGCTGCTGACCGCGCGGATTACCGAAGTGCCGGAGCGCATCGCCCGGGTCGGTAGTCAGTTCTGGGTGGTCAAGCCTGAACTGGGCCTGATCAAGACGTCCAACCTCGAAACCCTGGTAACCGGGCAATACATCGAGGTGCAACCGGCGCCGAAGAATCTGGGACCGCAGAAGAACTTTGTCGCTTTGACCACTGTGCCGGAAACGGCCAAGCAGGAAGCGGGACTGAGTCTGGTGCTGAGCGCCGCTCGTCGAGGTTCGCTGAAGGCCGGCGTGCCGGTGACGTATCGCGAAATAGCAGTGGGCAAGGTGACTGGTTATGAACTGGGAGAGACCGCTGACCGTGTGTTGATCCATATTCTGATCGAGCCGAAATACGCGCCACTGGTACGCAGCGGTACGCGGTTCTGGAACACCAGCGGTTTCGACTTCGATGTCGGCCTGTTCAAAGGCGCAACGGTGCGAACTGAATCCCTGGAAACGATGATTCAGGGCGGTGTCGCCTTCGCCACGCCGGATGGCGAGCGCATGGGTAGCCCGGCGCGACCGGAGCAGACGTTCGCACTGTTCGACAAATTTGAAGAGGAATGGCTGGGCTGGGCGCCGAAGATTTCCCTCGGTAAGTAGTTTTCTGGCGTCTCTGATGGCGCCTTCGCGGGCAAGCCCGCTCCCACAGGGGCTGGGTTGTTCCTGAAGAAATACGATCAAATGTGGGAGCGGGCTTGCTCGCGAAGAGGCCCTTGAACTCACTGAAAATCTGATTCAGCGCCCATAAAAAAGGCCGCGATCCATTGGATCGCGGCCTTTTTACTGCCTTCGATTCAAGCCTCAGACCGCGTCCAGCTCCGGTTCATCCGCTTGTTCGTTGACCGTTGCCTTGACCTGGTCGTGACGACGGATGTACTTCCAGTCCGCCTCGTCGATGTAGATGCCGGCCGGGCCGCTGCCGCCTTCCAGGTCGATGGCGACACTGGCGCAGACCTGCGGCTTCACGCTCGCCAGAATCGGTACGAAGCCCAGTTGCAGGCTGGTTTCCAGCAAGGCGGCCTGGTTCTTCTCATCGATGTCCGCCGCCTCGTCGAGGTAGTACGGTAGGCGTACGCGACCGGCCTGGTCACGGTCCATCAAGTGCAGCAACAAATACATGTTGGTCAGTGCCTTGATGGTCATGGTGGTGCCGTTGGAGGCGGCGCCGTCGATGTCGGTGTGAATCACCGGCTGACCATTGACCTTGGTGATCTCGAACGCCAGTTCGAACAAGTCCTTGAGGCCGAGCTGGTTGTGGTTGGCCGCCACCAGTCGCGCCAGGTATTCCTTGGCTTCTTCGTTCTTGTTGTCCTGCTCGGCACTTTGGCTGAGGTCGAACACCGACAGGGTTTCGCCTTCCTCGTACTGACCGGCGCTGTGGATGATCTGGTCAATGTGCTTGAGCGCTTCCTTGTTCGGCGCGAGCACGATGCGGAAGCTTTGCAGGTTGGAGACCTGGCGTTTGTTGATCTCGCGGTTGAACAGCGCAAGTTGGTGTTCGAGGCTGTCGTAATCGCTGCGGATGTTGCGCAGGGTCCGGGCGATGTCCGTCACGGCGGCACGGCGAGCCTTGCCCAGGGTCAGGGCTTCGTCGGTGCGGTGTGCATAGGCGTTGATCAACAGTTGCAGGCGACGCTCCATATCGTCTTCGCTGTCGAACTTGGCCACGCCTTTGAGGCGCACCTGAGCGTACAGCGCTTCGATCTGGCCATCGGCCCGCAACAGGCCTTGCCAACTGTCCTGATAGTCATTGAGCAGCGGCAGCAGGTTGTCCATGGAGTCGTCGACCGGGTCCATGAATGGCGTGCCGAACGGCAGGTCTGCCGGCAACAATTGGCGGCGGCGCAGGGCGTCGTCGAGGGTGCGTTGCTTGGCTTCCATGTCGCCGATCTGCCGGCCAACCAGTTGCAGCTTGGCCGACAGTTGCTGGACGCGCTCGGTGAAGGCATCGCTGGAACGCTTCAATTCGTCCTGGGCCGCCTCCAGTTGTCCAAGCTGTTCCAGCTTGTCGCCTTCCTCGGCGCTCAGGGTTTGCGCGCGGCGGAAATCTTCCAGGGCTTTCTGCGCATCCAGCACTTGCTGGTACAGGGCTTCGGTCTGGGTCTTGCTCGCGGCGCGGTCGGCAGCCACGGCTTGCTGGGTTTTCAGTTGCTTGAGTTCTTTCTCCAGGCGTTCTTTCTGGTCGCGCAGGGCCGCGCGGTCAGCCAGGGCCTGCAAGGCCGGTGGTTCGATGTGCGAAATGTCGATCGACAGGCCCGGCACTTCGAAACGTTCGCCTTTGAATCCGTCGAGGATCAGCTCTACGGATTTGACCCACTCGCCATCGTCGTCAAGGGTGATGCCGTGTTCGCCCAGCGGCAGGCTGAACAGTGCGCTGTTGAACAGGCGCATCAGGCGTTCGACGTCTTGCTGCGAGAATTCTTCGCGCAGGCGGGCGTAGCTGTTGTTGTCTGCGTGGTCGAGTTGCTGCTTGACCGACTTCAGGCGTTTTTCCAGGTCGCGCAGACGCTCTTCCAGGTCCTCGGCGCTGAACTGGCGGGATTGCGCCAACGCACCGGCGAGTTCGTCGTGGGCATCCTTGGCCGCGAGCAGTTGCTGCTCCAGCACCTTGACGTCATCGATCAGGGCAAAGCGATGCTTGAGCACCGACAGTTCGCCGAGCCAGCGCTGGATGCCAGTGATTTCCCGCTCCAGGCGCATCAGTTCCTGAGTGCCGCCGCGCTGGTCGTTTTGCAGGGCATCCTGCTCATTGCGGTAGTGCTCGGCCTGAATGGTCAGCTCTTCCTTGCGCGCACTGGCGTAGTCCGACCAGGTGCCCAGCAGCGAATCGAGCAACGGCGAGATCCGGTGCAGTTTGCCGCGCAGGACGTCGCGTTGCTTCACGCCGTTGGCCAGGGCTTCGACCAGTGGCCCGGCGGCGACCAGCGAGTTGTAGTCCTGTTCCATGCGTCGCACATCGCGGAACGCTTCTTCGCACGCGGCGATGTAGTCGACGCTGCCGGAACGCAGGCTGTGTTCGAACGCATCAAGGAATAACTGCTTGAGCTTGGCCGCAGTGATTTCGCGCATGTGCAGCAGGTTGATGAACAGTGCGCGGAAGGTCTTCAGGCTTTGTTCGCTGGTGGAGCGCAGTGGGATCAGCGTCAAGTCCAGCGGAATCGAGGTGTGGCCACCGACCAGCAAACGGCGTAGTTCGTCCGGCTTGAGTTCGTAGGCTTTCAGGCCTTCGCGTTCAAGGTTGGTGAACAGTTCTTTCTGGCGCAGGCAGGTGTCGTTTTTCTGATAGTGGGCCAGGTCCAGTTTGCCGGCATAGGCAAAGAACTGGTGACCGAAACCGCCGCCCGGGCCGCGCCCGACCACACCGATCACGTGGGGACCGTGGGGCAGGTTGACTTCGACCAGGATGTAGCTGGTGTCTGAGGCGAAGTAGAAGCGCCGGGATTGTTCCAGGCTGTACTTGCCGAAGCTCATGTCCGACATGCGTGCCAGGATCGGGAACTGCAAGGCGTTGATCGAGGCGGATTTACCGAGGTTGTTCGCGCCGTACACCGACAGCGGCTCTTCCAGCGGGAACAGGCCGAGGCTGTAGCCGGCGGTGTTCAAAAGGGCAAAGCGGCGAATGCCGTAACGTTCCTTGCTCATGCGTCGAGCTCCTGTTCTTCGGCAATGGCGCGGGCCAGGGCGTCTTCTTCGCTCTCATCCGCAAACTCAGCGAGGTCGAGCGGATCGTCGGTCTGCAGCAGTTTTTCGTCGCTGTCTTCGTCGATCAGCACCGGTACCGGCAACGGCAGGACGCTGTGCAGGCTGGCGGCCAGATCGCGGTCCTGCTGCACCGACAGGCAGACGTCGAGGAAACGGTGCATCGGCGGCAGGAAGCGGTAGATGCCGTTTTCTTCGCTGGCGAAACCGAGCTGGGTCATACGGCGCATGATCTTTTCTTCCAGCTCGTCCTGGGTCTGCACTTCGGCCTGGATGAACAGGTCGCGGTATTTTTCCAGCAGCGACGGCAACTCATCGCGCCCCAGGCTGCCGCCGTCGAGCACGGCGATCGGGTCGCGGCCCTGATCGGCCAGGTGTTCGACGAGGATGAAGGTGAACAGCGCCAGACGCTGGGCGGTCTTGTTCACCGCCGCTGCCGCGAGGTCCGGCACGAAGTAGTAGAAACCGCGGGTGTCACAGACCAGTTCAAAACCCAGGGCCTTGAATAACGTGCGGTACTGGTCCTGGAAGTTCGACAATTGTGCGTACAGTTCCGGGTCGCGGCGGCTGACGTGGTAACCCTTGAACAGCTCGCGAAAGA
This sequence comes from Pseudomonas sp. GM48, assembly GCF_000282335.1. Taxonomy (GTDB): domain Bacteria; phylum Pseudomonadota; class Gammaproteobacteria; order Pseudomonadales; family Pseudomonadaceae; genus Aquipseudomonas. The sequence continues at coordinate 7,381 of NZ_AKJM01000010.1, forward strand.
TCGGTGCCAGTTGGGACAGTTCGGAAAGATCAAGATGCATAGGGAGTGCTCGCAGAATCCTCGGCGGTATCGCTGACCGAGAGCAGGGCGAAGGAGCGCAGGCTGACCTGGTGCTCGTGAGTATGGTATTCGCGACGTTCCAGACGCTCGCGCTTGAAGCGTTTTTCCCGCGACAGGCGCGAAAACCAGTAGAGCAATTCGTCGGTGGCGCCGTCCGGTTCCTGCTCCAGCAGCCAGGTCATCAGGTCCGGCATCGGCAGGGCGTCCTCGCAGCGTTCGAGCATTTCCCGAACCGTGCGTGGCGCCCGTGGGGCTTCGCCTTTTTGCGTTTTGTGGGCCTTGGGGAAACGCGCCGGTTTCGGTTCGAAACGCGCCAGGGCGTAAACATAGGCTTCGACCTGGCTGGCGCTGCCGAGGAAGGTGCTTTGCGGGCGGGTGAACATCGGCATCGCCGCCTGCGGCACGGCGTCGATGCCCTTGCGGCGGATCATCGACAGGGCCAGCGCCGCACCACGGGTCACGGCGTTGTGCCGGCGGGCTTCTTCACGCAGTGGTAACAGCAGCTCGCGGGCATGACGTAAGGTCAACTGGGCGCTGGTCTGCATTTCGAGGATGCGCGCATGAGTGCGCAGCAGCATGTCGTCGTCAACCAGGTGGCCGAGGCGTTGCTGCTCGGAGAGCATCTTCAGCAGGACGGTTTCGACCTTGCGCACGCCTTGTTCGAAGGCGCCGTCGGCGTTCACCAGATCAATCATCGGCTCGACGTATTCGTCCCAGGTCGCCAGTACTTCCGCGTAACGCTGGCGCAACGGAATCTGCCGGTCGCTGGTTTTCGCCCGTTCGGCGACGGCCACCAGTGCCTGTTCGTCGTTGTCGAGTTTTTTCAGTACGTCACGTACGCGCATGTCGAGCAAACGCAACTGTCGCGCCAGATCGTTGCCATCGCGGATCTCGAAGGCGTCCTGGATGTAGCCGGCCAGGCGCTCGAGGTGGCGCAGGTAGGCTTCGATCTCCAGGCACAGGCCCAGACGATGTTCACGGCGCAGATAGGCGAGGAAGTCGTGAATCTGCGCATTGAGCTCGAAACGGTTCGGGCTTTTGGCCACGGGAACCAGGATGTCGAGGCGAATCCACACATCCAGCAGGCTGGTAATGTCCTGCGGCGTGCTGTCCAGTTGCTGGGCGGCCAGTTGCGTGCGCAGTTCGTTCAGGCTCAGTGTGCCTTGGTCGAAGTGCTCGCACAGTGGCTCCAGAAGTGCCCAGTGTTCAGCGAGGGCGCGCAAGACGCGCTTGGGTTCGATCATCGGAATGGCCGGCTGGTTGGCGATTAAAAGCCGCGATTGTACTGCATCGGGGGCAATGCGATTCACTCTCGGGACGGGCTGTCGCCATTTTTCACAGGTGGAAAGACTATCGGTGAAGTCTATCGATCAACTGCGGGCGATCTTGAGCGAACGGCGGTAGAATCAGCGCACTTTAGTTATCCACAAGTGGCCGACCTTTGCTTATCGAGTCCCGTCGTCGCGCTTATCTGGCCGCCATGCAGGTGGTCAACTGGCTGCCGCGCACCGAATTGCCCTTTGCTGCGCCTTCCCGGCCCGAGCTGCTGGAGATGCCCGAGCCGGTTGTGGTCGCGCCTGTCGTGCCCGCTGTCGTGACTGAGACGCCCGTGGCACCGGCGATCAAACCGGCCGAGCGGGTGAAGATCGAGGTGCCGCGGCCGTCGCTGGCGAGCACGCGCACCGGTGCCAAACCGGTGGAAGAGGCCGAAGAGGCGCCCGTCGCGGTCAAGGCGCCGATCGTGCCGCCCCCGCGTTTCGCCCTGCAATTGCTGCGGGCCGGGCGTTGCCTGCTACTGGTGGAGTTACCCACAGGCGAACCCTTCCAGACTCGCGATCCTGCTTACCTGCTGCTTAAAGACATGCTGCGCGCCGCCGGTCTGCCGGACAGCCCGCAGATCGTCGGCGAACCGGTACGCTGGCCGTTGCTGGTGCGTGGCACGATGGATCAAGGCCCGGAAGCGGCTCGCGACTTCGTGCAAGGTTTTCTCTCGGTGCGGATGGAAGAAACGCCCTGCGCCTGCTTGTGGCTGATCGGCTTGCCCGCCGTGCGATTTGCCGGCGAAGCGGATGCCGGGGCGTTCAATCGCGAGTTGCAGATCGAAGGGCTGGGCTCGGCCTGGGCGGTGCCGGGCCTGGAATTATTAATGGAAGAGCCACAGCGTAAGGCTGATGTCTGGCAAGCCATGCGTCGGCTGATGGCGCGCTGGAAAGAATCGAATGAGTGACGCTGTATCGTTTCGCCCGATGACCGAGGCGGACCTGGAAGCCGTACTGAAAATCGAATACGCGGCCTACAGCCACCCCTGGACCCGCGGGATTTTTCTCGATGGCCTGGGCAAGTATCAGATCTGGCTGATGTTCGAAGGTCAGCAACAGGTAGGCCACGGTGTGGTGCAGATCATCCTCGACGAGGCGCACCTGCTGAATATTACGGTCAAGCCGGAAAACCAGGGCCGTGGCCTGGGGCTGACATTGCTTGAGCATTTGATGTCGATTGCCTACAAGGCCGACGCCCGGGAGTGTTTCCTGGAAGTGCGCGACAGCAATACTGCGGCGTTCAAGCTGTATGAGCGCTACGGTTTCAACGAGATCGGCCGGCGTCGGGATTACTACCCGGCGGTGGGCGGGCGCGAAGATGCGGTGGTCATGGCCTGTACTTTGGTGGATTGAGCTTAAAAGCTTCGCGAGCAAGCCCGCTCCCACATTTGGAATGCATTCCCCCTGTGGGAGCGGGCTTGCTCGCGAAGGCGGCTGAACAGGCACTAAAAAACTATCGCTTGCCGTCCATCGGATCGCGCAGCGCCAGTTCCGCCTCATCCAGGCCATTGCCACCGCCAATTTCGTCCTCGTCGACGATGCTCAGGTCCCAATCCGCACGACTATCATTGCCCGCCTCATGGGCATCCCGGGCGCCGTCTTCACGGATCAGGGTTTCCGGGCTCAGGTCATCGTCGGTAGGTTGATGGTCATCGGTCGAGGCACCGGTCAGGCCCGCTTCACGTATGCGCTGGCGTGGCATCAGCTGCTCGCGCTCTTTTTCCGGCAGTTCGTCACCGATTCTGGCGCCGGGTTCTTCGGCATCGAAATCCAGCTCATGCACCGAGCCCATGCGGTCTTCGTCGTCATCGATGGGTTCCGGTTGCACCGCATCGTACGGACGTCGTGAATCATTCATGGCAATTCCTCATACTGTAGGCCCTACTACGGTTGACCCACGTGGCGACCGAGAATTCCACCGGCATGGAGCCCCGTGTTCCGGATCAGGAGAGCATCTGCATTTTCGCGCGTGACCCCGACGGGCGGTCGTCTGTCAAAGCAGCGCATCATTCTCGAGGCTTCATTGCATGAACGAATTACAAGATCTGATTGATAACAACGAGCGTTGGGCCGCTGCGATCAAGGAGGAAGATCCTGACTTCTTCGCCAAGCTGGCCCGCCAACAGACACCGGAGTTCCTGTGGATCGGTTGTTCCGACGCCCGGGTGCCGGCCAACGAGATCGTCGGCATGTTGCCGGGCGATTTGTTCGTCCACCGTAATGTGGCCAACGTCGTGCTGCACACCGACCTGAACTGCCTGTCGGTGATTCAGTACGCAGTCGATGTGCTCAAGGTCAAACACATTCTCGTCACCGGTCATTATGGCTGCGGGGGTGTGCGCGCCGCGATGCAGGATCGCCAGTTCGGTTTGATCGACGGCTGGCTGCGTTCGATTCGAGACCTCTACTACGAGAAGCGCGAAGAGCTGGCCAAACTGGCCACCGAAGAGGAGCAGGTCGACCGCCTCTGCGAACTCAACGTGATTCAGCAAGTGGCCAACGTCGCTCATACCAGCATTGTGCAAAATGCCTGGCACCGCGGGCAGAGCCTGTCGGTCCACGGTTGCATCTACGGCATCAAGGACGGTCGCTGGAAAAGCCTGAACACCACCATCAGCGGATTCGAGCAATTGCCGCCGCAATACCGCCTGCGGCCGGTCGACTCGCAATAAAGTCCGTCAATCGTGGCTTTGCCGACGCCAGCGTTGTAGAAACCGCTGGCCGTCGGCGTTTGGCGACTCATCGTAACCGGTGATCCAGCCCCGACAGTTATACGAACCGCAGCGACAGGCAAACTGGCGCAGCAGTTTGTCTTCAGTGGCGGCGTAGTCCATCGACAGCCAATCGCCCTTTTGCAGGTCTTTCAACGCCCACAGCCACAGTTCACTCATGTCCAGAAAGACATTCGGGTCGCAGGAGTGTCGCAGCAGCCCACAGAAACGTGGGTCGTAGACATGCACACCAGGCGCCAGTTGCCGTGTATGCCGGCAGCGATAGGGCAGCAAATGCCCCGATACCCGGCAGATTCGGCTGATACGGGGGAATTCGCGTAGCGCCACGGCGGCCTTTGCCGTGCCTTTGTCGTTGGTGAGGATTTCAAAATCGTCCAGAGACGGAAATCCGAGGTGAAGGGGGAGCTCCGCGAAGGGATAAACACCCGCGGGTGGCGGCGCGAGAGACTTGCGCAATGCATTGGCTTTCATAACGATCCTTGTCTGCTCGGTGCTGCGACTTCCTTGCGCCGACGGTCCTGTCAGCGCTGCAGCACATGGGTTCAGCCCAAGCCTCTCGCAGATACTACGGGCGGTCTACTGTCATAAATGACAGATTGACCGCCGCTCATCGGGTTACAACGGCGGAGCAGGTTTTGCAGTGGCTGGCGCTGGGGCCTTGAGCTGTTTGAGCTGGGACACGATCGAAGCTGTCGCGCATTTGCCCGCGGCCTGTTGGGGCGTCAGGTTGCGGATCGAGGTGTAGAACAGCTCGCAGGTTTTTTCTTTCCGGGCCACTTGCCAGGTTTGCGTGCAGGTATTGAGCTCGACGTCTGGATTGCTGTCCGGCTGGCGGCCCATGGCGGCCTGCCAGCACGCAGCACTCAAATCCTGGCCCATGACTTTCAGGCCTGCCGCATCGGCCTTGGCTTGGGCATCACTGCCGGTATAGTTTGCCGGATCGGCGGCATACCAGATGTAACTCGGGTGGTTGGAGCCCAATACGGGTACTTTCACGCCATTTTCCGGGTTGATTTGGACCAGGCCCAACACGTTCACCGTCGGCCCGTATTGCTCTTTGATCCAGTTACGCACGGGTGCGCCGAAGGCGACCATCGGCAGTGCTGCGCCGCTGGCGTTCAGGCTGACTTCCTTGACCATGGTGGTCTGGTAATCCTTGAAGTAGCTGTAGACACCTTCGAGGTCTTTGCCAGCGTTGGACGGCGCGGCAATCGGGGCGATATCGATGATCGTCTGGTAGCCCGGTGTCTGCCCGGCCGGGATGCCGTTTGCGGTCAGCAGCGTGGCCCAGCGATCCGTGGTGGCGGACCTCAGGTAATCCTGGGCCTGGGTCAGCGAATAGTCTGGCGGGAAGTGCAGCAGTTCGACGCTTTTGCGGTTTTCCAGGGCCATGCCTAATGGCAGGAACAGGTACCAGCTATATGCCCACTTGCCATCGGCATTCAGTTTGCTGGCACCGTTGTAGGCCAGATCACCGGCGTCGAGCAGCGCGGCCAGGGGCTTTTCATAGCCGTTGGGTACGCCACTGATTTCTGCGTGGAGCTGATTGTTATCGGTCTTGACCAGTACCTTCGCCCCGCTATAGCCATCACGCTCCACGCTTTGGGTCAGGTAATGCTCGACGGTTTGTTCAAGCGTCCAGTTGCGAAAGCAGATCACGTTGCAGTTGTTGGGATAGGCGAAGAGACGGGTAACGCGTTCGGTACTACCCAGTTTCAGGGCGACATCGGCGTGGGCAGCGGCACTCAGGGTGAGGGCCGCGAGGGTGAGTCCTGCGAGTTTCAACATGCTCAGATCCTTGTCAGCGTGGGTTCCCGGTAGCGGGGTACTACGTACTGAAACCGCTGGTGGCACCTTTCAAATGTGGGAGCGGGCTTGCTCGCGAATGCATTGGATCAATCGACCTCCACGTTGATTGACACACCGCCTTCGTGAGCAAGCCCGCTCCCACATGTATTTCCGTAGGTTGTAAATTCAGGCTATGGCATCACCGGCGGCGTATAGGCCAGCGTCGTCCCCAACACCCAGAGTAGCAGCAGCACCAGCGGCGTGTGCACCAGCAACTGCACGAAGGAGAAGCCGATCAGGTCCCGCGCCTTCAGCCCCAGCACACCGAGCAACGGTAGCATGTAGAACGGGTTGATCAGGTTCGGCAAGGCTTCGGCGGCGTTGTAGATCTGTACGGCCCAACCCAGGTGATAGTTCAGGTCATTGGCCACCTGCATGACGTATGGCGCTTCAATGATCCACTTGCCGCCACCGGACGGAATGAAGAAACCGAGGATCGCCGAGTACACGCCCATCAGCAAGGCATAGGTGTCATGGGAGGCAATGCTGACGAAAAAGGTCGAGATGTGGTGCGCCAGGGTCTGCGCATCGGCGCCTTTGACCGTGGTCATCAACGCGGCGATCGAACCGTACAGCGGGAACTGGATCAACACGCCAGTGGTGGTCGGCACCGCGCGGGACACGGCGTCCAGAAAGCTGCGCGGACGCCAGTGCAACAGGGCGCCCAGCATGATGAACAGGAAGTTGTAGGTGTTCAGCCCGGAAATCGCGCTGATGGCCGGTTTGGTCGAGAACTCGTGGAACAGCCAGCCACCGGCCAGCAGCACCAGCAGGATCATCAGCAGCGGGCTGTATTCCAGCCATTCGCCGGGGCGGGTGCGTGGTTGCAGCGGCGGCAGGTTGAAACTCGGGTCGACGCCGCAGGCCTTGGCGTCACGCGCCGAATTCGGGCCGGGGGCCGTGGCGTAGGCGATGATCAGGGAAATCACGATCAATGCCAGCAACATGACACCGGACTGCCAGAGGAAAATTGTCTGAGTGAACGGGATCACCCCGGTGATCGACAGAATCGATGGCGGCAAGCTGGCCGGGTTGGCCTGAAGTTGCGCCGCGGATGACGATAGGCCCAATGCCCATACGGCACCCAGGCCCAGGTACGCGGCGGCACCGGCGGCGCGGTAGTCCATTTTCAAATCGGTGCGACGGGCCAGGGCGCGCACCAGCAATCCGCCGAACACCAGGGACAAGCCCCAGTTCAGCAATGACGCGACCATGGAAATCAGGGCGACCCAGGCGACGGCAGAACGGCCGTTTTTCGGGATTTTCGCCAGACGGTCGATCAGTTTCACTGCCGGTGGCGAACTGGCGACCACATAACCGCCGATCACCACGAAGGCCATCTGCATGGTGAATGGAATCAGGCTCCAGAATCCGTCACCGAACGCCATGGCAGCGTCGGTGGGTTTGGCTCCCATTGCCATGGTGGCCAGGGCCACGATTATCACTGCCAGGGCAGCAAACACCCAGGAGTCAGGAAACCAGCGTTCGGCAAAACTTGAGCAGCGCAGGGCAAAGCGGGCGGAGCGGCTATCTTCGATATCAGCGGCCACGGGAGTACCTCGGATTTTTATGTTTTTTGTGGTCTTCGGGGCAGTAACCGCCCGTCTGGACAGACGCCAACATTAATTCAACCCGAGGATTTTTGCGGGGCTGTTTTGTGGCTATGGGACTTTGGTCTAACGGGTTGTCCGCCAGCGCGTTTGCGTAGACCATGGGCGCCTTGGTTTTTGCCTGTGCCAGAGTTCTTTTCATGACTGCCAACACCGATTCGCGCCCGGCGCCGTTCAGCCGCTCGGACTACAAGACCCTGGGGCTAGCCGCCCTCGGCGGGGCGCTGGAAATCTACGACTTCATCATTTTCGTGTTTTTCGCCCTGACCCTCAGCCAGTTGTTCTTCCCGCCGGAAATGCCCGAGTGGCTGCGCCTGCTGCAAAGCTTCGGGATCTTCGTCACCGGTTACCTGGCGCGACCGTTGGGCGGCATCCTGATGGCGCACTTCGCCGACCGTTTGGGGCGCAAGAAAGTCTTCAGCCTGAGCATCCTGATGATGGCGTTGCCGTGCCTGCTGATCGGGATCATGCCGACTTACGCACAAATCGGATATTTCGCACCGTTGCTGCTGTTGGCCCTGCGCATCCTCCAGGGCGCGGCGGTGGGTGGTGAAGTGCCAAGTGCCTGGGTATTCGTCGCCGAGCACGCGCCCGTCGCCCATCGCGGCTATGCCCTGGGTTTCCTGCAGGCGGGGCTGACCTTCGGCTATTTGATCGGTGCATTGACCGCAACCTTCCTGGCGCAGGCATTCACTGCGGCGGAAATTCTCGATTACGCCTGGCGTTACCCGTTTCTGCTGGGCGGCGTGTTTGGCGTGATTGGCGTCTGGCTGCGTCGCTGGCTCAGTGAAACCCCGGTGTTCACGGCCATGCAGGCGCAACGCGAGGCAGCCGCCGAACTGCCGCTACGCACGGTCTTGCGCGAGCATCGCCTGGCCATTTTGCCGGCGATGATTCTCACCTGTGTGCTGACCTCGGCGGTGGTGGTGTTCGTGGTCATCACCCCGACCATGATGCAGAAGACCTTTGGCATGACCGCCAGCCATACCTTCGCCTTGAGCGCACTGGGCATCGTGTTCTTGAACATCGGCTGCGTGCTCGCGGGGCTGCTGGTCGACCGCATCGGTGCCTGGCGCACGGTGATGCTCTATAGCCTGCTGCTGCCGCTGGGCATCGGTACGCTGTATGCCTGCCTGATCATGGGCGGCGACTGGATCGGTCTGGCCTACGCCGTGGCGGGGCTGGCCTGCGGGGTGGTCGGCGCGGTGCCATCGGTGATGGTCAGCCTGTTCCCGGCGCGGATTCGCGTCTCGGGCATCTCGTTCACCTACAATATTGCCTACGCGGCGTGGGCAAGTGTCACGCCACTGTTGTTGATTGGCCTGATGCCGTGGAGTCCATGGATCTGTGTGATGTTCAGTGCAGTGATGGGGGCCGTGGGCGTGGGCAGTGCGGCGTATTTCGGTGCGCGGATGCCGAGAATCGCAGGCTGTTCTGCCGCGGGCGCGCATTGATTGTGCGGCTTGGAAATATTTTTTGTAGGACAAGCCTGAAGCACGCTTAAGAAAATGTTTCCAAGGCCGATGGTTAGGCTGCATATCGCTTTCTACCCCAGTCCATCGGTGCTTTCCCATGTTCAATAAACGCTTGAAGCAGGAGCTGTCGGCTCTTCGTGAAGAACTCTCCAGCCTCCAGCAAGTGAAGGACAGTCTGGAAAGCGAGATGCTGGTGCTGACCCTCGACAGCGATGGACGGGTTCAGTCGGTCAATCAGAACTTCCTTGGCGAAATGCATTACAAGAGCGCTGACCTGATTGGCCGACACATCGACGACTTCGTCCCGGATCACGTCAAATCCGACGAATTCCAGCAGCGTTTCAAGAACGCGCTGACCCGTGGCGAGCACTTCGCCGGTGCGGTGCGCCTGTTACGCGGCACGGGTCAGGAAGCTTGGTTGCGCTCAATCCTGCAACCGGTGCGCTCGGCGGATGGGCGGATCAAGCAATTTTCGATCTTCTCCAGCGACCTGACCCGCACCATCGAGGCCTCTCGCGAACACGAGAACCTGATCGGAGCGCTGGTTCGCTCCACGGCGGTGATCGAATTCGACCTCAACGGCAACGTGCTGACCGCCAACGACCGCTTCCTCAACGGAATGGGCTACAGCCTGGCGCAGATCAAGGGCAAGCATCACCGTACCTTCTGTCTGCCGGAGGAATACAACAGTGCCGAGTACCAGAACTTCTGGCGCCGCCTGAACACCGGCGAGTACGTGGCCGACCGTTTCAAACGTGTCGACAACCATGGTCGGACGGTCTGGCTGGAGGCGTCCTACAACCCGGTGACCGATGCCAACAATAATCTCTACAAGGTGGTGAAGTTCGCCACGGTGATTACCGATCAGGTCAATCAGGAACAAGCCGTTGCCGAGGCCGCCAACATTGCCTACGGCACCTCGCAGCAAACCGACCAAAGCGCCCAGCGCGGTAACGCCGTGGTGACCCAGGCCGTGGACGTGATGCGTGACCTGGCCAAACATATGCAAACCGCCGGCGATGGTATCGAAGCCCTGAACGAGCAGTCGCTGGTGATCGGTACCATCGTCAAAACCATCAGCGGCATTGCCGAGCAGACCAACCTGCTGGCGCTCAACGCGGCCATCGAAGCGGCGCGTGCGGGCGAGCAGGGTCGGGGGTTCGCCGTGGTGGCGGATGAAGTCCGGCAACTGGCTTCGCGCACCAGCCAGGCCACCGACGAAATCGTCCTCGTAGTGCGGCAGAACCAGGACATGGCGCGCAACGCCGTGGCGCTGATGGCCGACGGCAAGCTTCAGGCCGAGCAGGGCCTGGCACTGGCGGCGGAAGCGGGTACGGTGATTGTCGAGATCCAGGACGGCGCGCAGAAAGTGGTCAATGCGGTGGGGCAGTTTGCCAATCAACTCACGAACTGACCTGCGATCAGCTCTTGGTGGGAGCGGGCTTGCTCCGGGCGGCGTTCCGACGAAAGCGGTGTGTCATTCAACGCAACTGTGACTGAACTGACGCCTTCGCGAGCAAGCCCGCTCCCACAGGCGCTACAATCGGCTCTTTTCCCCTGGAGCAGACTTCCATGAGCGTTTCCCACCGCCGCCCGGTTCCCTTGTCCAAGGCTTATCGTCTGCTCAATCATGGCCCGACCGTTCTGGTCAGCGCCGCTCATGATGGCCAGCGCAATATCATGGCGGCAGCCTGGGCCATGCCGCTGGATTTTGAACCACCAAAAATTGCCGTGGTGCTGGACAAGTCCACCTGGACTCGCCAGTTGCTGGAAGCCTCGGGCACGTTTGTGTTGAACGTTCCCTGCGCTGCCCAGGCCGACATTGTGCAGACCGTCGGTTCGACCTCCGGCCTGGAATTGACCCAGGATCAGGGGCGCGACAAGTTTGCGACCTACGACTTGCAGACCTTCACCGGTGAATCGGTCGATGCGCCGATGCTCGAAGGCTGCGTGGCCTGGCTGGAATGTCGCCTGTTGCCAGAGCCGAACAACCACCAGCAATACGATCTGTTCCTGGCCGAAGTGATTGCCGCCCAGGCTGACGAGCGCGTGTTCAGCGAAGGCCGCTGGCACTTCGAAGGGCAAGATGCCTTGCGCACCTTGCACCATGTGGCGGGCGGGCACTTCCTGACCATTGGTGAGCCGGTGGACGGCAAGACCTTGCAGGCCTAAGTCGGCCGGTGCTCAGATCCACACATCATTTTCGGCCGTGCGCTCGCCACCTTCGCTGCCGGTGTTGAGCACGCCCTTGGGTTCGATCAACAGGAGTTTTACCTCCTGCCCGGCATAGGGTTTGTGCTCGACGCCTTTGGGCACCACGTACATTTCCCCGGCGTTCACCAGCACGTGGCCATCGCGAAAATCGATGCGCAACCGGCCTTCGAGAACGATGAAGGTTTCGTCGGTATCAAGGTGGTCGTGCCAGATAAAGTCCCCCAGCAGCTTTACCACCTTGAACTGGTAGTCGTTCATTTCGGCGATGACCCGGGGTGACCAGTGTGAGTCGATCCGATTGATTTTTTCAGCGAAGTTCAGGCTTTCGTAAGCGTTCATGAAACAGCTCTCGCGGTTGTTTGTGAACCCACGATAGCCAGCGACTCAGCGCGCTTCTTGTACGATTGTGCGTGGCTCAACGGCGCTGCATGTGCATCCAGCGGGCCGGTGACAGGCCGTAGGTTTTGCTGAATTGCCGAGTCATGTGGCTCTGGTCGGTGAAGCCTGCGATCAGCGCGGCACTGACCAGCGTCTGACCCTGAATCAGTAGCGCACGGACCATGTCCAGACGCCGCATGGTCAGGTAACGGTAGGGGCTGGTGCCGAACAACAGGCGAAAATCCCGGGACAGGCTCCAGCGATCCCGACCGCTATGCTGCGCCAGTTCATCGAGTGTCACGGTACGATCGAGGGCGCCGTGGATGTATTCCCGCGCACGTTGCGCGGCCACGTAATCGAAGCCCGAGCGTTTGCCCGGCACACCGGAAACCGCGTTCAAGGCCTGCGCCAGGTCGAATAAGGCATCCTGTTCTTCCAGCGGGTCGAGCGGACAATCCAGGCTGCGCAACAACGCTCCCGTGGCGGCGAACAAGCGGGGATCGCTCGACAGCCCGGTCTTGATGAATGGCAGCGGTTGCCCGCCGAGCATCTGCTGGATCAGTGCCGGCTCGATGTACATCATCCGGTACTGGAAACCGGACTCGGTACCGGCCTCGCCATCGTGGGCTTCGTCCGGGTGCAGCACAATCGTTGCGCCCGGCAGGCTGTGACGCCAGCCACCGCGATACTGAAAACTCTGCACCCCGGCCAGGGTGTGGCCGATGGCATAGGTGTCATGGCGGTGAAGATCGTAGCCATGGCCGGCAAAAAACGCTTCGAAACGCTGAAGCCCGCCGACATCGGGCGCACGAAGGAACCAGTCATTGCGAGGCGGACGCTTGGCCATGGTGATTGTTGTCTTGAGCTTGATGCGCAACACGGTAACCCAGACAGCGGTTCTCTGTCTTCTGACCGGAAGGCGCCTTGTCAGCTAGAAAACCCAGACCAAATGCTGCACTGTGTGGCGCATTCTCTAAAGGTCGTTTTTTTTTTGTCAGGATGAGGCCAGGTCATGAGCAAGCTGCGCGTGGGGATCATTTTCGGGGGGCGCTCGGCAGAGCACGAAGTGTCGCTGCAGTCGGCGAAAAACATCGTCGATGCGCTGGATCGTTCACGCTTCGAGCCGGTGCTGATCGGCATCGACAAACAAGGCCACTGGCACCTCAACGACCCTTCCAACTTTTTGCTGAATCAGGAAAATCCGGCGCTGATCGCCCTCAATCAGTCCAATCGCGAACTGGCAGTGGTGCCGGGCAAGGCCAGCCAGCAACTGGTGGAAACTTCCAGCCAGGAGCTGCTCGGCCCCGTCGATGTGATCTTCCCGATTGTCCACGGCACCCTCGGTGAAGACGGTTGCCTGCAGGGTTTGCTGCGCATGGCCGATCTGCCGTTTGTCGGCTCCGATGTGCTCGGTTCGGCTGTCTGCATGGACAAGGACATCAGCAAGCGCCTGCTGCGTGATGCTGGCCTGGCCGTGACGCCGTTCGTGACATTGACCCGCGCCACGGCGGCGCGCACCGGGTTTGCCGAGGTTCAGTCCCGACTCGGTTTGCCGCTGTTCGTCAAACCGGCGAATCAGGGCTCTTCCGTGGGCGTGAGCAAAGTCACCGACGAGGCCGAATACACCTCGGCGGTGGAACTGGCCTTGAGTTTCGATACCAAGGTGTTGATCGAATCTGCCGTCAGCGGCCGCGAGATCGAATGCGCGGTGCTCGGCAATGAAGAGGCCGTCGCCAGTGGCTGCGGCGAGATCGTGGTACGCAGCGGGTTCTATTCCTACGACAGCAAATACATCGACGACACAGCCGCTGAAGTGGTGGTGCCGGCCAATATCAGCGTCGAGGCCAGCGAGCGCATTCGCGCCCTGGCCGTCGAGGCATTTCAGGTGCTGGGTTGCGCCGGACTGGCCCGCGTCGATGTGTTCCTGACCGACAGCGGCGAAGTGCTGATCAACGAAATCAATTCGCTGCCCGGCTTCACCCGCATCAGCATGTACCCGAAACTGTGGCAGGCCACCGGCATGACCTACAGCGAACTGGTGACGCGATTGATCGAGCTGGCGCTGGAAAAGCACCACGTTCGGCAGGGGTTGAAGATCAGTCGATAAGTGAGCTGCTGATTTCCGCTTGCTCATAAACAAAGGGCCTACCAACCGGTAAGCCCTTTCTCATTCCTGCGTGCGACTCAATCCCCCAGCGCTTGCCCCTCACGCCGCGGGTCGGCACCTCCCGTGAGTGACGCTTTCCCCTGGGCGTCCTTCACGCGAACGATCGCCTGGGTTCCGCTGGTCATGTCGATCTCGCTCACGTTGTGCCCTTTGTCTTTCAGCGCCTGAATCAGCGTCGGGCTGAATTGTCCCTGTTCCAGTTCGGTCGGGCCATTGCGGCTGCCGAAGTTGGGCAGGTTGATGGCGGCTTGCGCATCGAGGTTCCAGTCGAGCAGGCCGATGGTGGATTTGGCCACGTATTCGATGATTTGCGAGCCGCCGGGGGAGCCGACGGTGGCGAGGAATTCGCCGCTCTGGCGGTCGAAGATCAGGGTCGGGGCCATGGATGAGCGCGGGCGTTTGCCGGGTTCGACGCGGTTGGCGACTTTCTGCCCGTTTTCCTCGGGGATGAACGAGAAGTCGGTCATCTCATTGTTGAGCAGGAAACCCTGAACCATGATGTGGGAGCCGAACGCCGACTCGATGGTGGTGGTCATCGACACGGCGCCGCCTGCGTCATCGACGGCCACCACTTGCGAGGTGGAAATCCGCAGCGGCGAACGGTCCGGCGCGTAGGCCACCTGAATGCCCGGCGGGGTTCCGGGTTTGGCCGTGCCCATGCTGCGTTCGCCGATCAGGGCGGCGCGGCTGGCCAGGTAAGCCGGCTCGACCAGACCCTTGACCGGCACGGGGACGAAGTCGGTATCGGCGACGTACTGAGCGCGGTCGGCGTAGGCCAGGCGTTCGGCTTCGGAGATCAGGTGCACGGCTTGCGGGTCGGGTTCTATGCCGGCCGGGGCTGTGGTCTTGAGCGGTTTCAGCGGTGCCAGCGCCAGGCGATTATCGCGAGTCTCCAGGGCCTGCAGCGTGCCGAGGATTTGCGCCACGGCGATTCCGCCCGACGACGGCGGTGGCATGCCGCAGACCTGCCAGCGCTTGTAGTCGGTACACAGTGGTGCGCGCTCCTTGGCCTGATAGTTGGCGAGGTCGTTCACGGACAAGCTGCCGGGGTTGGCGTGGCCCTGAACCCTGGCCGCGATTTCCTGGGCAATAGGGCCTTTGTACAAGGCATCCGGGCCTTCATGGGCGATGCGTTTGAACACTGCGGCCAGTGCCGGGTTCTTCAGGTTGGTGCCGACGGCTTTAGGGCTGCCATCGGCATTTCGGAAGTAAGCCATCATTTCCGGCGAGCGTGACATGGACGAATCCGCAGCGATCAACTGGTGCAGGCGTGGCGAAATGGCGAAGCCTTGCTCGGCGAGCCGGATGGCCGGTTCAAATAGCTGCGCCCAGGGCAGGCGTCCGTGTTTTTGATGGGCCAGTTCGAGGGCGCGCAGCACGCCGGGGGTACCCACCGAGCGACCACCGATTTGCGCCTGGGTGAACCCCATCGGTTGTCCGTTGGCTTGCAGGAAAAGTTTCTCGGTGGCGCCGGCCGGGGCGGTTTCACGGCCGTCGTAAGTGCGCACGGCTTTGCCATCCCAAAGTACGATCAATGCGCCGCCACCGATGCCCGAAGACTGTGGCTCGACCAGCGTCAACACCGCTTGCATCGCAATCGCGGCATCGATGGCCGAGCCGCCCCGGCGCAGCATTTCCCGCCCGGCTTCGGCCGCCAGCGGGTTGGCCGCCGCAGCCATGTATTTCTCGGCATGTTGAGTTTTCAGGTCGGTGCGAAAGCCCGAAGCGCTTTCCGGAGCGAGCGGTAGCGTCGGCACCGAAGCGTTGTTGCACGCGGTCAGGGTCAAGGCGCTGGCGAGCAGAACCAGGGCTGGCAAGTGAAAGCGGCGTAAAGGGAAGTTTGAGAACACGTGGGGTACTCCGTCCATTGGATCTACGATCAATGGACTTTATCGGCCGACCGGGAGGGACGCAAACCAGGTCCCACTGCACCGACGTTTTTGTCCTTCATCAATGGCTGGATTTTCTGTAGGGTCGTTGCCAACAGACAGGCCAGAAAATCAACAAGAGGCAGACATGCAAACCGAGTTTCCAGCGCAACCCGGCTATCGCACCCAGCGTGAACAGTTCCTGGCCGCCGCGACCACGGCAGGCGCAACGCTGACGGAATATCCACACCCGCTCAAAGGTCCGTTCGGCGAATCGCTGAGTACCGATGTGGCGGTGCTCGGTGATCCGGGCGCCAAGCGCCTGTTGATTGCGCTGAGCGGCACTCACGGGGTTGAAGGCTTCTATGGCTCGGGCTGCCAGATCAAATGGCTGCAGGAGTTGGGCAAGCGTTCCCTGCCAACGGATGTCGCCGTGGTCATGATCCATGCCATCAACCCCTGGGGCATGGCGTGGTTGCGCCGGGTCAATGAAGACAACATCGACCTGAACCGCAATCACCTGGACTTCCAGCGACCGCTGCCAGACAACCAGGCCTACAACGCCCTGCACGAAATCTATACCTGCGCGCAGTTGCACGGCCCCACGCGAGATCGCGCCGATGCCATGCTCGACGAGCAGATTCGCCAGCACGGCTGGACGGCGGTGATGTCGATCGTCGAGGGCGGTCAGCATGCTCATCCCGACGGTCTGTTTTTCGGCGGGCTGGCACCGAGCTGGTCGAACCGCACGCTGCACCGGATCCTGCAACAGCACGTGGCCCATGCCGAAGTTGCCATGTGTTTCGACTTGCACACCGGCGCGGGTGAATACGGTCATCCGATGTTGTTGACCATCACTGAGTCCGTTTATCCGGCACTGCCAGATGCGCAGGCAATCTACGGGCCGTGGCTCTACAGCCTGCAAACCGGCGCCAATACCGTGAGCGAAACCGGCGTGGCGGCGACGGCCACCGGCTACACCTCGCAGGCGTTGATCGATGCGCTGCCGCAGGTGCGCTTGATGCCTTTCGTCATCGAGTGCGGGACGTATCCGGGGCCGGACGTTCACCGTCATTTGCGTGATGACCACTGGCTGCATCTGCACGGCAATCCGAGTGATGCAGTAGGGCACGGGATCAAGCTGAACCTGCTGGAGCAGTTCTATCCGGCCGACAGTGATTGGCAGGCGATGGTCTGGTTACGGACGTGGCAGATCTGGGAGCGGGCGTTGTCGGCATTGCCGACATTGTAGGAGCGAGCTTGCTCGCGATGGACTCAAGAGCGCCGCGTTTAACCAGTAAACACGCGTTATCGTTAACGACCATCGCGAGCAAGCTCGCTCCTACAGGCATAAAAAAACGGCCTACCTTTCGGTAAGCCGTTTTTAGTACTTGGTGGCTACACAGGGACTTGAACCCCGGACCCCAGCATTATGAATGCTATGCTCTAACCAACTGAGCTATGTAGCCAAGTGGCGCGCATTATTCACCGGTAACGGGGATGCGTCAAGCACAAATCTAAAATATTTCTCTGCGCTTTCAACCGTTTATCAAAATCCCTCCTCTGAGCAGCGGTGAAGGGCAGCGCTGGAACCAGCGACTGGCCTGTTCATAGGCGTGCGCCAATTGCAGGACAGCGAAGTCGGCCTGGTGTCTGCCGATGATTTGCAGGCCCATGGGCAGACCGTTCTGGTTGAAGCCCACTTGCACGTTAGCCACCGGGCAACCGGACAAGGTGCCGGGAATCACTACCTCCATCCAGCGGTGATAGGTGTCCATCGTCACGCCTTCGATGGCGGCGGGCCACGGTTGAGTCTTATCGAACGCAAACACCTGAGCGCTGGGCAACAACATGTAGTCGTATTGTTCGAATAGCCTGGAGATCGCCCGATACCAGTCGCTGCGCGTCACCGAGGCGGCAAACACATCGGTGGCCGAGAGTTTCAGGCCGTTCTCCACTTCCCAGCAGGCTTCCGGTTTCAACAGTGCACGTTTTTGCGGGTCGGCATAAGTCGCGCCCAACGAGCCGGCAACCATCCAGTGACGCAATGTCCGCCAACTGCTCCACAGCTTCTCTGGCGCGAATTCGGACTGTACGGGCTCGATATGGCAACCCAGGCTTTCGAAATCGCCAAAGGCCTTTTCGCACAACGAGAGGATGCCTTTTTCCATCGGCAGGTAACCGTTGAAGTCGCCGAGCCAGCCCAAACGGCTGCCTTTGAAGTCCCGATCCAGCGGCGCCGCAAATGCGCTGCCGGACTCGGCGATCGACAGCGGCGCCCGTGCATCGGCTCCGGCCTGCACCGACAACAGCAATGCCGCATCGCGCACGCTGCGCGCCATGGGGCCTTCGTAGCCGAGTTGGTCAATAAACAGATCGGCACTGTCATCGAACGGCACGCGGCCCTGGGACGGACGAAAACCGAAGATGTTGTTGAAGGCGGCCGGGTTGCGCAGCGAGCCCATCATGTCGCTGCCATCGGCCACGGGCACCAGGTGCATGGCCAGCGCCGCCGCCGCGCCGCCGCTGCTGCCGCCAGCGGTTTTGCTCGGGTCATAGGCGCAGCCGGTCGCGCCAAACAACGGGTTATAGCTTTGCGAGCCGAGGCCGAATTCCGGCGTGTTGCTCTTGCCGATGATGATCGCGCCGGCGGCTTTGATCCGTTCGACCATGATGCCGTCGCGCTCGGGAATGAAGTCCTTGAACAGCGGCGAGCCGAAGGTGGTGCGGATGCCGCGGGTCAGGGACAGGTCCTTGATCGCGTGGGGCAAACCGTGCATCCAGCCGCGATACTCGCCACGGGCCAGTTCGGTGTCGCGCTGATCGGCCCGGGCCAGCAGGTCTTCCGGCGCTTGCAGGCTCACCAGCGCGTTGACCTGCGGGTTGAAGCGTTCGATATGGGCAAGATAAGTCTGCATCACTTCCCGGCAGGAAACCTGGCGCAGGCGGATGCGTTCGGCGAGTTCATGGGCCTGCAACAGGACCAGTTCGCTGATGTTGTTAGAAGTCATTGCAAGCGGCCTTTCAGACGGCTGGAAAAACGCCCCGTCATTGCGCCGGGGCGGCAGGGATCAACGCATCAGGTTGGTCCAGAGACGGTCGGCCAGGCGGATCGCGCCTTCGCCGCAGGTCTTGCTGAACACCACCTGGGTGCCTTCGGGAATGTGCAGTTCCGGAGCATCTTTCAGTCCGGCGTCGAGGAACGGTTCCACACCTTTGATCGGGCTCTGGTGTTTGAGGAAGTTCTGGGTCATTGCGGCGTTTTCAGGCTGGCTGAGGAACGCGATGAAGGCCTTGGCGTTCGCCGGGTTCTTGCTGCCGGTCGGGATGACCATGTTGTCGACCCAGGCCAGCACGCCTTCTTTCGGGTACAGGTACTTCAGGCCCGGCTTCATCTCCCGGGCGCGCATCGACGAACCGCCCCAGAAGGTCGACATGTCGATTTCACCCGAGGCGAGGTTTTCGCGGATCGAGCCAGCCTTGGAACTGTAGGTTTTGACGAACGGTTTCTGCGCCTTGAGCAGGGTCAAAATCTGCTGCATCTGTTTCGGGTCTTCGCTGCACAAAGGAATGTTCAGGTACAGGCTGGCCATGTCCACCACGTCGCTGACCGAGTCGAACATGTTGATCCGCCCTTGCAGCTCGGCAGGCGGCTCGTAAAGCACTTTGTAGCTGTCGGCAGGGCCTTTGTAGCGCCCGGTGTCGAGCACCACGCTGGTGGTGCCCCAGATGAACGGCACGGAGTACGCGCCTTCCGGATCCCAGGTGGGTTTTTTCAGGTTGTCGACGACGCCGGCGTAGTAGGGCTCGTTGACCGGGTCGAAACGCTCCAGCAGTTTTTCCTTGATCAGGATCGGAATGAACTGGTGCGACGGGATCGCCACGTCGTAACCGGCACCGCCCTGTTTCAATTTGGCCAACAGGGTTTCATTGGAGTCGTAGGAGTCGACGGTGACTTCGATGCCGGTCTGCTTCTGGAATTTGGCGAGAATTTCCGGCGAAAAGTAACCGCTCCAGCTCACCACGTTGAGTTTTTCCGCGGCCTGAACGCTGCCGGCCATGGTCAGCGGCAAAGTCAGGAACAACGAAGTGCCGATGCTTTTAATCCACTTGCTCATGCTATTTCCCCACAGTACGTAGAAGGTTCAGGATTTCTTTTTGCCCAGCAGATAGGAAAGGGTCACGAACAGCACCGAGACGCCCAGGATCAGCGTTGAGACGGCGTTGACGTCGGGTGTCACGCCCATGCGCAACAGGCCGAAGATGAAGATCGGCAAGGTCGTGGTGCCGGCCTGGGAGACCATCATCGAGATCACGAAGTTATCCAGCGAGACGATGAAGGCCAGCATCAGCCCGGAGAAAATCCCCGGCATCAGCAGCGGCAACGTGACCTTGCGAAAGGTCCGCCACGGGCCGGCATACAGGTCGGCCGAGGCTTGTTCCAGGGACAGGTCCATGTCGTTCAGGCGTGCCCGTATCGGCAGAAAGGCAAACGGAATACAGAACACCGTGTGCGCAATGATCAGGTTGCCGTAGCCCAGGGACAGACCGATGGTGGAGAACAGCGCGAGGGTGGCGACGCCGACCACGATTTCCGGCAGCACCAGGGGCAACATGATTGCGCCCATGGACAGTTGCAGGCCCTTGAACTTCGCACCCCGTGAAGTGCCGAGGGCGGCGAGGGTGGCGATGGCCGTGGCGACCATGCTGGCGCAGACGGCGATCAACAGGCTGTTGCCGGCCGCCTGGCGCAGGGCCTGGTTGGCGAACGCCGCGCGATACCAGTCGAGGCTGAACCCGGTCCACACCGTGGCCGACTGGTTGGCGTTGAACGAGAACACCACCAGCACCACGATCGGCGCGTAGAGGTACAGGTAGAACAGGAAGCTGAAGCCGCCGAAGCCCGGGAAGTCCTGCACACCCAGCGTATTGCGTTTGAACAGGCCGATCATCACGCACCTCCTTTGGCGATGCGCTGGCGTTCGGCACGCAGGGCATAGACCGTCAGTACCAACATCACCGCCGCCATCAACACCAGCGACAGCGCTGCGCCGAATGGCCAGTTACGCGCATCGCTGAACTGCCGGAAGATCAGGTTGCCGAGCATCATTCGCGTCCCGCCGCCGAGCAGTTCCGGGGCGATCATCGCGCCCAGGCAAGGCACGAACGTGAGGATGGCGCCGGCAAGAATTCCCGGTTTGGCAATCGGCAACACCACTTTGCGCAGGGTGCGCACACGGCCGGCGTAGAGGTCCTGAGCGGCTTCGAGCAGGCGGATGTCCATTTTTTCCAGGGTGGCGTAGATCGGCAGCACGACGAAGGGCGCGTAGGTGTAGACCAGCCCCAGCAGCACCGCGCCGTCGGTGTAGAGCAGTTGCAATGGCTGGTCGATGACCCCGAGGCCCATCAGGCTGTTATTGATCACCCCGGTGTTACGCAGCAGCAGAATCCAGGCGTAGGTGCGAATCAGCAGGTTGGCCCAGAACGGCACGGTGATCAGGAAAATCAGCAAGCCACGGCGATGGGCCGGTTGCATGGCCAGCCACACAGCCACCGGAAAACCGATCAACAGGGTGATGAGCGTGGTCAGCCCGGCGATGCCGATGGAGCGCAAGGCGATGATCAGATAGGAGTCGGCGAAGGCCAGGCTGTCGTCCAGTTGCCGTTCGAACAGCAGCGAGGTGTAGGCATCGCTGCTGAACACTTTGTTCACCCCGCCGTAGGGGTTGGCCTCCATCAGCGAGTAACCAATGACGATCAGGATCGGCACGATCAGAAACAGGCCGATGGCGATCAGCGCCGGGCTGACACCGAGAAAACTCTGGAAGGCCCGCCGACGTTCCAGCGTGTTGGCAATCGGTAAAGCGTGCATGGCAATTCCTCGTGCTCAATCGTGCAGGACGCTGGCGCTACCCCGGTCGAACAACAGACCGGCCTGGCTGCCGACGGCGAAGCGCTTGCTTTGGTCGACGCAGTTAGGCGTGCGCACGGTGAGGCGCGAGCCGTCGCTCAGGCTGACCTGGTATTGCAGGTCGGTGCCGAGGTAGATCTGCGCTTCGATCCGGCACGGCAAAGCGTTTTCAGCGGTGGCTGGCACCAGATGCAAACGTTCGGGGCGCACGGACAATGCGACGCTGGCACCGACTCGCACATCGCTGCATGGCTGCGCAGGCAGCGGATGACCGGCGGGGCCGGCGAACCAGGCCAGGCCGTCTTCGATGCGGGTGACCGTACCTTCGATGAAGTTGGTTTCGCCGATGAAGTCCGCGACAAAGCGATTGCGCGGGCGTTCGTAGATGTCTTCCGGACGACCGACCTGTTGCACTTCGCCTTCGGACAATACGGCGATGCGGTCGGACATGGTCAGCGCTTCTTCTTGGTCGTGGGTGACAAAAATGAAGGTGATCCCGGTTCGCGCCTGGATGGTTTTCAGTTCTTCACGCATGGCCTGGCGCAACTTGAGGTCCAGCGCCGAGAGCGGTTCGTCGAGCAGCAAGACTTTGGGATGCGGCGCCAGTGCGCGAGCGAGGGCGACGCGCTGTTGCTGGCCGCCGGAGAGTTGCGCCGGCTTGCGGTTGGCGAAGCGTTCCATCTGTACCAGGGCGAGCATCTCGCGCACCCGTTCGGCCATTTGCGTTTTGTTCAGGACTTTGCCCATCGGGTGGGATTCAAGACCGAAGGCCAGGTTCTCGGCGATGGTCATGTGCGGGAACAACGCGTAATGCTGGAACACGGTGTTGACCGGGCGCTGGAAGGGCGGGCGGTCGGCGATGTTTTCGCCGTAGAGCAGAATCTCGCCTTCGGTGGGAAACTCGAACCCGGCGATCATCCGCAAGAGCGTGGTCTTGCCGCAGCCCGAAGGACCGAGAAGGGTGAAGAATTCGTTGTCGCGAATATCCAGGTCGATGCTTTTCAGTGCCACCGGACCGGTGCGTGGATCACCGTAGACTTTACGCACTGAGCGGATGGACACCGCCAGTGTTTGCAGCGAATGCAGGGCATTCATGCGTTACCTCCGATTCCCCCATCGTCCGCGAGTGCTGTAAACAGCCGGGCCGTCGGACCATGGATATTATTTTTCTGGGCAGGATCGAGATGCGTTCGGGTGTTGTAACCAGCTGTTTTTTTGTTCTGCTGTGGATCGATTATCAGCGAGGGGTTGCGGGGGCGAAACTTCAATTTTAACATAGGGGCTGTTAAAAAATTTAACAGCAAAAGGCGCCCGGAAACCATGCCTGACCACCGTTTGCCGCCGCTCAACGCGGTGCGTGCCTTTGATGCCGCGGCCCGGTTGGGCAGCTATGTCGAAGCCTCCAAAGCCCTGCACGTGACCCAACCAGCCATCGGCCGCCATGTGAAGTTGCTGGAAGACTGGCTGGGAATCCAGCTGTTCGAACGTACGTCTCGCGGGGTCAACCTGACAGTGGCGGGGGAGAAGTACCACCGCAAGATCGCCGCGGCCTTGCAACTGATCATCGAGGCCGGAAAAGAGGCGCAGCCCAAACACGCCGAGCGCTGGCTGCGCATCATGGTGGTGCCGGGGTTCGCCAAGCGCTGGCTGATGCCGCGCATCGAGGCCATGCGTCATTTGCGACCGGGTTTGAAGTTCGCCATCGAACCCAATTCAACCTTCACCGAAGTGGATGGCAAAAGCGCTGATCTGGGCATTGTCTACGGGGTGGATGGCCAATATGCCCACTCCCGCACCAGCCTGATTTGTCCTCGGGTGTTTCCGATCTGTTCCCCCGAATATCTGGCCGGCGTCGCGCCCATCGGCAGCCCCGCGGACCTGGTGCAACACAACCTGATTCACGTCGATGACGGCGAGTGGTGGAACCTGTGGTTCGCCGCCAATGACCTCGACATCCACCTCAATTCGGACATGCTCTACGTCAACAATGACCACGCATTATCGGTGGCCGAGAGTGGGCAGGGCATTGCGCTGGCCAACGAAGTGCTGGTGCGCGAAGAACTCAATAGCGGCAAGCTGGTGCGGGTGGTGGACGCGCAAGTGAAGCTGGAAAGCTATCGGGTGCTGACGCCGTCCGCCGAGCTCTCGGCGGACGTGGCGTGGTTTATCGACTGGCTCAAGACCGAGCTAGAGCAGGACTTCCCGGAAGCGGTCATCCACACCTGAGAAGCACTGCCGGACTCAACTCAAACGGAAGCGCCCGGTGTTGTCGCTGAGGGCCTTGCTGCCGTGGCTCAAGGTGTCCGCTGCCTGGTTCACCGCACGGGCACCTTCGAGCAGACGCAGCGCCGCTTGATCGACCTGCTGGATATTGCCGCTGACCTCGTCGGCGGTACTGGCCTGTTCCTCCACCGCCGTGGCGATTTGCGCCAGGGTATCGGTGACACTCTGCACCGCATTGGCGATTTCCCCGAGTCGTTCACCGAGGCCGGTGACCGCTTGTGCATCGGATTCTGCCTGACTGCACGCGGCTTCCATCAGGCCGACGGCCTCATTCACGGTGTTTCGGAGGCTGTCGACCGTGCCGGCAATCTGCGCGGTCGACGATTGCGTGCGCTGCGACAGGCTGCGCACTTCATCGGCCACCACCGCGAAGCCGCGCCCTTGCTCACCGGCCCGGGCGGCCTCGATGGCGGCATTGAGTGCCAGCAGGTTGGTCTGCTCGGCGACGCCGCGAATGGTGTCGACCACCAGTTGAATCTGCTGTCCCTGCTCGCTGACCCGGCCCAGTGCCGCCGCTGTCTCGTTCAGGCGTTGATTGAGTTGCTGGATGCTCGCGGTGGTGCGCTGGCTGTCACGGCTGCTGTCGGCGGCAATGCGCCGGGTGTGCTGGGCGCTGCCGGACGCCTGTTCGCAACTGTGGGCCACCCCTTGTGAGGTGGCGGCCAATTGCGTCGCTGCCGCGGCAATCTGGCTGATCTGCAACTGCTGGGCTTCGACTTCGCCCAAGGCGTCACTGGAGTGATGGTTGAGGGTTTGCACCGCGTTGCTCAATTGCAGGGTTTCGTGATCCACCCCTTGCAGGCTGGTGCGCAGTTGCACCACGGCGACGTTCAGCGCGATGCTGATCAGCGCCAGTTCGTCCCGCCCCTGAACCGGCACTTGCACACTCAGATTGCCGTCGCGCAAGGCTTCGGCCAGTACCGTGATGCCGCTGGCACTACGGCGAATCGAAGCCTGCAAACAGATGAACAGATACAGCGCGGCCAGCAACAGGCAACCCAACACGGCGGCGACCACGATGAACTGGCGGATCGCCGAGCCGTGGTAGTAGTCCAGGCGTTGATCCAGCGATACCAGCGACTGTTGGCGCAGTGAGGCGAGGTCGGAGAGCAGGGCATCGAGACTGCGCTCGAAGTCATCCGGCTTGAGGTTGATGCTGCCACCGAACACGCCGTCATCCAGCACCTTCAGGCCGGCGTCCAGGTGCTTGAGGCTGTCATGGTATTGCCCGGCCCAGGTTTGCAGGGCGCTGGGCAAGCGCGCTTCGAGCAAGCCCGCGGTTTTCACAAGCTGTTCTCGCGCATCGCCGATGCGGCTGCGCAAGTCGCGCAGTTGCAGGCGGCTTTGCAGGGTGAACTGCCCGGACACCACCGAAGCCTGGCCCACTGCGGCCAGGCGACCGACCCGTTCGATCAGGTCTGGCGCGTGTTGGGTGGAAATCTGCGTCAGCAAATAAGTCTCCAGCCACGGCGCCAGCGTCAGGCGATTGTCCATGGCGATTTGCTCGCGCAAGGCTTGCAGGGCACTCAAGGCGTTGGTGAAGCGATCGTAGCCATCCGGCCACCAGCCGACACTGCTCAGGCTTTTTGAGTCGAGGCCATCGAGAGCGGCTTGCAGGGCCTGGTAACGCGTCAGGCTTTCGCCCTCGGCGCCTTCTTTTTGCAGGGCATTGCCCAGCTCGGACGTGGCCTGGCTGATGGCGGGTTGAACCGCATCGAAGGCGGCCATCGCAGCGAGAGTGGCTGGTGTCGGCTGGCGATTGGTTTCTGTCGCGCGCCACCGGGCGGCGCGATCACGCTGGGCGGCGAGCAGGTCATCCAGCGCATCAAGAGCCAGCAGTTGCCGCACCCCGGCACGTTCGCCGGAGATCAGGCTGAGTTTGTCGCGATAGTCCTGGCCGATCATCCACAGGCTGCCAGCCAGCGGCAGGATAAACAGCAAAAACAACAGCTGGAATTTGCGTGCAAAACCGAAACGCCCCAGCAGTCCGATCCCCGGTGATAAAAAAGCCTGCATGCCCCATGACTCCTCTGGACACCACGCACCATTGGCGTGCGTCGAAGGTTGTTGCACCCCCGACTCGTGCCCTCTAAAAAGGCCTCGAAAGTTCACCCTTGTCTGCTCTGTAGGCCGACTCTGTGGTGAAACTTCCCATTCTCGGTCCCCTTTGTAAGGGGGCCGCGTTGAAGCGGATAAGCAAGGCAAGATTCAGACCATGGCTTTGCGCTATCACTTTTCCCCGATGGAAATCGAGTTCGTTAGCTGGCTAAGGGGATGGCGCTGTCGCACCGAAAAATGGCACATTGACGCACCAGCCCGTTTGCACCCACCTGTTTTACGGAAAACCCCATGGCTATCAGCAACGCCCAGACCGGCTCAGTGCCGGCGTCCGCTACGCCCCAAAGCAGTCCCCTGGTGATGCGCATCATCGGCGCGGTGGCGCTGGCGCACTTGATCAACGACCTGATCCAGTCGGTGCTGCCGTCGATCTACCCGATGCTCAAGGCCAACTATGGCCTGAGCTTCACCCAGGTCGGCCTGATCACCCTGACGTTCCAGTTGACGGCCTCGCTGCTGCAGCCGTGGGTCGGTTACTACACCGACCGCCATCCCAAGCCGTGGCTGCTGCCGGCCGGTACGGTCTGCACCTTGGTCGGGATTCTGATGATGTCGATGGTTGGCAGCTTTCCGTTGATTTTGCTGGCGGCGGGCTTGATCGGCATCGGTTCTTCGACTTTTCACCCGGAAGCATCCCGCGTGGCGCGCCTGGCTTCGGGCGGGCGCTTCGGGCTGGCGCAATCGACCTTCCAGGTCGGCGGCAACGCGGGATCGGCGTTCGGCCCGTTGCTGGCGGCAGCGATCATCATTCCCTACGGCCAGGGGCACGTGGCGTGGTTCGGCCTGTTCGCGGTGTTTGCGCTGTTCGTGCTCTACCGGATCAGCCGCTGGTACGCCAACCACTTGAACCTGTTCAAGCTCAAGCAAGGTCAGGCCGCGACCCACGGCTTGTCCAAGGGCCGGGTGATCAGTGCCCTGGTGGTGCTCGGGCTGCTGGTGTTCTCCAAGTACTTCTACATGTCCAGCCTCACCAGTTACTTCACGTTCTACCTGATCGAGAAGTTCGACCTGTCGGTGGCCAGTTCGCAGTTGCATCTGTTCCTGTTTCTCGGCGCAGTCGCGGCAGGGACATTCTTTGGCGGGCCGATCGGCGACAGGATCGGGCGTAAGGCGGTGATCTGGTTCTCGATTCTCGGCGTTGCGCCGTTCACCTTGTTGCTGCCGCATGTCGACCTGTTCTGGACCAGCATCCTCAGCGTGGTCATCGGCTTCATTCTCGCCTCGGCGTTCTCGGCCATCGTGGTGTACGCCCAGGAACTGGTGCCGGGCAATGTCGGGATGATCGCCGGGGTGTTCTTCGGTCTGATGTTCGGCTTCGGCGGGATCGGCGCGGCATTGCTTGGGCACCTGGCGGACATTCACGGCATCGAATACGTGTACTACCTGTGTTCGTTCCTGCCGTTGTTCGGGGTGCTGGCGATCTTCCTGCCGCGAACCAAAAAGGCCTGAATCGACACAAATCCCTGTGGGAGCGGGCTTGCTCGCGAATGCAGCATGTCAGCTAAATGTATGTTGACTGGCACTCCCTCTTCGCGAGCAAGCCCGCTCCCACATTGGGTTACAGTCGTGGCGGAAGATTATTTCAGGACTAGACACGGTGTGTTTACACGTTGAACCAGAAGTCACTGGGTAAAGGTTCAGGCACTGCTGTTGCGGAAACTGCCGGGTGTGATGCCGACTACTTTTTTGAAGGCCCGGGTCATGTGGCTTTGATCGAAGAAGCCGCAAGTGAATGACGCTTCTGCGAGACTGGACCCAGTGCGCAGCAGTTTTTGGACCTGGGCGATTCTTTTCTGGATTTGATAGCTGTGGGGGGAGACGCCAACGCTTTTCTTGAATACCCGGATCAGGTAAAGAGGGTCAAGGTTCACCAGTTGCGCCAGTTCTTCCAGAGACAGATGTTTGTCGAACTCGTCTTCGAGCTTTCTTTTGATCTTTTGCACAGCATGTTGCTCAGCCGCACTGACTGGTTCGATGGGCGCTCCGCTACGCTCGAAGAGCTGCGTCACCAGATCCAGCAGGATAGTTTCCCGTTCAAGGCTGGCGGGGGATTTTTCAATGATTTGATGTTGATGCAAAAAGGTCCGGGCGAAGTCGGGGGCCTGGCTCAGAGCTGTTTGAAAAAGATGAATATGATCGTCTGAAAAACGCCCTTGAAACACCATCCGATTGACCCATTCGGGGTCGATATAGAGCATTCGATACATCCAGCCCTCATCATGGCCTGGCAAGCCGTCGTGGATCTCCCCGGGAGTAATGGTGACCACACTGCCAGCGACCCCCATGTAGTAACTGCCGCGATAAAAAAGTTTTTCAACTCCGCCACTTATAACGCCGATAGCGTACCGGTCATGTGAATGTCGGCCAAAAGATTGAGTACTGTAACGCGCAGATAGAAACTCACAGTCGCCTTCGGGTATACGCCAGAATTGAACAAAGTCCTTGGCTTTTTGAGGGGCTTTGTTACGGCGATTCTCATCCATGAATTGTCCAGTTTTGTGCAATACGTATGGAAAAAAGGTCGCTAAATTTAGCACCTATTTCATAACACAAGCTAGGGGATGCGATGTCTACAAAATTGGTAGTTGGGGATTTTAATAAGTCTTCATGGTCATTTCGTGCGTGGCTGGTTCTTGTGGCAGCGGATGTTGCATTTGAAACCCTTCAGATCAAACTGGAACAAAGCGACACCCGCCAACGCATTCTGGAGCACTCGCCCTCCGGCAAAGTACCGGCGCTGCTGCTTGATGATGTCGTCATCAACGACAGCCTGGCCATCAGCGAATACATTGCCGACACCAATCCTGCCGCCAACCTTTGGCCCCAGGATTCACGGGTCAAGGCCCTGGCACGAGCTGCTGCGGCAGAGATGCACTCCGGTTTCACCCACCTGCGCACGCAGATGTCGTTTGGCCTGAACACCGGTGACATCCCGGAAAGTCTAACCGCCGAGACCCGAGAGGAAATAGTGCGGGTATTCGCTATCTGGAACCAGCTCCGTGAGGTGAGTGGTTCAACACAATTCCTCTGCGGTGACTTCGGCATTGTTGATGCGATGTTTGTTCCGGTAGTGTTCCGCTTCCGTCGTTATGGTATTGCCATCCCTGCGCAACTGCAGGGCTATGTCGAAAACATCCTGGGTTATGCACCGGTACAACAATGGTTGAAGTTGGCCGCGCAAGAAGTTTAAAGAGTTGTGTTACTGCTAACTATTAAAGCCAATTAAAGATTGGTTGTTTTTTGGCTCGTGGCAGA
Source organism: Pseudomonas sp. GM48 (assembly GCF_000282335.1). Lineage (GTDB taxonomy): Bacteria > Pseudomonadota > Gammaproteobacteria > Pseudomonadales > Pseudomonadaceae > Aquipseudomonas. Next base: position 36,619 of record NZ_AKJM01000010.1, read on the forward strand.
AAAGACCTCTTGGGCTTTTCTGCTTTGTCGAGTCTGATGCTGCCCGGGGGGAGTTGTGAGTGTTCATAAAGTTAATACCGGTCTTTATCAATGAGGTTTCTCATGTCGATTAATAACAATCGGGCAATCATTGAATTGACCATCGGTGGGCTGATGCTCAGTCTGTCTGCTCTAGCCGTCGCTTTCGCCCATATCGGCGCGGGTGGCGCAGGGTTCTATCGGATGGTGTTCGCCTCGATCCTGTTCTTCCTGCTGCTCAAGGTGCGCAAAACACCGGTGCTGCTCAAAAGCGCCAAGGCGCAGCTGTACACCGCGTTGGCTGGGGTGTTTTTGGCTATTGATCTGGTGCTCTGGCACCAGAGCATCTATATCGTCGGCCCGGGCATCGGGTCGATCCTGACCAACTGTCAGGTGTTCTTCATGACCCTGCTGGGGTTGTACCTGTTGAAGGAAAAACCTTCGATCTACTTCCTGGTGTCCATTACCTTGGCATTTGCTGGGCTCTATCTGCTGTTGCTACCCGAGATGACCAGTGCGGTAGGGATCAAGGGCGTGGTGTATGGGGTGCTCTCGGGGCTGGCGTATGCCATCTGTGTGTACTTCCTGAAGATCAACACCCAGTTGCCTGACGGCGGGGGTGACAAGATCGCACAGATGCTCAGTTTGAGTCTTTGGGCGGCACTGGTTCTGCTGACATACGCGCTGGCATCTGGGGAAAGCTTGGCCATCGTGGATGGGCAAACCTTGCTGATGCTGATCATATACGGGGTACTGGTGCAGTTTGTCGGCTGGTTGCTGGTCAACCGTTCGATCGGAGCCATCAGCCTGGGGTTGGCCGGACTGATCCTGTTACTGGAGCCGGTGATCACCTATTTCATTGATGTCACCTTTCTCGGCAAGGCCAGCTCCACGCTGCAGATTTGTGGTGCGCTGCTGACTATCTTTGCGGTTTACATCGGCTCAATCAAACCGCCTGAGAAAGCGCACCCTTTACCCAAAGCGACCTGACAGCAGGTGTATCACGGCGGTATCGGTCAGCATGCCTTGATCTGCGAATTTCCGTCGTACCCGGTTTTTAAAACCGGCTTCAGGCGTCTTGCCCGGTAGCGTACCCATCAACAACCCAGATCAAAATGGAGGAGGAGGGTGATCCCAAGACGCAAAAAATCCCCGTATCAGCGAGTGATTACGGGGATTTTCAGTCTACCGGGTTCCGTGTAAATCCACGGTCACCGTTACACGTTGAAGCGGAAGTGCATCACGTCGCCGTCTTTAACGATGTAATCCTTGCCTTCCAGGCGCCATTTACCGGCTTCCTTGGTACCGGCTTCGCCCTTGTACTGGATGAAGTCGTTGTAGGCGATCACTTCGGCGCGGATGAAGCCTTTCTCGAAGTCGGTGTGGATCACGCCAGCGGCTTGAGGTGCGGTGGCACCGACGCGGACGGTCCAGGCGCGGACTTCTTCGACACCGGCGGTGAAGTAGGTCTGCAGGTGCAGCATTTCGTAGCCGGCGCGGATCACGCGGTTCAGGCCAGGCTCTTCGAGGCCCAGGGCTTCGAGGAACATGTCTTTCTCTTCGCCGTCATCGAGCTCGGCGATTTCCGCTTCGATCTTGTTGCACACCGGTACAACCACGGCGCCTTCTTCTTCGGCGATGGCCCTGACCACGTCCAGGTGCGGGTTGTTCTCGAAACCGTCTTCAGCGACGTTGGCGATGTACATGACCGGCTTGGTGGTCAGCAGGTGGAAGCCCTTGATCACCGCTTTCTCGTCGGTACCCATGTTCTTCATCAGGCTGCGCGCCGGCTTGCCTTCGGTGAAGTGAGCGATCAGTTGCTCTAGCAGGCCTTTCTGGACCACTGCGTCCTTGTCACCGCCCTTGGCGTTGCGCGCGACTTTCTGCAGTTGCTTCTCGCAGCTGTCGAGGTCGGCGAAGATCAGTTCCAGGTCGATGATTTCGATGTCGCGTTTCGGGTCGACGCTGTTGGAGACGTGAATCACGTTCTCGTCTTCGAAGCAGCGGACTACGTGGGCGATGGCATCGGTTTCACGGATGTTGGCCAAAAACTTGTTGCCCAGGCCTTCGCCTTTCGATGCGCCGGCAACCAGGCCCGCGATGTCGACGAATTCCATGGTGGTCGGCAGGATGCGCTTTGGATTGACGATGGCCGCCAGGGCTTCCAGACGCGGATCCGGCATCGGCACGATACCGCTGTTCGGCTCGATGGTGCAGAAGGGGAAGTTCTCGGCCGCGATCCCGGATTTGGTCAGGGCGTTGAACAGGGTGGACTTGCCGACGTTAGGCAGACCGACGATGCCGCAATTGAATCCCATGGTGTTTTCCCCGAGGAGTGAGTCAGGCCTTCTGGCTGTGCAGGTTTTTCATCGCGCGGTTCCATTCCCCGGCGAGGATATCCGGCAGCACGCCGAGGGCAAAGTCGATGCTGGCATCGAGTTTTTCCTGTTCGGCGCGTGGCGCACGACCCAGGACGAAATTTGAAACCATACTGGCAACGCCCGGGTGGCCAATGCCAAGCCGCAAGCGATGAAAGGTATTCTGATTACCCAGTTGCGCAATGATGTCGCGCAACCCGTTGTGACCGCCGTGGCCGCCGCCCACTTTGAGCTTGGCAACGCCCGGAGGCAGGTCGAGTTCGTCGTGCGCCACGAGGATTTCTTCGGGCTTGATGCGGAAGAAACCGGCGAGTGCCGCCACGGCCTGGCCGCTGCGGTTCATGTACGTGGTGGGGATCAGCAGACGAACATCCTGACCCTGATGCGAGTAACGCCCGGTCAGGCCGAAATATTTGCGGTCCGCCACAAGGTTTACGCCTTGTGCGTTCGCGATGCGCTCAACAAAAAGGGCCCCTGCGTTATGCCGGGTCTGTTCGTATTCAGCGCCTGGATTACCCAGGCCAACGATCAGTTTGATGGCAGTCACGATAGGGGCCCTTCATTGGAGTGGTGGATAACATCGCCGCAATCAGGGAGAGCGGCGAAAGTGGACGAAAATTGCTCATTTACCATGATGTAAACTCCGCGTTCTCGCCCGCTTTCTCGCTATGCTCTAGTCCGCGATGTTTCCGGTCACTCCGGCGTACAGAGTAAAATTACTCTGCAGCGCCTTCTGCAGCTTCTGGAGCAACACGTGGAGCGTGGACGTTGGCAACAGCCTTGTCATCGCCGTGTGCCAGGGCCACGAACTCAACGCCTTTAGGAGCCTTGAGGTCCGACAGGTGAATGATCGAACCGATTTCAGCGTCAGCCAGGTCGACTTCGATGAACTCAGGCAGATCTTTCGGCAGGCAGGAAACTTCGATCTCGGCAACAACGTGCGAGATTTCGCCGCCTTTCTTGGTCGGTGCTTCTTCGTTGATGAAGTGCACTGGAACGATAGCGGTCAGTTTCTGGCCAGCGACTACGCGTACGAAGTCAGCGTGCATCACGTGGCCTTTGGCCGGGTGACGCTGCAGGGCTTTGATCACGACGTTCTGCTTGGTGCCACCAACGTTCAGCTCGATGATGTGGCTGTAAGCCGCTTCGTTTTCGAGCAGTTTGGCAACTTCTTTGGCCAGCATGCTGATGGATTCAGGGGCTTTGTCGCCACCGTAAACTACAGCTGGAACCAGGCTTGCGAGACGACGCAGGCGGCGGCTCGCACCTTTCCCCAGGTCGGAACGCACTTCAGCATTCAGAGTAAAATCGTTCATGTTGTATCTCCAAAATAACCACACTCGCCCCAGCGTTTGCGACCAGCGCTAAAGGCGATATGGGCAAAAAAGCCCCGCCCCGACAGGAATGCCGGGGCGGGGCGCTTTTCGTCAACGAGACATTTCGAGAAGGGCAGGGCCCTTAACGGAACATCGCGCTGATCGATTCTTCATTGCTGATGCGGCGGACCGCCTCGGCAACTACCGGTGCGATATCCAGTTGGCGGATACGCGCACAGGCTTGTGCTGCAGCGGACAGCGGAATGGTGTTGGTCACCACCAGCTCGTCCAGCACGGAATTTTCAATGTTTTCGATCGCCCGACCCGACAGCACAGGGTGCGTGCAGTAGGCGAAAACCTTGGCAGCGCCATGCTCTTTCAAGGCCTTGGCCGCGTGGCACAGGGTGCCGGCGGTATCGACCATGTCATCGACCAGAATACAGGTGCGCCCTTCGACATCACCGATGATATGCATCACTTCAGAGTGATTGGCTTTCTCACGGCGTTTGTCGATGATCCCGAGATCCACGCCCAGGGATTTGGCAACGGCACGTGCACGCACGACGCCACCAATGTCCGGGGACACGATCATCAGGTTTTCGAAGCGCTGATCTTCGATGTCATCCACCAGAACCGGGGAGCCGTAGATGTTATCTACCGGAATATCGAAGAAACCCTGGATTTGGTCAGCATGCAGATCAACCGTGAGAACACGGTCGATGCCGACTACGGTAAGCATGTCAGCCACGACTTTCGCGCTGATAGCCACACGTGCGGAACGCGGACGGCGATCCTGACGGGCATAACCAAAGTAAGGAATAACAGCAGTGATACGAGTAGCCGAGGAGCGGCGGAAGGCATCAGCCATCACTACCAGTTCCATCAGGTTATCGTTGGTCGGAGCGCAAGTCGGCTGAATAATGAAGACGTCTTTACCGCGGACGTTTTCATTGATCTCGGCTGTAATTTCGCCGTCGGAGAACTTACCGACAGAAATGTCACCGAGAGGGATATGCAGCTGACGTACGACACGCCGAGCCAGATCGGGGTTAGCGTTCCCCGTAAAGACCATCATCTTGGACACGCGCAGTACCTGAAGGCTGAGGGTAACCTGGATGAGTATAGGAAAATGGCAGGGGCGGCTGGATTCGAACCAACGCATGGCAGGATCAAAACCTGCTGCCTTACCGCTTGGCGACGCCCCTGTATTTGTTGCAACGATTACCCGGTAATCGGTTCCTTTAGAGCAGACTTTGAAGCTTGCGATGCAACATCGAAACGTTGCTTCCTTTTGCTACAAAACCTGTAAGGGTCTCTGTCAGAAGGGCCGAGACTTTATCAGCTTCAGCTTTGCTTGGGAAGCCCCCAAACACACAACTTCCAGTTCCGGTGAGTTTTGCTTCGGTAAATTTACCTAACAAATTCAAAGCGTTACGTACCTCTGGATAACGCCTTGTTACCACCGGCAAGCAGTCATTTCGACTGTTTCCCTTGGGAACGGGGCGCACTTTAATGGGAGGAGTGTTACGTGTCAACAACGGATCTGAAAAAATTTCTGCCGTACTTACAGAGACTTGCGGCACCAGCACGAGATACCACGGTTCTTCAGGGTCGACAGGGGTCAGTTTCTCCCCCACGCCCTCGGCGAAAGCCGCGTGACCACGAACGAAAACCGGGACGTCGGCGCCCAGCGTCAACCCCAGGCCAGCCAGGCGATCTTCATCCCAGCCCAATTGCCACAGATGATTGAGTCCAAGCAATGTCGTTGCTGCGTTTGAGCTACCGCCACCGATGCCGCCGCCCATGGGCAGGATCTTGTCGATCCAGATATCGACGCCCAGCGAGCAGGCGGATTGCTCCTGAAGTTTTTTTGCCGCCTTGACGATCAGGTTGCTGTCGTGGGGCACGCCTGCGAATTCGGTGTGCAGTTGAATGACACCGTCATCGCGCAGGGCATAGGTGATTTCGTCGCCGTAATCGAGGAACTGAAACATCGTCTGCAACTCGTGGTAGCCGTCTTCGCGGCGACCGAGAATGTGCAGCATCAGATTGAGTTTGGCCGGAGATGGCAAAGTCAGGCGATTGGCTGGCATGTCACGACCCCAGTTTGCGTGGTTGCCAGGCCTTGATCACCAGTGTGACGTCAAGGTCGGTGCCATGCAGCTTGATTCGCTCGGGGAGCCAGTAACCGTTTTGCTGGGTGTAGTCGGTGTATTCGACCTGCCAGCCATCCTGTTCGAGGTTGGCCAGGCGACTGTCGGCATCCAGTGTCAGGTGACTTTTGCTATCCGGAGCCGGAAGCCCGCGGACCCACCAGGCCAGGTTGGACACCGGCAACTTCCAGCCCAGTTGCTCTTCGAGCAACACTTCAGGGTTCGGTGCGTCGTAACGCCCCTGGTTGGCGACTTCCAGCGAAACCTTGCCCGGTCGTCCGGTCAGGCGTGCCGCGCCACGACCCAGCGGGCCGGAGAGGCGAATGTCGTAGTAATCCTGGCGTTGCAACCAGAACAGCGTGCCGCTGCCCGAGTCTTTCGGGGCGCGGATGCCGATCTTGCCGTCGATCTGCCAGCCATCGAGGCTTGTCAGTTGCTGTTTGTGCTCACGCCATTGGGCAGGATTGCCGTGCCCCTCGACCGATTCGCGGGGACCCAGACCCGCGCAACCGGCGAGCAGGGCGATAAAGCTGAAAACGATGAAATGGCGCAAAAACATAATCTTAAAGAGTCTCTGATCCGGTCAGGCGTTTGATGGTGCCGCGCAGGGTCGGGCTGTCGGGTTGTTCCTTGAGGAACTTGCCCCAGACTTGTTTGGCTTCACGCTGTTTGCCGTTGGCCCACAGGACTTCGCCCAGGTGAGCGGCGACTTCCTGATCGGGGAAGCGATCCAGGGCCTGGCGCAGCAGGCGCTCGGCTTCGTCGAGATTGCCCATGCGGTAATTCACCCAGCCAAGGCTGTCGAGTACCGCCGGGTCTTCCGGGCTGATCTGGTGCGCCTGTTCGATCAGGGCCTTGGCTTCTGCGTAGCGCGTGGTGCGGTCAGACAGGGTGTAGCCGAGGGCGTTCAACGCCATGGCATTGTCCGGGTCGCGCTTGATGATCGTGCGCAGGTCTTTTTCCATCTGCGCCAGGTCATTGCGTTTTTCCGCCTGCATGGCGCGGGTGTAGAGCAGGTTCAAGTCGTCCGGGTATTTCTGCAAGGCCTGTTGCAGAACATTCCAGGCCTTGTCGGCCTGATTGTTGGCGGACAGGGTTTCGACTTCGATCAGGTACAACTGGATGGCGTAATCCGGCTGCTCGTCGCGCTCTGCCGCCAACTTGCGTTGCGCTTCGGCGGTCTTGCCGTTATTGATCAGGATGTCGGCCTGACGCAATTGCGCCGGCAGGAAGTCGCTGCCCGGGCCAACCCTGGCGTATTCGATCAACGCACCTTGCGGGTCGTTTTGTTCTTCGGCGATGCGGCCGAGGTTCAGGTGCGCCGAGTCGACGTGGCTTTCCCGAGCGATCAGGTCTTCAAGATGACCCTTGGCCTCATTCCAGTCCTTGGCTTCCAGGCAGACCAGCGCCAGGGAGTAACGCAGCTCGTCGTCTTCCGGGTATTGCTGGACCAGGCTCGAGAACTCGGCCTTGGCGTCGTTCATGCGGTCCTGTTCAACCAGCATGCGTGCGTAGGTCAGGCGCAGGCGCTTGTCGTCCGGGTACTTCTTGATACTTTTCTGCAGCAGCGGCAGGGCTTCTTCGCCGCGAGCCAGGTTTTGCAGCAGGCGTGCGCGCAGCAGGATCGGCGCGATTTCGCCGTCGTCGGGTGGATTGTCTTCCAGCAGCTTCAGCGCGCCTTTGGCATCGCCATCCTGTTGCATCAGCAAGGCCTTGCCGAAAATCAGCTGGCCGTTGTTCGGATGGCGTTGCAGCAAGCGGTCGAAGCTTTTCATCAAGCCGTTGCGGGTGTCCTGGTCGGTGTCGGCCGCAGACAGCGCAAGAAAGTCGAAATGGGTGTCGCCCTTGCCTTGCAGGACTTTCTCCATATAGACCATGGATTCGTCATAACGCCCGGCGCGTGCCAGTTGCACAGCGGCGGCGCGTTGCGCTTCAAGGTCGTTGGGGGCGTTTTTGGCCCAGATCAGCGCGGTGTCCAGGGCTGCCTGATCGGCGCCCAGATATTCGGCGATACGGAATGCCCGCTCGGAGATACCCGGATCCTGAGTGTTGATGGCCTGGGTCACATAGTTGTCCAGGGCAATGTCGAAACGATTGCGCTGGCCAGCCAGTTCGGCGCTCAACAGGCTGAAGATGGTTTCCTCGCTGAATGAGCTGTAGACCTTGGGCTTTTCAGGGGCCGGGGTGCTGTCTTCAACCGGCGACGTACCGTCCGGCGAAACGGGTGCCAAGGCCTGGCAGCCGCTGAGGAAGACAAAAGCGAGGAGCAACGCGGAAGATCTATTCATATAGGAAGAGGACGACTAACCTGCGGTCAGATCATCATGACACAAGCTTTCGGCCAAACATAACCGGCCCGCCAATTTACCCGCGCAGCGGATCCGGCAAAACCTGGAAGCCCTGTAAACGAGAACCGCTCGCAACGTTGGCGTCACCTGGCGGGGCGATAGATATCGAGTAGTTGTTCTGATTCCGTCGAAGTAGGACAATTACCGGCTTCACGTCACCATCAGCGACTTTGAATGGCCTTCCTTGCACTCGGTATTAACCACAAGACTGCTTCAGTAGACGTCCGCGAGCGCGTGGCTTTTACCCCTGAGCAGCTGGTTGAGGCCTTGCAGCAGCTCTGCCGACTCACCGACAGCCGCGAAGCTGCGATCCTCTCCACCTGCAATCGCAGTGAACTTTATATAGAACAGGATCACCTGTCGGCGGACACCGTGCTGCGCTGGCTGGCCGAATATCATCATTTGAGCTACGACGAGCTGCGCGAAAGCGCCTATGTGCATGAAGATGATGCGGCAGTTCGTCACATGATGCGGGTGGCTTCCGGGCTCGACTCGCTGGTGTTGGGCGAACCGCAGATTCTCGGCCAGATGAAGTCGGCCTATGCCGTGGCCCGCGAGGCCGGCACCATCGGGCCATTGCTCGGGCGGTTGTTCCAGGCCACGTTCAATGCGGCCAAGCAGGTACGCACCGACACTGCCATCGGCGAGAACCCGGTGTCGGTGGCGTTTGCCGCGGTGAGCCTGGCCAAGCAGATTTTCAGCGACCTGCAACGCAGCCAGGCCTTGTTGATTGGTGCTGGCGAAACCATCACCCTGGTCGCCCGCCATCTGCATGACCTGGGTGTAAAACGCATCGTGGTTGCCAACCGCACCCTGGAACGTGCCAGCATTCTGGCCGAACAGTTCGGCGCCCATGCGGTGTTGCTGTCGGATATTCCGGCAGAGCTGGTACGCAGCGATATCGTCATCAGTTCCACTGCCAGCCAGTTGCCGATTCTGGGCAAGGGTGCAGTGGAAAGCGCCTTGAAACTGCGCAAGCACAAACCGATCTTCATGGTGGATATCGCCGTTCCGCGCGATATCGAGCCAGAGGTCGGCGAACTGGACGACGTTTACCTCTATAGCGTCGACGATCTCCACGAGGTGGTGGCCGAGAACCTCAAGAGCCGCCAGGGTGCAGCCCAGGCCGCCGAAGAGATGGTCTCGGTCGGCGCAGAAGACTTTATGGTCCGCCTGCGTGAATTGGCGGCGGTGGACGTGCTCAAGGCCTATCGTCAACAGAGCGAACGCCTGCGCGACGAAGAATTGCAAAAGGCCCAGCGCATGCTGGCCAACGGTAGTAGTGCCGAAGAGGTGCTGGTGCAACTGGCTCGCGGGCTTACCAACAAACTGTTGCACGCGCCAAGCGTGCAGTTGAAAAAGCTCTCTGCCGAAGGTCGCCTGGATGCGCTGGCGATGGCCCAGGAACTTTTTGCCCTCGGTGAGGGCTCATCGGATAGCTTTTCGGATAAAAAACCGCAATGAAAGCGTCACTGCTCAATAAGCTGGATATCCTCCAGGACCGTTTCGAGGAATTGACCGCCCTGCTGGGCGATGGCGAGGTCATTTCCGATCAGAACAAATTCCGTACCTATTCCAAGGAGTACGCGGAAGTTGAACCGATCGTGGGCGCCTATAAAGAACTGTTGAAAGTGCAGGATGACCTCGAAGGTGCCCAGGCATTGCTCAAGGACAGCGACCCGGACATGCGTGAAATGGCCGTGGAAGAAGTTCGCGAGGCCAAGGAACGCCTGGTCACGCTCGAAGCCGACCTGCAACGTATGTTGCTGCCCAAGGATCCGAACGACGGGCGCAACGTGTTCCTCGAAATCCGTGCCGGCACCGGCGGCGACGAGGCGGCGATTTTCTCCGGCGACCTGTTCCGCATGTATTCGCGTTACGCCGAGCGTCGTGGCTGGCGGGTGGAGATCCTCTCGGAAAACGAGGGTGAACACGGCGGTTATAAAGAAGTGATTGCCCGGGTCGAGGGCGACAACGTCTACGGCAAGCTCAAATTCGAATCCGGCGCGCACCGTGTACAGCGGGTTCCGGCGACCGAATCCCAGGGCCGCATCCACACCTCGGCCTGCACCGTGGCGGTCTTGCCCGAGCCGGACGAACAGGAAGCGATCGAGATCAACCCGGCCGACCTGCGCATCGACACCTATCGCTCCTCCGGCGCCGGTGGCCAGCACGTCAACAAGACCGATTCGGCGATTCGCATTACGCACTTGCCGTCCGGCATCGTGGTCGAATGCCAGGAAGAACGTTCGCAGCACAAGAACCGGGCCCGGGCGATGTCCTGGTTGTCGGCCAAGCTGAACGATCAGCAGACCTCCGCCGCGGCCAACGCCATCGCCAGCGAGCGCAAGTTGCTGGTCGGTTCCGGTGATCGCTCCGAGCGCATCCGTACCTACAATTTTGCCCAGGGCCGGGTCACCGACCACCGGGTCAACCTGACCTTGTATTCCCTCGACGAGATTCTCGCCGGCGGCGTCGAGGCGGTGATCGAGCCGTTGCTGGCCGAGTACCAGGCCGATCAACTGGCAGCGATAGGTGAGTAAATGACGATCATTGCCAGTTTGTTGCGTGCCGCCGATCTGCCCGACTCGCCGACGGCGCGTCTGGATGCCGAATTGCTGCTGGCGGCGGCATTGGGCAAGTCCCGCAGCTTCCTGCACACCTGGCCGGAACGTATCGTGCCGAGCGAAGCGGCGCTGACGTTCGCCGAGTATTTGCAGCGCCGCCGCAGCGGTGAGCCGGTGGCCTATATCCTCGGCCAGCAGGGTTTCTGGAAGCTGGATCTGGAAGTCGCGCCACACACACTGATCCCGCGCCCGGACACCGAGCTGCTGGTGGAAGCTGCGCTGGAATTGTTGCCGGCCACACCTGCCAAGGTGCTCGACCTCGGCACTGGCAGTGGCGCGATTGCCCTGGCCCTGGCCAGCGAGCGTCCGGCCTGGAGCGTCACTGCCGTGGATCGCGTGCTGGAAGCCGTGGCCCTGGCCGAGCGCAATCGCCAGCGTCTGCACCTGAACAACGCCAAGGTACTGAGCAGCCATTGGTTCAGCGCCCTGGAAGGTCAGCGCTTTCAACTGATCATCAGCAATCCGCCCTACATTGCAGCGGCCGATCCGCATCTGGTCGAGGGCGATGTGCGCTTCGAACCGGCCAGCGCCCTGGTGGCGGGAGTCGACGGGCTCGACGATCTGCGTCTGATCGTCGCCCAGGCGCCGGATTATCTGGACGCCGCTGGTTGGCTGATGCTCGAACATGGCTACGATCAGGCTGAGGCAGTCCGCGATTTGCTGCTGACCCGAGGGTTTGAAGAAGTCCACAGCCGCACCGATCTGGGCGGTCATCAACGCATCAGTCTGGGGCGCCTGCCGTGCTGAATGATCAGGAGTTGCTGCGCTACAGCCGGCAGATTCTGCTGCAACACATCGATATCGATGGGCAGTTGCGGCTCAAGCAAAGCCGCGTATTGATCGTCGGTCTCGGCGGCCTTGGCGCGCCGGTGGCGCTGTATCTGGCGGCCGCCGGCATTGGCGAGTTGCACCTGGCTGACTTCGACACAGTCGACCTGACCAACCTGCAACGCCAGATCATTCACGACACCGACAGCGTCGGCATGACCAAGGTCGATTCGGCGCTCAAGCGCCTGACGGCGATCAATCCCGAGATTCAACTGGTCGCCCATCGTTCGGCGCTGGATGAGGATTCCCTGGCCGCCGTGGTGGCCGGGGTGGATCTGGTCCTCGATTGCTCGGACAATTTTTCTACCCGTGAAGCGGTCAATGCCGCGTGTGTGGCGGCCGGCAAACCGCTGGTCAGCGGCGCGGCGATTCGCCTCGAAGGGCAACTGTCGGTGTTCGATCCGCGTCGGCCGGAGAGCCCGTGCTACCACTGTTTGTATGGGCACGGTAGCGAAGCCGAACTGACTTGCAGCGAGGCCGGTGTGGTCGGACCGCTGGTGGGGCTGGTTGGCAGTCTGCAAGCCCTCGAAGCGCTGAAGTTGCTGGCCGGATTCGGTGAGCCGCTGGTGGGGCGCCTGCTGTTGATCGATGCCTTGGGTACACGCTTCCGTGAGTTGCGGGTCAAGCGTGATCCAGGCTGCAGCGTCTGCGGGGCGAAACATGCGTGAAGCGCCGATTGGCGTATTCGACTCCGGTGTCGGCGGGCTCTCGGTACTGGCCGAGATCCAGCGTTTGCTGCCCAACGAGTCTCTGTTGTACGTCGCCGACTGCGGGAATGTTCCCTACGGCGAGAAAACCCCGCAGTTTATCCAACAGCGTTGCAGCGTGATGGCTGAATTCTTTCGGCAGCAGGGCGCCAAGGCCCTGGTGCTGGCGTGCAACACAGCGACGGTGGCCGGTGTCGCCGACCTGCGTCGCGACTATCCAGAATGGCCCATCGTTGGCATGGAGCCGGCCGTCAAGCCGGCCGCCGCCGCAACCCGCTCCGGCGTAGTGGGGGTGCTGGCCACCACTGGCACCTTGCAGAGCGCCAAGTTCGCCGCGTTGCTCGACCGCTTCGCCACGGACGTGAAAGTGATCACCCAGCCGTGCCCGGGGCTGGTGGAGCTGATTGAAAACGGTGATCTGCGCAGCCCCGAGTTGCGCCAGCTGTTGGCCGGGTATGTCAAGCCATTGCTGGCCGCCGGTGCGGACACCCTGATTCTCGGCTGCACCCACTACCCTTTTCTCAAGCCGATGCTCCGGCAGATGATCCCCGATGACATCAGCCTGATCGATACCGGTGCCGCCGTCGCGCGGCAACTCCAGCGGCTTTTGGCCGAAGGCGAACTGCTCGCCGATGGGCCTGCCCGTGAAGCGCAGTTCTGGACCAGCGCCGATCCGGTTCATTTCAGAAATATCTTGCCGATACTGTGGAATACGGCTGGCATTGTGCGAAGCTTCAACAGTTAAGAAAGTCCCGGGGGAATTAAGCGAAAAATTGGGGTGAGCTTCTGATAAATTGCCGATTTCTATAGCTTTTCAGGGCTGAGCAACAAAAAAACCATACGAAATTGTTCGGAAAAGGAAGTTTCTAATGAAGCGACTATTCTGCTTGGCCGCGATTGCGGCCGCACTAATGGGGCACACCTTTACCGCGCAGGCGGCAGGTGTGGAGTTCGCGGTTGGTCAGACCAGCGATTCGACTATGACGTATCGGCTGGGCATGCAATTCGATTGGGACCAGAGCTGGTGGCAGAGTGACGTCGGTCGCATGACCGGTTACTGGAGCGGCGCCTACACCTACTGGGAAGGCGACAAGACCTCCAGCACTAACAGCCTGTCGTTCTCCCCGGTATTCGTTTACGAATTTGCCGGCCAGAACGTCAAGCCGTACGTTGAAGCGGGCATTGGCGTGGCGGCGTTCTCCAATACCCGACTCGAAGACAACAACATCGGCAGCGCTTTCCAGTTTGAAGACCGTATCGGTTTTGGCCTGCGCTTCAACGGCGGTCATGAAGTCGGGGTTCGTGCGACGCATTATTCCAACGCCGGGCTCGCCAGTTCCAACGACGGTGTAGAAAGCTACTCGCTGCATTACACGTTGCCGTTGTAAGCACCGACGCTGTTTTAAATGTGGGAGCGGGCTTGCTCGCGAAAGCGGTGGAGCATTCAACACCTTGTTGTCTGACACGCCGCCTTCGCGAGCAAGCCCGCTCCCACATTTGTATTGGTGTGGCTTCAAGACTAGCGATACGCCGTCGAAATCCCCTGGCGTTCGTCGATGCACTCCGGTGCGCCCATCTCAAACTCCCGGCAGATCAGCGGGCGTTTTTCGTAGATGGTGCACATCATCGTGTTGCGATCCAGCGCGGCACACCAGCCGTCGTCCAGGCGCAACATCACTTCCCCGCCCCAGTCATCGGTATCGATGAACCGTTCAGGTACACCCGTATCGGTGATCAGCATGACTTCGAGCTGACAGCAACAGGCTGCGCAGGTCGAGCAGGTGACCGCGGGTTCCGCGATTTGCGTATGGGGGATGGTTTTCATGGCGCGCAGTGTAAGGCAGTCGCCGGATGCTGTGTGAAAGGTCTGACGGACGCTCAAGTATCGAAACGTCCGGGATGCCGCTGCCGATGATGGCAGTTTTTACAGTTGATCCTTGATCGGCGGCTGGCTGCGCACCATGCGCTTGCCGATCTCCAGTTTCACTCGGTCCGGCAGTTTGGAGAGTGGCCAGAGGGTGGCCATGAACGCTGCCGGGAAAGCGATTTCCGGCGGGCGGTCTCTGAGTTTTTCGAAGATGTGCCGCGCGGCTTTTTCCACCGGCCAGCTCAAGGGCATGGGGACGTCATTTTTCTCCGTTAACGGCGTCTCGACAAGCCCGGGACTGATCACCGTGAGTTCTATTCCTTCGGGGGGCAGGTCGATGCGCAGGGATTCGAACAGATAACGCAGCCCGGCTTTCGAGGTGCCGTAGGCTTCTGCCCTGGGTAACGGCAGGTAAGTCACCGTACTGGCCATGGCGACCATATGCGGTGCGGTGCCGGCCCGCAGCAAAGGCAGGGCGGCGTCGATGCAATAGCTGCTGGCCAACAGGTTGGTGCGCACCACGTGCTCGACAATCGACGCATCGAACTGCTTGGCGTCCACGTACTCGCAGGTGCCGGCGTTGAGTATCACGGTGTCCAGCGAGCCCCAGTCCTCGGCAATCTGCTCGCCGATTTCGCGCACGGTCTGGCTGTTGGTCAAGTCACCGGCCACTACCAGCACCTGCCCCGGATAGCGTTGCGACAAAACTTTCAACTGCGCTACCGAGCGCGAACTGACGGCCAGGTGCGCACCGGTTTTCAGGATTTCTTCAGCCAGGGCGGCACCAATGCCGCTGCTGGCGCCGGTCAGCCAGTATCGTCGTGCGAGTGTGCGACTCATCCCAATCTCCTTTTCAGCCAGGCAATCGCCCGGCCCAATACGGGTAAATGTTCGTAAAGCAGAGCCCCGGCATCGAGGTAATCCCGGTGGCGGTAACTCATGACCCAACGGCGGCGTATTGCCGTAAGGACAGTTTTTTGAACGCCGTCAACGCGCGCGTACGGGATGTACTCAAGTCGACGATCGGTGACGGATAATCCACAACACCGAACAGGCCGCCGAGATTGGCGGGGTTGTGCACGTCTTTTTTGTTCAGCCCGGCCAGTTCCGGCAGCCAGTGCTTGATGAACAGGCCCTCGGGGTCGAATTTTTCCGACTGGCTCAACGGGTTGAAAATCCGGAAGTAAGGCGCCGAGTCGGTGCCCGTGGAGGAACTCCACTGCCAGCCACCATTGTTCGCCGCCAGGTCGCCATCGATCAGGTGGCGCATGAAAAAGCGTTCGCCTTCGCGCCAGTCAAGCAGCAGGTTTTTGCTCAGGAACATCGCCACCACCATGCGCAGGCGGTTGTGCATCCAGCCGGTTGCCAGCAGTTGGCGCATGGCGGCATCGATGATCGGCAAGCCGGTGCGTGCCTGTTGCCAGGCGGCAAGCTCGTCGGGGGCGTTGCGCCAGGCCAGCGTTTCGGTTTCCGGACGAAACGCGCGGTGCCGGGAAACTCGTGGGTAGCCCACCAGGATGTGTTTGTAGAACTCGCGCCACAGCAGTTCGTTGATCCAGGTGACGGCGCCGGTCTTGCCGCTTTCGAATTCGCCCTGATTGCTGTGCAATGCCGCGTGCAGGCATTGGCGAGCAGAGATCACCCCGGCGGCGAGATAGGCTGAAAGCTGACTGGTACCGGGCATCGCCGGGAAATCGCGTTCGCTTTGGTAGTGGTCGATCTGCGCATCGCTAAAGCGGTCAAGGCGACGCCGGGCACAGGCTTTGCCCAGATCGGAAGAGCACAC
>NZ_AKJM01000011.1 GCF_000282335.1 Pseudomonas sp. GM48
GCTACCGCCGAGCCAATGGCGATCCAGACACTTGGGCTGCTGGCGAAGCATTTGGACGGGCAGCCATTTTTCTGCGGGGCGGACTACAGCATGGCGGACGCCATCCTGACGCCTATGCTCGATTATTTGGAACGCGTGCCCGAAAGTGCGCAGTGGCTGAAAAAAACATCAAATCTTCGTGATTATCTTTTTCGCATGCGATTGCGCCAGTCAGGGCGCAATGTGTTGACCGAACCGAACTTTAGTTAATGCAGAAAATGATGGACTTATCGTTCGCCCAAGGGCCGCTTCGGCCGTTCTCTGCCGGTCATGGGTTACAAAGCCTGCTGCTTAAATCCGACGCAATCGGTCGTCAGAACAAATACAAATAACTGGTCAGGTCAAATGTAAACGGGTGGTCAAGTGGAGTGCAATTTCGCTCCTGACGACCAAACCAGTACTGCCCACGCAAAAAACCCTTCCTGAGCGTCAACACAGGAAGGGTTTTTTCGTTGCGGCTGATCAGTCTTTAGCCTGGCTCAGTTTGGTATACAGCTCGGTTGGTACTTTCTTGCCGTTGGAGGTGAACTGGTTGGTGCGGAATTTGTACACCTCGCCCTCGGACAGGAAACCGTCGCCGTTGGCGTCTATCGCCTTGAATTCCTCAGTGCCCTTGGGCGCAACCGCCAGCAATTCCTTGAGCGAAACGCGGCCGTCATGGTCGGCGTCGGTACGGGCGAACGAGGCATCGCCGCACTTACCCTCACCGCACTTTCCTTCTGCCTGAGTCTTTTGTGCGCTGGCTTCGGCACCGCACTTGCCTTCGCCACACTTGCCTTCGCTGGTCTTTTCCGCGGAAGCCAATTGATAGCCCTGAGGCAAGGCATCGGCGGAAAACGCCGTGGAAGCGAAGTTGATACCGCCGACCAGTGCAACTGCGATCAGGCCAATACGGGTTTTGTTCGACTGGATACGAGACATGTTGATACTCCGGAGCAAAGGCGTGGCTGGACCTTTCTGGTCGTACCACAAGGGTTAATAAACCTGGTGCGAGGTACGTTGTGCATCTCGCTTTGGCAGGTCTATTTGGCCCCAGTGGTGTATCCCGGCTGTATCCGCAAAGCGCTGGTTTTGTATGGCTGTATCCCGATTCCGTGCCCTGATACACAGCGATACACGAAAGCCGATACTCAGTTGATCAGCCTTACTGATGTCCGCAGGGGCGATCACTCGACTTTCACCTCCCCTCGACGGCCGACATCAAGGCCGTACCCCGCACACCCTGTGGACAGGACACTTGCCTGTGGCGAGGGAGCAAGCTCCCTCGCCACAGTTTTTGTGTATTTGATGTCGGGTCCGTTGGGCTATCGCTAGTTCGGGTCCAGCAACCCGCCACTCCAGTGACGCGACACCCGGCTGCCGGTGAATTTCGCCACGCCCATGCCCTGGGAAATCAACCGGTCGCGATAGCGCGTGACCAGGCGCCCCGCTTGCTCGGCATGCAGCACCACTTCGGAGGACGGATCGCCCGGCCGCCCGAGAATCCGGGCAAAGCGCTGACCTTCTTCGACAAAATCCCCCAGCTCTTTTTCAAAGATCAGCACGCCGGGTTGCGGAGCGAGGATGGTTTCCATGTGGCCCATTTCCACGGCTTCGACGGGCCAGTCAGCGGGTGGTATTTGCTCGTCAATGACACCGCAACCGCACAACCAGTTATACAGTCCTGCGGCATCCTGTTCGGCGAGGCAATCATTGACATCGCCCTGCCCGCGCAGCTCCAGGGTCGCGGCCATGCGTTTGTCGGTGACGCCTTCGCGCAACCACGGGGCAATGATGGCTTCTTCGAAGGAACCATCGCCGCCGTCATCCCAGATGATCGCCACGTCCATCTTCATCGCTGCCGCCAACTCGCGACCGCGTGGCCAGAAACTGCGGTGTACGTAGAGGTACGGCAAGGCCTCGTCGTCGGTGTGCAGGTCGAGCATCACATCGGCCGGGGCTGCCAGTTGCACCAGTTTCTTTTGCCATTCCTGAACGCAGGTCGAAGTTCGCTCCATGGCCGCCGACTGGTCGAACGAACGATTGAAGTTATGCCCGGTCGCATCGTGATAACGGCCGAGAATCCGGCCCTGGCGAAACTGTCCGATGCCCAGTGGATTGGCTTGTGGCACCACGGTCACCTGGCCTTTGAGTCGGCCCTGGGTTTCGGCGATCTGTAGCCGTTGCATCAGCACATGCAGGACCAGCATCCCGGCGATTTCATCGGCATGCACCCCGGCTTGCAGGTGCACGTTCGGCCCGCTGCCGTCGCCGGCATAGCGCCAGGCACCGACCCGCACGGCATCGCCGTTGTTGTTGCTGACACTGAACGAAATATCCTGCGGCATTGGCTTTCCCTCCCGTCATGACCGTTGAAAAACGTTGTATCGCTGCTGTCGAGACTGGTGATTGAACAGGCGTTCAACTAAGCTCGGCATCGTGGAATCTCACCCAAGGACAGCCTTGTGACAACCGATGCCCCGAAAAACCGCCGCGCCGAACCCGATGACCGTCGCGAAATGCTGGTGGCCGCCACTCTGCGCTGCCTCGGGCGCGACGGTCACGCCGGGATTTCCGTACGGCGCATCGCCACCGAGGCCGGGGTGTCCGTGGGTTTGCTCAACCATCACTTCGGCAGCATCGAGGCACTGATTGCCGACACCTACCAGCGGCTCGCGAGCGAATTGACCACGGCCCTGCTCCAGGAAATCGAACAGGCCGAGACACCCGCGCAAAAGATCGATGCCTTCCTGGAAGGCTCGTTCTCGCCCAGGGTCATGGACCCGCAACTGCTCGGCGTGTGGGTGGTGTTCTGGAGCCTGATCCGTCACTCCGAACACGTCAGCCAGTCCCATGAAAAAAGCTACCGCGCCTACCTCGATCTGATCCGCCAGTTGCTCGACGGCCTGGCGGCCAGCGAAGGCTTCGTGATTCACGACACCCGCCTGGCCGCCATCGGCTTATCGGCGATGCTCGACGGTCTCTGGCTCGAGTGGTGCCTGAACCCCGAGACCTTCAGCGCCGCCAACGGACTGCATATCTGTCGTTGCTGGATAAAGGGGCTGCGACACGGAGCATTCAGCACCGACGACGTCTTGTGAGGCGTGCCGGCCGAAGATCATCGCCAGGGTGCCGCTGACGGCGATCAACCCGGCACCGATCATCAGCGACGTATCCATCAGCGTGCCCCAGACCAGGCTCGACAAGGCAAACGCCCAGATCAGCCCGGTGTATTCGAACGGCGCGAGCAGGGTCGCGGTGGCGCGGCGGAAACTGGCGAACAACAGGAACTGACCGATACCGCCCACCAGGCCGGCGCCGAGCATGCCCAGCCAGGCGGGCGTCGGCGCTGGCGTGTGGGTCCACGGCAGTGCGACCGTCATGCAAATCACGAACACCACGTTGGTGATCAGCATCTGCTCCAGCACTGAGGTCTGTTCATCCACCTGACGCAACTGGATGTAGGTGAACGCCCAGAACATTGCTGCCAGCAGGGTCAGGACGATCGGCAACGGATCGGTCATGTTGTCGGGGCGACAGGCAATGACCACACCGACAAACCCGATGATCAGGCTGAACCACTGCCAGCCGCTGGCGCGCTCCTTGAGAATCACCGCCGCCAGCACCGTGACCATGATCGGCGCGGAGAAATACAGGGTGGTCATCTCGGCCAGGGTCAGGTCCCGGGCCGCGGTGTAGTACAGCAGCCAGGCGACAATCGACAGCAAACCGCGCACCACCAGCAGGCGTCGGCTGGGTGAATGCCAGGCCCGCTGGATCAGGCGCATGCGCCCTGCCAGCAACACTGCGGCGACCACCACCAGGCTGCGCCAGAACAGGATGGTCACCACTGAATAATCGGCCACCAGCCATTTGATGACCGCATCCTGCAACGCCAGGAATGCGTAGCCCAGGGTGCACAGGCCAATGCCTTGCAGCGAGCGATCGACTTTGGACGAACTCATCAGGCCGACCTGCGCACCGGCGTCCCGCGCCGTTCGGCAAAGGCAAACAGCGCCTCGATCAGGAACGTCAGGCACACGTAGACCCCGGCTACCAGCAACAAGGGTTCGTACACTTGCAGGGTTTGTGCGCGGACCACGTTGGCGGCGCCGAGCAGATCGATCACGGCGATGGTCGAGGCCAATGCCGTGGACTTGAGCAGCATCACGGTTTCACCCGCCAGTGTCGGCAACAGCAGACGCAGGGCCCGGGGCAAGCGCACTCGCAACAACGACTGGCGCGCCGTCATGCCAAAGGCCGACGCGGCCTCCATCTCCCCCTTGGGCACCGCCAGCAGGCCACCGCGAATTACTTCGCCGACATAGGCCCCCATCGACACCACCAGGGCGAACACGATGTACCAGTAACCATCACGCAGATAAGGCCAGAGAAAGCTGCCACGAATCAGCGGGAACTGGGCAAACAGGCTGCCCAGCCCGTAGTAGTAGATGTAGATCTGGATCAGCAACGGTGTGCCGCGCGTCACGCTGGTGTAGAACAGGCTGACCTTGGCGATCACCTTGTTTTTCGAGATCCGCGCCAGCGCCACCAGCACCGCCAGCAGGTAACCGAACACACTGGAGACCAACAGAATGATGAGGGTCGTTTGCAGCCCCCGGCCCAACAGTGCCGCATATTCAACTATCCACGCTGGAATCATTTCATTCTCTCTGCCGGTTCAGTCAACAAGAGGCATCCAGCGACGAATACGTCGCTCCAACCGTCCCGAAAGATAGTTCGACGCCAGCGTCACTGCGTAGTACAGCGCGGCAGCCGTGAGGTAGAACAACAGATAGTGGCGCGTCGAACCCGCGCCTTGCTTGGCGGTGTACAGCAGCTCGTTGGTGCCGACCACGCTGATCAGCGCGCTGTCCTTGATCAGGTTGATCCACAGGTTGGCCATCCCGGCCATGGCGTAAGGCGCCATGATCGGCAGCGTGACCCGGCGGAACAGACCGAAACCGTTGAGGCCGAACGCCTTGGCCGCTTCGATCTGGCCGAAGGGAATCGCCTGGATCGCCGCGCGGAAAATCTCCGAGGCGTAGGCACCCTGCACCAGCCCCAGCACCACAATGGCCGCCAGCGGGCCGCTGACATTCACCACGCCGTAGCCGAGCCGGGTCATCAGTGAGTTGAGGAGCATGGAACCGACGTAGTACAGCAACAGAATCAGCAGCAATTCCGGAACAGCCCGGAACAACGTGGTGTAGCCGCGCATCAGCGCCGCAATCGGCTTCGGCGCACCGAGCTTGAGGCAAGCCACCACCAGCCCGATGGCCAACCCGAGCACAAAGGCCCCGGCGGAAATCTGTAGGGTCATCCAGAGCCCCTTCAACAGCGCACTGCCCCATCCCTGTTCGGTGAAATTGATCAGATCGAACATTGCCGGCATTTCGTTCTCCAGTGGGCGGATCTGCACCTTCCCATGTGGGAGCGGGCTTGCTCGCGAAAGCGGTGTGTCAGTCGACATCAATGTTGAATGTCAGACCGCTTTCGCGAGCAAGCCCGCTCCCACAGGGGATCTGCGTTTAGCCAGTCGTCAGAACGCAGGCTTCACGCTGGTACCGAAGTAGCTCTGGGAGAGGTCGTCGTAGTCCTTGCTCGCCAGCAATTGCTGGATGGCCTTGTCGAGTCTGGCCTTGAGTTCGGTGTCGTCCTTGCGCAGGCCGGCGCCCACGCCTTTACCGAAAATCGGGTCATAAGGCACGGTGCCGAGGTAGGCCAGGTCCTTGGCATCCGGGGTTTTGACGAAGGCGGCCATGGCGGTGCCGTCGGCCATCATCAGGTCGATGCGCCCGGCAATCAGGTCGGCGTTGGCCGAGTCCTGGGTGTCGTAGTACTTAACGTCGGCGATTTTTTCGTAGTAGGTCTTCAGGTAGCTGGCGCTCACGGTCGAGTTCTGCACGCCGATGATCTTGCCCTTGAGGTCATCCGGGTACTTCTTCACCGACGTCTCTTTCGGACCGACGACGGCAATCGCCGAATCGTAGTAGGCCTTGCTGAAGGCGATCTGCTTTTCCCGTTCTTCGGTCACCGACATCGAAGAAAAGATCACGTCGATTTTCTTCGCCAGCAGCGACGGAATGATGCCGTCCCACGCCACTTCCTTGATCTCGCAATCAGCTTTCATTTCGCTGCACAGCTTGTGGATCAGATCGACTTCAAAACCCTTCCATTCACCGTTGGCCTGCTTTTCGGTGTACGGCGGATAGGGTTCCGCTGCCACCGCGAACCTGATCGGTTGCGCCTGTGCTGCGCTCATGCCGGCCAGCAATACGCAGGCCGCACCGGTCAACCAGTTTGCAAAACGTCGATTTCCCATGTTGTTTTCCCGTCTTTTTATAATGAGTTAGCGAGTCTGATGAGCGTTGACGAATTGCCGGCAACGCTCGCTGCGTGGGTGTACGAACACTTCGTCCGGCGAACCGGTTTCCTCGATCAGCCCTTGATGCAAAAAGGCGACTTTGGAAGAGACATCGCGTGCGAAAGCCATTTCATGAGTCACCAGGATCATGGTCCGGCCTTCTTCGGCGAGGGAGCGGATCACCCGCAGCACTTCCCCGACCAGTTCCGGGTCGAGTGCCGAGGTGGGTTCATCGAACAGCATGACCTTGGGCCGCATGGCCAGGGCCCGGGCGATGGCCACCCGTTGTTGCTGTCCCCCGGAGAGAAACGCCGGGTACTCGTTGCGCTTGGCCGCAAGCCCGACGCGCTCCAACAGTGCTTCGGCCCGTTCGGTGGCCTCCGCACGGCTTTCACGCAAGACCTGGGTCGGCGCTTCGATGAGGTTTTCCAGCACCGTGCGATGGGGCCAGAGGTTGAAGTTCTGAAACACCATGCCCAGGCTCGACCTTATGCGAACAAGCTGTTTGGCGTCCGACACCAGCGGTGCGCCGGGACGATTCTGGTTAAGGTGAATGCTTTCGCCATCGACCAGGATGCGGCCCTGGTCTGGCACTTCGAGCATGTTGATGCAGCGCAGCAAGGTACTTTTGCCCGAGCCGCTGGCACCGATCAGGGAGATCACTTCGCCCTCGCGGGCGGTCAGGGAAACGCCTTTGAGCACTTCGATATTGCCGAAGCGTTTATGCAGGCGATCGACTTCGATCATGGTCTTGGCCGCAGTCGGTTCGACAGTCGCGGTACTGGTCACCGTGCCGATCGCCGGCCTCGGCGCTTCACCATTGAGCACCTGGACAAAGCCGCGAATGCGCTGACAGGCCTGGGCCAGTCGCTCTTCACTCAGGGTGAACGAAAGCCGTACAAAACCCTGGGCCGGCTCACCGAATGCCGCCGCATCCAGCACCGAGACACCGGCTTCGCGCAACAGGCGCCAGGCGAATTCCAGAGAAGTCAGGCCGGTGCCGCGCACATCCACCAGCACGAACATGCCCGCATCCGGGTTGAGCACGCTGATGCCCGGGCAATCGGCCAGGCCGGACACCACCAGATCGCGGCGTCGACGATAGATCTCGCGCATGCCGTGAGTGACTTCGTCGTGGGACTGCACGGCCTTGAGCGCCGCTTCCATGACAAACCCGGGCAAGCCGTACAGCATGCTCAGCACCAGGGTTTCGACATGATTGACCAGGGCTTCATTGGCCACGACCCAGCCGATGCGCCAACCGGTCATGGCATGGGATTTCGACAGGCTGCCGATCACCACGCAGCGCTCGGCCATGCCCGGCAACGCCGCCAGACTCAAGTGTTCACGCTCGTAGGCGAGGCTCTCGTAGACCTCATCCACCACCACCCACAGGTCGTGGGCGATGGCGAGGTCGGCGATGGCTTGCAGTTCTTCGCGACCCAGCACCACGCCGGTGGGGTTGTTCGGATTGGAGAAGAAAATCGCCCGGGTGCGCGGGGTAATGGCCTTGGCCAGTACGGCGGCATCGAGGCGAAAACCCGAGTCCGCCGCACAGGGCACCCGCACCAGCGTGGCGCCGGACGCCTTGAGCGTGGCTTCGTAAGTAACGTACATCGGATCGAGGGCGATCACTTCGTCGCCGGCACCGAGCAGGCACATCGAGGTGGCGAACAAGGCGTTCTGCGCACCTGCCGTGAGAATGATGTTCGACGCCTGCAGTTCGCGGTCGATCAACCGGCTGTAGCGACCGGCGATGGCCTCGCGCAAGGCCTGGCGGCCGGCGATTTCGGTGTAGTGGGTATCCCCTTCGCGCAAGGCGTGGATGGCGGCATCGGTAATGAAATCGGGGGTGGGAAAATCCGGGTCGCCGACGCTGAGGATGATCACGTCCTCGCCTTTGCGCTGTGCCGCGTTGGCCGCGTAGTGAATATCCCAGGCGGCAACGCCTTGGCCACTGATCCGCTCTACAAAGGGTGAAAACCGCATGCCAGTGCCTCGTTCGAATTGAAGAAACGCAAGCCCGCAACCAGCCGGGGGAAGGTGGCCCTCAACATAGTCCAGACTGAACACTCGTTCAACAGAAAACTCACAAGGCTTCGCGTTCAGCGCAAACAGGTCGTTTTCACGACAGTCGCGCCGTTTTTCAGCACGAGGATGCCAGGCGCCGTGACACAAAATGACTGTACGTCCCAATGACCAGCGCAACGACGATCAACGCCGCCGCGACGGCGAACGTGACCCGCATCCCCTGCCCGACCGCTTCTGGTTGTGCGTGCAGGATATTGTTGCCGGCCGTGCCGAAGGCAAACACCGCGCCCATCACCGAAGCGCCGGTGATCAGCCCCAGGTTGCGTGACAAGCCGAGCAAACCGGAAATCACACCACGTTGCTGCGGCGCAATGTCCGCCATCACGGCGGTATTGTTTGCCGCCTGGAACAGCGCATAACCGGCCGTGAGGACCACCAGCGGAGCGAGGTAGCCGAATACGCCGACGCTCATCGGCACAGAGGGAAGGATGCAAGCGCCGGTCAACATGGCAACCAACCCGATGGCGCTTGAACGCTGCGCACCCAATCGGTCGACCAGCCGCCCGCCAGGCACACCCGCCAATGCCGCCACCAGCGGACCGGCCGACATCACCAGCCCGACACTCGCGGCGCTCAAACCCAGTGCCCCCGACAGATAGAACGGGCCGACCACCAGGGTGGCCATGACCACCGTGGTCACCAGGGTGCTCATGGCGAACCCGGCGCTCAGCAGCGGATTGCGCAACACCGGCAATTTGACCAGCGGCGATGCGGCCGTCTGCTCGACGAACACGAACAGAATCAAGCCGATCACGGCTACCAGCAGCAGTGCCGTATTGAGCGGGCCGAAGCTGCCGCGTCCAAGGGTCATTGCCAGCGCGTAAGCCAACAGCGTCAGGACCAATACCAGCGTACCGAGCACGTCGAAGTCTGGCCGGGTGGACTGCATCGCATGGCGATCAACCGGTAAAAAGCGCCAGGCGAGTCCGATCGCCAAAACACCCAACGGTACGTTGAGCAAAAAAATCCCCTGCCAGCCCACATGGGCAATCAACACGCCGCCAAGCGTCGGCCCCAGGCAAGTGCCTAGTGCCGACATCGTGCCGAGCACGCCCATCGCGCTGCCCATTTTTTCCTTGGGCACCGCTCCGCCCACCAGGGCCATGGTCAACGCCATCATGATGGCCGCGCCGATACCCTGTAAGGCCCGGGCAGCAATCAGCGACCACAGATCGGGCGCCAGGGCACACAGGATCGAGGCGACGGTGAACACGGCAATGCCGATCAGCAGCAATCGCCGTCGCCCCATCAGGTCGCCGAGCCGTCCAACGCTGACGATCAGTGCCGTGATGCTCAACAAGTAGGCGAGCACCACCCACTGCACCGCCTGGAACGACGCTGAAAACACCTCGGCCAATGTCGGTAAACCTACGTTGGCGATGCTCGTGCCCAGGGACGACAGCAACATGGATAACGACAGGCCGGACAATGCGCCCCGGATCGATATGGACTTCATTTTCTCGCGACTCCACAAATTAGGTTGTCCCGAGCCTAAGCCCAGCCATAACATGGCGGAAGACGCAGCATTTGCACTTTATACGTGCATACAACGCCTCGTACCCACAAACCAGTGTGGGAGCGGGTCTGTGGCGAGGGGGCTTGCCCCCGTTGGGTTGCGAAGCAGCCCCAAAATCTCTGATGCACCAAAGATCTTGTGAGTGCTACGCACTCAAACGGGGGCAAGCCCCCTCGCCACAGGGTTCACTCCTACAGGAACTGATCCAATGCCAGACCTGAATCTGTTGATCACTCTGAACGTGTTGCTCGAAGAAGGCAGCGTGGCCCGCGCCGCGCAGCGTCTGCGCCTGAGCCCGTCAGCCATGAGCCGGGCGCTGGCGCGATTGCGCGAAACCACGGGCGACCCGCTACTGGTGCGGGCCGGGCGCGGACTGGTGCCCACGCCTCGGGCGCTGGAGTTGCGCGAACGCGTCGGCGTGCTGGTGCAGGATGCCGAAGCCGTCCTGCGCCCCGCCGAAGCACTCGACCTCAATCAACTGGCCCGCACCTTCACCCTGCGCACCAGCGATGGCTTCGTGGAAAATTTCGGACCGCCACTGATCGCCCGCATCAACCAGGAGGCGCCCGGTGTCCGCTTGAATTTCGTGCAGAAGCTGAACAAGGACAGCACCCTGCTGCGCGAGGGCTCGGTGGATCTGGAAACCGGTGTGATCGGTGAAGCAACCAGCCCGGAAGTGCGGACCCGGATGCTGTTTCGTGACCGGTTCATTGGCGTCGTGCGTGAAGGTCATCCACTGACTCAAGGTGAAATGACGCCTGTGCGTTATGCCGCCGCCCGGCACATCCTGGTCTCGCGCCGGGGCCACGAAAAAGGCGTCATGGACGACGCCTTGAACGAGCTGGGACTGAAGCGGGACATCGTCACCATTGTCGCTGGCTTCTCTTCGGCGATTGCATTGGCGCGGGCTTCAGACCTGGTGGCCAGCGTACCGGAGCGGCACGTCGGCAACCTGTGCCAGGGGTTGCATTGCTTTGCCCTGCCGTTCCCCACGCCACCGATCACGGTTTCAATGCTGTGGCACCCGCGCATGGACGCCGACCCTGCGCATCGCTGGTTACGCGGTTGTGTGTGGGAGGTGTGCAGTCGGCAATGACCCTCGCCTACTCCTTCAGGATCAGCAGCGACTCACCTTTCTTCACGATGTAGGTCGCCAGTTCCGATGCCTTGCCCTGGCCTACGTTCTTCGCCACATGCGCGACGCCTTCGGGGATGTACAACGAATCACCGGCCTTGAGCGTCACCGGTGCCCGCCCCTCCAGCTGATATTCAAAAGTGCCGCTGATCACGTGCGCCACCTCGACACCGGGGTGAGCATGTTTGGGCGATGTCACGCCCGGATCGAAATCCACCCGCACTTGAAGGACTTCGCGATCGGCGGCACCGAGGTCTTCGCGAATCAGGTCCGTGCGATGCAGGCCCTGCTGCCAGCTTTTCATCGCCGGGGCCGGCTGTGCTTCCTGGGCTTGAGAGAGGCTCGCGACGGTGGCGAGCCCGGCGGCGGCCAGCACCAAACCAAGCCTGCCGATGGTGTGACGGGGGTTGATACGCGACATTGTCTTTCCTCCAGTTGAACCACGCCAAGCCGCGCCGAAAGTGACGCGATGCCGGTGGTTCCATTTGAAGGCCGCTGTGTATCGCCCGGGTGTCAGGAAACAGCGGATTTGTATGCCCGGGTAACGGCGAGCGTTGCGGATACTTGCAGATACAAACCCGCCGTTGCGGGCACGTCGATGGTCTTACTCCCCCGCCGCTACCGGATCGGCCCCGCGACTGCCCTTGAACGCTTCGCGCCGGGCGCTGCGTTCGGCGCGATAGGCGGCGCTCGGTTCGCTGATCAGGTCCGCGCGGCGCAAGGGCTGCCCGCAATGCGCGCAAAGCGGTCCGAGTCCGGCTGGCTCGCCACAACTGCGGTGGGTATAGACCACCGCCAGGCCTTCCCCGGGCGATTTGCACCAGGTTTCGCCCCAGGCCCGCAGCGCCAGGATCACCGAGTAGAACGCCTCGCCTTTTTCTGTGAGGTGATATTCGTAGCGCCGCGGTCGTTCGCTGTAAGCGCGGCGCTCTACGAGCCCGTCAGCCTCCATGCTCTTCAAGCGCGCCGCGACCATTTGCGGCGTTCCGCCGGTCTGCGCCTGGAGGTCGTCAAAACGGTGGCTGCCCATGAACAACTCACGCAAGACCAGCACCGTCCAGCGGTCGCCCACGACGGCTTCGGCCCGGGAAATCGGACACAGGGTTTCAGATACGGTTTTTTTCACCGACATGCGGTATTGCCTCTTTCCTAGTTACTATGATTATCATATCAGCGTAAATTCCGAGCAACTACACTTCATCATCCATGGATTCTTTTGCGGAGAGCCGCCATGTCCAACGCTACCTACCCTCTTGATCGGACGGCCTATCTGCTGGTCGATCCCTACAACGACTTTCTTTCGGATGGAGGCAAGATCTACCCCTTGATCGAGCCAATCGCCAAGCAAGTCGGCCTGCTCGACAACCTGCGCATACTTGATCACACCATCCGCGCGCTCGACATTCCGGTGGTCATCGTACCGCACCACCGCTGGGAAAACGGCGACTACGAAAACTGGGATCACCCAAGCCCCACCCAGTGCAAGATCATGCACATGCATCACTTCGCACGCGGGGAATGGGGCGGCGAATGGCACCCCGACTTCGCGCCGAAGGACGGCGACATCGTCGTGCAAGAGCATTGGGGGTCGAGCGGTTTTGCCAACACCGACCTCGATTTTCGCCTCAAGCAAAAGGGTATCACCCACGTGATCATCGTCGGCCTGCTGGCCAATACCTGCATTGAGGCAACCGCCCGTTACGCTCAGGAACTGGGCTATCACGTCACCCTGGTACGCGATGCGACCGCCGCCTTCAAACCGGAAATGATGCATTCAGCCCATGAACTGAACGGCCCGACCTTCGCTCACGCCATCGTGACCACCAATGAACTGGTTGCCGCACTGGCACAGGCAGGTGTGTGATGCAGTTGACAGGCAACCTGCTGATCGGCGCCAGTGATGTCGGCGCCAGCGAAGGAACCATGAAGGCGCTCAATCCCGCGACAAACCAGCCGATTGAACCGGCGTTCGCCCTGGGTGGCCCGACCGAGGTCGAGCGTGCCGCGACCCTGGCCGACGAAGCATTTGACGCTTACAGCCATACCTCGCTCGCCGTGCGTGCGGCGTTTCTCGAACGCATTGCCGACAACCTCGACAGAGTACGCGAGACGCTGGCCGCACGGGCCGCCCTGGAAACCGGTCTGCCACAAGCGCAACTGGAAGGCGAGGCCCTGAAGGCCGCCACCCAGTTCCGCCAATTCGCCGATGTCGTGCGCAAGGGACGCTTCCTGCAACTGGCCATCGACCCGGAACAACCGGAGCGCCAGCCACGCCCGCGCATGGACCATCGTCTGCAAAAAATCGCCATCGGCCCGGTGGCGATTTTCGGCGCGAGCAACTTCCCCATCGCCTACTCAGTCGCGGGTGGCGATACCGCGTCGGCACTGGCGGCAGGCGCCACCGTCATTCTCAAGGCGCACAACGCGCATCCCGGCGCCTCGGAAATCCAGGCCCGCGCCATTCGTGAGGCGGTGCAAGCGTGCGGGCTGCCCGAAGGCGTGTTCTCGATGGTGCGCGGCTCCGGC
Organism: Pseudomonas sp. GM48; assembly: GCF_000282335.1. GTDB lineage: Bacteria > Pseudomonadota > Gammaproteobacteria > Pseudomonadales > Pseudomonadaceae > Aquipseudomonas. The sequence continues at coordinate 13,654 of NZ_AKJM01000011.1, forward strand.
AATGCCATCGGCGAAGCGCTGGTCGATCATCCGCTGATCAAGGCCGTGACCTTTACCGGTTCCGAACAAGGTGGCATGGCGCTGTATCGGCGTGCGCAGTTACGTCCCGACCCGATTCCGGTTTTCGCCGAAATGACCAGCGTCAACCCGACCTTCATCCTGCCCCAGGCACTCGCCGAACGGGGCGCGCAGATCGGCGATGGTTTTGTTGAGCGCATGCTGGTCAATGTCGGGCAAGCCTGTCTCAAGCCGGCCATTCTGGTGGCCATCGAAGGCACTGGTTTTGAAGCGCTGCGCCACGCCATGAGCAAACGCGTATCCGAGGCCCCCGCACGCACGATGTTGACACCTGGCATCCATGGGGCGTACCTGAACGGTCTCTGCTCAATCGAAAACGCCGGTGCCCGCCTCGTCGCCGTTGGCTCGACATCGACCGCAGAGGTGGATGGCCGTTCAGCGCTGTTCGAGGTCGATGGCCAACGCTTTCTCGCCGAACCGTTGCTTTCACAGGAGGTATTCGGCCCGTCAGCGCTGCTGGTGAAGGTCAGGGATGAAGCGGAACTGTTGAGGGTCGCGCGCTCATTCAAGGGGCAACTCAGCGCGACCCTGCATCTTGAACAGGACGATTTGCCACTGGCCCGTCGCTTGCTGCCAACCCTGGAGCGACGCACCGGGCGCATCGTGGTCAACGCCTTCGCCCATCCGCAGGAAGTGTGTTTTGCCACCGTGCATGGCGGGCCGTTTCCAGCCACCTCGGACAGTCGATTTACCTCAGTGGGCATGACCTCCATCGAACGCTTCCTGCGCCCGGTGGCCTACCAGGGCTTTCCGGATGCCCTGCTGCCAGAGCCGCTGCGCGATGGCAATCCCTTGGGGCTGCCGCGCCTTGTGGACGGTCAATAAACGAAAATGCGTAAACCATTCCGCTAACTGTAGGAGCGAGCTTGCTCGCGATGGTCGTTAACGAAAACGCGTGCTTGCTGGCTAAGCGCGGTGCTCTTGAGTCCATCGCGAGCAAGCTCGCTCCTACAACAACGGGTTAGTCAGTTGTTTTTCGCCAGCCTGGTTTCACCACTGTCCCAACCACCGCCCAAGGATTTGTAGATCGCCACAATGGCGCGGTACTGATCAGTTTCACCCAGTGCCTGGGCATCCTCGGCATTCAGCCGTTCGCGTTGTGCGTCCAGTAACACCAGATAGTCCACCACCCCTTCCTTGTATTGCGTCGCCGCCAGATCGGCCGCGGCACGACTCGACTCGCTTTGCTTGATCAGCGACAGCAAGCGTTGCTGGCGCTTGCCGTAGTCGCTGAAGGCGTTTTCCGACTCCTCCAGTGCGAGCAACACCTGTTGCTCATAGGTCGCCAATGCACCCTCGGCCTCGGCGTTTGCGCCACGAATACGCGCCCGCACGCTGCCCAAGTCAAACGCGGCCCAGGTGATGCTCGGCCCCAGGCTCCAGGCGCGAGCGGCACTGGAACCGATTTGCGAACCACGCCCCGCCGTGAACCCGAGGAACCCGCTCAAGCTCACCCGTGGAAACAGGTCGGCGGTGGCCACGCCGACATCGGCGGTGGAAGCCGCCAACCGGCGCTCTGCCGCGAGCACATCCGGGCGCCGATGCAACAGCTCGCCGGGATCGCCAATCGGCAATGCCTTGGCGATGGCCGGCAAATCCTTTGGACTCAAGTCGATGCTCAGGGTGTCCGGGCGTTCGCCCAGCAGCGTGGCGATGCGGTTTTTATCGCGTACCTGTTCCGCCTGCAGTTGCGGCACGCTCGCCTCGACCGCCGCCAACCGCGCATCGGCACGCACCACGTCGAGTTCGTTACCCACACCAGCGTCACGCAGACTCACCGTCACGCTGCGCGATTCACTTTGATTCTTGAGGTTGGCCAGGGCGATTTTTTCCCGCAGTTGCGCACCGCGCAGCTGACCATAGGCATCCACCAATTCGGCGATCATGGTCACCCGCAGTTGGTAGAGGTCCGCCGCCGAGGCGTCTTCCCGGGCATCGCTGGACTCCAGTGCGCGCTGGATGCGCCCGAACAGATCGATCTCCCAGGCCATGTCCAGGCCCAGATCATAGCGTTCGGTATTGACCCGACGCTCAGTCAGACCCGGCACCTGCGACTTGCCCTGCTGGCTGCTGACCCGACTGGTGACCACGGGCAGATTGTCGTTGCTGATGTCATCGCGAATGGCCCGTGCGGCTTTCCAGCGGGCGAAGGCCACGCGCAAATCGCGGTTGCCATTGAGCGCTTTGCCGACCAACTGATTCAGCGTGGGGTCATCGAATTGCTGCCACCACACCGTTTCGAAACGCGTTTGATCGTAGTTGGCCCCTTGTGCCGAGACAACATGGGCAGGCGCTGTGTCCGGGGTTTTGTAATCCGGCCCAACAGTGCAGGCGGCCAATGCCGCGACCAGGAGGCTGGGAAGAAAGAGCTTGAAAGCGTTCATCAGTGTGCCTCCGGATCTATAACGTTGAGCGAGTGAACGTGGGCCGCCTTGCGCGCGGCTTTGCGCTCGATGTAGCGACGAATGAGGACGAAGAACACCGGCGTCAGCAGCAAGCCGAAGAAAGTCACCCCGAGCATCCCGGAGAACACGGCGACCCCCATGGCGCGACGCATTTCCGAACCGGCTCCGGTGGAAGTCACCAACGGAATCACTCCCATGATGAACGCGATCGAGGTCATCAGAATCGGCCGCAGACGCATGCGGCAAGCGTCCAGCACGGCTTCCAGCGGCGACAGGCCCTGGTCCTGCCGGTCCTTGGCGAACTCGACGATCAGGATCGCGTTCTTGCACGCCAGGCCCACCAGTACGATCAAGCCGATCTGGGTGAAGATGTTGTTGTCGCCCTTGGAAATGATCACCCCGGCAATCGCCGACAACAGGGTCATCGGTACGATCAGGATCACCGCCAGCGGCAGGCTCCAGCTTTCATACAGGGCAGCCAACACCAGGAACGCCAGCAATACGCAGAGCGGGAACACCAGCAACGCGGTGTCGCCGGACAATATCTGCTGGTAGGTCAGGTCGGTCCACTCGTAGGTCATGCCGTTCGGCAGTTCTTCCTTGAGCAGCTTCTCGATGGCTTTCTGGGCCTGGCCGGAGCTGAAACCGGGAGCCGCCGCGCCGTTGATTTCCGCACTGATGAAGCCGTTGTAGTGCATGACCCGATCAGGCCCCGACGTCGGGCTGACCTTGATGAACGTGGCGAGCGGAATCATTTCTCCATGATCATTGCGCACCTTCAACTGGCCGATCTGCTCCGGCTCCAGACGGAATTGCTGGTCAGCCTGAACGTTGACCTGCCAGGTGCGGCCGAAACGGTTGAAGTCGTTCGCATACAGAGAACCCAGGTACACCTGCAACGTATCGAAGATGTCGCTGACAGCCACGCCGTGAGTCTTGGCTTTCTCCCGGTCGATGGCGGCATCGACCTGCGGCACGTTCACCGTGAAGCTGGTAAACAGATTGGCCAGTTCCGGCACGCTGCGGCTCTTGGCGATGACGTTCATGGTCTCTTTGTACAGGGCTTCATAACCCAGGTTGCCGCGGTCTTCGATCTGCAGTTTGAAGCCACCGATGGTGCCCAGGCCTTGAACCGGCGGTGGCGGGAACACGGCGATGTAGGCGTCCTGAATGCTGCCGAATTTGGCGTTGAGTGAAGCGGAAATCGCCTTTGCCGACAGGCTCGGGTCTTTGCGTTCATCGAAGGGCCGCAAGCCGATGAAGGCGATACCGGCGTTCGGGCTGTTGGTGAAGCCATTGATCGACAGCCCCGGGAATGCCACGGCGCTGTCGAAACCCGGCTCGTTCATGGCGATGCTGCTCATGCGCCGGATCACCGACTCCGAGCGATCAAGGCTTGCGGCGTCCGGCAATTGCGCGAAGGTCACCAGGTATTTTTTATCCTGGGTCGGCACGAAACCGGTCGGCGTGGTGCTGAAGCCCATGTAGGTCATGGCGATCAGCCCGGCATACACCAGCAAGGCCACACTGCTGCCACGAATGACCTTGGCGACGGCAACCACGTAACCATGGCTGGCTTTTTCGAACACGCGGTTGAACGGTTTGAACAGCCAACCACCGAACAGACGATCCAGCACTTTGGAGAAACGGTCTTTCGGCGCACCGTGGGCCTTGAGCAATACCGCAGCCAACGCCGGCGACAGGGTCAAGGAGTTGAACGCCGAGATCACCGTCGAGATGGCAATGGTCAGGGCGAATTGCTTGTAGAACTGCCCGGTCAATCCCGAGATGAAAGCTGCTGGCACGAACACCGCGCACAACACCAACGCCGTGGCGATGATCGGGCCAGTCACCTCGCCCATGGCTTTCTTGGTTGCCTCGATCGGCTCGAGGCCCAACTCGATGTTGCGTTCGACGTTCTCCACCACCACGATCGCATCATCGACCACGATCCCGATGGCCAATACCAGGCCGAACAGCGACAGGGCGTTGAGCGAGAAACCGAACAGGTGCATCACCGCAAACGTACCGATCAGCGATACCGGCACCGCCACCAGCGGAATGATCGAGGCGCGCCAGGTTTGCAGGAACAGGATCACCACCAGCACCACCAGGATCAGCGCTTCGAACAGCGTGTGAACCACCGCTTCAATCGAACTGCGCACGAAGATGGTCGGGTCGTAGACGATCTCGTAGTCCATGCCCTCCGGGAAGTTCTTCTTCAGTTCAGCCATCTTCGCCCGCACCTGGTCGGAGACGTCGATCGCATTGGAACCCGGGCGCTGGAAGATCGGCATCGCCACCGCTTCCTGGTTATTGAGCAAGGCGCGCAGAGCGTACTGGTTGGAGCCGAGTTCAATCCGCGCAATATCCTTGAGGCGTGTGATTTCGCCGTCCGGACCACTGCGGATAATCACGTTCTCGAACTCCTCCTCGGTGACCAGCCGTCCCTGAGAGTTGATCGACATCTGGAAGCTCGTGGCGTTGGGCGCAGGCGGTGCACCCAGTTGGCCGGCAGCGACCTGGCGGTTCTGTTCACGGACTGCGTTGACCACATCGGTCGCGGTCAGGTTGCGTGAAGCTGTCTTGTTCGGGTCGAGCCAGATACGCAGCGAGTAGTCGCCGATACCGAACATCTTTACGTCACCGATACCGTTCAGGCGCGACAGCTCATCCTTGACGTTGAGGATCGCGTAGTTGGACAGGTAGAGCATGTCGTAGCGTTTGTCCGGCGAAGTCAGGTGCACCACCATCGTCAGCTCGGGCGAAGCCTTGTCCACGGTGATGCCGATGCGCGTCACCTCTTCGGGAAGTTTCGGCTCGGTTCGGGTCACGCGGTTCTGTACCTGCACCTGGGCGTTGTCCAGGTCGGTGCCCAGGGCGAAGGTCACCGTGAGAGTGAGCCGACCATCGGCCGTGGACTGCGAATACATGTACAGCATGTTCTCGACGCCGGTGATGGCTTGCTCGAGTGGCGCGGCAACGGTTTCACCAATGACCTTGGGGTTGGCGCCCGGGTAGTTGGCATGAATGACGACGGTCGGTGGCACCACCTCCGGGTATTCGCTGATCGGCAACTGGAACAGCGCGATGGCGCCGGCGATCAGGATCAGCAGCGACAGCACCGCGGCGAAGATCGGCCGTGTAATAAAGAACTGGGAGAACTTCATGACGGTGTTCCTTTATCCGCGAGGCGAAACGGCAGCATCGGTTTTCACCAGCGCCGGTGACGGAGCGACGGGCTGATTGCCCGCCTCGATGGCCTGCCGTTGACTGGCCAGGCTCGCGATGGTTTGCGCATCGGCCATCGGCGCATCCTGAGGGGCGACCACTGCGCCGGGACGAACACGTTGCAGACCGTTGATGACGATCCGGTCTTCTTTCTGCAAACCGCTGCGCACGATGCGCAACCCTTCGAGCTTCGGTCCCAGATCGACGCTGCGATATACCGCCTTGTTGTCCTGGTCGATCACCAATACGAATTTCTTGCCGAGGTCGGTGCCCACTGCCTCGTCTTTGATCAGCAGGCCGGCATAGGCCGCGCTACCTACCAGTTTCAATCGGGCATACAACCCGGGGGTGTATTGGCCGTCGGCGTTGTCGAACACCGCGCGGCCTCGAATGGTGCCTGTCTTGGGATTGACCTGGTTATCGACAAAGTTCATCTGCCCCAGGTGGCTATTGCCCTCCTCGTTCGACAAGCCCATGTACACCGGCGTGGTTTGACTGCGCTGGCCTTGACGGGAGAGCTGGCCGTACTTGAGGAACAGGCGCTCATCGGCGTCGAAATAGGCGTAGACCTTGTCGGTGGAGACCACGCTGGTCAGCGCCGAGGTGTCGGCGGTGACGATGTTGCCGGCGGTGATTTCGGCACGGCTGACCCGGCCGCTGATCGGCGCGGTGACGCGGGTGAAGCTCAGGTTCAAACGTGCGAGATCGAGTTGCGCCTGCACGGCATCGACGGCGGCGCGGGCTTCCTGGGCGGTGGTGCTGCGAGTGTCGGCCAGTTCCGCTGAGATCGCATTGCTGCTCAGCAGGCGCTGGCCGCGTTGCGCTTCATTAGTGGTTCGAACCAGCGTGGCGCGGGTTTGTTGCAACTGCGCTTCGAGGCGATGCACTTCGTGTTCGAACGGACGTGGATCAATCTGGAACAGCAAATCCCCTTTCTTTACCGACTCGCCATCCGTGAAGGCGACACGATCGATCTGCCCCGAAACCCGCGGGCGAACCACGACGGTTTCCGGTGCTTCCAGACGGGCAGTGACTTCATCCCACTCAGTGATGGGTTGCTCAAGCACTTTGGCGACCGTGACATGCGGCGCACCCGGAGCCTGGGCGGTATCGGGTGCGTGGCCGCAAGCAGTGATGGTCGCCATCGCCAATGCAGCAAGGGGATAACGCAAAGGTTTGAGTGACTGTTCCATGGGGGGTGTCCGCCTGACGGTTTAGGGGTTGGAGAATTCTCGGCCGCACAGGGGGCAGCGACGAATTGAACGGAGTGAACTTGGATATCATCTATAATGATGACCATCATGTTTAACGGCAAAAAAACGAACGCTCAGATCAAGCTTATGAATTAACTGGGCTTTTTACTGGAAGCCGGCAGACTGACGACAGAGCAAATGGAGTCCAACACTGGCCCAAGCGTTTGCGCTACCTGCAAGGCTCGGGTGGTCGGTTCCATTTTGTGACCAATACGTTTAAACAGCGGGTCGTTGAACAGCGTGCGTAGACGACCCAGTGCACCGCTGACCGCCGGTTGTCCCAGGGCAAGCCTTTCTGCGGCGCGGGAAACGTTGCGTTCTTGAATGAGCGCCTCGAAAACCACCAGCAGATTGAGGTCGATGTTGCGCAGATCATTACGTTTCATGGGTCAGCACCCTGTGAGGTGTTTTGACTTGAGCCATGGGCTCGGAACCGGCAAATCCATTGCCGCGAATTTATATGACACTCATCATCAATACCAGCCCCTCAGCAAAAATTTGCCAAGGCGCCCATCGGATGACAGGACCCATTCATGAAAGTGACGAAAGACCAGGCCGCGGCCAACAAGGAAGCGATCCTCAGCGCGGCCTCGAAGATGTACCGGGAAAAAGGCATCGATGGCATCGGTATCGGCGAACTTTCCCGCTCGGTGGGCCTGACCCACGGCGGCTTCTACGGACAGTTTCCCGGCGGCAAGGAGCAGTTGGCGTCGGAGGCCGTGAGCCGCACGTTCGAAACCAATATCGAAGATTGGCGAGCGGCTAAATCCATCCCCGAACTGCTCAAGGGTTACTTGACCCAAGGCCACCTGGCCAACTGGACCGAAGGCTGTCCGATCCCCGCCCTGGGCGCCGATGTCGCGCGTAACGGCGGCGCCATCAGCCATTCGTTCACCAAAGGTGTGCAGACCCTGATCGAAACACTGCTGCCACTGGTCGACGGTGAAACCGATGATGAAAAACACCAGGAAGCCTTGCGCATCCTTTCATCGATCACCGGGGCAATTCTGATCGCCAGGGCATTGGACAACCCTGGATTGTCGGAGCAATTCCTGCAATCGGTGATCGATGCCTGGTCCACGGATCCCGAAGAAACAGCCGAGGACGAAACGGACATCGATGTTGAATGCTGATCAGCAAAGGACAGCCAGCATTCACCCGTTCGCTGTCGCCCGGCTTCAGCCGACAGAACTGGAGGCACTGGCTTGCCTTGGGTGAAAATCCGTCATGACATGTTATGACTTCCTTCAGGAACGGACTTCGACCAACAAATACGGGGGTTAAAGGACGAATGGTCGAGAGGCGTCAAGCGCGGGGAATTGCCGGGAGTTTGCAGCCACTACAGACTTTTCAGGAAGGCGCGTTCGTCGCGGTGAAGTGAACTTCACTTTCACCGAGGGTCACATGAAGTCCTTGTCAAGCGAACGTCAGTAGAGGTACAGCCTTATGAACATAGCAACAGTAGTAAGTGCCGTGATTTCCAGTCTCGCACCAAGTGTATTCGACCAGAACGGCCTGCAAGAACCCGGCGCGCATGTCTCAGCCGTCGAGTACCACTACGGGATGGAAATCGATGTGAAGAAGGTGCTGCAGCGCACCGATACATCCGATAAGACCGGCATGGTACCGGTGACCCTGGTCTACGAAGACAGCGAGGGCGAGGTTCACAAGATCCGTTTCCTCGAATGGGGCGGAAGTCCGGCCAACCCTACCAACATAGCTTGATCCGCTCGTCGGCAGGGTTCTGGTCCTCGTTTGCACGGCGTAGGCCTGAACCCCGACTCGCTAGTGATAGCTACCCCGGTACCGAGTTTTTTTGCGCACCGACACTGCCCGCCCTACCGGCGACAGCAAGGGCCACGCAACAAGCCAGTAACGAGAATGCGGCGAATGCGCCCATCACATGCAGATAAGGCAGCACGTGATTCCAGGCCCGAGCCACCCCCAGGAAAGCGGCGAATAGCCAACCGCTCATGGAAAGCGCACCCAACAAGGCGAGCCGCGCACGGCCTGCGCTGCGCAGTGCGACGAATGGAGCCTTTTGCAGCAGCGGGAAACCGACTCGATGCAACAATGCACCGTTCAGGCTAAGTAGCGCGACGACAGTCACCTTCGCCCAGAGTTTCTGATTGAGCAGATAGGCTTCGCCTTCATTAAGGTAACCCTGAAGCACCAGCAACAATCCGCTTGCCCAAAGGGCCAACAGTGCGAGGCTGACGATCTTCTGGGTTTCATCAAGGTACTCAAGCCTCGCCCGGTCCAGCATTTCCTTGCGCCAACTCCAAAGCTTGTGATCAGCCTGCAACACCCTCCCCAGGGCAATACACGTTGCGAGCAGATGACCGTATACGAGAAGCATTTTGAGCATTGCCTTGACCTTATTATTGTTTGGGCGCTGCGTTCCCTGCTTCGCTGAATTGAAAACGAATGATACAAATTAGCAGTTGCACTATCAAGACGCGCACTCACTAACATGTGCGTGAGCCGTTCGCCATACGACTTTCGTCGCACGTAGAGGCGGTCATTCCTGTGGCGGATGAATGATCAGACTGCCCTGCCGTCTCTGCTGATTGTCTGCCAGGCGATACAATGCTTGAACATGGATGCAATCAGACCGGTGATCACTCGTTCAAGTCTTTGACCAGATAGCCATCTACGATTTGCGAAACGCCCGTCAACGCAGTACGCAGCAACTCCGGTTCGGTGCGATAGCGCAACGGCGTGTAGCCATAGGTGTTGGCGCCGTTGAATGCGGTGATCGGCTCATTGCGCTGCCAGATCAATTCCTCGCCGCGTTTCATGACACCGCTGACAGCAATCGTCGGGTACACCACGCTGCTGAAGCCTTGCGTCAGCGCGAAACCCCAGTTCAGGACGGTCAATTCGATCTGCGCATCGGCCGGTTCGTTTTCACCTACGATCTTGTAACGGCCGGTGGCGGTCAGTTGCTCCTCGAAACTCTTTTTGACCAACTCGCCCAGATTGATATCCGCCGTCTCCATGTTGTAAAGAATCGCATCAACCGTCGACATCGACGCCAGGTCGCCTGCCTTCAGACCTGCGGCAAATCCGGCACCACCCAAAGCAGCCTTGGTCAGGTTCGATGCACCTGCCGCCATTCCTGCGCCAGCGCCGACACCAGCGCCCAATGCCGCGCCCCATGCCTGCTCACGACCCATGTAAGTCATCTCTTTGGGTTTCCATGTAACCGGGAGAACTTTCACGGTATGGATCTGGGTACGGTATTCGGGCTTGAATTTCTGGTTGGCACATCCGGCAAGGAAAAGAACGGCAAACATCAGGACAGCAATCTTCTTCATGAATAACTCACGACGCCAAGGGAATGTGCACAGGTTGTCGTCAGCGGCAGGAGATTCTGAAGGGAATGAGGAGCGCTGGTCGCGATTGCTAATACGGCAACAGGCAGCTTCCGGCCCAGGCTGTGTGAAAACTCACTGAATACGTCGAGAACGTTGAGCTACCGGCTGGATTCACGCCTTGATTGCTTTCATCGTTGGATCATGTTCCAGCCGTACCTGCATTGCATCGACTACGGCTTCATGTTCCCGGCGCTTTACCCGGCGCCAATTATCCAGGCAGTTCTACCCGCAAGGAGAGCGATCTTATGAAGCCCGTCAGAATTCGCACCCTACAAAATGCTGATGCTGAGGCGTTGCTGACATTCGAACTGGACAATCGTGAACGGTTCGAGCGCCACATTGCCGCCCTGCCTGAGCCGCGAATACAGGCTGACAGCCAAAAAGCAATTAATCGGGTGCATCCAAAAAATCAGGAACCATTCAAACCTGTTGTTCTGATCAACGATCAAGGCGCTCCCCTAATGACTCTGCCATCCGAACCAAATCAGCAAACGACTTTGCGTGCATTTTTTTCATTGCATGCCCGCGGTGAATTTTCACGGTGATCTCGCTCAGATTCATCTGCCCTGCAATCTGTTTATTCATCAGACCTTTGGCTGCAAGGGCCATTACTTCTTTCTCACGAGCTGTCAGCGTCTGATAGTGGGCATGCAGATCTGAAAACTGCTGCTCAATTTGCCGGCGTTTGACATCTGCCTGCAGTGCGGCAGACACCGCGTCCAAAAGGTCCTGCTCACGGAACGGTTTTGCCAAAAAATCCACCGCACCGGCTTTCATCGCCTTAACAGACATTTCGATGTCACCATGTCCAGTGATGAAAATAATCGGAATATTTGCATTGGACTTGACCAACTGGCTTTGGAACTCAAGACCACTATTACCTTGAAGTCGTACATCAAGGATTAAACAGCTTGCGCAAGCTGCCTTTGGCTGTTGAAGAAACTCCGCAGTGGATGCGAACGTCTCGACCTGGATGCCGGCGGAGCGTAAAAGATTGCTTAAAGCGTTGCGCATGGAAGCGTCGTCATCCACCACGAATACCATAGAACCGTTACTGACTGGCTCATTCTCGTTGACTGGTGGATTCCCGCTCATGCACAACTCCCGCTGATCAGATGAAAAAAAAGTGTAGCACAACACTTTATGCTGCGTAAGCGTGCACACAAACATGGTTATGCCCGAAAGCACTGGGAAAATCATGCAATAAAATACAGTTCCAACGCCGAGATAAAAGAAAGCAGATAACGCGGGTAATGGAGAAATGCCCTGACTTGAGTACTACAACTTTTCCCACTAACACACCAACTGCAAAAATGTTCGCAGTTATTGGACAGAATCCTGTATTGACTTTCACCCATTCTTGAACGCGCACGACTGACAATTTCATCGTTTGAAAATTCACATGACTCCTGCATTACCCAGACAGGCTTGCCGTTTGCGAAGCTTTCAAGATCAGTCACTTCGATGGGACCAGGCTTGAGTGAACTACTAAATCCAGAGTAATGAGCTACCTCTCCGTACCCAAGGTATATCCCATGATGCACATAAAATTTGCGTGGGCTAATCAAGTGCGAGCCTATTGACAAATCACCTCCGCCCTTTTCTACATGCACTAACCTTAATGGAAACATAAAAGAGCTTCTGGGAGACTCATTGCTATCGCAGCTCTCGGCGAGCAAGCAACTTTCAAGCACCAGTGCCTTCAAATAACCGGCGAATTCCATTGCCATTAGCGCCAGGCAAAAAACGATTCCTGACCAAAGCGATGAAAATCCACTTAACAACTTAACAGCTAGAGTATTCACGACAAGTTCTCCACAACCCTTGACATGCAATATATCGCCAGGGTTGCGAAGTTTCATTTGTACATATGATTAGTTCAAGCAACCATTAATATACTTCCCCCTAAACCTAAGTATTAAGCCGAGCACCTGATTGCAAATGAACAGAGTGCCGTGGATTCAATGATGCTCGACAGGTAGTGTGAATTGAACGGTAGCACCGCGGGGTTGGTTGACGCTTGCCCACAAGCGGCCGCCATGTGCCTCGATGATCGAGCGACAGATTGATAACCCCATGCCCAATCCGGTGGGCTTGGTGGTGTAAAAAGAAGCGAAAATCTGCTCGGCGTTTTCCGAGGCAAACCCTGGCCCCGAATCGCTCACACTGACGAGCACACAACCGGCGTCATTTAACAAAGCGCTGATGTGCAATTGGCGTTCACCCTCGCTCACACCATTCATGGCCTCGAGCGCATTCATGATCAAGTTGAGCAGCACCTGTTGCAGTTCAACGCGGTCGCCTTCGATAAATGGCAAACCGTCGTTGAGTTGAGTCCGAATCAAGGCCCCACTTTTCATGATCTGGCCACGGGTGAACTCGATCATCTCGCGAATCGCCGCGTTGATGTCCACCGCCCCCTTTTGCGGTGGTGCCTTGCGGATATGCCGACGAATCCGACCCAATACATCGGCTGCTCGATTGGCATCCGTGATGAGACTGCCAAGCACTGTCCGGACCTCTTCGACCTCCGGCGGCTGCATGTTCAGCCAGCGCAGCGCGGCGTCGGCATTGAGGATGGCCGCCGCAATCGGTTGATTGACTTCGTGAGCAATCGAAGCCACAAGCTGCCCCATGGTCGCGACGCGGTTCGCGTGGGCCAACTCCGTTTGCACCTCGCGATAGCGTCGTTCGCTTTCGCGGATTTTTTCTTCCGCCTGCTTGCGCTCGGTCAGATCCAGCACGAAAGCAACCCCTTCCTTGCTGCTGGCTTCGAACATAGCCAAACCGACAATCACCGGCAGGCGACTACCATCCTTTCTGAAATATTCCTTCTCGTAGGGTTGGGCATAGCCGGTCCGCACCGCTTGCGCCAAAAAGTGCTCGCTGAGTTCACGAAACTCCGGTGTTGTCAGATCTCTCCAGCGCAGACAACCCGAGACCAGATCCTCTCGCTCGTATCCCAACATACGAAGAAATGCATCATTGGCCTCGATGATGTCACCGTCGGCATTCCAGACGAGGATCCCGATGATGTTGGCGTCTACAAGACGCCGAATCTTCCCTTCGCGCTCCGCGACCTCACGGTACAAACGGGCATTTTCCAGCGAAATGGCAGCCTGTGAGGCCACCAGTTTCAATACCGCAATCCGGGCTGGACTGAACACACGGGCGGTCAGATTGTTTTCGAGGTAGAGGGCACCGGTCAGTTTGGCCTGGTTCATCAACGGCAGGCAGAGAACCGATCGGACGTGGTGCTGACGTATGTAAGGGTCTTCGGCAAACGGGGCCTCAGTCAGGGCATCATCAAGAAAAACACTCTCACCGGTGCGCAGGACATGGTAGAGAAGTGACTCTGGCAGCAGCGCCGAAGTCATCGGTTCATCGCGCAACTGCATCGAATGGCTGCCAGTGGTCACTTGCGCGGCTATGCGGTGCTCACCCGTGTCCGACAGAATCAACACGCCTCGTTCGGCACCGGCCTGTTCGGTGGCCGTGCGCATGATCATGTCGATGAGTTTTTCCAGGACGATTTCTCCCGACACGGCCTGCGAGACCTTTATCACGGTGGCCAGATCGAGGTGTTCGACCGGTGCGACCATCGTCGTTGTCGGGCCAAGCGTTTGCTCTTCAGTCCTCAGCAATGGATACCGCGCCTCAAGCTGCCGCACCTTGCCATCAGCACCCCAACGCAGGTAGCCGTAGCGGGCGTCTTGCAGGTAAACGCGGGCTACTTTCCCAAGACCACGGGCCGCGTAGAAGCGAGACGCCAGTTCGTTAGCAAGCGCTTCGATATGGACAAAGCCGCTCTTCTGCGCCGAGTGGATGGCTTGTTCGTAAAGCAACTCGGCCTCGATCATCCGCCCTTCGACGCGGGCGATTTCGGCGTCGACCAGCGCGGCCCGGCTCGCGAAATTCTCTGGGCACTGTTGAGCCCAGATCTGGAGTTGCCGGTGATCCGCCGCCATTGCGATCAAGTGCTGCGCACGCTCGTCCATCGGGACACTGTCGCACCATCGGGCACGAGCCAGCGCGTCATAGAAGTAAAATTCAGCCTCCTCGAAGAACAGGTATGACGTCCATAGCAACTGCTGTGCCTTTGCCGCGGCTTGCATGGCTGCCCCGGGGTCGTCGGCCAGGTAGCAGGCTTGTAATTTGCGGACCCAATACCAGCACTCGGCCAATGCCAGGTCCGGATTGCTGGACAGGTGGATTTCGGTGCCTGACTCATCAAATTGTCCATCATCAAAACAACCGAAAATTGGCGTCGAACCCCGGAGCGTCCGGATCAGCGCCAGTTGTGTGCCAATGAAATCGGTGACCAACCCGAAACGCACGGTCCTGGCGTAAACCAGACCACGTTCGGCTTCGTCTAGTACCTCGGACAATGGCTCGCCGGCGAAAAGGGAGTCGGAGGTAAGGCTGTTGCCCGCATAAGCACCATATGGCAGATCACCGATCCGGTTCGCCGCAACAAATGAACGGCGCAGCAGGTCACGGCATTGCTCTACGGGCTTCATCCAGCGCACGGCAAAATTCGAGAAGCAAAGATAGGTACTGGCTTCGAATCGCTTCAGGCCTCGTTGTTCAACGAGTTCGCAGCCGAGTTGGCCGAATCGAAATCCTGCCTGGTAGTCGCCGAAACGCCGTCCGGCGACTCTGAATGCATTGGCGTAGTGCACACATGAAGCATCGCAGTTGCCCCCTTCGAGGCTCAGACTGACCGCCTTGCAGATCAACAGGTCCGTGAGGTTCGCATCCGTCTGCAAGGCAGGCGGGAAGAGCTTGCTCAGAGCGCTGACGGTCATGAGGGAGCCCGCATCTTCCATCAGCGACAATTCGATGAGTTCCTCGATTTCCCGATCGCCCAGTAACGACCAGATATGGTCGTACTCCTGGCGCACTTCATCGTCGCTCGGATGGGCCGACCACTCGATGCCCACATGCCGCAGATAGGCGAGACAGACAGCGACCGCGCCATCGCTGCGATCCATGAGCAGGTAGACATCCATTTGCAGACACACGACATTGGCTCGTTCGATCGTAGTCGTGGCGCGATCCGACAGCGCCGCCAGGCGCTTGTCCGCAACTGATAACTGTCCAGTCAGCATCTCGCATTCGGCCCGGTTCAACTCCAGCGCGAACATCAACCCATGTAGCCGCGTCCAACAACTGTCGTCCAACAGCTGCGCACCCGTGGTGAGATAGTTGAGCGCCGAAGCATAGGCCGTTGACGCCTTGGCACGCTGACCGGCCATCAGGTTGAGTTCTGCCAATTGCTCCCGTTCGGCCTGATCGGTGAGCAGCACTGAGCCGCTGTTGAGCTGGCCGACGATGTCAAAGATCGCCTCCTCCCGCCCTTGCAGGGGCGTCTGCGCTGCAAGCAGCCGGCCGATTCGCAGATGAGCCTCGGCACGAGCCCCCTTGGGGATCAGTGAATAGGCCGCTTCATGAATACGGTCATGAACAAAACCATAAGCGCCTTCCAGTCGCTGAACCAACTCCTGGCGTATGGCTTCCCACAATACCGTGCGGATCTGTGCCTGGGGGATGTCCAGAACGGTCGAAAGCGTCGCGGTCCCGGCAACGTTCCCCAGACAGGCAAGCTGCTGTAATGCCAGTTGCGTTTCAGTCGGCAAGCGGGTCAGCTTGCCAACCATCAGGTCCACGATGTTGTCGGTGTAACCCTTGGCATGGATGCGATCCGCACTCCAGCACCACAGCCTTGCATCATGATCGAAGGTCAGCAGTTGTTCGTCAGCGAGGGTTTGCAGAAACTGGATCACGAAGAACGGGTTGCCGGCGGTTTTGTCCAGCACCAACTGCGCCAGGGGCTCAATGTGCGCAAGCTCGTCATGCAACGCATCGGCAATCAACTGCTCAATGTCTCCCTTCGCGAGCGGTGCCAGAGTGATTTCATCTACCCTGCCCCCCGCGTTCCGAATGGCTTGAAGTTTGCCCGTTAGCGGGTGGACATCACTCACTTCATTGCTGCGGTAGGCACCCACCAGCATCAGATGCCGCACATCCGGGCTGGTCAACAGATCCTCCAGCAGGTCGAGCGTTGCCGCGTCGATCCACTGCAGATCGTCCAGAAACAGGGCAAGCGGATGCTCCGCCCGGGCAAATACACCGATAAAGCGCCGGAACACCAGAAGGAAACGGCGTTGCGCCTGTTGAGGCTCAAGTGTCTGCAGCGGTGGCGGCTCACCAATGATGAGTTTCAGTTCGGGAATGAGGTCAGTCATGAGCCCCGCGTTGGCATCCAGTGCGCTCTGTAATGCGTCACGCCATTGCGCCAGTTCTGTGTCGCTCTTGCCAAGCAGCGTGCGCACCAGGCTTTGAAATGCCTGCACCAGCGTCGAATAGGGAATATCGCGCCGGTATTGATCGAACTTGCCGGCAGCGAAGAGTCCTCGCGGCGGGACCAGCGCTTTGTGCAGTTCATTGACCACAGAGGATTTGCCAATACCGGAATAGCCGGTGACCAACATGAGTTCCGGCGCGCTGCTTGTGATGATCCGATCGAACGCGGCGATCAAGGTACTGACCTCATACTCGCGCCCGTAGAGTTTCTCGGGAATCATCAGCCGATCGGATGTCCCTTGCTCGCCCAACGCGAAGGCATTGATGTAGCCCAGGGACTCCCAGTCTGCCAGGCATTGCCGCAGATCATGTTCAACACTCGCAGCCGTCTGGTAGCGCTCCTCGGCGGTCTTGGCGAGCAGCTTCATGACAATCCGGGAAAGCACATCGGGGACGGTTTCGACCCGCACGCTCGGTGGCTGCGGTTTTTTCGCGATATGGCAGTGCACCCATTCTATCGGGTCAGATGCCGTAAACGGCAGCGAGCCCGTCAGCATCTGGTAAAGCGTGACGCCGAAGGAATAGAGGTCGCTGCGCAAATCGATCGAGCGATTCATCCTGCCGGTCTGCTCAGGTGCCATGTAGGCGAGTGTGCCGGCGATGGTCTCAGGCGCCTGTCGCTCACGCGGTAACCACGAGGCAAGGCCGAACCCTGTAAGCCGAGCCTGACCGTCGGAGCAATTCACCAAAATATGAGAGGGCTTGATGTCTTTATGGACGAGTCCGCGCTGGTGGAGCTTTCCCAATGCCTGCGCGATGCTAATCGCAAGACGCAGGAACGTTGGCGTTTCCATGGGGGCAACCAGCAGCTGCACAAGCGGCGTGCCACCCGTATCTTCCAGCAGTAAATACATCTGCCCACTTTCCCGCACCATCTCAATCGGACGCACCGCCCAAGAGCCATCCAGTTGATCCTTCAGGCCAAACTCGTGAGCGAAACGGCCAAGACAATCCGGAAGCGGTTGTTCAGCAGTGGGTCGTGCAACGAGAACACTGCGGTCGCCTTTCACACCCGAGCGCAGCTCCCGACAGAAGGTGCGCTCACCATCGTTCCATAATATCTGCATGTTGTTATCCATCGGAGCGAGCTTGCGTGGCTGCGGATGGATGCCCGGATTTTAGTTTTTTGACGGACGCCCCCCTGGTTGATAGAGCCTACAACAACTTCCAGCACTATTAGAACTCAGATCTGACCCAGCCCTCCGTCAGCACAAAGGTCAATGCCGGTGATAAAGCTACTTTCATCGCTGGCCAGAAACAGCGCCGCCGCACGACCTGCCGGGAAGCGCTTCACGGAACAACGTAGCCTCAATTCACGCTACGGCCAGAGGCACGGGCTGCTCTTGATGTTGACCGAGATAGCGACAGAAGTACGAACGCAACCAGCGTTCCCGAGGGTCGTTGTGGGCCGCGCCGCGCCAGGCCATGGACAAGTCCGGCGCCGGTAGCGTCAACGGCGCAAAGTCGGCACGCATCCCTTCCATTCGCTCCATGGCCCGGGCGACGTAGTCCGGTACGATCGCAATCATGTCGCTGCCGGCGAGCAAAGCGGGCAAGGCACTGAACTGCGGAACAGCCAGGACTACTCTGCGCTGCCGACCGACCAGGCTCAGGGCATGGTCGGCATCGTCGATGACATTTCCCATCGAAGAGACAACCACATGAGGCCGTCTGCAAAAGTCATCCAGATCAAGGGCGCCGGGGTCCGAATCGGCGCGCAATAGCATGGGGTGCATCGACCGCAGGCTTTTGCAATGGGCACTGGCCGGCAGTTCTTGCGCAAAGCTGATACCCACGGAAATCTCTCCCGAGGCCAGCAATTGGGGGAGTTGCCGATGGTCCACTCTGCGCACCACGAGCGTGATGTTTGGCGCCTCATCACGCAGATGCTTGATCAAACGTGGAAGCAGCGCGTACTCGACATCGTCAGAGAGTCCGATATGAAAGGTCTCGTCACTGGTCAGTGGGTCGAACGTCTGGGCACAACTCAAGGCGATAGCGATTCCATCCAGAGCTGGCGTCAGCCGCGCATGAATTTCTTCTGCCCGCGCAGTCGGCTCCATCACCCTGCCAGTGCGGATGAACAGCGGATCATTGAACATCGAACGCAGTCGTCCGAGGGCTGTGCTAATAGTGGCCTGACACAGGAAAAGTCTCTCTGCGGCCCGGGTAACGTTGCGTTCGCGCATCACTGTTTCAAAGACAATCAACAGATTGATGTCGGCACGCCGCAGATCATTTCTGTTCATCACGTTCACCGCCTAGGCACAAGGCCGCATGGGTAAGGGGACCTCCAACAACGGCTCGCTGCGCAACCCGTTTTGCCGGAGGCCAGCGAGGTGGTTCAAGCTTATGCAGGCCAACGGCAAGACGTCACTTGTACCTGGGTTCAACCGATGCATCCCTTGGTTGTGCCGCCTTGTACATGGGTATACCCGGATATCTTGTAAAACCGGACACGCGATTTTTCTAAAATGAATCGCGACTCCGTAGCACAAGACTCACCTGGGTGATTTCATTGAGCGCTCAAGTAGAACATCTACACTTTGGTCTTAGCAGATCATACATTGGTATACTTCTACGCCTTATAAGTTGGCGTATGTTGTAGTAACGGCAGAAGCTGTCACGAGCGCCCCACATGAAGCAGGATACGCAAATACGCAACTCAATGACTATCGCAATCGTCGATGATGATGACTCGGTTCGGACAGCGCTTGAAAGTTTGTTGCGATCCACTGGTTACAAAGTGAAAACTTATTGCAGTGCTCTGGCGTTTCTCAACACGAATGACCCCGCTCAGACACATTGCCTTGTTTCCGATATCCAGATGCCGGGAATGAGCGGTTTGGAGCTTCATAAGCAGCTCGTCGCGATGGGCTTTCACATTCCCACTCTATTTATCACGGCTTACCCTGAAGCCGTCCCCTCCCTTGGCACCGATATGTCTGCGCCGATTGCCTGCCTGCCTAAACCTTGTGAAACCAAGAAGCTTCTGAGCTTCATCGAAATAGCCCTCCTCCAGCAAAACTGAAAGCACTCTGAACGCCCTCTTTTGCATCCAATACAAACCTTCGTATATCCCCATACCACTGACGTATGGATTTTCTGAACCGATGTAGAAGTGCGCCGGAAAGAATCCGGAAATAACATAAATCCACAGCGGGCGACCTGCTGAACTCAACATAGACGCCTTAACTTTCGACGCCTGTGTATCGCTCCACCAAACTTGAAGAATAACTTCAAGAACATTGAAAACCTTTTTTGAGGAACAACTGATGAAACAGCATATTCTGGTTATTGGTGCGGGGTTCGGTGGTGTATGGAGTGCATTGAGCGCCGCCCGCCTACTGGATAAGCACAGTCGTAGCGACGTGGAAATCACACTGCTGGCGCCCCAGGCGCAATTGCGCATACGTCCCCGTTTCTACGAAAGCGACGTACACAAAATGTTCGCGCCCCTGGACGGGTTGTTCGACTCGGTAGGTGTGCGTTTCATCAAAGGCACCGCCGAGCACATTGATGAACTGGCAAGGACCGTTGGCTACCGCGATGAGGCTGGCCGTTGGTGCACGTTGACCTACGACCGTCTGGTACTGGCGGCTGGCAGCCAATTATCCCGCCCGGCAGTGCCAGGTCTCGGCTCCCATGCCTTTGATGTTGATCAGATCGAATCGGCGGTGCGCCTGGAGAGCCACCTGAAATCCCTCAAAAACCGCCCCGTCAGCATTGCCCGCAACACTGTAGTCGTTGCAGGTGGAGGTTTTACCGGCATCGAGACCGGCACCGAGATGCCGGCACGCCTGCGGTCAATACTCGGTGACGATCAGGACATCCGCGTGATCATCGTCGACCGGGGTACTCGGATCGCAGCTGCCATGGGGGATGAGATTCGCCCATCGATCGTCGAGGCCTCTGAACACCTGGGTATCGAATGGGTGCTCAACACCAGTGTGGCGGCGGTAGATGCCAACGGCGCTACCCTCGCCGATGGTCGTCGCATTGAAAGCCATACCGTGATCTGGACTGTCGGTTTTCGCGCGAGCCCGCTCACCGAACAGATGTCCAGCGTTCGTGATGCTCAGGGACGCTTGCACGTCGATGAGAATCTGAAGGTGCTAGGCCAGGAGCATGTCTACGCGGCTGGAGACGTCGCCTATGCCGCCACCGACGATCTCGGCAACTTCGCAGCAATGTCCTGCCAGCATGCGATCTCTCTAGGCCGTCACGCCGGAAATAACGTCGCTGCGGACCTGCTCGGTGTCGCGCCCACCCCCTACCGTCAGCCCAAGTACGTGACCTGCCTCGATCTGGGTGCCTGGGGCGCGGTATTTACCGAAGGCTGGGATCGCCAGCTCAAGCTGGTCAAGGAACCGGCCAAAGAGCTCAAGACGCAGATCAACACCCTGTGGATCTACCCGCCTGCAGCTGATCGGGCCACCGCCCTGGCAGCAGCAGACCCGATGATTCCGGTGGCCTGAAGACCCCGCCTGAACGTGTCGCCCGTGCCAGTACCGCGGGCGCCACCGGGCATCGCTGTACCCCTCGAGGAAATCCGTCGCTCTCGCGCCGAGAGCGGCTTTCGCCTGAAGTTCTTGACCCAAGCAATAGGAGAACGACCATGACACAGCATCTGAACTACCTCACCCAAAAGGGTGGAACGCATCAGAAAAGCAACAGTCAGCTGGAATCGAACATGGGCTCCGAGGAGCTGGTTCCTTCACGCTATGCCCTGCGGATCGGCGAAATTGACGTGCTGGTGGTCAGCGATGGGGTGCTGCCTCTGCCGACCGAGACGATGTCCACCAATGCCGACCCAGCCGCCCGCGCGGCCTGGTTCAAGGACATGTTCCTGGGGCCGGACGCATTTGATTGGGCGCTGAACGTACTGGTGGTGCGCAGTGGCGACAAGCTCATTCTTGTCGACGCTGGACTGGGCGGGCAATTCCCTGGATTTCCGCGGGCCGGGCAGTTCCCCAAACGACTGAAGGCCGCCGGTATCGATCTTGCGTCCGTGACCGACGTGGTGATCACCCACATGCACATGGACCATATTGGCGGGCTGCTTGTCGATGAAGTGAAGAGCCAACTGCGTCCGGATCTTCGTATCCACGTTTCAGCCACCGAGGTCGCGTTCTGGGAGTCGCCCGATTTCTCCCTCACCGCCATGCCGTCGCCGGTGCCGGACGTTCTGCGGGCAACGGCCAATCAGTTCATTAACGAGTACCGCAGCAAGGTGCGCACGTTCGAGGATGAGTACGAGGTGGCACCAGGCGTGGTCGTCAAGCTCACCGGCGGCCACACCCCGGGGCACAGTGTGGTCTACGTGACATCCGGCGGTGAGCGGTTGACCTTCGCAGGCGACGCCCTGTTCCCGGTCGCCTTCGAACACCCCGACTGGCATAACGGCTTTGAACATGACCCTGAAGAATCGATTCGCGTCCGTGTCCGCCTTATGCAAGAGGCGGCGGCGAGCGGTGAGCTGTTCGTGGCTACTCACCTGCCGTTCCCCTCTGTTGGCCGGGTGGCGGTGGACGGTGACGCTTTTCGCTGGGTAGCGGCCTTCTGGGACTACTGATCGCTTGTTGGGTTTGCGCCTGCGTCCAAGCCAAGTCAGCCCGCTCACACGGGGTGTAGAGGATGGGTGGAGGCGTGAATCTCCCTGAGCAACAAAACAGATCGAGAGACCGCCAATGAAAGACTCCAATCGAGAGATAGATCTCCAGCGTCGGGCCATATTGACAAGTTCAGCAGTAGTGGCCGCCAGTTTGCTGGTTCCGCTTTCCAGTTTTTCCGGGTTGACGCAGGCCGCTAACAAGCCCTCTACAACCCAACACAAACCAGATCACCAGGAGATGCACACCATGAACTCCATTACGACCAAAGACGGCACCCGGATTTTCTTCAAGGATTGGGGTCCGAAAGACGCGACGCCCATCGTGTTTCACCACGGCTGGCCATTGAGCGCGGACGACTGGGACAACCAGATGATGTTTTTCTTGCTCAAAGGCTATCGGGTGATCGCGCACGACCGCCGCGGTCACGGGCGCTCGACCCAAACGTGGGTGGGCAACGATATGGACACCTATACCGCTGACGTCATCGAGCTGACCGATGCGCTCGACCTTAAAGGTGCGATCCATGTCGGCCATTCGACCGGTGGGGGTGAAGTAGCGCGCTACGCCGCTCGAGCCAAACCGGGACGCGTTGCCAAGGCCGTACTTATCAGCGCGGTTCCCCCAATCATGGTTAAGTCACAGAAGAACCCCGGTGGTTTACCTCTGGAAGTGTTCGACGGATTCCGTTCGGCCCTGGCCGCCAGCCGCGCACAGTTTTACGTGGACGTGCCATCGGGGCCGTTCTACGGTTTCAATCGACCCGGGGCCAAGGTTTCGCAAGGCGTAATCGACAACTGGTGGCGTCAAGGCATGATGGGCGGTGCAAAAGCTCATTACGACTGCATCAAAGCGTTTTCCGAGACCGACTTCACCGAAGATCTGAAGGCGATTCAGGTGCCAACACTGGTCATGCATGGAGAGGATGATCAGATTGTGCCGATTGCCGACTCTGCGCCGCTCTCGGCCAAACTATTGAAGCATTCCACGCTCAAGACGTACCCAGGCTTTCCTCACGGTATGCCGACTACCAACGCGGATCAGATCAACGCCGATTTGTTGGCGTTCATTCGCGGTTGAGTACTAACACCGTGACGGCGGTCTGATCGCCGTCGCGGTGTCTGATCGCCGTCGCGGTGTCTGATCCAGGATCAACGATCATTTCAATCTTGCTGACAGGCAGCAACCGGCCAAAAGCGGTCGGTGGACAGATGAGTCCAACTTCCCGCCCCCGCGCCACAACAACGGAAGGGCTCCGGTTTTTGTGAACGACTGGGATTGATTGCTTACCCGCCCAGTTCCGCCCCCATTGCCGCCATCCTCGTCAGTGTTTCGGACTGTGCGACAGATTTCGAAAAAAAATCGCAAACCCCACGACGCTTCAGGGCTTGCGACTCATTGGCGATACGCCCCTCAAGTTCCCGGGACGTTTTCTACGGCCAGGCCTGCCGTGTTCATTACGGAACGTGCTGGCCTAGTTGTGTACCTCAACCGCGTCGACATCCGGAGCGTCTGGGGCGTCCGCCACATCCTCTCTGGCCGCCCTCGCCTTGGCTTTGTCAGCCTCTTTGACTGCGTTCGCCTTGGCTTTGTCAGCCTCTCTGGCTACGTTCGCCTTGGCTTTGGCTGCGTCCCTGGCAGCATCTGCGTCGGCCTTGGCGGCGTCCCTGGCTGCATCCGCAGCGGCCCGGGCAGCGTCTCTGGCTGCATCTGCATCTGCGCGCGGTACGCCAGCAGCTCTTGCGGCATCCCGGGCTGCATCCGCCTTAGCTCTGGCGGCGTCCCGGGCTGCATCTGCATCAGCCTTGGCCACGTCTCTGGCTACATCAGCGTCATTTCTGGCAGCGCCTCTGTCTTCCGCGGCTTCCCTTGCAGCATCACCAGCATCTTCTGCGGCTTCCCTGGCTGCATCCGCGGCGTTATCCGCGTCGTTGTCATCGTCGTTGTCACGCGCGTCGTTGTTACGCGCATTGCCTGGGCCTCTGTTCCCGACCATTCCACCATGGTCATCGTCGTTGTCATGCGCATTGCCCGGGCCTCTGTTCCCGGCCATACCGCCATGGTCAGCGTCGCCGCGTCCCGGGCCTCCACGACCGTCACCGTCATGGCCTGTTGCACCATGACCGCCACCCTCTCCTCCATGGCCGCCACCACCGTCACCACCGTGACCACCACCTCCGGAGCCTCCACTGCCGGAGCCACCGCCGCCACCGTGACCACCACCGCCTCCGCCGCTACCGCCACCGCCACCGCCGCTGCCACCATCTTTGGCATACACGCTGGAGAAGCTACCGATGTAATCGGGCACCAGGACAGTCGATGCCGACAGGACTCCGCCAATTGCCAGAGCCAACAAACATTTTTTGAGCTGCATGTTGCAACCTCCGTTTGGAGTTGCGTCGTCATCTCCGTATCGAACGCAATGTCCAGTGAGTTCCCGGCCGCCCATTAGAGCGGCCAGCCAACCGGCACGGTCATCAATCTGCAGCATTAACGAGCAACTGCGGTTTCCGCACGATCCTTCAAAGCCAGTCAGTATCGTTGCGCGGGAAATTTTCCCACGTTTATGTTGGAGGAGTGCTTTCAGCCAGAGTTCAACAAATGAGTATCAGGACCAAAGCATGCGTTGAGAAAAAACTTCAACTTGACCTATTGGAATCGCCCCTCAACCGATCGGCTGGTTGAACGAGATGAGTTTTATCAATGGGATAGACCAGGAGTTTGGCATTCGGATTTACCTAGGGAACCATGGTCGAATCAAAGAGCCAGTCATGGCGCTGGCTCGCCTGCCCGTGCTGGCATAGAGCGACTGATCGTGGCCGATTTCTGCCTCTGGCCAACGACAGCTTTGGGTTTTCGGCCTTCGCGACCGGTTGAATCCACAGTCGATTTCTGCCCTTCACGATAGGCGAGAATCGGCCAGGAGCAGACGTTGCTTTACCATACCCCTTCAGCGTAGAGGCTCTGACCTGACCCGACTGGTAACAGATCGACGCGCGATGATTGATCCATCTCCAGTTCCTCGACTGCTGCGCATCCGTACATAGGTGTCAACAGATAGCGCACCCAGTGTCGCAACGCGGTACCGCTCTTCTCAATCAGGTGGCTGGTTACTTCTATTCTCCGGTGCCGTCTCAAACATGTCCAAGCAACTGCCACCAAAGCGGGCCGACGACCAGCCAGATAACCATGTAGATGAGGCTCATCAAGAAACCGGTCTTCCACCATTCCCCCTGGGTGACGTAACCGGCACCGAACATGACCGGCCCGGAACCGATGCCGTATTGGGTCAGACAACCGTTGATGCTGCTCAGGATGCCGAGAGCGACCGCTGCAGTGAATGGCGGGATGCCGGCAGCGACCATAAGCGCCATGCAGAGGGGAAACAGAGCACTGATATGTGCCGTGGCGCTAGCGAAGAAATAATGGATGTAGCAATAGATCGCCGCCACCAGCATATAGACAGCCAGCCTCGGGAAACCCTCCAGGTGTGCCCCGAACTCCTTGCCGAACCACGAAACCATGCCGTACTCATTGAGTTTGGAGGCCAGCATGATCAGCAGGCCGATCCAGATCATGGTGTCCCAGGCGGATTTCTCATTAAGGGCATCCTGCCAGGTCAGTACACCGGTGATGAACAGCAACGAGACACCGAGAGCCGCCGCCAGCGTCGCTCCGATTTTCAGATCCTCACCGAAAATCCAAAGCACCAGCAAGCCAACGAAGATCACCGCCATGATGATTTCCTTGGCCGAGATGGGCCCCATTGCTACGAGTTCTCTCTGTGCCAGGGCCTTCGCATCGGGTGTCTGGCGAATCTGCGGCCGGACAATCCACAGCAAGGCTACCGGAATGAGGGCAAGGCACAGCAAACCGGGAACTGATGCTGCCACCGCCCATTCGAGCCAACTGATTGAGACGCCTTGGTCTGCGGCCATCTTGACCGCCAGGGGATTTCCCGCCATCGCCGTGATAAACATGCCTGCGGTGATGATGTTGGCGTGGAAGGCACAGAGGATCAGATAGTTCCCCACCTTGCCGCGCGATTCAGGGTCATCGGCATGGCTGCCGAGGACCTCCGACATCGCTCGGGTAATCGGCAGCATCACCCCACCGGCGCGAGCGGTGATGCTGGGCATGGCGGGCGAGATAAGGAGTTCAGTCATGACCAGTCCATAACCCAGCCCAAGGGTTCGCTTGCCCAGCAGCCGCATGAACAGGAGTGCGATGCGGTGCCCCAGTCCTGTCTTGATCACGCCTCGGGAGATAAAGAAGGCGAGCATCACCAGCCAGACGAGGTCCGTCCCCGTGGATTTGGTGACGTCGGCAAAGGACACGACGCCAACCAGCACGCCCACCGTGGCGCTGATAATGGCTACCGCCGACATCGGAAGAGGGGCGGTCATGATGCCGGCGATGGTGGCGACGAACACGGCGAACATGTGCCACGCTTTCACGTCGAGGCCAGCCGGCGCCGGCAGGAACCAGAGGACGATACCTATGCCTACCGGGACGAGAAATTTCCAGACATTACTGAGATGCCCTTCCGATGGCGTCGGTTTCGTCGTGGCCGGGCTTGCAGGTTGCGAATCCTTTGCGGGTAATACAGCCATGATATAAACCTCTTGGCGGCACTGTTCGGTTTATTCAGAGCGTGCGCAATTTCCCTAACGGGCGAGAAGCACGCTGTCGGTTGCCTCTTTGACGATGCACGCACTGCGCTGCAAGGCCTCGCGCTCGATGGGGCCGAGTTCCGGATAAGCCAGTAACTGCGCACCTCTGCCATTGACCACCATCGGCAGCGACAAACACACTTCCGGTACGCCTTCGACTTCAGCATGCACGACAGCGACCGGCAGAATGAGGTCGGTGTTATGTACGATGGCCTGGCAAATTCGCCCAATCGCACTGGCGACTCCATAGTGGGTGGCGCCCTTGCCTTCCTTGATGAGCGTGGCTGCCTCGTGCACGGAGCGCAGGATCAGATCGCGGCTGGCAGGCCCCAACTCTTTACCGCTCCTGGCCAGGAACATATCGAGGGGCATTCCGGAGACCGTCGCACCGGACCAGTCGATCAACGCGGATTCGCCGTGTTCGCCGAGAACGTAGGCGTGAATCGCAGGCGCCACGACGCCCAGCCGCTCGGAGAGCAGCGATCGCAGTCGCCCGGTATCGAGGGAGGTGCCGGTGCTGATAACGCGCTCGCGCGCGCAACGCAGGCGGTCAAAAACGACACTGGTCAACACATCGCAGGGGTTGGTCGCGATTACGTAGATCGCATCTGGGGCCAATGGTGCAGTGCGATCCACAACTTCCGCTGCAATGGCCGCATTGGTTCTGGCCAGGTCCAGACGAGTCTGCCCTTGCTTCAGACCGACACCAGCGGTGATTACGATGATGTCCGCGTCGCGTGCGTTCTCGTAATCACCGGCATAGAAGCGATTGTGCCCCCAGAATGCTGCAGCGTGGGTGAGGTCCAGCGTCTGCCCTTCGGCCCGTACTCGCGCGACATCGATGATGACGATCTCGGCGCTCGGAATAGCCACGGCCGCAAACAGGGCTGCTGATCCGCCAACCAATCCTGCACCGACGATTACGATCTTGGGTTGCCGCATCGCATGCCTCCCTTCGCGCCAGGAGCATCGGACACCAGAACCAGGCATCCGCCAGTGGACAGTCAACCTTGAAGTGGCGCGAAACCTACATGAGCCGACAGCTCGACTACTCGGGCCGGCTCTCAATCGATTTCGTTACACACATCTTTTGCGTAATTATTGAACAGCGCACTCGCCCCCAAGGGTCCAAGGGGGTGTCCTTCAAGGCGAGCGAGCCAAAAAAACGGAATATTTTCAACAAGCTTTGTTAACGGCTAGCCGCACATGGCGAGTTCCTCATTGGGAACAGGCAAGAAAAGAGTAGCTCAACATCAACTGGGTGCATGCCCGTAAATTTGGGAGTAATCGCACGCCAGGGTTTTCCGGGTAATCGTAACGATCACGGTAGGGATGGTGATTAGGCTAGCGTGAGGCCCAATCGGAACAGCCTGACAGATAGCGTTCTCTCAAGGCAGTTGGTGACAGCATCTTCGACTCGCTCGTTGCCATCCGCCGGCGTGGGGTCTGCGTAGCATTGATGTGCAACCTGGGAATGGTTGCAATAGAGAATTGCCAATGACCGCAACGGGTCGACTGTTGCCTTCCGCCACAGGCAGCAATCGGCTGAGTAGTCAGTCATGCCCGACTGCTTCTGATCCCGCACAGACAGATCTGACTCTTGAGCCCGGCCCGTGAATGATCAGGGCGCACCAGCAGCCATTCTCAGTAGCTGAGAAAAATGGTTGATGGCTATGTTGATGTCATCCCTCGTGTCGCCATCCCACGCTTCAATCGTTTCCAACTCGGCCCTGAGGGATACGATGCGCCTCTCGATCTCTGCAAATTCCGCGGCCCCGCATTGCGATGCAATCGCTGCCCATTTTTCATGTGGGATCCGCTCCTGGATGGAAAGCCCTGACCGAGCTTCCGCGATCAGCGTTGAAAGTCTGCTCATCGAATTCTGTGTCCTGAACGATAAAGGGCGCCACAGATTCTAACCATACTGGCGTCCGATTTCGGCCGATTCTGTTGAAAAAGTCGGCCATGGTTTGCGCATCAGAAAAGTACGCGTCCGAGATTGGAATCTTTACTTTTGGCAGAGGCTTCCAGACTCGGATTTCACGTAGCAGCATGCAAAAACGACGATTTCACCAGTCAATGATCAGGCAGTTTGGGCTGAGCGACTTTTTCAACAGAGTCGGCCAGTTTCGGTCAGTCGACCAATGGTAGACAAATGACCGAATTGGCCGAACGGCGGCCATCCAACTCGCAAATCCGGATTTCCGTTCCCGAACTGAAGCGGTCCTTCAGCCTTGCGCCGCGAAGAACTGCTATGCAGCGCATTCAGCCCGCGCTGCCGCCCCGTAGGAGTCCTTCGCAGTTGAGCGAAGCAGACGATAGCGTCACTGCCCCTGCACTTGACGCAAGGCTTCGACAATGAGGGCCAATGCAGGAGACGAACTACGGCTGGCGTAATACAGGTGGTATCCGGGGAGGGTCTGCGACCAATCATCCAGAACCGAGACGAGGTGTCCTGCGGCAATGTGCTCACCGACGGCATCGTCGGGAACCCACGCCAACCCGTGTCCGGCCAACGCCGCCGCGACGACCATGTCTCTCGAATTGAACACCAGCCGCCCCGTGACGTGCACATGGATGGTCTTGCCGCGCCGCTTGAACTCCCATGGCAGCAGACCGCCGTGGGAAGGCAGGCGTTGGCAGAGGCAATCATGCTCGGTGAGATCCTGCGGAGTACGGGGCCGAGGATGGTGCTCGAAGTAGTCGGGGCTTGCGACCACAACCAGGCGCATGTCCGGCGCAATGCGCATCGCGATCATGTCTTTGGCCACATCGCCGCCCAGACGCACACCGATGTCGAAGCGCTCCGCCACGATGTCGATGAAGCGGTTGTCGCTGCTGATCTCCACCTTGATATCGGGGTACTGCGGTAGCCACGGCTGCAGCCGGGGCCAGAGCAGCGTGCGCACCGCATGCTCGGTCGCAGTGATGCGGACGGTGCCGGCCGGCTTCCCGCGTAGCTCGCCCAGCACTGCCAGCTCAGCTTCGATTTCCGCGAAGCGCGGGCCGACTGTCAAGTAGAGCCGCTCCCCCGCCTCGGTGGGCGACACGCTGCGCGTGGTTCGGTTGAGCAACTTCAGATCAAGCTTGCGCTCCAGCGCGCGAACGGTCTGACTCAGTGCGGACTGCGTCACGCCCATCTGCGCAGCAGCGCGCGTGAAGCTGCCAACGCGCACGACGGCTGCGAACGCCGCCAAGTCGTCGTATCGTGCCATTGATTAGCTAGCCTTATGAGCCCATATCGTTTCAGAAGTATAGTCAATCAGTACTCCTCCACCTAGAGTTCGCGTCATCGACTCACGACAGGCAGACGGCATGAAGACCGGTCGAGACCGTGCTCGCCCTGATCATTGCGCCCCGCCTGCTCGGCAGCCCGCGCCAGTCGCGTCGTCCTGACAACTCTCGAAGGAAATTGACATGAAGCAACGCACACTCGGCCGCACTGGCCTGTTTGTCTCCGAACTCTGCCTGGGCACCATGACCTTTGGTGGCAGCGGCGTCATCGGGAACCAGATCGGTGACCTGCAGCAGTCCGACGCCGAACGTCTTGTGGGCCAGGCGATCGACGCCGGCATCAACTTCATCGACACCGCCGACGCCTACGCGGGGGGTGTGTCGGAGCAGATCATCGGCCAGGCGCTGAAGAACCTGAAGGTGCCACGTGAGAACGTGGTCGTCGCGACCAAGGTCTTCAACGAAACCGGGCCCGGACCGAACTCCCGCGGCGCGTCGCGCGGCCACATCCTCGACGGCGTCAAGGCCAGCCTGAAGCGGCTGCAACTCGACCACATCGACCTGTACCAGATCCACGGCTTCGACCCGGCCACGCCGATCGGGGAAACCGTCCGCGCGCTCGACCAGTTGGTGCGCCACGGCCATGTTCGTTACGTCGGCGTGTCGAACTGGGCGGCCTGGCAGATCGCCAAGGCGCTGGGCATCGCCGAACGGCTGGGCCTGTCGCGCTTCGAGTCGCTGCAGGCGTACTACACCATTGCCGGGCGCGACCTCGAACGCGAGTTGATCCCGATGCTGAAGAGCGAAGGTGTCGGCTTGATGGTGTGGAGCCCGCTGGCCGGCGGCCTGCTCAGCGGCAAGTACACGCGTGAGCAGCGAGGCGAGGAAGGCAGCCGCCGCACCACGTTCGATTTCCCGCCGGTGAACCGCGATCGAGCCTACAACTGCATCGACGCTATGCGCCTGATCGCGCAGGCGCATAGCGTTTCGGTCGCCCAAGTGGCGCTGGCCTGGCTGCTGCACCAACCGCAGGTCACCAGCGTGATCGTCGGTGCCAGGCGGCCCGAACAGCTCGCCGACAATCTCGCGGCCACAAACGTAATGCTGAGCGCCGACGAGCTTGCAGTCCTGGACGAAGTGAGCCGCCTGCCGGCCGAGTACCCCGGCTGGATGTTCGAGCGTCAAGGCGAGGTTCGGCGCAAGCAGTTGCTGGAGGCGCACGTGCACTCGCGACGCTCCACGTAAAGACGTTCAGAGAGCGCTTTCTTTGCCGCTAGAGGTTGTGCAAATGTATGTCCCTTCTCCCTTGGGTTCGTGTATTCGTGCGGCGCTTATCCGGAGGAACAGTCAGTCTCGTCAGTAGCCTTGTTTTCACATTTCATGTTGGCGGTAGTCACCCGAGCGATTAGCGGCGAGCGGCCGCTTGTCGGTGCCATTGCCGTCGTTCGGTCTGGTCAAGCCGAACGGCCGAGAAGGGTCGCACGCAGCCCTTCGCGACAGGCACCGATCGGCCAGGAGCAGTCATTGGTTGACTGCCTATGTCTGGCGGCATAACAGCTCCGCCAGACATAGCTGACCAACAACATCCTTGCACCACTCAGCGTAAAGACGTCCAGTGTGGACCCCCGTGATCTTTTAGGCTGGAACACCCAGAATGATGTGGGAAGCCTTAATAACCGCAGTGGCGCTGACGCCCGGCTTCAAACCCAACTCTGCAACAGCATCACGGGTAACAATCGAGTACACCTTCGAGCCACCGGCCAACTCAATGACCACCTCGGCGTTGACAGCCCCATCGTTGACACTCAGCACTTTGCCTTCCAGGCAATTGCGAGCGGAGAGGCGAATGTCGCTGGACTCGGTCATCAGCATGACCCAAGGCGCCTTGATCAAGGCGATGGCCTCTTTGCCCACCGAAATTCCGAGGTTGCGGATGCTTTCCAGGGTCACCACGGCAACCAATTGTTCACCGCCCGGCAAAGTCAAACCCACTTCAGCATTAACCGCACCTTCTTGTACTTTGCTGACCTGGCCTTTGAATACATTACGTGCACTGACTTTCATGAGATGAGCCCTTTGTTGACTTTCTGGTTAGGATTTTCGGAGCATCATTAAGCTTAGCGCTGTGTACTAACAACCATAGCGCTCAACGCCTCTTCAGTTTCCGCATCGTCGGAATTCAGGCCTGCACGTAGACCCAGGCAGTGGTTCCAGACTTCAACACGACCCCTACCCGCCGATAATCGGCCACCTCATATTCATCGGCAGCTGCCAACTCGTTCGCGGTGATCTCGAACACAGTGCCGGCGATTTCATCCGACGGGTCACGGCTCTCTTGCACTATGGGGTGGTGGGTTTTCCCACTCGCGGCCAGCACTTCCGGATCGGTGATCTCGACCCAGTTCTGTTTGTACCCCGGCAGGCTATCAGCTCGCCCTTTCAACTCGCGCCCGAAGGTGGACAGCTGGACGGCCGGATCTTGCAGGGTGCCATAGGAGAACAGCAGCACCGGTTGCTCGGTTGCGTGGGTCATGGGAGTTCCTTGGTTGAAGTCGTTCAGATCAGCAGGTCTTCATAAAACGCGCCAAATGGACGCTCGTGATGGGCAAGCTGGATTTCCAGAATCCACAGGCCGGTGTTCGGATATTGATCCAAATCCCCAAGGTCACCGCCCCGGTAAATCGCATGGGGAAAATCACTGACCCTGTGCCCCTTGATGTCGAGGTTGAGCTTCCACCCCATGGCCTGTGCCTGAGCGGCGGCAAAGTCGTAAAGCGCCACCCCGGAAACCCGCTCACTGCGCCAGAAGCTTTCGACTCGATTGAACAGCTCCTTGGCCGCCGCAGCACAGGCGATCATTTCTGGATCGGAGCCCGTGGTGAATGTCGCGCCGGCATCACCTTCATGCCCTTGCCAAACCACGCCCATGTCGATGAAGAAAATATCTTCGGCCCCCAACTCGGGATCGCCATCAGAGCGCTGCTTGAAGGTCTTGAGCGTATTGGCACCGAAGCGGATGAGCAGTGGGTGCCAGATCCGATCCATGCCCAGTTCCGCAAGGATCTCCTTACCCCGCAACTGCGCCTCGGATTCGCGCATACCGGGCGTGATGACACGGGCGATCTGATCGATAGCCGCCCAGGTCATCTGCTGTGCGTGACGCATCGTTTCCAGTTCGTAACGCTCACCTACCGCTTCTTTGCTGCTCAAGACCGTACTCATCATTCACTCCCTTGGTAAGAAAGCGCAGGCCAAGCGCTATATAGTTTTGTATATTGCGATACTCAATATCAAAGATAAAGCCATGACCCAGGCTTCACCCAACCTTATGACAATCGCTAGCACCCAGACCGATGATCAATGCAGCGCGCTAAATCACTCTCTCAAGCCCACAGTGACCAGCATCCGCCAGCGCAATCAGCACCTGATCCTGAAGGCAGCAAGCGAAGAGTTTTCAATGACTGGCTTTGACGCCACCCAGACTCGTGACATCGCGGCGCGTGCCGGGATTCCCAAGGCAAATCTCTATTACTACTTTCAAAGCAAAGAGAACCTATACGCCCGAGTACTGCTGAGTTTTGTTGAGCCACTGCTGAAAGCTTCAGCGGCATTAAGAGAAAGCGACGACCCGGTGGTTGGCTTGCAGGCCTACATACACGCCCGTATTCGCATCATTCAAGAAAACCCTCACAGCTCAAAAGTCTTCAGTCACGAACTGTTGTTTGGTGGAAAACATTTACCTGAGGAGTGCAAGAACTCGCTGCAAGCCGAAGCTCAGCGCAACGTCGATTGCCTGCGCAGCTGGATTGATCGTGGCCTGATCGCACCAGCTGATCCCGAACATTTGATGCTCTTCATCTGGTCAGCAACCCGAACCTATACGAATCTCGGTTGGCAGATGTCACTCATAACGGGCACACCAAAACCGGACGACGCAGACTACAAGTGCGCGGCGGCGACCATTACGCGGATGGTGCTGAGCGGCGCGGTTCCAAAAACAGAGAAAGGAATTAAAGCCGCAGCATTTATAACTTGAACAAACACCAACATTCTGTTGCTAGTGATTCGCCTACCAACAACGGTGGCCCACAAATGGCCGCTAAGGGTCGGTTTCAGCCGGTCGTGGAAGGCAGAGATCGGCCAGTTGCGGACATTCGGTATGTCACGAAATTAAGGGCGGCTCAATCCTCAGTGTATGGCACGTTAGGTTGACACTTTTAATCATTGGTTCTCAGCAGGACTGCTCCACATCAGCACGGCCAGAATAGCTGCAGCGATGATGCTGGGCGCAAATAAAGCGATACTGACACTAGGCGGATGGACACCGAAAATCATGGCCGCAGCTGCAAGCATTCCGCACAACAAGCCGACCATCAGCCTGACCTTGCTTCTGAATCTGGGACGCGACCACAGTAGTCCAAAGTAGATGCGCCACCCCGAATAAACCCCAAGCCAGCCGAACACTACCATTGGGAGTGTCATCCAAGCCGAGAAATCGCCTTGTGACAAAGTCCCGATTGAAACCATCAACCCCATAATACCGAATAATGCAGCAAAGGCTGTCGGCGGAACCATTACAAACAACGCCATTATTGTGAGTAAAACTCTACGTTTTGTGAGAGGGGTCACTGACCGGCTCCTGTGGTTCTATAACCAAAAAAGAATAGTCACCATATTCGATTGCAGCTATTAAGCCAGGAGTCCTGGCCTGCCATCGAGTTACCCATTGACGAATCAGTGACCGCGCCTGAGCTTCCAGCTTTTCCATATGAGCATCAGATGAGCAAATGCCGAGAACGAGAAAAACATAAATACGAGAAAACGAACCTTCTTACTCTTCCTGGACTCATATTGCTCTTCGCACTCACCTCCTGAAGAACATCGAGCAGAGCAAAGCTTCACGCCGTCGACACTGCAGTCCAGCAAACTGCCATTTATGAAAGACAACTCAATCTCTTTACCTTTTGCCTCTCTGAACAATCCAGGCGCCCGGGTTAATCGAAAATCCAGCTGCTTATATCGACCTGACTCCGAATCTCTAACTGTGATTACGGGCACTTTACCACCGATGAAATGAACTGCCCTGCCACGAATGAACTCAATGTCGGCTCCACGGTAGCCATAGGAATCGACAAAAATGAGCAGAATCAACGCGACCACTCCGAGGGCGCCGAAGGTCAACCTGATCTGCTCAATTCCTCCTTTCGGCCATTGCATTTCAATTCCTCATTTTTCCCGCAGCGAGTCTGGAACCATCACTGCTCAGGTCAACGTGAAAAACAGATCTGCCCTCGCACCTTTACTCAAGAACCCCGTTATTTATTTCGCACAATTAAATCGAATTAGCCTTAACGGTTTCTTCAGTTAGAAAACACATATCGCCCATTGACTTTTCTCGGTGAAAAAAAAGCCCAATCTGGAAATATCTTCTGGCGAACGTAGCATACATAAACAAACATTCCGATGCCTATGGTCGAGCCGACAAGCATTGTGATGGAGCCCGAAGTTACCCCTTCAACTTGCCCCGCTGCCGAACCCGCATATAGAACAATGTATGCATTGTAAGCTCCTGCCAGATGATTGTAGAACCCCCAGACAAACAAGAGCGGGACAAGTGCGCACAAACCGCCAATTACCCATCTAGCGTTAGGTCCAATAGTTGAACCTATACTAAAGCCGATTAGAAGAGCGAGTGCAGCCTGGATAAACATTAGTGTAATAACGGCATTAACTTTGCGGTCATGTATATCGCAGAGGTAGGGGTCAGCAGTTGTAGCGATCAAGCTGGCAAGCAGGCTGTCCTTGACCCCTTGGCCTGATAGCTGAGCGAATACTTCCGATCTAGGTACTCCTGACGAGAGCAGATCTTTTACTTTGGCTTTAGCTTCTTTTTTGTTCATATTAGTGACGACTCAGTGGCAAAAGGACAAATTGTGATGACGCCTCAAGCGAGGTGATCACGTTTTCACGAGCCTGCTGGATGGTGTTCCCCTCCAACGCGTACAGGTACCTGACCAAGCATAGCCACTAATTTGCCATTGTTATTCACGACGGCAGCCATGGCCGCTTTTTGCCTGTCTGGACTGACCGCCATGGGTCGCACGCAGCCCTTCGCGACAGGCAAAAACCGGCCATTTGCAGTCGTTAGCGAACGGCTGCAATGGGTTGTGGATTCAACCGGTCGTGGCGGACAGCAACCGGCCAGAATCGAACGGTGGTAAACCGAGTGTTGACCAGGCTTCCCATTCGTCTCTATGCCGACCAGGCCCTTGAGTCAATCAATGCTGACCTGAAGTTCCTGCAAAAGAAATTCAAGTGAATCCGGGGCTGCGCGATGACTTCTTTCCGAGCGTTGCTCATCCCATGGCATAGCGTCATCGGTGCAGAAATCTCCAACACACTCCATGCTCAGCTCGCCATCGAGAAGTCCAAGCGGAATCCAATAGTAAGGCGTCTCGCGCAGAGCATTAGGCACAGTCGAGCCACATCCCGAGCAGAAGTCATTCCTGTACCCGCTGGCTTTGCGCCAACTGGTGATTGCACCCTGCCCTTCTTCCCATCGAAAGTCGCGGGCTTTGACCAGCGTGGCGAGGTTATGGCCGACCCCGGTTTGCTTGCGGCATAAGGTGCAATGGCAGCGATAATAAAATCCTGGTTCAACCCCCAGGGAAAAACGTACAGCCCCGCAAAGACATTGTCCTGATGCCATGGATACCTCCTTTGAAGAACGATTCATCGGTATTTTTTTGATTGATTCACGACTCGCCTGCAACAAGTCTGACTCTGTGGCAATCGGAGGGTCCGAGTTTTTGACCGCTCGAGGAGCGAACTTCAATCGGCATCAGAGGCTGGCCGAACTCATTGTCCAACAACACAGAACGCGTCTCTTGCCGCTTGAACAGGAAACGCTCGCCCCACTGCCTCATGCTGACCACAACCGGAAAGATCTCACGTCCTTTGTCCGTAAGGACGTACTCCTTGTAGGCACTTCCGTCTGATGCCGGTCGAACGTCGAATACACCGACTTCAACCAAGGTTTTCAGTCGCGAAGCCAGAATATTTTTGGCCACCCCCAAGCTCTTCTGAAATTCGCTGAATCGGCGAATGTCGTCAAACGCGTCGCGGATGATCATGAGCGACCATCGATCCCCAATGACCTCCAGTGTTCTTGCTACCGGGCATTCGGTGCTTTGCGATGAAGCGTCTTCAACCATTGTATTTACCTTTTGGATAAGGACTGCCAAGTCTATCGTTCAACCCCGAGGAATGTGGTTGCAATTTGAAACCTAATTCGACAACAATCGAATCAAGTTTTTAATTGAAACCAGTTTAACGCCACGGAGGCACACATGACAGCAGATGCCGACTCAGTCACCAAACCTTCAGTCAGGCATGCCAATAGCGGAGAGATCAGCAATGCAGCCCGGTCTCCGGGGCTTTCTCCATCACTCACGCTTTTATTTTCTGTCACCTGCGCGCTCGCGGTCGCCAATGTTTACTTCGCACAACCGCTACTCGACTCAATGGCTCAGAGCCTGGATGTGGCCACTTCGATGATTGGGGTTGTGGTGACGGCGACTCAGGTGGGTTACGCGTTGGGGTTGCTGTTCATCGTTCCTCTGGGCGACTTGTTAAACCGAAAGTGGCTGATTCTGACCCAAGTGCTGTTGTCTGCGGTTGCGTTGGCAGGGGCCGGCGCCGCACAGCACTGGCTGACCCTGTTGGCAGCCATGATCGCTGTGGGCTTGTTGGCAGTGGTGGTTCAAGTGTTGGTGGCCTACACCGCCGTGTTGGCAACGCCGTCACAACGTGGACAAGCTGTAGGAACCGTCACCAGTGGTATTGTCCTGGGCATTCTTCTGGCGCGGTTTACCTCCGGGTTGATTGCCGATCTGGCAGGCTGGCGCGCCGTCTATTTCGTGTCCTCAGGATTGATGCTGATCATCGCGGCGGTGTTCTGCAAAGTGCTTCCTCCCGTCGTATCACCACACAATCAATACACTTACCCAGCGCTCATCCGCTCGCTGTTCATGCTGTTCATCACCGAACCAGTGTTGCGGATCAGGGGCCTGCTGGCCTTACTGATCTTTGCCGCTTTTTCCGTGCTATGGACCTCTATGGTTCTGCCGTTAAGCGCCCCGCCACTGTCGCTTTCGCATACAGCCATCGGCATGTTTGGCCTGGCCGGCGTCGCCGGTGCCCTGGCTGCCAGAAGATCCGGTCGCTGGGCCGATCAAGGTTTCGGGCAACGCGTGACCGGCATTTCCCTGGCGATCCTGACGCTTTCCTGGTTGCCCATCAGTTATGCCGAGACGTCGCTGTTCGCGCTGGTGTGTGGAGTCATCATGCTCGACTTCGCGGTGCAAGCCGTGCACGTCACAAACCAGAGCCTCATCTTTGCTGCACGACCCGACGCCCAAAGTCGCATGGTCGGCGCCTATATGTGCTTTTACTCGGTAGGCAGCGCGCTGGGCGCCGCGGCCGCGACGCAGGTTTATGCGCTATGGGGCTGGAGTGCAGTCAGCCTGCTGGGCGCGTTGATAAGTGCGACTGCCTTGGTCCTGTGGTTTCTCACGATTGCAGCGCTTCGAGGATGGCGGTCATGACGATACCGATGTGGATGCTGCCGGGGTTGGCGAGTAGATCCATTGGTAATGACCGGCACGACAAAGCGTGTCGGTCATTTTCACCACTGTCGTTTCACTTTTGAATAGACACAATCGTGGCTTTGCCGCCCTCTAGCCGAAAGGAAAACGCTACGCGGTCTCCGGCCTTCAGCCCTGTCAGTTGGTCTTCCGTTACGGAGAAGGCCATGGTCATCGGTGGCCATTGCACGGCTGGAACAGCGCCGTGAGCAATGGTCACCGTGTGCTTCGTCGTATCGATAGCCTTGATCGTTCCGTCGGCGTTGGCCACTGGAGCCTGCTTTGTTTCCTGCTTCATCTGCATGCCTTCCATGCCGTCCATTTTCATGCCCGGCATGTCTTCTGCCAGGGCCGAAAGAGACAGCGTAACGAGGGTGCCTGCAACGGCGATCCGGATCAGTTTCATATGACTTTTCCTTGGTGGTGAGTGGGTTCAGCAATCAGGTGCCGGCGGCGCATCAGGCGATAGGCTGCCGGAATGACAAACAGGGAAAGCAAGGGAGCCGTGACCATACCGCCGACCATGGGCGCGGCGATGCGGCTCATCACCTCGCTGCCGGTTCCGCTGCCCAGCAGGATGGGTAACAGACCCGCAATGATCACGGCGACGGTCATGGCCTTGGGGCGAACGCGCTGCACAGCGCCTTCACGAATCGCTGCCAGCAACCCGCGCTCAGTGCTGTCGCCAAGGTCTTCACGTTCGGCCCAGGCATTCTTCAAATAGAGCAGCATGATGACGCCAAACTCGGCAGAAACACCGGCCAGCGCGATAAAACCGACCCCCGTGGCCACCGACAGATTGAACCCCAACAGGTAGAGGAACCACGCCCCTCCCGTCAGTGCAAACGGCAGAGTGGCCATGATCAGCAAGGCCTCATCGAAGCGAGCGAACGTCAGGTAGAGCAGCACGAAGATGATCAACAACGTGGCAGGCACCACCAGTTTCAGGCGTGCGTTTGCCCTTTCGAGAAACTCGAACTGCCCCGAGTAGCTCAGGCTCATTCCTGGCTGCAACTTGACCTGTTGATTGACGACCCGACGCAGATCGGCGACCACCGAGGCAATGTCCCTGCCTCGCACATCGATGTACACCCAGCCTGATGGCCGTGCGTTCTCGCTCTTGAGCATCGGCGGACCGTCCGTGATCTTGATCTTTGCCACTGTGCCGAGGGTGATCTGGCTGCCCGACGAGGTGTAGATCGGCAATTGCTCCAAGGCACCTGGCGAGTCGCGCCACTCACGTGGATAACGTACGTTGATCGGGAAACGCGCAAGCCCTTCAATGGTCTCCCCTACGTTTTCACCTCCTATGGCACCGGCCACGATGGATTGCACATCGGCGATGTTCAGCCCATAGCGGGCGGCGGCCTTGCGGTCGATGTCCACGTCTATATAGCGACCACCGGTCAGGCGCTCGGCCAGAGCCGAACTGACACCGGGCACATCTTTGGCCACCCGCTCGACTGCCTGAGTCGCGGCATCGATCTCCGTCAGGTTGGTGCCGGCAACCTTCACGCCGATGGGGCTCTTGATCCCCGTAGCCAGCATGTCGATACGGTTGCGAATCGGCGGTATCCAGATGTTGGTCAAACCGGGAACGCGCACCACGCGATCCAGTTCTTCCACCAGTTTTTCCTGGGTCATGCCTGGTCGCCATTGCTCCTGCGGCTTGAACTGAATGGTGGTTTCGAACATTTCCAATGGCGCCGGATCGGTCGCGGTTTCGGCACGGCCGGCTTTACCGAAAACGTGTTCGACCTCTGGAACGGTCTTGATCAAGCGATCGGTCTGTTGCAGCAGTTGCGCCGCTTTCTGCGCCGACAATCCCGGCAGGGCCGATGGCATATAGAGCAGGTCGCCCTCGTCCAACGCGGGGAGAAACTCGCCACCCAGGCGAGACATTGGCCATAGCGCGCTGACAAAAACCAGCAGCGCCACCAGCAGCGTGATCCTGGGTCGACGCAAGACGGCGTCCAGGGCTGGCTGGTAGATCCTGATCAAACAGCGGTTCAACGGGTTCTGTTGTTCACTGGGAATCCGTCCGCGAATCCAGTAGCCCATGAGCACAGGCACCAGGGTCACTGACAATCCCGCCACTGCGGCCATGGCATAGGTTTTGGTGAAAGCCAGTGGACCGAACAGCCGCCCCTCTTGTGCTTCCAGGGTGAACACCGGAATGAACGACAGGGTGATGATCAACAAACAGAAGAACAGTGCCGGCCCTACCTCTGCCGCCGCTTCGGTCATTACATGCCAATGACGCTCGCCCCTCAGTTCCTCTCCTGGATTGGCCACGTGCCAGGTCTCAATCTTCTTGTGGGCGTTCTCGATCATCACCACGGCGGCATCGACCATGGCGCCGATGGCGATGGCTATCCCGCCCAGGGACATGATGTTGGCGTTGATCCCCTGGTAGCGCATGACGATGAAAGCAATCAGCACCCCCACCGGCAGCGAAATGATCGCCACCAAGGATGAGCGCAAGTGCCAGAGGAAGATCCCGCAGACCAACGCGACGACGATGAATTCTTCGATCAGTTTGTGGCTGAGGTTTTCAACGGCGCGGTCGATCAGCTTGCTGCGGTCGTAAGTGGTGACGATCTCCACCCCGGCCGGCAAACTGCTTTTCAGTTCGTCGAGCCTGGCCTTGACTGCTGCAATGGTCTCGCGAGCGTTCTTGCCGCTACGCAATATCACCACGCCGCCGACTGTCTCGCCTTCGCCGTCGAGCTCGGTGATGCCGCGCCGCATTTCCGGTCCCAACTGAATCGTGGCGACGTCGCCAAGGGTCACCGGCACACTACCCGAACCCAACTTGAGCGGGATCGCGCGAAAGTCATTGAGCGTCTTCAGGTAGCCGGAAGCCCGCACGATGAACTCGGTCTCCGCCATCTCCAGCACGGCCCCTCCGGTTTCCTGGTTGGCTTTGCCGATAGCGTCGCTCACCTCTGCCTGAGTGATGCCAAGACTGGCCAGCTTGAGCGGATCAAGTTGCACCTGGTACTGCTTGACCATGCCACCCACCGTTGCCACTTCCGCAACGTTCGGCAAAGTCTTGAGTTCAAACTTCAAGAACCAGTCCTGCAATGCGCGCAATTGCGCCAGGTCGTGTCCGCCACTGCGATCTACCAGTGCGTACTGATAGATCCAGCCGACTCCCGTCGCATCCGGCCCCAACGCCGGTTTGGCGCTGGCCGGCAAGCGACTTTGTATCTGACTCAGGTATTCCAGCACACGCGAGCGGGCCCAGTACAAGTCAGTACCGTCTTCGAACAGCACATAGACAAAACTATCGCCAAAGAAGGAATAACCACGCACGGTCTTGGCGCCCGGCACCGACAGCATGGTGGTGGCCAACGGGTAGGTCACCTGGTTCTCGACAATCTGCGGCGCTTGTCCAGGATAAGGGGTGCGGATGATCACCTGGACATCGGAGAGATCCGGCAACGCATCAATGGGTGTGCTTTGCACTGACCAGATACCCCAGGCCGTGACGAACAAGGTCGCCAACAGCACCAGGAATCGGTTGGCTACCGACCAACGAATCAGGGCCGCGATCATGGCTGGCTCCCCGATTTTTCCAGGCGCTCAACACGTAAACCGTCATCCGTCTGGCTCACCGCGACCCGAACCTTGTCGCCCGTTTTGAGACCCTGCCTCAGCGCCGGACTGGCGAGTGGGAACGTCATCGTCATGCCAGGCATGCCCAGTGTCTTGAAAGGGCCATGGGCGAGCGTGACTTCTTTGTCGTTGATCTCGACGATCTGCCCATCCGCCTCATGCAAACTGGAGGCTGCTGCGTTGGGTGCTGACTCTTCCTGCGAGCTTGCAACAATACCCTTGAGACTGGCCTCCGAGTCGAGCAGAAACTGGCCTGACGTAACAACCTTCTGGCCTTCTTCCAGACCTTTCAGTATCGCCGTCTTGCCATCGCTTTCCTGCCCGGGCTGCACCTCCACCGGACGGTATCGACCGACGTCTTCGGCAAGCATCACCAAGGCACGTCGGCCAGTGCGAATGACCGCCTCGCTCGGCACCCACAACACACTGTTCTCAGTCGAGCGGCTCAGGCGTACCTGCGCCGTCAATCCCGGTCTGAGGCGCCCGTCCGGATTGGGCAGTTCCACCCGCACGCGAAGGGTGCGACTGTCCGGATTGGTCTCGGGCAAAATCGCACTGACTTCGCCACTGAGTATTTTCCCGGGGAAGGCCGGCAGACGCGCTTCGACCGCCTGCCCCACGGTGATAGATCCGGCATCCGATTCGGGAACTGCCACGGCTAGCCAGACACTACTCAGGCCATTGACGCGGGCCAGAGTCTCGCCAGCCGCCACGGTCATACCCGCACGTACATTCAGTTCTTGCAGCACACCGCCAATGGGGCTGGTGAGCGTCAGGTAGGGCTGAACCTTACCGCCACGCTCTACCTGAGTAATCAGTGTTGCCGGCATCCCTGTGAGCCGCAGTCGCTGGCGGGCGGCAGCCAACAGGTCAGCATCACCGTTGCGCCTGAGAGCAAGGAACTCTGTCTGGGCGGCGGCCCATTCCGGCACCAGGATATCCGCCAACGGCGCATTGGCCTTGAGCACATCACCGGGAGCATGGGCATAGACCCGTTCCACGAAACCAGCTGTGCGTGCCTGGATCACCGCGACATCACGTTCGTTGAACACCAGGACACCGGTCACCTCGAGGCTGGAGTCAAAGATGCCACGGATGACTGTGGCAAAGCGCAGACCGAGATTCTGGGTCAGACCTGGATCGATACTGACGGAAGCACGATCCCCCGCGCCGCTGGCGTACTGAGGAACCAGTTGCATGTCCATGAAGGGAGACTTACCCGGCTTATCGAATTTTTGCTGCGGGTACATGGGGTCATACCAGTACAGAACCTTGCGTTCATCCGGTGAATCCGGGCCCTTCTCCGGGGCGATGACGGGTACTGCGCTCACACGCTGTTGAGCGAACCAGTATCCACCGGCACCCCCCAAGGCCAGCGAGATGCCTACCAGCAATGCCCAATTCCATTTTTTAAGGATCATTGGCTGGACTCCCCATAAGCAAAATACAGACGCGCACTGCTCAGCGCCCGCTGCTCTTCCACGTCGATCTGCTTGAGTCGCGCTTCGATGAGTTCACGTCGGGCGGCAACCACGGCGCTCAAATCGCCTTTACCGGCACGGTAACTGGCCATGCTGAGTTCTACCTTTTCCCTGGCCAGCGGCACCAGGCTTTCCTGGTTTCGGCGCACAGCACGATTCAGACGCTCATAGTCAGCCAGTTCGCTCTCCA
This sequence comes from Pseudomonas sp. GM48, assembly GCF_000282335.1. Taxonomy (GTDB): domain Bacteria; phylum Pseudomonadota; class Gammaproteobacteria; order Pseudomonadales; family Pseudomonadaceae; genus Aquipseudomonas. The sequence goes on from NZ_AKJM01000011.1 coordinate 57,823, forward strand.
GTTGCTGGGTATGCTCGCGGACCAGGGCCTCGCGTTCGGCCTCAAGCTGACCGAGTTCAGCCTGTTGAGCTGCAATTTTGGGGTTTTGGCGAGTGTCAGGAAACAGCGGCAGGTCCCATGAAAGCTGCACGCTGACCATGTCGCCAAACTCACGGCCACGGTGCTGGTAATCCAGTTCCCAGCTCCAGTCCGACTGTTTCTGCGCTTCTGCTTCCCGAACCTTGGCTTGTGCTTCGCGGGTCATCGGCGCATAGGCTGCCAACTCTGGATGGTGTTGCAGCTTATGGGAATAGTCTGAGGTATCGACAGGCCATTCAGGCAAGCGGCCCACAGGTTTGTCGTTAGCGGCGGAGCCAATCCAGCGTTTGAGGGCTGCCCGGGCCTGTGATCTCTGTCGAATCAGATCGTCCTGCTGCTCTGCCAGTTGAGCCGCTTCCTGCCTGGGCGTTACCGCATCGGCGGGTTGAGCGCGGCCACCGGCAATCCTGGCGCGGACGGTCTCGGCCAGCAGGCGGTTTTCTTTGTAGAAGTCCTGGAACAGCGCATCTTTACGTTCAATTGAATAGCTGCTGATCCAGGCCAATGCCGTGGACTGGCGAACGTTCAATCGCTCAACGCGACGCTCCGCAGATGCTCGATCCACAGCCGCATCGGCAACTTCAATGCGTGCTTTGCGCTTGGCGCTGTTCGGCATTTCTTGCCTGACCCCGACCATTTGCATGGTCATGAAGTCCTGGTCGATGCTCCAGCGATCAGGACCACCCACGGGGTAGTTCTGCACACCCAGTAGCAGCTTTGGGTCAGGCAGTTCACCGGCTGGAATGGCTGCGCTGCTGGCAGCCTGAATTTTGGCGTCTTGGGCGGTCAGCGACGGCGCATTGGTTTCGGCAAGTCGCAGCGCTTCATCGAGCGTCAATGCGGCGGCGAGGCTCGGCAATGCCAGTACGCTTGCCGCCAGGCCGGCCACAAGGGACCAACCTGTGCAATAGCACTTGGAGTTCATGCTTACGATTCCTGTAATCATCCACTGCACGCGTCAAAAGACATGCGCACAGCCAGTCCATCCCGCTAATGCGGAATAAGGCTCAATGAGGTGCAGGAATCAAACGCGAGGGGGTCGCCATACCCCGGACGGGGTCTGTACGGGCAGGGAGTCGCTGAAAAAGGAAATCACTTCGGGGCGGTAGATCGTTACAGGAGGTTTGAGGATCGAGACTTGCAGCATCCCCCCCGTCTTGCATTCCTGGCCCGGCTTACAAGGCTTGCCGTGTTCGGAAGGACTCTTCATATCGTTGCAGCAGTCCATCCCCATGTCGTCCATCATCGCCATGCCCATCGTCTTCATCGGACACGGTTCTGCCGCTGCCTGAACGCCCGCCATCCCGCTGAGGGGAAGCGCCAGGCTAAGCATGAAGATGAGGAAAAACCGCAGATAGCGTTTCATGGGCTGTAGTGTAGTCGGCGCAAATCGTCCAAACAATCGGTTGAACACACGTTCCCGGCTACCTTACGCATCCGGGAACGTGCGATCTCATCGAATCAGAATTAAGCCAGCATTACCAAAAAACAACGCCTCGCCGCACCGTCGTCCTATGCCATTGCTACCAGGCAAACGAGGTCGTTCCGATAGTGGGTTCGCAAGCTGATGCATCAGTCGTCGTTGTCGTCGCGATCGCGGTAGCGACGGTGATCGCGATCATAGTCGCGTCGATCATAGTCGCGACGATCATATTGACGGTTATAGCCCTGATCATCGTCATCCCCTTGGTAGTAACCACGTCGATGATCATGGTTGTGATATCCGCCGTACCTTTCTCCATCATCCCAGTGAGGGGCACAGCCTCCCAACAGGACGGAGCTGAAAATAGCCAGGATCATGATGATTGCGCGATTCATATGAAGGTCCTAAACGTTAGAGATTTGGAAAGGTTGTGGATGCTCGAAGTTTTCATCCGGACAGCGTCTAGCCGTATGGTTATGACCATTTAGTAACCTAATGATTCCTCAGGGAAATACAGCCAGGCGATGGTCACGCTCATCTATCGTGCCAACGAATGCCAAACACCCGGTTTGTTCCAGGCAGAAGAACTGGCTTGCAGTACAGGTTTGCAAGCTGTCCGGGGCAACCACCGCCACCTTGCCCGCGGGGGAGTTCCGGGCCTGTCATGAATAGCCAAAAGACTGTCGTCGAATGAAAAGCGCCCCCGACACGGGGGCTCTTTAATGGCAGTACTGAAAAAGCCTCTGGCGATTGAACCGGTCTGGTTGGCCTTTGAGCCGACGGATGCGCCTGAGTCGCGAGTTGCCTGGTACGCCAGGCAGGAGAATAACAATATGAAATTCGTGAAAAGGGTTTTGGCTGCCCCACTCTTCATGGCGCTGGCCATTGATGCTCAAGCCTATGTATCGAGTCAGGAAGCCGCCCGGCTGGGCACCAGCCTGACGTTGATGGGTGCCGAAAAGACCGGCAATGCCGATGGCTCCATTCCGCCCTACAACGGTGGCCTGACCACTGCCCCGGCCAGCTTCAAGGCCGGCGACAGCATGCGCCCGGACCCCTTTGCGGGCGAAAAACCGTTGCTGGTGATCAACGGCAAGAACGTCGATTCGTACAAAGGCATGCTGACCGCCACCACCGTAGCGTTGGCCAAACGCTACCCCGGCTACCGCATCGACGTGTATCCAACCCACCGCACCGCATCGCTCCCCCAGGCGATACTGGACAACAGTCGCATTAATGCCACCAACGCCAAGTCCCTCAACGGCGGGATAGCCATCGACAATGTCATGCCCGGAGTGCCATTCCCGATCCCGCAATCAGGCGCCGAAGCGATGTGGAACTTCCTGCTGCGCTACCAGGGTGTCAACATCCATTCCAAGTACGACTCCTGGAACGTCGACTCGGCGGGAGTGCCGAGCCTGGCTGTCACCGGCGAGGCATTCGTCTCCTTCCCGATTTACGAGAACCTGTCGAAGCCCTTCAACAACTCCGACATTTATCATCAGTTGAAACTGTCCTATACGGGACCTGCGCGCCGGGCCGGTGAGTCGATCATGCTCAAGAACGCCAGCAACCCGGTGCAGTATCCTGGCCGTGCCTGGCAGTACATGCCTGCCCAGCGTCGCGTCAAACAGATTTCGATCCTGGCCTACGACACACCCAACCCCGGTACCGCCCGAGCACTCGAGCTGTATGACTGGACGCTGGTGGGCAAGCAAGAAATGATCGTGCCCTACAACACCTACAAACTGACCTACGTCCGCGATGCAAAATCGCTGACCACGCCAAATTTCATTGCCCCGGATTTCGTACGCTGGGAAAAGCACCGGGTCTACGTCGTCGAGGGCAACCTCAAGCCCGGGGCAAAGCACATCTACCAGAAACGCCGCTTTTACCTGGATGAAGATACCTGGGCCGCCCTGGCCTCCGATCAGTACGACACCAGTGGCCAGCTTTACCGTGGCTCCTTCGCATTCTTCAGCCAGAGCTATGACCAGCAGGTCCCGGATGCCACCCCTTTCATGACGTATGACCTGTCGCTTGGCACCTATAACATCAATGGCGTGGTAGGCCCGCATGGCGGCATCCACTACATAGAGCCGCTTTCGACGGCGCAGTGGGTGCCGGAGACCATGGCAGGTACCGGCATTCGCTAGGTCCACGGCGATGCAACGCCCAATCCTGCATGACCGATAAATCACAAATCCCCCCGGTTGAATCCACAGCCAGAAGCAGTCAGTGGACGGAGCAATAACAAATGAGTAGCTATGCTTGGTTTGTTGCCAGACTCCGCTAGCAACATCGTGGAAGGAGGCGTTTGAGATGCAACTCATCACGTTGAAAATCGAAAAGCCGGATGCGACGAACTTCATTTTGGGTCAGACGCACTTCATCAAGTCCGTCGAGGACATCCACGAAGCGCTGGTTAATGCCGTGCCAGGTATCCAGTTTGGCGTGGCCTTTTGTGAAGCCTCTGGCAAATGCCTGGTGCGATGGTCTGGCACCGATACCTCAATGATTGAACTGGCGCAGAAGAATGCGAAAGCCATCGCCGCAGGCCATAGCTTCATCATTTTCCTGGGCGACGGTTTCTATCCGCTGAACGTGTTGAACACTATAAAAATGGTTCCGGAGGTATGCCGTATTTTTTGTGCAACAGCCAACCCAACCGAAGTGATTCTCGCCGAGACGGAACAAGGGCGAGCGATCCTGGGCGTAGCGGATGGTTTTTGTGCCAATGACATTGAAGGCGATGAAGACATCCTGTGGCGCAAAAACCTGTTGCGGCAGATTGGCTACAAGCTGTGAATTGCAGGAAGCGCACATGAACGAGCCACACCTCCAAATGCTCGACATCAATGGCATCCGCATGCAGGTAGCCATGCAAGGTTCCGGCCCGCTGGTCTTGCTCTGCCATGGCTTCCCGGAGCTGTGGTACTCGTGGCGCCACCAGCTTGCTGCGCTGGCGGCCGCCGGCTATAGAGCGGTAGCGCCCGACATGCGCGGCTATGGCGGCACAGATGCGCCGGCCGAACTCGACGCCTACACCGCACTCCATCTGGTAGGCGACATGGTCGAGTTGGTCAACTCACTCGGCGAACAGCAAGCCGTGATCATCGGCCATGACTGGGGCGCGCTGGTGGCCTGGAGCGCAGCATTGTTGCGACCCGATCTGTTCCGCGCAGTGGTCGGCATGAGCGTTCCCTTCTCGCCACGGGGGCACGTGGAGTTCCTGAGCGCATTTGCCTCGCGGGGTATCAGCAACTTCTACATCCAGTATTTCCAGACGCCGGGTGTGGCCGAGGCCGAGTTGGAAAGGGACGTCGAGTCGTCGCTGCGGCGCATCTACTTCAGTGGCTCGGGTGACGGGCCTGATCGGCCGATATTCGGCCTGCTGCAGCCGGGCCAGGGCTTCCTGGAAGGGATGATCGAGCCCGAGACCCTGCCAGCCTGGCTAAGCCATGAGGATATTGCCTGCTACACCCGCGAATTCACCCGCAGCGGATTTCGCGGTGGCTTGAACTGGTACCGCAACATAACGCGCTCATGGACACTGCTGGCACCTTGGCACGGTTGCATTATCCGGCAGCCGTCGATGTTCATTGCCGGGCAGCGCGATGACGTACTGAAGTTTCCGAGTTCCCCGCGGCAGATCGAAGCCTTCGCGCAGACACTGCCGGGACTGCGCGGGTGTCATATCCTCAAAGATGCCGGCCACTGGATACAGCAAGAACGCGCGGCGGAGGTCAATGAGCTATTGCTGGGCTTCCTGAAAGAACTCTGATCGGGAGGTTACGGTATGGCCCCCCTGAGAATCACGCCCGCCAAAGGACGAAACCTGACTGCGGAACGACCTTTGTGCCCAACTAAATTGTTCCGGACAGATCACGTTCAAGGCCGCCCCTGGTCAGGAGCTGATCGCCCTCAACTTTCCCCGACCGTTGTCGGGATGTTCAGTCCTACCTTGACATTACTCATTGAAACCAATGTCTTGAATCGCTTGACGTTATTGCTCTCAAAGAAAAGCGTTCTGGTCAGTTCCGTGTACTGCTCCATGTTCCTGACCGACAGGATCAGAACGAAATCGCACTCACCTGCTACGTAGTAGCACTGCTGGACCTGTGGGCAGGCCAGGAATGCGCGTTTCATCTCATCCAGAAGATCCAGGCGTTCATTTTCCACTTCTACTTCTGTAACCACCGTGAGCCTGTAACCCAGATGGGCCGGGTCCAGCAGCGCCACGGTCTTTCGTATGACGCCATCCGTGCTCATCTTCTTCAAGCGGCGATTCACGGCAGCAGAGGACAGGTTTACCCGGGCCCCCAGATCCTGTTGCGAGGTCGTAGCGTCTTCCTGGATGGCTTCGAGCAGTGCGAAATCAAAATGATCAAGGCTCATGTGTCGTTGGCTCTGAATAAAAGGTCGCTAACATCGCTTAAATCGGAATAAAAATTCATTTACCGAATAAAAATCAAGAAAATAGTGCATTGGATTGAAATAAAATTTACCCATCAAACATAGCCAACTCACAAGTGGGCTGCATTTTCAGCCGTCCGTAGCACCCGGAGAGCTACATGAGCCAATACCCTGATCTTCGCCTGAACGGTCCAGTGCTTCTTCAGCAAATCCATGCATTAGGCGAGATCGGTACTGATCCGGTGAACGGCGGCCGTACCCGCATCGCGCTGACCGATGCAGAAAAAACGGGGCGTGATCAAGTCGTTGCGTGGATGAAGGAGCTTGGTCTGCACGTTCAGGTTGATCGCATCGGCAACATTTTTGGCACATTGCGCTCAGCAGATGAGCGATGTGGTCAAGCACCTTTGATGATGGGTTCCCATATCGACACGGTGACCAATGCCGGCGCGCTTGACGGATGTTATGGGGTCCTCGCGGGCCTGGCGGTGGTCCGTGCATTCCGTGAAGCCGGTGTGTTGCCATCGCGGCCTGTTACCGTTGGTGCTTTCACCAACGAAGAAGGCGTTCGTTACCAGCCAGACATGATGGGATCGTTGGTCTACGCCGGGGGCATGTCGGTGCACGAGGCCTTGGCCACTGTAGGTAATGATGGAACCCGCCTGGGGGACGAACTTGAACGCATCGGCTATGCCGGTGATCTGGAACCGGGTTTCATTGTTCCTCACGAATATCTGGAGCTGCATATCGAGCAGGGGCCCATCCTGGAAGCGGAGCGTACCCTCATCGGTGTCGTTGAAAATCTCCAGGGCATTTCCTGGCAGCAAGTAACCATCCAGGGCAACGCCAACCACGCTGGCACCACCCCTACTCGTCTGCGTCATGACGCAGGTTATGCGGCCAGCGCAGTAGTGACCGAGCTGCGCAAGATTGCCAGAGACTCGAATGGAACAACGCTGGCTACCGTCGGTTGCATGAACTTCGAGCCCAATGTAGTCAACGTCATACCGCGCAAGGCCACCTTGACCGTGGACCTGCGCGATCCCGATGAAGAGCGGCTGGTTACCGCTGAACAACGCCTTTCCCGATTTCTCGCGACAATGGCGGAGGATGAGGGGGTGAAGATCAGCACGGAACAATTGGTTCGCTTCCAGCCAGTGATCTTTGACGCAGGCCTGGCCGATGAAATCGAGGCGTGCGCGGAGCGCTCCGGATATAGCCACAGGCGTATGACTTCAGGTGCCGGCCATGACGCACAGATGATCGCCAGGATTGCACCCTCAGCGATGATTTTTGTGCCGAGCCGCGCTGGAATCAGCCACAACCCTCGCGAGCACACCGAAGACGATCAACTGCTCAATGGCGCCAAAGTGCTCCTCGATGTAGTCGTCCATAGACTGAACACTCACCCGTAATGCCCCAAAAACTCACCCGCCACCGGCCAGACCCGGTGGCGACGGCCCTGCTTTGCCAAAAGGAAACCGCTATGTTGATTGCCAACCCTGACGCAAAATTCCAGGCCTATCCCGACACCCTGAAAAACATCATGAGCGTTGAGAAAGCTAATGAGAGTAGTGCATGGCTGTCGCAGTGGTCGCGACTTAACCATGGCAGTACGCCGTTGCACTCGCTTCCTGATCTGGCCACAGAACTCGGGATTGCAGACCTTCTTGTAAAAGATGAATCGAAGCGCTCGGGGTTGGGAAGTTTCAAGGCGCTGGGCGCGCCGATTGCCTTGGTTCGTCTGATCTTGCGCGAATTCCCGGGGCAGCGCTTCGAGCCCCACGGGTTGCTTGCGGGACAATACCGTTCAGCACTCGCCGACTTCACTGTCATCAGTGCTACTGACGGCAACCATGGTCGAGCATTGGCGGCAGCGGCCCAGAGTGTCGGGTGTCGATGCGTCATCGTCCTGCATGCAAACGTCAGCGTCGAACGTGAGCAAGCGATTGCCACCTACGGTGCCGAGATCGTACGGATCAGCGGCAATTACGATGAGTCGGTGGAGGACGCGGCAGCGCTTGCCCGGAAGAACGAGTGGCGAGTGGTTTCCGACACCTCCTATGAGGGTTACGAGGACATCCCCCGCGACGTGATGCAGGGTTACGGCACTATCGCAGCCGAGATCATCGAAACCGGCCTGACATTCACCCATGTATTCCTCCAGGGCGGCGTCGGCGGCCTGGCAGCGGGTATCGCCAGCTATCTCTGGGAGCTTCAAGGCGAGCGGCGACCGACGTTTATTGTGGTTGAGCCGGAGCAAGCGGACTGCCTGTATCAAAGTGCAATAGCAGGGAAAGCTGCCAGGGCCACAGGTTCGGTGGACTCGGTGATGGCCGGCCTGGCGTGTGGCGAAACGTCCCCCCTGGCCTGGAGATTCCTGCAACCCAGTGTCGATTTTTTCATGACGATTCAAGACCACGAAGCGGTCAATGCTATGCGTCGCCTCGCGGCCGGCAGTCAGCGGGACATTCCACTGGAAGCAGGTGAGTCGGCCGTTGCGGGGCTTGCAGGCCTGATCCGCATCACAGACTCGCCAAGCCTTGCCGCTGAAGTCGGCATCGACGCTCAGTCACGGATTCTTTTGATAAGCACTGAGGGCGCCACAGCTCCAGGTGTCTATGCCGAACTGGTTGGTGAATCCGCCATGTCCGTTCGTGCTCGCCAGCAGGCGTGGTTGGCGAAAGCCTGAAACCTGACCCATTCACCGCCAAAAGCGGCCCTTCTCGCCTAATGCCGATCAGTTAGGCGACCCCGGACGCTACGCCTTCCTTGTAGCAGCTGCCGAAGGCGGCGTCCGGCTGCGCAGCAGTCGTAAACCCGCCTTGCACGATCTCTCTGACGTACCGCGAACCCTGATTTCACGACTGCTGCGCAGCCGAACGCAGGCTACGCCAGCTGCTACAGATTGGGTTGTGGCAATGGCCTAATGCCGATCAATCAGGCGAACCCGGACGCTACGCCTTCTTTGTAGCAGCTGCCGAAGGCGGCGTCCGGCTGCGCAGCAGTCGTAAATCCGGCTTGCACGATCTTCTGTGACGTACCGCGAACGCTGATTTTACGACTGCTGCGCAGCCGGACGCAGGCTACGCCAGCTGCTACAGATTGCGTTGTGGCTTGACTGATCGGCATTACCCTTCTCGACCCGTTAAACCCATGTCGCCTCAGGGCAAGCAGATCCTGCCAAAGACGTCGGTGAAACAGGGCCGCTACTCTCGCCATAAATGGGGAACTACACCCGCACACCGGGCGTTTAGCACCTGATTAGCGGAATGTCCCCCACCCTGCACCTCACGCAAAAAACACCTCGCACAGCCCCCAATCGCGGATTTATCCGCAATGGGGTCTGTAACCGCGTAGCAACGTGCGGCCAGTTGCAAAAGCATCATGTCGACAGGATAAAGTCCGTCTGATCGATACCTGCACTGCTGACACCGACAAGGCGAATAGAGTCCATTCCGATCCCGATCACCGTGTCCGCCCCGTCAGCCGTAATGCTCACGTTGGCAGCGAACGTCTCGCTGCTGATCCCCAGCCCCGCGATATTGAGCAAGTCCTGCCCTCCGGTCGGATTGACGTCGAAGCCCTGGATCGCGTCGTTGCCAAAGCCTGCGGCAGCAAACACGAAGGTATCGTTGCCGAGGCCGCCGTTGAGCATGTCGTTGCCCAGCCCGCCAAAGAACAGATCGTCTCCCGCACCGCCGACCAGAGTGTCGTTGGCCAGGCCGCCAAGCATCGTGTGGTTTGCCGCCGCTGCATCGTAGGCCAGCTCACTGCCGCTGCCCTCGGCGTTCGCCTGCAAACCCGCCGCCGCGTATTGGCCATTGATCGCGACCTGCGCCACATGTGCACCGTCGCTCACGCTCAGCATGCCGCCGGTGCCTGTGTCATTGGCTGCATAGGTGATCTGCGTATTGGCGCCGAACGCAACATCGCCAAAGTCCAGCTTGTCGCCCGTGGTAAAACCGCTGACGCTGCCACTGAACGCCGCCGACACATCAAGCTTGAGCGTGCCTGCCGCGCCGCTGTCGAACGTCACATGCTGATCGGAGGCAGCACCGAACTCCAGCATCGCCGAACCGCTGATAGTCGCGCTTCCCGCGCCACTGGCATCTCCGTGGACAGTGATGTTGCCATCGTTCGCCCACAGGCTGCCGCTGTTGACCAGCGCACTTTCAATCACCAATCCGCCGCTGCCGCTGGCTTCCAGCACACCAGTGTTGGTGACGGCGTTGCTACCGGTATCGATCACCAGTGCGTTGACGCCGTTTGCATGGATCAGGCCCGAGTTGACCAGCATCATCTGCCCTGCTCCCAACTGGCCGGCACCCGAGAGGGTGTTGTCGGCATTGGTGAGCACCGTGTCCGCGCTGCCACCAAAGATCACGTTGTGCGCGCTGTCGGACAGAACCACTTGCCCGCCACCGGTCAACGTCGCGCCACGGAACAGAATCTCGAGATCGGTCCCGCTGCCGGTGGAGCCGAGCGCTATGGTGCCGCTGTTGTCGATGCTGCCACCGAACGGCATGATCGCGCCGTCGGCAATGGTGATGGTGCCCGTATTGGTCGTGACCGGGTCCACATCGAACAGCAGGTTGGCTCCGCTCAACGCCGCCGCATCCACGCCGTTGACAGTGATCGTCTGGTCGGCGCTGATACTGAGCACGGCATTGCCGTTTGCGTCGTTGGCGATACTCACATCCGCAAAATCGTTGACGCCCGTGAAGCCGATCAAGTCAATTTTGTCCGCCGCCGCGTCGAAGCTGTAAATGACGTTGTTGCCGATCGGCTGGGCGAAGACGAAGGTGTCGGCACCGGACGAGCCGGTCAGGTTGTCGTCGGCGGACAAGGCGAAGATCGGTGCGCCCGGGGCATAGACTTCGACGTTGTTGAACACATAGGCGCTTGCCGGGCTGCCGTCGCTGTTGCTCCAGTGCATGTTGACATCGAGCACCAACGCACCGGCGAAGTCGCTTGGAGTTGTCACAGTCAATGCGGCGGGATCGCTGGTTTGCACGGTCCAGGTGCCGTCACCGTTGTCGGTACCTGCATTGAACCTCCATCCCGAAGGAACACCGCCGATGGTCACCGTCACGGGGCCGCTAATATCGGCCAGTGGAACGTTGAGGGCCAGATTGATGGGGTCGCCGGCAACGCCTGCCGGAAGGTTTGCACTGCTCCCAGCCTCACCAGGATTACCCGCCAGGTCGGTGTAGCTGTTCGCGGCAACGTCGACTTTCATGCTACCGCCCAGCGTTCTGGTCAGCGTTGCCGTGTAGGTATCGCCGTCAACCTGGGTAAAGTTACTGAAGGTTCCGCGTGGCGCTCCACTCGTTGTCGTCACTGCTACATCAGACAGGTTGAAACCGCTCACCGTCTCACTGAACTGGAATGTGACCGTCGACGTTGAACCCACCGAACTCCCTAAGGCAGTCCCTGTCACTATCACCGTTGGCGCCACGGTATCAACTGGCGTCTCAACGACGTTCTGCACGTTCACCGTAATCGTCTGCGTGTCGATTCCGCCATTGCCGTCGGCCACCTGAACGTCCACAACGTAGGCGTTGTCGCCGTCGGTGCCACCGATGTCCTGGGGATTTTCGTAATCCGGCGCCGAATTGAACGTCAGCACCCCACTCGAACTGATCGAGAACTTGCTGAAGTCCGTCCCGGCCGTATTCAGGATCGAGTAGCTCAGCGTCTGCGCCGGCAGATCGGCATCGGTCGCCACCACCGTCGTAACCGCCGTGGTGTTCTCCGCCACATTGACCGAAGCCGTCGCACCACCACCGTTGGAGGTGATCACCGGTGAGTTGTCGTTGACGCCCGTCACGGTTACCGCGATTGCCTGGTCGTCAAACAGCGTGC
>NZ_AKJM01000012.1 GCF_000282335.1 Pseudomonas sp. GM48
AGCCCGCTCCCACAGGGTTTCAGGTGTTCACAAAAATTGTGTCCGACACAGAACCTTGTGGGAGCGGGCTTGCTCGCGAAGAACGATAACGCGGTGTGCCTGATTACTTCAGGGTCACAGTGCCTTTCATCATCGAGATGTGGCCCGGGAACGAGCAGAAGAAACCGTATTTTTCCGCCGCATCGAGCTTGGACACGTCGAAGGTCACCGAATCGGTTTCCTTGGCACCGATGATTTTGGTGTGAGCGATAACGCGCGCATCACCTTCTTTCAGGTAGTTCTTGTCGATGCCGGCGCTCAGGCCGTCGGTGGCGATCGGCTGCATGTCGGCTTCTTTGCTCAGCACCCAGTTATGGCCCATGACGTTCTTCGGCAAGCTGCCGGAGTGCTTGAGTTCCACGGTAAACGTCTTGCAGCTCTTGTCGATTTCAATGGCTTTCGTGTCAAAAGACATCTGGTCGGTGGAGTCAATGGTGGTCTTGCACTCGGCAGCCATCAGTTGGCTGCTGGCCAGTGTCAACAGGGATACCGCAACGAGTTTGGCAAACATGGTGAATCTCCAAGGCAGGGTTAACGAAATCGCGAATGGACAGAAGACTGCCTGAAAACTTCGCAAGTTCATATGACTTGAATCAAAAATTGTATACAACTTTTGGGCTATGACACCGATGGAAATAATCTACCGGCCAAGCGTCTGGTCCGGCCCTATCATCAGACCGTCCCCTTCAAATGGAGCGTCTGTCATGTCGATCAACAGCTTATTGTGCAGTTTGCTCGCCGCCTACGCCTGCGGCGCCAGCGGAACATACGAAACGTCAAAACAAGAAGTCTAGCCCTTGGAGTGCCGGGCGCCTGCCTTTACTCTGTGGCCGTGATCGACCATGGAGCAAGGCATGTCTTTAGCATCTGTTTGTGTATTTTGTGGTGCCAGCACCGGCACCAACCCGGCTTACCGCGAAGCCGCCGTGGCCCTTGGCCGGGCGTTGGCCGAGCGCAAGCTGACCCTGGTGTATGGCGGTGGCGCCGTGGGCCTGATGGGAATCGTCGCCGATGCGGCCCTGGCCGCCGGCGGTGAAGTAATCGGCATCATCCCGCAAAGCCTCAAGGACAAGGAAATCGGCCACAGCGGCCTGACTCGCCTGGAAGTCGTCGATGGCATGCATGCGCGCAAGGCGCGGATGGCCGAGCTCAGCGATGCCTTTATCGCGCTGCCCGGTGGCCTTGGCACCCTGGAAGAACTGTTCGAAGTCTGGACCTGGGGCCAACTCGGCTACCACGGCAAACCGCTGGGTTTGCTGGAAGTGAACGGTTTCTACAGCAAATTGACGTCTTTTCTCGATCACATCGTCGGCGAAGGCTTCGTTCGCGGGCAGCACCGTGACATGCTGCAAGTGAGCGAATCAGCACAAACCCTGCTCGATGCACTGGATGCCTGGCAACCGTCCGTAGCGCCAAAATGGGCCGAGCAAAAACCCAGCTAACGGCTCGGCACCGATACAGGGCAGAATATGCGCCGCTCAACCTCACCTTCGACCCCAGAGGATCGCCCATGGCTAAACCTAATTATTCCTTCGCCAAACGTCAGAGAGACTTGGCCAAGGAGCAGAAGAAAGAGGAAAAACTTCAGCGCAAGAAAGCTACAGCTGAAGAAGCGGCACTGAACCCTGAGGGTGAAGTGGCGGCGGAAGATGATGTTGATGCACCGAAAGACTCGGCGCCCGACGCCTGAGAACCTCCGGGCCGGTTGATCTGATCAGGCCTGCCGGATCTGTGTCCAGGGTTGGCAGCTTTGCTGCCGACCCTCACAGACCAATCTGATATAGCCTACCTGAAATGACTCCGCCCCCCTGTAGGAGCGAGCTTGCTCGCGAAAAATTCGAAGACAGCGCATTTTTCCAGACAGTACGCGTCATCGTTCACGTCCATCGCGAGCAAGCTCGCTCCTACAGTGGCATCACGGTGACGCGCACTTCCGGGTCGTGATTCCCTCCTCCCAGAATCACCCCCCGCAACGGCGATACATCGGAAAAATCCCGGCCCCAGGCCAGGGTGATGTGCTCCAGCGCCGGTTGCACATTGTTGGTCGGATCGAAATCCACCCACCCCAGCACCGGGCAAAACACCGAGACCCAGGCATGGGACGCATCGGCACCGATCAATCGCGGCTGACCCGGTGGTGGCCGGGTCAGCAAATAGCCGCTGATGTACCGCGCCGCCAACCCTCTGGAACGCACGCAAGCGAGCATCAGGTGAGCAAAGTCCTGGCAGACCCCGCGCCGGCGCTCCAGCACCTCCACCAGCGGCGTCGCCACCTGGGTCGCTTCGGCGTCGAAGGTGAACTCGCTGAAGATTTTCTCCATCAGTGCCTGCACACCGAGCAACAGCGGTCGACCCGCCGGGAAGCAGCTCTCGGAAAACTCGACGAAGTTTCTCTTCAAATGCACATACGGCGATTCAAACCGGTATCGGCAGGCTTCGAGCAATTCGGGTGACAGCGGTTGGCTGCTGTAGGTCAGCGCGCTTCGTGTGTCTTCCCACGCAGGAGACCGATTGAAGTCCAGCGCAGGCCGGGGCAACACTTCGATCGTGAGGCTGGCGTTGACCAGCAATTCCTCGTGGGGACGCTCGAATGCCAGCCGGGTCAGCGGGTTGCCGAACACATCCAGCTCGTCGCGACGCGAGGTCGGCTGCGGACTGATCTGCAATTGCCGGTCGGTGCAGCGTTGCCAGGCGCAAGGCCGCGGCCACAAATGCGCCAGTTGCTGGGCCAGGGACACCGGGCTGTCGTAGTGATAATGGGTATCGTGGAAAATCTGGTATTGAGCACTCATCAGACGGACACCGTGCGCTGGCTGACATCGTCGACATGGGCGAAATGCCGCAGCGCCAGGCGATCGGAGACTTGCCCGCTGGCGTCGGCGATCTCCTGCAACAGTGCGGCCAGCCCTTCGATGGCGGCGCGAACACTCACGTCGCCGAACAGCGGGTTTTCCAGGCAACCCAGATCGAATCGCGCCAGACGCTCGACCAATTGCGGCAGCACTGCTTCACGCGGCACGCCAAAATCATCGTTGAGGCGTTTGAGGGTGCCGGTCACCAGTTTCAACTGGAACAACACGGCGTGAGGGTTCTGCTCGTCGAGCAACAGCAGGTCGAGCACCGGGATCAGCTGTGCCACCGCCAGGTATCGAGAACGGTAGGTGATGCTGCTGTTGCCCAGTTCCAGCAACCATTCCAGTCCGGCCTGATCGAAGGCCCCGGCGCCCCGCAGGAACGCCGCCAGGCTGCCGCTGAGAAATTGCAGACGCTCGATCCGCCGGCCAATCATCAGGAAACGCCAGCCTTCGTCCCGGGTCATGTCGTCCAGGGCGAAGCCGGATAACGCCGCAAGGGACATCACCAGACGGTTGAGAAAATCCAGCAACTCGCCAAAATCCGGCTCTTCGGTTTCCAGCTCCATGGCTTCGCGCTGCAACTCCACCAGCGCCTGCCAGTTTTCCCGCGAGAGCTTGCCGCGCACCTGCGAAGCGGCCCACTGCAAGCGCTGCAGGTTGGAGCGCAGGCTGAACGGCCAGTCGTCGCCGAGCAGCGCCGCCAACAGGCGTTCAGGCAATTCACCCTCATCGGGCAGCAGCATCAGCCGCTCGCCGAGATCGACGGCGGCCTGCAAGGCTTGCGGGTCGTCGCCGTCGACATAGCGTGCGAGCATGATGCGCAGCAAACGGGCACTGTCATCACAACGTTCGCAGTAACGGCCAAACCAGAACAGGTTTTCCACCACCCGCGATGGCAGGTACGGATCGCGCCGCACCAGGTCATGCACGCCGATGTTGCGCTGGGCTTTCCATTGTTCGCCGCTGGGCGCTCGATCGCCCAGCACCCAGGTGTCCTTGCTGGCGCCGCCGCGTTGCATCGACACCACTTCGGCATCGGCTTGCGCGGCGACCCGGGTCAAGCCGCCGGGCAGTACCCGATAGCCCTCGCGGCTGGCCACCGCGTACATGCGCATGCCAATGGCCCGGGGTTGCAGTTGACCGTCTTCGGCTTGCCAGATCGGTGCCTGGGACAATTGCGCAAGTTCTTGCGCCACATAAGCATAGGGCCGCGCCTGCATGCGCTCGGCGAGCTCCTGGCGCTGTTTTTCACCCAAATCACGACCAAATACCGGTGCAAAGCTCTGGGACGGAAACGCCGGTTTGATCAGCAGCTCAGGGAGCTTTTCCAGGGCCTGGGCCAACACCGGCGCTTCACCGCACCACCAGGTGGCGATGGACGGCAGGATCAGCTCTTCGCCGAACAGGAATTGATTGATCTTCGGTAGAAAACCCAGCAAGCCTGGCGACTCCAGCACACCGCTGCCCAGAGCGTTGGCCACCAGCACCCGCCCCTGCCGCACGG
Organism: Pseudomonas sp. GM48; assembly: GCF_000282335.1. Taxonomy (GTDB): domain Bacteria; phylum Pseudomonadota; class Gammaproteobacteria; order Pseudomonadales; family Pseudomonadaceae; genus Aquipseudomonas. Next base: position 4,399 of record NZ_AKJM01000012.1, read on the forward strand.
CTTCCAGCAGACCCGGCACACCGAGGGCCGAATCGGTGCGCAACTCCAGCGGGTCGCAGAAATCGTCATCGAGCCGACGCATTATCGCGTGCACCCGACGCAGACCACTCAGGGTCTTCAGGTAGACCGTGGCGTCGCGCACTGTCAGGTCGCCGCCCTCTACCAACGGATAACCGAGCTGACGCGCCAGGTACAAATGTTCGAAATAGCTTTCGTTGAAACGCCCCGGCGTCAGCAGCACCACCAAAGGCGCATCGCCGTCACTCGGGGCCTGACGGGCCAGGGTTTCCTGCAAGGTGCGGAAGAACCCGGCCAGGTGTTGCACTTTCAAATCGCGGTACAGCTCGGGAAAGGCCCGGGACACAATGGTGCGGTTTTCCAGCGCATACCCGGCACCCGACGGCGCCTGGGTACGGTCCGCCGTGACCCACCAGCGGCCATCGGGCGTGCGCGCCAGATCCACGGCATACAAATGCAGGAAGGCCCCGTCAGGCGGGCTGATCCCCTGACAGGGCCAAAGGAAATTGTTGTGACCGAACACCAGCTCGGCGGGCAGCAGACCTTCGGCAATCAGCCGCTGCGGACCGTAAAGGTCAGCCAGCACGGCATTGAGCAAGCGTGCCCGCTGAGCGATTCCGGCCGACAATTGCTCCCACTCATCAGCCGCGATCACATGGGGTAGCAGGTCCAGCTCCCATGGCCGGTCAGCGCCCTTGGGGTCGGCATAGACGTTATAGGTAACGCCGTTTTCCTGGATTTGCCGGGTCAGCAGGGCCTGGCGCTGCACCAGTTGCGCCGGCGTGCTGCGTTGCAACTGCTCGAACAGTCGGCGCCAGTGCGGGCGCACGGCGCCACTGTCGTCGAGCAGTTCGTGATAGGTGCCCGCCGTGAGCGGGTAGCGGTCTAGCAGGTCAGGCATGGAAAGCTCGGCAGACAGCAATGAACGGTCAGACTAACGCAGGCTCGTGACACCCGGATATACGAAAAATCCGAGCGTCGCGTACGGTTTAGAAACGTCGCAAATCGAGTGTCATCGGCAGCTCGTCGTTAATTTCCAGATTGGGTATGGGAAGTTTCCCCGGCGTGTGTCCGATGCGGAAGAAACGCGCCATCCGCCGACTCTCGGCCTCGTTGGCATTGACCGGCAAGCTGTCGTAATTGCGTCCGCCCGGATGGGCGACGTGATATTGGCAGCCGCCCAGCGAGCGCTGCATCCAGGTATCGAGCAGGTCGAACACCAGGGGCGCGTGGACCGGGATGGTCGGTTGCAGGCAGTTAGCCGGTTGCCAGGCACGAAATCTCACGCCGGCGACGAATTCACCTACACGCCCGGTGGGCTGCAATGGCACCGGAATGCCATTGCAGGTCAGCAGATAACGCTGGGGCGGCAAGCCGCTGAGCTTGACCTGCAAACGCTCCAGCGACGAATCCACGTAACGCACCGTGCCGCCCATGGCGCCCTCTTCGCCCAGCACGTGCCAAGGCTCGAGCGCCTGGCGCAGTTCCAGCGCAATACCACTGACGGCGTAGTCGCCAACCTTGGGAAAACGGAACTCCAGATGTGCGGCGAACCACTCGGCCCGCACCGCATAACCAGCGGCGTTGAGGTCGACGATGACATCGGCAAAGTCTTGCTCGATGAAGTGCGGCAACAGGAAGCGATCGTGCAACTCCGTACCCCAGCGCGCCAGCTTCGGCGGTGCATAGGGTTCGCGCCAGAATCGCGCGACCAGTGCCCGCAGCAACAATTGTTGCGCCAGGCTCATGCGGGCATGGGGCGGCATCTCGAACGCACGCAGCTCCAGCAATCCGAGGCGCCCGGTGGCACCGTCCGGCGAATAGAGTTTGTCGATGCAGAATTCGGCGCGGTGGGTGTTGCCGGTCACATCGATCAGCAGATTGCGCAACAGTCGATCCACCAGCCATGGCGGGCATGCCTCACCCGGTTCCGGCATCTGCGCAAAAGCGATCTCCAGTTCGTACAAGGCATCGTTGCGCGCTTCATCGACGCGGGGCGCCTGGGACGTCGGGCCGATGAACAATCCGGAAAACAGGTAGGACAAGGACGGGTGGTTATGCCAGTAGCTGATCAGGCTGCGCAGCAGATCCGGACGACGCAGAAACGGCGAGTCGCCCGGAGTCGCGCCACCCAGCACGAAATGGTTGCCGCCGCCCGTGCCGGTGTGCCGGCCGTCGATCATGAATTTCTCGGTGGTCAGGCGGGTCTGGCGCGCTTCTTCGTAGAGAAACTCGGTGCGCTCGACCAATTCATCCCACGTTGCGGACGGCTGCACGTTGACCTCGATCACCCCCGGATCCGGGGTGATGCGGAAATTGCTCAGGCGCGGGTCGCTCGGCGGCTCGTAGCCCTCCAGCAATACCGGGCACAGCAGTTCTTCAGCGGTGGCCTCGATGGCGGCGACCAGTTCGAGGTAATCCTCAACCCGCTCCAGCGGTGGCATGAACAGGTACAACCGGCCTTCCCGGGCTTCGGCGCAGAATGCGGTACGGGTCAGCCAATCGGCGGATTCGTCGATGTCTGGCACGCGCTCATCAGTGACGGCAGCCGCACTTTGGTTCTGCAGTTGCCCTGTGTCGGACAGCGGCGGAAAGTCCTGATTCGGGTCTTGCGGATAAATGAACGGATACTCCGCCGCTTTTACCCACGGTTGCGAACCAAGTGGCAAGCGATAGCCCAGCGGCGAGTCTCCTGGCACCAGGCGACAATGTTCATCGCGCAGATACCAGCGGCCGCTCTGCCACTGATCGCCCTTGGCGGTACGCGCCAGCGGCAGGACCTGGCCAATCACCTTGTCCAAACCCTGACTGAAGACTTTACGCAGACGCGCACGCTCCAGCGGTTCTTCCAGGCGTGAGTCTTCGGCACTGACGTTCTGCGGCAACATCCCTTCGCGCCAGAGGTAATAAAAGTTGTCTTCGTAGGCCGGAAACACAAAGCGTGTCGGAATCTTCAGGCGTTCGGCGACACTGGCCAGGAAACGCCCGGCCAGTTCGCCAGTGGCGCCGTAGTCCTCTTGCTCGTCGGCGATCAGCGCGCTGTTGTGCCAGATCGGCACGCCGTCACGGCGCCAGTAGCAATTGAGCGACCAGCGCGGCAGTTGCTCGCCGGGATACCACTTGCCCTGACCAAAATGCACCAGGCCCTTGGGCGCGTAGTGTTTACGCATGCGCTGGAACAACTCGGCGGACAAGCGTCGTTTATCCGGCCCCAGTGCGGCGGTGTTCCACTCGGCACCGTCCGGGTCATCGATGGACACGAAAGTCGGCTCGCCGCCCATGGTCAGGCGCACATCGCCTTCCAGCAGGTCGGCATCGATCTGCCGCCCCAGGGCCTGAATCGCCAGCCACTGGTCGTCGGTGTAGGGCTTGGTGACCCGTGGCGCCTCCCAAATCCGCTCCACGGACATTTCGTGGCTGAATTCGCACTCGCACGGCTCCACCAGGCCACTGATCGGTGCCGCAGAGGACGGGTCAGGACTACAGGCCAACGGAATATGCCCTTCACCGGCAAACAACCCGGATGTCGCGTCCAGGCCAATCCAGCCGGCGCCGGGCAGGTACACCTCGCACCAGGCGTGCAGGTCGGTGAAATCCACCTCGGTACCGGAAGGACCGTCGAGACTTTTGACGTCGGCGGTCAGCTGGATCAGGTAGCCCGACACGAAACGCGCCGCCAGCCCCAGATTGCGCAGCAGTTGCACCAGTAACCAGGCGGAATCGCGGCACGAACCCGAGGCCTGTTCGAGGGTGTGTTCAGGTGTTTGTACGCCGGGTTCCATGCGGATCAGGTAGTCGATGTCTTCGCTCAGACGCTGGTTGAGCGCGACGAGAAAATCCACGGCAGGCAACGGTGTGCGGTCGATGCCGTCCAGATAGGCCTTGAACTTCGGCGTCAGCGGCAACGTTTCCAGGTACGGCGCCAGCTCCTTGCGTTCATCCGTGGCATAGGCGAAGGGAATTTTTTCCGCGTAGGGCTCAAGGAAAAAGTCGAACGGATTGAAGATCGCCATTTCTGCCAGCAGGTCGACTTCAATGCGCAATTCATCGGTTTTCTCCGGGAACACCAGGCGCGCCAGGTAATTGCCCTGAGGGTCCTGCTGCCAGTTGATGAAGTGCTGTTCGGGGGAGATTTTCAGCGCATAGGACAGAATCCGCGTGCGGCTGTGAGCGGCGGGACGCAGGCGAACGATCTGCGGGCCGAGCTCGACAGCGCGGTCATAGCGGTAATGCGTGACATGGTGCAATGCGACATGAATCGACACGGCGTGCCTCCTGCGAGCCTTGAGCGTATTGGAAAGCGCGCAAGACTTATGCCATCCAGCAGCGCTGGCGCTTTCTTCGATTACTGAAGGCAGTACAGCACCAAAATCGGGCGATGCAGGAAAATGATTGAAGGCGATTGCACGTATATGTGGCAGCCAGCTACGAAGTCGTCGCCTGAGTCGGCCCCTTCGCGAGCAAGCCCGCTCCCACAGTGTCCGAGTCGAATACAAATTTTGCGAACGCTTCTAAACCTGTGGGAGCGGGCTTGCTCGCGAAGAGGCCAGCAGCCCTCGCATACTTTTCAAGCCCGGAATGCAAAACGCCAACCCGAAGGTTGGCGTTCTGTTCAGCGGAGGCGAGGCTTAGCGCGGCACGACCGGCTTGCGAGCCGGCTTCGGCCCCTTGCCCTTGGCCGCTTCCTTGCGCTCCTTGGCCGCCTGCTGATTGCGGGCAAACGCCGCAGCCTTGGCCTGTTCGCGCTTGTCCCACGGGTTGCCGCCATCGCTGGCACGTGGTGGCAGGCCCGTGTGCTGGGTGAGGATCTTGGTGGTCTTTTCCTTCGCTACTTTATGGCTGCCGGCCGGCGTCGAATTCTTGCGACGGGCACTCTGGTAGCTGTCGGTCGACGGCTGGTGCAAAGGAATCAACTGGTTCTTGCCCGGCCCGATCAGGTCGGCGCGGCCCATGCGGGTCAGTGCTTCACGCAGCATCGGCCAGCCTTTCGGGTCGTGATAACGCAAGAACGCCTTGTGCAGACGGCGCTGCTCTTCGCTCTTGACGATGGTCACCGCGTCACTCTTGTAGGTGACCTTGCGCAGCGGGTTCTTGCCCGAGTGGTACATCGCGGTGGCGGTGGCCATCGGCGACGGGTAGAACGCCTGCACTTGGTCGGCACGGAAACCGTTGCCCTTGAGCCACAGCGCCAGGTTCATCATGTCTTCATCGGTGGTGCCCGGGTGGGCGGCGATGAAGTACGGGATCAGGTACTGCTCTTTACCGGCTTCCTTGGAGTACTTCTCGAACATGCGCTTGAACTTGTCATAGCTGCCGATGCCCGGTTTCATCATCTGGTTGAGCGGACCTTCCTCGGTGTGTTCCGGGGCGATCTTCAGGTAACCACCGACGTGGTGGGTCACCAGCTCCTTGACGTACTCCGGCGATTCGACCGCGAGGTCATAGCGCAGGCCGGAAGCGATCAGGATCTTCTTCACACCCGGCAATTCACGGGCACTGCGGTACAGCTGGATCAGCGCCGAGTGGTCGGTGTTCAGGTTCGGGCAGATGCCAGGGAACACGCACGATGGCTTGCGGCACGCGGATTCGATTTCGGGGCTCTTGCACGCAATGCGGTACATGTTCGCGGTCGGGCCGCCAAGGTCGGAGATCACGCCGGTAAAGCCCGGCACCTTGTCGCGAATTTCTTCGATTTCGCGAATGATCGACTCGTGGGAACGGTTCTGGATGATCCGGCCTTCGTGCTCGGTGATCGAGCAGAAGGTGCAGCCGCCGAAGCAGCCACGCATGATGTTCACTGAGAAGCGGATCATGTCATAGGCCGGGATCTTCTCCTTGCCGTACGCCGGGTGCGGAATGCGCGCATAAGGCATGCCGAACACGTAGTCCATTTCTTCGGTGGTCATCGGAATCGGTGGCGGGTTGAACCAGACGTCGACTTCGCCATGCTTCTGTACCAAGGCGCGGGCGTTGCCCGGGTTGGTTTCCAGGTGCAGCACGCGGTTGGCGTGAGCGTAGAGCACCGCGTCATTGCGGACCTTTTCCACCGACGGCAAACGGATCACGGTCTTGTCGCGGGTCATGCGCGGGCTCGCCAGGATCTGCACGACCTTGGCTTCCTGCGGATCCTCGACCGGGCCCTTCTCCTGCTCGATTGCGCAGGCCTGGGTGTCCTGGGTGTTGACGTACGGGTTGATGATCTTGTCGATCTTGCCCGGGCGGTCGATGCGCGTGGAGTCGACTTCGTACCAGCCTTGCGGGGTATCACGACGAATGAACGCGGTACCGCGCACGTCGGTGATGTCTTCGATCTTGTGACCGTAGGACAGGCGCTGGGCCACTTCAACGATGGCCCGTTCGGCGTTGCCGTAAAGCAGGATGTCGGCGCTGGCATCGATCAGGATCGAGTTGCGCACACGGTCCTGCCAGTAGTCGTAGTGGGCGATGCGGCGCAGGGACGCTTCGATGCCGCCGAGCACGATTGGCACGTGCTTGTAGGCTTCCTTGCAGCGCTGGCTGTAAACCAGGCTGGCGCGGTCCGGACGCTTGCCGGCCAGGCCACCCGGCGTGTACGCGTCGTCGGAACGGATTTTCTTGTCGGCGGTGTAGCGGTTGATCATCGAGTCCATGTTGCCGGCCGCGACACCGAAGAACAGGTTCGGCTCGCCGAGCTTCATGAAGTCGTCTTTGGACTGCCAGTTCGGCTGGGCAATGATCCCGACGCGGAAGCCCTGGGACTCCAGCAGCCGGCCGATGATCGCCATGCCGAACGACGGGTGATCGACGTAGGCATCACCGGTGACGATGATGATGTCGCAGGAATCCCAGCCGAGCTGATCCATCTCCTCCCTGCTCATGGGCAGGAACGGCGCTGGCCCGAAACATTCGGCCCAGTACTTGGGATAGTCAAATAACGGCTTGGCTGCTTGCATGTCGATAACCGGTGTTGGCTTTCATTGAATTTCGCGGGCGCGGAATATAGCACAAATTTTGACCAATTCCGACGACTGTGGTCGGAAATTGGTGGGCGCTTTAGCACACACAACCTATGTGGCGAGGGAGCTTGCTCCCGCTCGACTGCGCAGCAGTCGCAAAACCAGCAATTGCGGTGTGCCTGAATCAGTACCATCGCAGGTATTGGGGCTGCTGCGCAGCCCAGCGGGAGCAAGCTCCCTCGCCACAAAAACCTCTATAACGACTTATTCGTCGTCATCGAAGTTATAGCTACCCGGCGCCAGGTTCTCGAATCGGGTGTACTTACCGATGAACGCCAGACGGATAAAGCCGATCGGACCGTTCCGCTGCTTGCCGATAATGATCTCGGCGATGCCCTTGTGCTCGGTTTCCGGGTGATACACCTCGTCGCGATAAACGAACATGATCACGTCGGCGTCCTGCTCGATCGCTCCGGATTCCCGCAAGTCGGAGTTCACCGGGCGCTTGTTCGGCCGTTGTTCCAGGGAACGGTTGAGCTGCGAGAGCGCCACCACCGGGCAGTTGAATTCCTTGGCCAGGGCTTTCAGGGATCGGGAGATCTCGGAAATCTCGTTGGTCCGGTTATCACCGCTGGAACCCGGAATCTGCATCAATTGCAGGTAGTCGATCATGATCAGGCCGACATCGCCGTGTTCACGCACCAGGCGGCGGGTCCGGGCGCGCATTTCCGACGGGCTGATGCCGGCGGTATCGTCGATGAACAACTTGCGGTCGTTGAGCAGGTTGACCGCCGAAGTCAGGCGCGGCCAGTCGTCGTCTTCCAACTGACCGGAACGCACCTTGGTCTGGTCGATGCGACCAAGGGAAGACAGCATACGCATGATCAGCGATTCGCCTGGCATCTCGAGGGAGTAAACCAGGACGGCCTTCTCGCTACGCAGCACGGCGTTTTCCACCAGGTTCATCGCAAAGGTGGTTTTACCCATGGACGGACGGCCGGCGACGATGATCAGGTCGGCCGGTTGCAGGCCGCTGGTCTTCTCGTCGAGGTCGGTATAGCCGGTGGACAGGCCGGTGATGGCGTTGTCGGTGTTGAACAGGGTGTCGATGCGGTCGATGGCTTTGGTCAGCAGGTCGTTGACGCCCACCGGGCCACCGGTTTTCGGTCGGGCCTCGGCAATCTGGAAGATCTGCCGCTCGGCCTCATCGAGAATTTCGGCGGCGGTGCGACCTTCCGGGTTGAAGGCGCTGTCGGCGATTTCGGTGCTGATGCCGATCAATTGACGCAATGTCGCCCGTTCGCGAACTATCTGGGCATAGGCCTTGATGTTAGCGACAGATGGCGTGTTTTTCGCCAGCTCGCCGAGATAGCCGAGGCCGCCGACCTGTGAAGTCTGACCTTCCTTGTCCAGTTGTTCGGACAGGGTCACGACGTCGATCGGCATGTTCTGATCGGCCAGCTTGGCGATCGCACGGAAAATCAGACGGTGGTCATGTCGATAGAAATCGCCGTCGGAGACCTGATCGAGCACGCGTTCCCAGGCGTTGTTGTCCAGCATCAGACCACCGAGCACGGCCTGTTCGGCCTCGATGGAATGCGGCGGCACCTTCAGCGCGGCGGTTTGCAGGTCGTATTGCTCGGGAGCTGAGATTTCGTTCATGGCCACTTGGTTTTTTTTGGAAAGCAGGAATGTAAAAACTGGGATGCCAGAAAGACAAAGGGCACGACCTGTAAACAGGATCGTGCCCGATGTTACCGGCAAGCACCCGAGGGTGCCAACCGACAAGTGCTGCTTAAGCTGCTACCACGACAACGCGTACGGTGGCTTCAACTTCGGCGTGCAGATGCACGGCTACGTCGAATTCGCCTACGTTGCGGATGGTGCCGTTCGGCAGACGAACTTCGCTCTTCTGCACTTCAACGCCGGAGGCGGTCAGTGCGTCAGCGATGTCGTGAGTACCGATCGAACCGAACAGCTTGCCTTCGTCGCCAGCGGTGGCAGTGATGGTCACTTCCAGCTCGGCCAGTTGGGCAGCGCGGCTTTCAGCCGATGCTTTGCGATCTGCTGCAGCTTTTTCCAGCTCAGCGCGACGCTCTTCGAACGCAGCCAGGTTGGCTGGGGTCGCAGCGGTAGCTTTGCCGTAAGGCAGCAGGTAGTTACGACCGTAACCAGCCTTAACGTTCACTTTGTCACCCAGGTTGCCCAGGTTGGTGACTTTTTCCAGAAGGATCAGTTGCATGTGAAAATCCTCTTAACTTTTAACCTTCACCGTTCGCGTTATCGGCATCTTTCGGTGCCGAACGACCGCGAAAATCAATCAGGCTGTCGACGATGGCCAGGACCACCAGCAACGGATAGATCAGCTGCATGAACAGCAACAGCGTCACGTACAACCCCACCAGCCAGAACCTGGCCAGTCGCTTCTGCGCCACCAGCCCGTGAATCAGGGCCAGCCCGGCGAACACCAGCGGTACGCTGCACAACGGCGTCAACATGGCCATCTGTGGACCGATGTTCGGCCCAAGAAGCATGCACGCCAGCAGCAACATCGCCGGCAACAGCGGGAAGCGGATGGCGCGAAACTCGCGACCAAAACCGCCCGGGTTGTACAACAACGCCTGCCAGTAGCGCCCGACAAGCAGGCTCAGCAAGCTGACGATTTGCAACAACGCCGCAATCAGGCCGGTCAGGACCGGTGCAATCAGGGACGCGAAACGCGCTTGTTCGTCTACCGACATCTTCTGGTAGACATCACCGAGTAGCGACGGCATGACTTTGATCAAAGCCTGCGCCAGCATCTCGATCTGGGGAGCAAAAGCTGTCCCCAACACCACTGAAAACACCACTCCCATCGCTATGCTGACCAGCAGCACGCGGTTCCAGGACTCGCTTGCGCGCAAAACCAACGCAAGGCTCGCAGACCCCAGCAGCACCAGAAGTGCCCGTGGGTCGTCGGAGTACAGCCACCAGATCAACGCCGGCAGCAGTCCCAGAGCAAGAACGCCCAGGGCGTCCCTCAATCCGCGCCGCAGGAGCACAAGGCATCCGGCGGCAGCACCCAACCAATACAACAACGGCAATGCCGCGCATCCAGCCACTACCAGAGTGGCCTGCATACGGCCGCGCATGATGAACTCAGCTATGGCCCGCATGCATTCAATCCTTTGCTACGTGTCGACTGCCCGGTCTCAGCGGCCGTGGCTGTCGGTGTAGGCCAGCAGGGCCAGGAAGCGGGCGCGCTTGATAGCGGTGGCCAGCTGACGCTGATAACGAGCTTTGGTACCGGTGATGCGGCTTGGAACGATTTTGCCGGTCTCGGATACGTAGGCTTTCAGAGTGTTGAGATCTTTGTAATCGATCTCTTTCACGTCTTCAGCGGTGAAGCGGCAGAATTTACGACGACGGAAGAAACGTGCCATTTGATAGGCTCCTTAAAAGGTCCGTGGATTACTCGTCAGCGTTATCGCTGTTGTCGCTGTCATCACTGTCAACGCTTTCAGCGCCTTCGTGCTCAGGACGGTCGCGACGCTCACGGCGCTCACTGCGGTTTTCTTCAGCCTTGAGCATCTCGGACTGACCGGTAACGGCTTCGTCGCGACGGATGACCAGGTTACGGATCACTGCATCGTTGTAGCGGAAGTTGTCTTCCAGCTCGGCCAGGGCCTTGCCAGTGCACTCAACGTTCAGCATCACGTAGTGAGCCTTGTGAACATTGTTGATTGCGTAGGCCAGTTGACGACGGCCCCAATCTTCCAGACGGTGGATTTTGCCGCCGTCTTCTTCGATCAGCTTGGTGTAACGCTCAACCATGCCGCCGACTTGCTCGCTTTGATCCGGGTGGACCAAAAAGATGATTTCGTAATGACGCATGAATGCTCCTTACGGGTTGTAGCCTGCCGCTCAAAAGCGGTCAGACAAGGAGTGAATGACACTTATGGACTTGCGGACGCTAGACACGTTGGTGCCTGCCATCACAGCAAGGGGCGCAATTGTAGAGAAGGGGCGAAGGAGGCGCAAGGTAATTGGTGATTATTTGAACAACCCCCAATCTTTCCCTCACCACAAAACACTGTGGGAGCGGGCTTGCTCGCGAATGCGGTACGACATTCAACATCTTTGCTGAATGTTACTCCGCTTTCGCGAGCAAGCCCGCTCCCACAGGGACTGCAACTGGATCAGGATTTCTTGGCAGCAGCCTTGGCTTTGACACTGCGCTGGCGCTGCGCTTCGAACAGGCAAACGCCGGTCGCCACCGAAACGTTGAGACTGCTGACGCTACCGGCCATCGGCAGGTTCACCAGGTAGTCGCAATGCTCGCGGGTCAGGCGACGCATGCCCTTGCCTTCGGCGCCCATGATCAGGATGGTCGGGCCGGTGAGGTCCTGGTCATACAGACTGACCTCAGCCTCACCGGCCGTACCGACAACCCACAAGCCACGCTGCTGGAGCTTTTCCAGGGTGCGCGCCAGGTTGGTCACGGCAACCAGTGGAATCACTTCGGCGGCACCGCAGGCGATTTTCCGTACGACTGGCGTCAGGGTCGCAGACTTGTCCTTCGGCACAATCACGGCCAGTGCGCCCGCCGCATCGGCAGAACGCAAGCAGGCGCCGAGGTTGTGCGGATCGGTCACGCCGTCGAGCACCAGCAACAACGGCGCGCCGTCGGTGCGATCGAGCAGTTCGTCGAGCATTGCCTCGCCCCAGACCTGGCTCGGACTCACGTCCGCGACCACACCCTGGTGCACGCCTTCAACCCAGGCGTCCATTTCGCGGCGCTCGGCCTGGCCGACCTGGACCCGGTTTTCGTTGGCCAGCTCAATCAGCGTCTGGACCCGAGGATCATTGCGGCCTTCGGCCAGCCAGATCTGCTTCACACGTTTCGGGTGGTGACGCAACAACGCTTCTACAGCATGGACGCCGTAGATCTTTTCCAACTGACTCATGGCTTGGCCTTAGGTTTACGCGCCCCGCCACTCTTGGCTGGAGCCGAGCCCGCTTTTGGCGGGCCTTTACGATGTTTGCTCGGTTTGGCTGGCTTGCCGCCGACGGCCTTGTCAGGCGCCGACCGACTGGTCTTTCCCGCAGACGCCGCTTTACCGCCGTTTTTCGCACCGGCCAGCAACGCCTGTTTCATTTCACGACTTTTGCGCACTTCGGCGTTTTTCGCCGCCGCATCGCTCGGACGATAAGCCTCGACAGCCTTTTCCTTGGCAGGACGACGACCGGTTTTCGCCGGGGCCGGTTCTGCGACTGTTTTTGTAGAGAGGGCCGCAGGCGCTGCACTTTCGGTACCGCGTTTTTTACGGCCAATCGGCGCACTGATGGTTTTTTCGGCCATCTCGAAGTCGATCTTGCGTTCGTCGAGGTCGACGCGCATGACCCGCACTTCCACGGTGTCACCCAGGCGGAAGCTGCGACCGGTACGCTCACCGGCCAGGCGGTGGTGCACAGGATCGAAGTGGTAGTAATCGCCCGGCAGCGCGGTGACGTGCACCAGGCCTTCGACATAAATGTCTGTAAGCTCGACGAACAGACCAAAACCGGTCACGGCAGTGATCACACCCGGGAACGATTCGCCCACGCGGTCTTTCATGAACTCGCACTTGAGCCAGTTCACCACGTCGCGGGTCGCTTCGTCGGCACGGCGTTCGCTCATCGAGCACTGCTCGCCGAGCTGCTCCAGGGCCGCTTCGTCGTACGGATAGATGCGCGCCTTCGGAATGGTCATCGCACCGGCACGGCGAACGTGCGGGGTGTTCTGCTTCGAATGGATCACGCTGCGAATCGCCCGGTGCGTGAGCAAGTCCGGGTAGCGGCGGATCGGCGAGGTGAAGTGGGTATAGGCTTCATAATTCAGGCCGAAGTGGCCCTGGTTATCGGCGCTGTACACCGCCTGGCTCAACGAGCGCAGCATGACGGTCTGGATCAGGTGGAAATCCGGGCGATCCTTGATACCGGCCAGCAACGCCTGGTAATCCTTCGGCGACGGACCGTCCTTGCCTTTGTGCAAGGACAGGCCGAGCTCGCCGAGGAAGGCGCGCAGCTTTTCCAGACGCTCCGGTGGCGGACCATCGTGAACGCGGTACAGCGCAGGGATTTCGTGCTTTTTCAGGAACTCGGCGGTGGCCACGTTGGCCGCCAGCATGCATTCCTCGATCAGCTTGTGCGCGTCGTTACGCACAGTCGGACGGATTTCGGCGATCTTGCGCTCGGAACCGAAGATGATCCGGGTTTCCTGAGTTTCGAAATCGATCGCGCCACGCACGTGACGAGCGGCCAGCAACACCTTGTACAGCGAGTACAGCTGCTTGAGGTGCGGCACCACGTCGGTGTATTCGCCGCGCAGCTTGCGCGCTTCGGTGGCTTTCGGCGTTTCCAGCATCGCGCTGACCTTGTTGTAGGTCAGACGGGCATGGGAGTGGATCACCGCTTCGTAGAAGCAATAGTCGGTCATTTCACCGGATTTGGAGATGGTCATCTCGCAAACCATGGCCAGGCGATCGACTTGCGGGTTCAGCGAGCACAGGCCGTTGGACAGCTGCTCGGGCAGCATCGGGATCACGCGCTCGGGGAAGTACACCGAGTTGCCGCGAACCTGCGCTTCGGCATCCAGCGCCGAGCCGAGCTTCACGTAGCTGGATACGTCGGCAATCGCCACGTACAGCTTCCAGCCACCGGAGAACAGACGCAGCTTGCCCGGACGGGCTTCGCAGTAGACCGCATCGTCGAAGTCGCGAGCATCTTCGCCGTCGATGGTAACGAACGGCAGATGACGCAGGTCGATGCGCTTCTCTTTGTCTTTCTCTTCGACTTCCGGCTTGAGCTTGCCGGCTTCCTTGAGCACGGCGTCAGGCCAGACGTGAGGAATGTCATAGGTACGCAGGGCGACGTCGATTTCCATGCCCGGCGCCATGTAGTTGCCCACCACCTCGACCACGTCGCCTTGCGGCTGGAAGCGTGGCGTTGGCCAGTGAGTGATCTTCACTTCGACGAACTGACCGATCTGCGCGTTGGCGTTACGGCCTGGCGTTACCAGCACTTCCTGCTGGATCTTCGGATTGTCGGCAACGACAAAACCGATGCCGCCCTCTTCGAAGTAGCGACCAACGATGGTTTCGTGAGCGCGGGACACCACTTCGACGATCATGCCTTCGCGGCGACCGCGGCGATCCAGACCGGAAACACGCGCCAGGGCACGGTCACCGTCGAACACCAGACGCATCTGCGCCGGGCTCATGAACAGGTCGTCACTGCCATCGTCCGGCACCAGGAAGCCGAAGCCATCGCGGTGACCGCTGATGCGGCCCAGGATCAGGTCGAGCTTGTCCACCGGCGCATAAGTGCCGCGACGAGTGTAAATAAGCTGAGCATCGCGCTCCATGGCGCGCAGGCGACGACGCAGGGCTTCGATCTGGTCTTCCGTGGTCAGACCAAACTCTTCGACCAGCTGCTCGCGGTTAGCAGGCGAACCCCGATCAGCAAGGTGCTGAAGGATCAGTTCGCGGCTAGGAATAGGGTTTTCATATTTTTCCGCTTCACGAGCGGCCTCGGGATCGAGGGACTGCCAATCGGCCATTAGAGAGTTTTCACCTTGTCTATATGCGGGTTAGTTTGGCATAGGCGTAATGAAACGGGAAATTTCAGGCTAAGACGACCCATCTAAAGCCCTGTATCGACACTGCAAAGCTGTTTTGAAGACCGCTGGCGAAATTTTCCAGGTTTTTTTGATGTCGGGGGTTTACAGTTAAAAAGACGCTCCGTATAGTGCGCGCCATCGACGACGGACAACGTTGCCGATACTGCCCAGATGGTGAAATTGGTAGACACGCCAGCTTCAGGTGCTGGTGACCTTACGGTCGTGGAAGTTCGAGTCTTCTTCTGGGCACCAATTTCGAGCTTGAGATTAGATCAATTTCAAGGCTCACACAAAAACCCGCGAAAGCGGGTTTTTGCATTTTTGGCCCCTGGTTTATTAATTTTAAAATCAGGGGTTTACAGATCAAAACGCTCTCCGTATAGTGCGCCACATCAACAGCGGCAACGCTGAAGATGATTGCCCAGATGGTGAAATTGGTA
>NZ_AKJM01000013.1 GCF_000282335.1 Pseudomonas sp. GM48
CCCACCGTCCCCGCCGGCAGCGCCCGACTGCGGGTCACGCTAAGTGCTGCCCACAGCGAGGCCCAGGTACAGCTATTGTTAGATGGACTGGCCGATTGTTTTCAACAACTGGGACCGGAGCCGAAGCATGCGTGATCGACTGATTCTGCTGCCCGGCTGGGGCCTTGGTGTTTCACCGCTGGAGCCTTTGGCGGCGGCCTTGCGCGGCCTGGATGAACGTCTGCACGTCGAGATCGAGCCGTTGCCGGAGCTGGAGTCGAGCGATCCTGAAGAATGGCTCGAAGAGCTTGATTCGACACTGCCGCAAGACGCCTGGCTTGGCGGTTGGTCATTGGGCGGCATGCTCGCCTGCGAACTGGCGGCCCGGCGTGGCGATCGTTGCTGCGGTCTGTTCACCCTGGCCAGCAACGCGTCTTTTGTCGCGCATGAACATTGGTCAAGCGCCATGCCAGTGGAAACCTTCGATGCGTTTCTGGCGGGATGCGAAGCTGACCCGCGCGCGACGTTGAAACGCTTTTCGCTGCTCTGCGCCCAAGGTGCCGAAGACCCGCGCGGGTTGTCGCGGTTGTTGCTCGGTGGCGCGCCGAATACCACCGCGCCGGTGCTGCTGAGTGGTCTGCAAGTGCTCGCGCAACTGGATACACGGCAGGCACTGCAATCGTTCCGCGGTCCGCAACTGCATTTGTTCGCCGGCCTTGACGGGCTGGTGCCGGCAGAAGCGGCGGGCGAGTTGTTGGCATTGCTGCCGGATGTCGAAATCGGTCTGATTGAACAGGCCAGCCACGCGTTTCTTCTGGAAGATCCCCACGGTGTGGCGGGGGCGATCCAGGCCTTTTTGCATGAGTCCGGCGATGACTGATCTATCTTTTCCCAACCTGCCCGGCGCCTTGCCCGACAAGCGCCAGGTAGCTGCATCATTCTCCCGCGCAGCGGAAAGCTACGACAGCGTGGCCGAGTTGCAACGTGATGTGGGCAGCCAATTACTCAGGCGCTTGCCGCAGGATTTGGTACCGCAGCGTTGGCTGGATCTGGGCTGCGGCACCGGGCATTTCAGTCGTGCCTTGGGTGAGCAGTTTCCGGGCAGTCACGGTGTGGCGCTGGATATCGCCGAGGGCATGCTCAACCACGCCCGGCCATTGGGCGGTGCCACGCATTTCGTGGCTGGCGATGCCGAGTGTTTGCCACTGCAGGATTCGACCTGCGACCTGATCTTCTCCAGCCTGGCGGTGCAGTGGTGTGCAAACTTTGACTCGGTGCTCAGTGAAGCCTTTCGAGTGTTGAAACCGGGCGGTATTTTCGCGTTTGCTAGTCTTTGTGCAGGGACGTTGTTTGAATTGCGCGACAGCTGGCGACAGGTCGATGGCATGGTGCACGTCAACCGCTTCCGGGAGTTTGGTGTTTATCAGCAGTTGTGTGCGGCCAGCGGCTTGAGGATGGTCAGTCTACAAAACCTTCCACACGTGCTGCATTACCCGGATGTGCGCAGCCTGACCCATGAACTCAAGGCGTTGGGTGCGCACAATCTCAATCCCGGGCGCCCGGGTGGCTTGACCGGCCGGGCACGGATTCTGGGGCTGATCGAGGCTTATGAGCAGTTTCGTCAGGCCCAGGGACTGCCGGCGACTTATCAAGTGGTGTACGCCGTTTTGGAGAAGCCCTTATGAGCGCAGCCTATTTCATCGCCGGCACGGATACCGATGTCGGTAAAACCACAGTCGCCGCGGGGCTGTTGCATGCGGCACGTTCGGCGGGTTTGAGCACGGCGGCGGGCAAGCCGGTCGCTTCCGGTTGCGATGTGACGCCCAAGGGCCTGCGCAACGCCGATGCGCTGGCGTTGCTGGCGGAGTGTTCGCTGCCGCTGACGTATGCTCAGGTCAACCCGGTGGCCTTCGAACCGGCCATTGCTCCGCATCTGGCGGCGCGAGAGGCTGGTGTGGCGCTGACGGTGCAGTCGTTGCTGGCGCCGATGCGGCAGATTCTGGGCATGCAGGCGGACTTCACCCTGATCGAAGGCGCCGGCGGCTGGCGTGTACCGCTGGCGGATCAGGACAATCTCTCGGACCTCGCCATCGCGTTGCAGTTACCGGTGATCCTGGTGGTCGGCGTGCGGCTGGGGTGTATCAGCCATGCCTTGTTGACCGCTGAAGCAATTGCCCGGGATGGTTTGCAACTGGCGGGATGGGTGGCCAACATCATCGACCCGAAAACATCGCGGCTGGAAGAAAACCTGGCCACCCTTGCCGAGCGCCTCCCGGCGCCGTGCCTGGGGCGTGTGCCTAAGCTCAAGGCCGTTACGGCCGAAGCAGTGGCAGAGCACTTGCAACTGGACCTGTTGGACTGACGTTTTCGCAATGCGGGCTTTGCCTATGATAAGGCACTGTGCCATTAGTGTTTTTGTCGAGTGTTTTGCCGGCCACTCTGCTTCAATGGCCGCTGTTGATCCATTGAAAGGACGGGTTCTCCCTTGGAAATCTCAGGAAACAGCGCTTTTTATGCCGGTCTGAGCACTCTTCAGGCAGGGCAGAACCGCGTCGATCTAGCCGCCGGGCAGATCGCCAACACGACGATCGAACGTTCGGTCACCAGCCAGTCCTCCGAGGTGCAAGTCGATCGTCTGCGGTCGGTTGATCGCAGCCAGCAATCGGACCTGGCCAGCAATGTGGTCGAAATGGCCCAAGGCAAGATTCAGGCGGAGCTGGGCGTGAAAGTTGCCAAGGCAGCCGATGAAGTGCTCGGAACATTGATCGATACCTACGCTTGATTCCTCGCTGATACCGCACCCCCAACGCCGCGCCTGTTCGCGGCGTTTTTCTGCGTAAGTCTTTCTTGCTCAACTAATCTTTTCTGTGCGGCGGGCTGCCTTGAAAGCGCAGCTGCGTTGTCGTGTGCCTGTGTGTCCGATCCTGCGATGACGAACGGCAAAAGATCGACGCTTGACAAGATTTCGGCGTAAACGTATGTTTCAAACAACTGTTTGATCGCAACAACAAATCAACGCGGTCGTTCATTCCCGGTTACATCAGCAGAGGTTTATCGCTATGCCTGACTACAAGGCCCCCTTGCGTGATATTCGCTTCGTTCGTGACGAACTGCTCGGCTACGAAGCGCACTATCAGAGCCTTCCGGCGTGTGCCGACGCAACTCCGGACATGGTTGACGCCATTCTTGAGGAAGGCGCCAAGTTTTGTGAGCAGGTGCTGGCTCCGCTGAACCGCGTGGGCGACATCGAGGGTTGCACCTGGAGCGAGTCCGGCGTCAAGACCCCGACTGGCTTCAAAGAGGCCTACAAGCAATTCGTCGAAGGCGGCTGGCCAAGCCTGGCCCACGACGTAGAGCACGGCGGCCAGGGCCTGCCGGAGTCTTTGGGGCTGGCGATCAGTGAAATGGTCGGTGAATCCAACTGGTCGTGGGGCATGTACCCAGGCCTGTCGCACGGTGCGATGAACACCATCTCCGAGCACGGTACCCCTGAGCAGCAAGAGGCTTACCTGACCAAGCTGGTTTCCGGCGAATGGACCGGCACCATGTGCCTGACCGAACCGCACTGCGGCACCGACCTGGGCATGCTGCGCACCAAGGCCGAGCCTCAGGCCGACGGTTCCTACAAAGTTTCCGGCACCAAGATCTTCATCTCGGCCGGTGAACACGACATGGCCGACAACATCGTCCACATCGTACTGGCCCGCCTGCCGGATGCACCGGCTGGCACCAAAGGCATCTCCCTGTTCATCGTGCCGAAGTTCCTGCCGAACGCCGATGGCTCGGTTGGCGCACGTAACGCCGTGTCCTGTGGTTCCCTGGAACACAAGATGGGCATCCACGGCAACGCCACCTGCGTGATGAACTTCGACGGCGCTACCGGTTTCCTGATCGGCCCGGCGAACAAAGGCCTGAACTGCATGTTCACCTTCATGAACACCGCACGTCTGGGTACCGCTCTGCAAGGCTTGGCCCACGCCGAAGTCGGTTTCCAGGGCGGCCTGAAATACGCTCGCGATCGTTTGCAAATGCGCTCGCTGACTGGCCCGAAAGCACCAGACAAAGCCGCTGACCCGATCATCGTCCACCCTGACGTACGCCGCATGCTGTTGACCATGAAGGCATTCGCCGAAGGCAACCGTGCGATGGTTTACTTCACCGCCAAGCAAGTCGACATCGTCAAGTACGGTGTGGACGAAGAAGAGAAGAAGAAAGCCGACGCATTGCTGGCTTTCATGACGCCAATCGCCAAGGCGTTCATGACCGAAGTCGGTTTTGAAGCGGCCAATCACGGCGTGCAGATCTACGGTGGTCACGGCTTCATCGCCGAGTGGGGCATGGAGCAGAACGTTCGCGACAGCCGCATTTCGATGCTGTACGAAGGCACCACCGGTATCCAGGCACTCGACCTGCTGGGTCGTAAAGTGCTGATGACCCAGGGCGAGGCTCTGAAAGGCTTCACCAAGATCGTCCACAAATTCTGCCAGACCAACGAAGGCAACGAAGCGGTTCAAGAGTTCGTCGCTCCGCTGGCTGCACTGAACAAGGAATGGGGCGAACTGACCATGAAGGTCGGTATGGCCGCCATGAAAGATCGCGAGGAAGTCGGCGCGGCCTCCGTGGACTACCTGATGTACTCCGGTTACGCCTGCCTGGCCTACTTCTGGGCTGACATGGCGCGTCTGGCTGCCGAGAAACTGGCTGCCGGCACTTCCGAAGAGGCCTTCTACACCGCCAAGCTGCAGACTGCGCGCTTCTACTTCCAGCGCATCCTGCCGCGTACCCGCACTCACGTTGCAACCATGCTGTCGGGCGCCAACAACCTGATGGACATGAAAGAAGAGAACTTCGACCTGGGCTACTAAGTCTTAACGCGGTCCTTCAAAAAACCGCCGCTTCCTCCGGGAGCGGCGGTTTTTTTTGCGCTGTGCTCAGGCCTTGATCACCATGGCGTTGGGTCCAGGGGGCCGACGCCTGTTGGAGTGCCCACGCCTTCTCCGTTACGTATGAACGGCAGGTGCCAGAAGTCGTTAGGCACCACCGGATCGCCAGGCTTGACGCCTTCCGGAAAGATGAACTCGAACACTGGCGCCACATACTGTCCGGCAATCAGGCCATTGGCGACGGTCAGCCTGCCTGCATTCTGGATGCAACCGTCCACGCCGGCCTGGGACAAGCTTTGCTGTGGAACGCAAAGTGACCGTGCAACGACGCGCAAGGTACGTGTCGGTTGGCTAAGTAGCCCGGTGGGCGCTTTGGTCGCGCGTAGTCTGGCGCGTTGTGGCTGAGGACCAGTGTTTTGTGTGGTGATACCACCCGAGGCTCCCAGGCAACTGGCCGCAAGGCCCAGTGCAGGGTTGCACTCACCTGTCATCTCATAGGGGGTAATCCAGCGATTGGTTTGCACGCCCGTCGATGGATTGACATCAATCAGATAGATGTCGACCGGGGTCTTGATGTCGGTGGTCGAAGCTTCAAGGAAAATCCGGTCCTGCGTCTCCTGGGCTACTCCGTTGATGGCCGTTGCTGCCGGGTCGGCCGTACCGATGCCAAATTCCCCGATAGCCAGGTAGCTGGGCTGCGAACCAGGCTGAGTGTAGATCCCGACATTCGCCTCGATCGTGTGTGCAGAGATGAAGTCCGGGGCCCCGGTTGTTGCGGACTTGAACAGGGTGCCGGACCAACTGATGAAGTCCCCGACTTCGAAGGGTGCCTGTTGTGTCGGGTCGGGGTCCGTCGCCGTGCGTGTAGCATCGCTGAATCTCTTCATGACGTACTGGCTGCAATAGACCTGCCCCACCGCTGGGCCCGAGAGCTCCCCACTGGCCGGAGGCGTGACGCCAGCCTGGCTGAAGTTGCGGCAGTTGTTGGTTGTGGTCGGGGTGACCACTTTTGGCCGGTTTTTCTGCGGGCAGAGTGCGTCGTCTCCGGAGATCGTGCGTGGCACGCACATCGGGTAGCCGGTGGCGGCATGGATGGTCGGGTTGGCATCATCGACGGAGAAGCGTGGATCGGGGCTTTGGGCGCGGCCAAAACGGCCATTCGGATCGTTGATCTGAATGATCGTGGGTTGCGTCGGGTTCCCGCTGTCAACTTCGAGGTTGCCGTTGGTGTAGTCGATCCGGGTGATGACACCGCTGCCCGCGTTGACTGATTGCTGGGAGACAAAGATCAGCCCGGCGATTTGCTTGTCGGAGACGGTATTGCCTACCACATGGATCTCGAACGAGGGATAGGCCGCCGGTGATTTTCCGAGCGCCAGGGTTCCACCCCTGACGAAGTCGGCCCAGGTCAGGGTGTTGGCCGGCATCTGCATGACGGTGTTGCAAGGGACAACAATCGTGACGCCGTTCAACTGGACGGTCCCCCCAAAGCGGCCCGGGTCGCTGGTATTGGGGCAACTCGCATTGGTGGTGTCCAGGGTCATGTTTTGGATAAAGCCCGTAACGTCAAACCCATGAATCGCAGTCGGGTTTGTAAAAATCGGATCGGGCAGTGTGGGTGTTGTGAACGGCGAGGGCAAACCCGGAGGCTTGGCAGTCCCGCCACCACCTCCGCCTCCACCGCCACCGCCAACTCCGTTTTTGGCAAATGCATCTCCACCACCACCAAAGGCCAGTGCGATAGCCACGGCACTGGCAAGTAGAGCATGGCGACTGAAGATGCCGTTGAATCGTTTGTGAGGCAGCAGCGGTATGGCGAGCGTTTTTTCGTACAAAGATAAGCTCATGGCTCACTCCAGAATTTTGCAGGACCAATTGCCGGCCGATCGAGATCGCGGATCTGCTGATGCGCTGAATCCTGCGCAAGAAAAACGCAAAGCCGTGATTGTCGAATTGGGGCTCGATCCAGCGGGATAAGTGCCTGTGTACGGTCGACGCTTGCCGTTCGGATGCTTTCACCTGCGTTGCGTTGGCCGGTTAGGGACGCAAACGCGAGAGACATTTCCTTGAGCCTGAGAGGCACTTAGCAGTAGTCGTGCCTGATTGGCGCAATTGTTTGTCAGCCAGCAAAAATGCGGGCTGCGCTGATGTTGGTGATATATATGAAATTATAGTTATGTGATTAACGCCAAAGTAGGTGGGGATATATGCCCAGATTTGGAGTGCTGTGAAAAGTTTTAGTGGGTGTGTTTCCGTTAGTGGTAGTTGAGAAGTGTTGTCTATTAAATACTACTAAGGTCGTAGGTGTGCAAGAGGGGTATTGAAGAGGGTGGTGGGGAAGTGATCTTGTATTGGAGATATAAATAAAAAAAGCCAATAGCTAGCGCAGTGCAACTTGCGCGCGAATGGGTTTTATATGTCCGGTGGCGTTATATCCTTTAAGATCTGGCGTTTAGATGTCGTTGGTGATCGCTTGGTTCTGGCTGTTTGGGGAATGACACCCAATGATGGGTGAAGTTTAACCAGAACTGAGGAATAGTGCGCAGTTACTGTTATTAGTAGGAATTCTTGATTTGGCTTAAATTAGAAAAATGTTGAAAATTTCATGTTGTAATATTTTGTTGCGGCTAGAGTTGCATCAAGCGCTACCCAGTAGCGCGAAATATCATTTTTAAAAAAGGCCTGGGCCACGAGAGTGCTTTGCCAGTCAGGTCTCGCGTTGCCCATGCAACTTCAAGTTGATGTGGCTACTCGAGCGAGCAGCAAAATTCATGGCGATGAACTCAACTCGCAACAGGGCAACCGCGGAGCCTGACTACTCCGTACTGAATCGGGAACATCGTCATGTTGAAGTATTTGAGCACCTTCCGAACTACCTGTTTACCCCGCGCGATGGTGATGACACTGTTCGCCATTGGTCTGCCCGTCATGAATGTCCAGGCCGCAGACCCGATCGTTCCAGCCGTGCCGGACGTGCCGAGCCTGCAGTCACTGCGCGGCCTGATGCCACCGGACCCTTCGGGGACCGAAGGCGGGCGCAAAGTCGACCTGATGACCGACTACGTACTCAATCGCTCGGCGGCAGTGCTCCTGGGCAAGGCACTGTTCTGGGACATGGAGGTCGGCAGTGACGGTTCCACCGCTTGCGCGTCCTGCCACTTCCACGCGGGTGCCGATCACCGCACCACCAACCAGATCAACCCCGGGCAGGCGAACACCAACGCGAACGTCTCGTCGATCTTCAACAAGCCGTTCACCGCCTCCGACATCCCGGGTGACGTACCGACCTACACCACCAGGTCCGGTGGCAAGGGCGGTCCGAACTACCTGTTGAAGAAAAGCGACTTCCCGACCCATGTGCTGGCCGATCCGCTGGATCGCAACTCGGCGATTCTCTATTCAAGCGACGATGTGATCGGCTCCCAAGGCGTGTTCGACGCCAACTTCGTCAAGCCCCATCAGTCGCGTTTCGACAAATGCATTCAGCAACCGGACGGCATCTTCCAGGTAGGCGGCATCAATGTTCGCCGCAGCACCGGCCGCAACGCACCGACGGTGATCAACGCCGCGTTCAACGTGCGTAACTTCTGGGATGGCCGGGCCAATAACGTCTTCAATGGCTTCTCTCCATTCGGCAATCGCGACCCGGATGCCGGGATTTTCGTGACCAGCGATCGCAGTGGCGTGGCGACCAAAGTCAGGCTGGCACTCAACGATGCTTCTGCCGCCTCGCAAGCGGTAGGGCCGCCCGGCAGCCCGGTGGAAATGTCCTGCGGCGGACGTACCTTCGCCGACATTGGCCGGCGCATGCTCGACACTTTGATGCTCAAGCAACAACGGATCTCGTTCACCGATTCGGTACTGGGGCCGGTATCCGGCGGTCATCGGCCGACATACCGTGAACTGATCAAGAACGCGTTCCAGCCGCGTCTGTGGAATGCCACGCAGGAGGTCTCGCTGGGCGGCGCGCCATACACCCAGATGGAAGCAAACTTCCCGTTGTTCTTCGGGCTGGCGATTCAGATGTACGAGTCCACGCTGATCTCGGACCAGGCGCCGCTGGATGCCTATTTACAGGGCGATCATACGGCCATGAACGACCAGCAGGTCCAGGGCATGAACCTGTTCCTGGGCAAGGGCAAGTGCATCAGTTGCCACGGCGGCGCGGAGTTGACCAACGCCGGCAGCCGGTTGCTGTTCCATCCTCGTGAGCGCATCGAACGGATGGTCATGGCTGACAACCTGACCACGCTGTATGACAACGGCTTCTACAACACCGGGGTGCGTCCGACCTCGGAAGACCTGGCACTCGGTGGCTCGGATGCCTGGGGTAATCCGTTGTCTTTCACCCGTCAGTACAACACCGTACTGAAGGGCGGCGCGATCCCTGACCCGCTGGATGTCGATGTGTGCACCTTCGAAGCGCGTTTGAGCCCGGCTATCCCTTGTGATGCGACGCTCAAGCCCAATGTCGATTTCCGCGATGCGGTCGATGGCGCCTTCAAGACACCGACCTTGCGCAACATCGCGTTGACCGGGCCGTACTTCCATAACGGCAGTCGCGCAACGCTGCAACAGGTCATGGAGTTCTACAACCGCGGTGGCGACCGGCGTGGCGAAGATGCGAGCAACACCAGCGGATTCGAACACCCGGCAGTCAATCAGCACAACGGCTCCAATCTTGATCCCGACATGACCCGACTGAACCTGACCCCGGATGAAGTGAATGCACTGGTCAAGTTCATGGAAGTCGGGCTGACCGACCCTCGGGTCGCGTGGGAACGGGCGCCGTTTGACCATCCGTCACTGGTGCTGCCACAGGGCGAAAAGGGTGATGAAAACTCTGTCGGGCAAAAACCGGCCAGTCCGAAGATTACTTCCCGGCAGGCGCAGGACGCCGAAATCCAGCTCAAAGCGGTCGGTGCCGAAGGTCGCACAGCGCTGGAAGGACCGCTGCAACCGTTCAACAACGACCTGTAAACGTATTTGCCCTTGCGTCACTGGCGGCTGATGGACGCCAGTGACGACCTTTTACAAATACCTCAGTATTTCACTCAGCAAATCGGGATTACTGCCGTTAAAGAGGTG
Source organism: Pseudomonas sp. GM48 (assembly GCF_000282335.1). Lineage (GTDB taxonomy): Bacteria > Pseudomonadota > Gammaproteobacteria > Pseudomonadales > Pseudomonadaceae > Aquipseudomonas. The sequence continues at coordinate 9,951 of NZ_AKJM01000013.1, forward strand.
GGCACAATGCCATCTTTTGATCTGACGGGTCGGAGCTTTACCCTTGTTGCGTTCTTCCGCTGTGCGTTTCAGTCATTTCCTGCCGTCATTGCTGCTGTTACTGGCGGGGCTTGCGGCTGCGTACATCAAGGATCTGAACGTCTTCTTCACGTCGCTGTTCAACGTGCTGCCCACCCTGGTGTTGTTGCTCGGTGGTGCCTATTGCGCGGTGTACCGACGCCAGCGTGAACTGTTTCTGATGGTCACGGTGTATATCGCCTACTTCCTGCTCGACACCCAGACCGACTATTACCGCGACAACGGCAAGGTGCGTGACGATGCCGCCGTGGTCTTTCATCTGTGTTGCCTGCTGCTGCCGCTGCTGTTTGGAGTGTTTGCGGCGTGGCAGGAACGCACCCATTTGTTCCAGGACATGGTGGCGCGTTTCGCAGTATTGCTTGCGGTCGGCAGCGTGGCACTGGGGCTTGAGCAAAGTTATCCACACGCGCTGCTCATCTGGCTGTCGGAGATTCGCTGGCCTGCCTTGCATGGCGCCTGGATGAGTCTGATCCAGTTGTCCTATCCGGTGTTCATTGCTGCGTTTCTGCTGCTGGCCTGGCAATACTGGCGTAACCCGCGACCGTTGCATGCCGCGCAATTGGTGGGGCTGCTCGGCCTTTTCTGGATGTTGCCGAAAACCTTCATCCTGCCCTTCACCCTCAACATCATGTGCAGTCAGGTGATGCTGATGATCGCCGCGGCCGTCGCCCACGAGGCTTATCAAATGGCTTTCCGCGACGAACTGACCGGGCTGCCGGGCCGTCGTGCGCTGAATGAACGCATGCAACGGCTGGGGCGCAACTACGTGTTGGCCATGAGCGACGTCGACCACTTCAAGAAATTCAACGACACCCACGGTCACGACGTCGGCGACCAGGTGCTGCGGCTGGTGGCCAGCAAATTGTCGAAAATCGGCGGTGGCGGTAAGGCGTATCGCTATGGCGGCGAGGAATTTGCCCTGGTGTTTGCAGGCAAGACCCTCGAAGAGTGCATGCCGCACCTGGAAGTCATCCGCGAGTCCATCGCCACTTACAACATTCAGCTGCGTAATCAGGAAAACCGCCCGCAGGACGACAATCAGGGGCGCCAGCGGCGTGCCGGTTCCGGTGCGTCGAGTGTATCGGTGACGGTCAGTATCGGCGTTGCCGAACGGATCGATCAGCGCGCCCCCGAAGAGGTGCTCAAGTCCGCAGACCAGGCGCTTTATAGCGCCAAGGGCGCCGGGCGCAACTGTGTGATCGCATTCGGACAGAACCGCCGTGGTGCCGTGCGCATGGACGCCGCTACGGTTGAGTGATGATGGCGCATTCAGCGAGCGCAAAGTGATTGTGAGGTAGGGTCGACGGCAGTAGGTTGGAGAAATCTGCCGACGGAGAATGACCATGCCCGAGTACAAAGCTCCCTTGCGCGACATGCGTTTTCTGATCGATCACGTCTTCGACTTTCACAGTAGCTACGCCGCGCTGGGGGCCACCGATGCCAGCCCGGACATGGTCAATGCGATCCTCGAAGAAGGCGCGAAATTCTGCGAAAACGTGCTGTCGCCGCTCAACCGCAGCGGCGATGAAGAAGGCTGCCATTTCGACAATGGCGTGGTCACCACGCCGGCGGGCTTCAAGCAGGCATTCGCACAATATGTCGAGGGCGGCTGGCATGGCCTGGCGGCGGATCCGGTTTACGGCGGTCAAGGGCTGCCGAGCTCTCTGGGCCTGGTCATCGGCGAGATGGTGGGCTCCAGCAATACCTCGTGGGGCATGTACCCCGGCCTGACCCACGGCGCGATGTCGGCGATCCACGCCCATGGCACCGAGGAGCAAAAGCAGACCTATTTGAAGAAGCTCACTGCTGGTCAATGGACCGGCACCATGTGCCTGACCGAAGCCCATTGCGGCACCGACCTGGGCATCATCAAGACCCGCGCCGTGCCTGCGGCCGATGGCAGCTATGCGATCTCCGGCAGCAAGATCTTCATCTCGGCCGGCGAGCACGACATGAGCGCCAACATCATTCATCTGGTGCTGGCGAAATTGCCGGACGCACCGGCCGGGACCAAGGGCATTTCGCTGTTCATCGTGCCCAAGTTCCTGCCCGACGCGACGGGCGAAGCGGGTGAGCGCAATGGCGTGTCCTGCGGCTCGATCGAGCACAAGATGGGCATCAAGGCCTCGGCCACCTGCGTGCTTAACTTCGACGCGGCCAAGGGCTTCTTGATCGGTGAGCCGAACAAGGGCCTGAACTGCATGTTCACCATGATGAACCACGCGCGGCTGGGCACCGGCATGCAAGGGCTGTGTCTGGGCGAAGCGAGCTTCCAGGGCGCGATCAAATACGCCAACGACCGTTTGCAGATGCGCGCGCTGACCGGCCCGAAAGCGCCGGAGAAAGCCGCCGACCCGATCATCGTGCACCCCGATGTGCGGCGGATGTTGCTGACCATGAAAGCCTTCAACGAGGGCAACCGCGCGCTGACCTACTTCACCGCGCAGTTACTGGACGTGGCGCACCTGAGTCCGGATGAAACGGCGCGTCAGGAGGCCGAAGACTTGCTGGCGTTCCTCACGCCGATTTGCAAAGCCTTCATGACCGACACCGGCCTGGAGGTGACCAACCATGGCATGCAGGTGTTTGGCGGCCACGGGTTCATTCGCGAATGGGGTATGGAGCAACTGGTACGCGACTGCCGGATTGCGCCGATCTACGAAGGCACCAACGGCATTCAGGCGCTGGACTTGCTCGGGCGCAAGGTACTCGGCAGTCAGGGCAAGCTGCTGCGCGGCTTCACCAAAATCGTCCACAAGTTCTGCGTGGCAAACGCCGAGCATCCACAATTGGCTGGGTATGTGGCGCAGCTCAATCAACTGAATCAGCAGTGGGGTGAGCTGACCACCAAGGTCGGCATGGCGGCGATGAAAAACCCGGACGAAGTCGGTGCCGCGTCGGTGGATTACCTGATGTACAGCGGTTACATCATCCTCGGCTACCTGTGGCTGCGCATGGCGCTCGTGGCTCAGGCGCAGCTTGATGCCGGCTGTGGCGATGGCGACTTCTGTCGGGGCAAACTGGCGACCAACGAGTTTTACTTCAAGCGCCTGTTGCCACGCACTGCCGCTCATCGGGCGGCCATCGAAGCGGGGAGCGATTGTCTGATGCAACTGCCGGCGGAGCTGTTCGCGCTTTAGTCATGTAAATCCGCTACAAAGAAGCTCGCCCTGTGCGGGCTTTTTTGTTGGTGACTAAAAATTACAAAACGGTCATGAGCTGACCCTATGTGTCACAAAAGTTGTTGGGGTACACTCCGACCCAACGAAAACACTCTTCCTGTGAATCACCTGTATAGATCTTGCGAGGTTTGCCATGGCTGACTACAAAGCGCCCCTGCGCGATATGCGCTTCGTCCTCAATGAAGTTTTCGAGGTCGCCAAACTCTGGGCCGAACTGCCTGCACTGGCTGAAACCGTCGATGCAGAAACGGTCGAAGCCATCCTGGAAGAAGCCGGCAAAGTCACCAGCAAAAGCATCGCACCACTGAGCCGTGCCGCGGACGAAGAAGGTTGCCATTGGGCGGACGGTGCCGTCACCACGCCGGCAGGTTTCCCACAGGCCTATCAGACCTACGCTGAAGGCGGTTGGGTCGGTGTCGGGGGTGATCCTGCCTACGGCGGCATGGGCATGCCCAAAGCCGTTTCGGCCCAGGTCGAAGAAATGGTCAACTCCGCCAGCCTGTCGTTCGGTCTGTACCCGATGCTGACCGCCGGCGCTTGCCTGTCGATCAACGCCCACGCCAGCGAAGAGCTGAAAGCGGCGTACCTGCCGAACATGTACGCTGGCATCTGGGCCGGTTCCATGTGCCTGACCGAGCCACACGCCGGTACGGATCTGGGGATCATTCGCACCAAGGCCGAGCCTCAGGCCGACGGCTCCTACAAGGTCAGCGGCACCAAGATCTTCATCACCGGTGGCGAACACGACCTCACCGAAAACATCATCCACCTGGTGCTGGCCAAGCTGCCGGATGCACCGGCGGGGCCGAAAGGCATTTCGCTGTTCCTGGTACCCAAGTTCATGGTCAATGCCGATGGCAGCCTGGGCGCGCGCAACCCGGCCAACTGTGGTTCGATCGAACACAAAATGGGCATCCAGGCGTCCGCGACCTGCGTGATGAACTTCGATGAAGCCGTGGGTTACCTGGTCGGCGAGCCGAACAAAGGCCTGGCGGCCATGTTCACCATGATGAACTACGAGCGACTGGGCGTCGGTATTCAGGGCCTGGCCACTGGCGAGCGCTCGTACCAGAACGCCGTGGAATATGCCCGTGACCGTCTGCAAAGCCGTTCGCCGACTGGCGCGCAGAACAAGGACAAAGTGGCTGACCCAATCATCGTCCACCCGGACGTGCGTCGCATGTTGCTGACCATGAAAGCCTCGAACGAAGGGGGCCGTGCGTTTTCCACCTACGTGGCCATGCAACTGGACACCGCCAAGTTCAGCGAAGATGCCGCCACCCGCAAGCGTGCGGAAGATCTGGTGGCGTTGCTGACCCCGGTGGCCAAGGCGTTTCTGACCGACCTGGGCCTGGAAACCACCGTTCACGGCCAGCAGGTCTTCGGCGGCCACGGTTACATCCGTGAGTGGGGCCAGGAGCAACTGGTGCGCGACGTGCGCATCACCCAGATCTACGAAGGCACCAACGGCATTCAGGCGCTGGACCTGGTCGGGCGCAAGATCGTGGGTAGCGGCGGGGCGTTCTACAATCTCTTCGCTGACGAGATTCGTCACTTCACGGCCACAGCCAGTGCGGACCTCGCAGAGTTCACCAAGCCACTGAACGACGCAGTGACCACCCTCGATGAACTGACCGCGTGGTTGCTTGACCGAGCGAAGACCAATCCGAACGAAATCGGCGCGGCGTCGGTCGAGTATCTGCAGGTGTTCGGTTACACGGCTTACGCCTACATGTGGGCTCTGATGGCCAAGGCAGCTTTGGGCAAGGAAGCGCAAGACGATTTCTACGCCAGCAAACTGGGTACGGCACGGTTCTATTTTGCCCGCCTGCTGCCGCGCATTCACTCGTTGAGCGCGTCGGTGAAGGCCGGTAGCGAATCGTTGTTCCTGCTGGACGCAGGACAATTCTGAGGAAGTAGTGTCTTGTAAGCATTCTCTTACATAACGTGCTGCTGTTCTCCCATAGATGCAAATTGGATCCACAGCTAATCTACTTCACATGGACGTAGCGCAGGAAGCGCAAAGCAACAACAGGGACACGTAGGATTCTGCCAGGATGGCGGAGTGAAATGGATGTCAGGGAAACAGTCTGCAAAAACCCCGCTTCGGCGGGGTTTTCTTTTGCCCGAAGAAAAGTTTTCAGCTCGGTCCATCCAGAGCCTGTGCGCTGTTCAAACGTTCATCCGGGCCATTCATCACTTCTTCCAGCAAGGTCCGCAGCAATGCCAGCGAAGCCTGCTGCCGTTGCACATCCCGACACACCAAACCGACTTTCAGCGGCACTCGTGGTTCGCTCAGGGGCTTCCATAGCAACTCGTGGTTGCCGTGGGTCTTTTGCGAGCGTCCGGGCAGCACCGTCGCCAGGCGCGTGTGCGGCAGGCTGTCGAGAATCCCGGCCATGTTGTTCAGTTCGGCTTGCACCTGCGGGCGTCGTCCGAGGTTTGCCAGTTGTGCCTGCCAGATCTGCCTTATTTGAAATTCCTCGCCCAACAGCAACATCGGCAACTCGGCAGCCTGACTCATGGACACTTTCTTGAATTCACGCAGCGGATGCTCCGCCGGGATGACCAGGGTCAGTTCATCTTCGTACAGCATCACGCCATGCAAGCCAGGCTGACGAGGTGGCAGGTAGCTGATGCCAATATCCAGAGAGCCATTGAGCAGTCGTCGCTCGATTTCCAGCCCGGTCAGTTCATAGATTTGCACCACCAGATGCGGCTGCGCCTTGCGCACCCGCTCGAGCATTTGCGGAACGAGGCTGGTATGCACGGTCTGCAACACACCAATGGCCAAGGTGCGCAGCGCCTGACCCTTGAAGTTGCCGAGCGCTTCCCGTGCCCGTTGCAGACCATCGAGCAAAGGCTGGGCGTGGTTGTACAGCGTGTGGGCCGCGAGGGTCGGCAACAGGCGTTTGCTACTGCGTTCGAACAGGCTCACATCGAGGTTTTGCTCGAGGTGGCGGATTTGCTGGGACAGCGCCGGCTGGGAGATGGACAGGCGCTCGGCGGCCCGGCCCACGTGGCCTTCTTCATAGACCGCGACGAAATAACGCAGTTGCTTGAAATCCATAAGTACTACTTATCGAAAATGCTGGGAAATCGAAATGGCTGAATGCCTCGTCTGAACCTAGTCTAACCGCATTCACAGGGCTTACAGGGCCATAGAGCGCGATGAATACCCTTTGCTTCGATGGTGTTTACATAGGTAAGGCAAAAAACCTCAAAAGAGGTTTTTTCAGTTGAATCTGTTCAGTCTGCGTCGCAGTCCTCCCAGCCTTGATGATCTGGTCATGGACGCCTCCCTGCCAACCCAAGGCAGTAACCTTTCCAGCGAGTACTTGATGCCCAGTGTCGAGCGGCCGAAACAGGTGTTTGTGCGTGGTCAGGGGTCATGGTTGTGGGACAGCGATGACCGTGCCTATCTGGATTTTTCCCAGGGAGGCGGGGCCAACAGCCTTGGTCACAGTCCTTCGGTACTGGTCAACGCAATCACCGCCCAGGCGCAATCGCTGATCAATCCGGGATTCGGCCTGTATAACCGCGGCATGCTCAGCCTCGCCGAGCAACTGTGTGCCAGTACTGGCAGTGATCAGGCTTACCTGCTCAATACCGGCAGCGAAGCCTGTGAGGCGGCGATCAAACTGGCGCGCAAATGGGGTCAGCAGCATCGCGGTGGTGCATCGCGCATCATTGTCGCCAACAACGGTTGCCATGGCCGTAGCCTGGGGACGATTTCGGCGTCGGACAGTTCAGCATTGATCAACCGGTTCGAGCCGCAATTGCCGGGCTTCAGTCGTGTTCCATTCAATGATCTGCCAGCGTTGCATGCGGCCGTGGATGAGCGGACCGTAGCGATCATGCTCGAACCGATCCAGAGCGAAGCCGGCGTGATCCCGGCCACCGCGCATTACCTCAAAGGCGTCGAACGCTTGTGCCGTGAACTCGGCATTTTGCTGATCTTCGACGAAGTGCAAACCGGCATCGGCCGTTGTGGCACCTTGCTCGCGGAGCAGTCCTACGGCGTAACGGCGGATATCGTCGTGCTCGGCAAAGGGCTGGGCGGTGGTGTGCCATTGGCCGCGTTGCTGGCGCGGGGCAAGGCTTGCTGTTTCGACACGGGCGAGATAACCGGCACTCATCACGGCAATGCGCTGATAACCGCTGCGGGACTTTCAGTGCTCGATACGGTGCAGGACAAGGGCTTCCTCAAACACGTCGCAGAAACCGGTCAGCACCTGCGTGAAGGTTTGGGGCGTTTGGCCCATCGTTACGGTCATGGCGAGTTGCGCGGACAAGGGCTGCTCTGGGGACTGACGCTGTCGGACGATTCTGCCGGCGCGGTAGTCAAGGCTGCGCTGTACGAAGGCCTGCTGCTCAATGCCCCGCAACCCGACTGCCTGCGTTTTACCCCTGCGCTTAATGTCAGCAACGCCAACATCGATGAAATGCTCCTGCGCCTGGCGCGCGCCTTCTCCCGAGTACGCACCGCGCAATTGCAGTGCCGCAAAGGGATCGCCGTCTGATCAGACGCGGCCTACACGTATTTCCGAACCGTCTCGCGGTAAAACGCACGCCCCACGCCCGACACTTTTGGCGTGGGGCGTTTTTTTGTGGCCGGGTTTTGCCAAAGGCAATTTCGGCTTGAGCGGTCACCGCTTCAATGGTTTTTTAGTGGGCGTCGGCAGGGAGTGCCGGCGCCCGTGAAACGGCATTGCTGTCGTGGCTAAACGAATTGGAAGTTCAGCGCTTGCTGGACACTAAAGAGTTTGTGGAGATACCAAATGAGTAAGAAATTCAGAAGTGAAGTGTTTGAGTCGATCCACGAGTCTGCCAGTGCCTTGTACGCCATCGGTGCAATCAGCAAGGCGACCATGCGTGAGTTCGATGAGTCTTGTCTTGCAACGGTGCCGGTTGCGATTGAAGTTGCTGAGCATCGTGCAGAAACACGGTCTGGAAATACTGGCCTGAGAAATCGGGCTGAACCCTGACAAACGGCACGGGTCGATTAGCTGTAGGGCTCGAACGAGTCCACCCCAATCAGGAGCTGCCCCATGGATTTTATTCGCATCATCATCGCCATCCTGTTGCCGCCACTGGGGGTGTTTCTGCAAGTAGGATTCGGCGGAGCGTTCTGGCTGAATATTCTGCTGACGTTGTGCGGTTACATTCCGGGGATCGTGCATGCGGTGTACATCATCGCCAAGCGCTGAATTTCGCGGCGGTAGGTCGGCCGCCTTCGCGAGCAAGCCCGCTCCCACATTCGACCGAGTTCTCCCAAAGGAACGCGATTAATTGTGGGAGCGGGCTTGCTCGCGAAGGGGACACCACCGTTTCTGCATTGAGCGCAGGCTTCAGTCCACTGAATCCATCACCCGCCGATAAAACAACCACTCCTGCTCCAGCGCATGGGCCTGATTACCGGCCTTGCGGAAACCGTGGCGTTCATCGGCGTAGTAATGCGCTTCCACCAGAATGTTGTTGTCCTGCAGCGCCGTGACCATATCGCGGGTCTGCTGCGGGACGACCACGGCATCCAGTTCTCCTTGAAAGAAGATCATCGGCACGCGGATGTTGTGTGCATGCAGCAGCGGTGTGCGAGCGGCGTAGCGTTCGGCATCCAGCAGCGGATCGCCGATCAACCAATCCAGATAGTCGCTTTCGAATTTGTGGGTCGCGCGCCCCAGCGCCACCGGGTCGCTGACCCCATACAGGCTGGCGCCGGCGCGGAACACGTTATGAAAGGCCAAGGCGCAAAGGGTGGTGTAGCCGCCGGCGCTGCCGCCGCGGATGAAAGCCTTGTCGCCGTCGATCAAGCCGCGCTGGTTGAGGTAACTGACCACGGCGCAGGCGTCTTGCACATCAACATCGCCCCAACTCAGGTGCAGCGCCTGGCGATAGGCCCGGCCATAACCGCTGCTGCCGCGATAGTTGAGGTCGGCCACGGCGAAGCCCCGCTGAGCCCAGAACTGGATGCGTGGATCGAGCATCGGGTAGCACGCCGACGTCGGGCCGCCATGGATGAACACCACCAATGGCGGTTTCTCCTCGCCGGTCATCGCCGGGTAGAAGAAGCCGTGTGCTTCGCCTGAACCACTCGGGTAGCGCAAGGTTTGCGGGCGGCTGATTTGTTCGGGAGGAAGGGGGGCAATGCCGCCAGCCAGTACTTTCACGTGTCGGCTCTGGCGGTCGATGGCGATGACTGCGGTTGAACTGACCGGCGACGCCGCGATGCAATAGATGAACTGCTCATCCACGGCAAGATGGCGGAAACGGCTGTAGTCGCCGGTAAAGTCTGCGCTGGAATCGCCGCAGACGCCCAACCGGCCAAACCCTTCTTCGGTCCAACTGGCCAGATAACTGTTGTCGCCCAGCGGCAACCAGGTGCTGCCGCCGAGTTGCCAGGGCGCGGGGCCATGGTCGGCGGCAGCACTTGGCAATGGCTCCAGGCCTTTTTCAGATTCCATCCAGGGCTGCCAGTACCCCGCGCGATCCGTCAGGCAATACAAGCGACCGCCGGCATCAAACCGCGGTTGTTGTACAGACTCTTGAGCGCCGTCGCCCGCCACACAACGAGCCTTGGCAAAATCGCCATTGGCCTGGCGTTCGGCAACCATCAAACGAGTCGCTGTCCATGGCTGATCCGGGTGATCCCATTCGATCCAGGCCAGACGCCGGGCATCAGGACTCAGCGTCGGCGCGGCGTAAAAATCTGCACCTTCGGCCAGCAGGTGACGTGTGCCATCCAACAGATCGATTGCCACCAGTCGGTGTTGATCGCGATGCTCCTCGACTGCCAGCACTTGCCCATTGGCAAACTGTAAATCGCCATAACGGCACACACCAAACGTCAGCCTTTCGGGCGATTCGTCTTGCAGTGCTTGCCTATATAGCTGCTGATCCGCCTCGTTGACGAAAACGATACCGTTGTCAGTCAGACAAAACGCTCCGCCGCCATATTCGTACACCCGGCTGCGCACGCTGAACTCTGGTGGCGTCAGACATTTCGCTGCACCGTGGTGCCAATGCCAGATCCGGCACGCCGCGTCTTCGGGGCGGTACTCGTTCCAGAACAGGCCCTGTTGACCGACCTGCAATTCGGCAAAGTCGATACCGGCGGCTACGGCTTTGGCAGCGCTGAAAGGTTCAGCTTTTGGCGATGAGGCGTGAATTTCGTTCATTGCGAAAGGCCAGTTGGTCGATGGTCTGGGTTGCGTGTTCGGCTTCTTCGCGAGCCTTGAGGATCACGCCGTGTTGTGGCGACTTGCTGCACACCGGGTCGGCGTTGCTGGCATCACCGGTGAGCATGAACGCCTGGCAGCGGCAGCCGCCGAAGTCTTTTTCTTTCTCGTCGCAGGAGCGGCACGGTTCGGGCATCCAGTCGTAACCACGAAAGCGATTGAAGCCAAACGAGTCGTACCAGATGTGCTGCATGCTGTGCTCGCGCACGTTGGGAAACTGCACCGGCATCTGTCGGGCACCGTGACAGGGCAGGGCGGTTCCGTCTGGCGTGACCGTCAGAAAAATACTGCCCCAGCCGTTCATGCAGGCTTTCGGGCGTTCTTCGTAGTAGTCCGGGGTGACGAAAATCAGCTTGCACGGATGCCCTTCGGCTTCCAGTTTGGCGCGGTATTCATTGGTGATGCGTTCGGCGCGCACCAATTGTTCTTTGGTCGGCAATAACCCAACGCGATTGAGCTGAGCCCAACCGTAGAACTGGCAAGTGGCGAGCTCGACGAAGTCCGCTTCCAGTGCGATGCACAGCTCGATGATGCGGTCGATCTGGTCGATGTTGTGCCGATGGGTCACGAAGTTCAGCACCATCGGATAACCGTGGGCCTTCACCGCCCGGGCCATTTCCAGTTTCTGCGCAAAGGCCTTTTTCGAACTGGCCAGCAGGTTGTTCACCTGCTCGTCGCTGGCCTGGAAACTGATCTGGATATGATCGAGGCCGGCCTTCTTGAAGTCGCTGATTTTCTGCTCGGTCAGGCCGATACCGGAGGTGATCAGGTTGGTGTAGAAGCCGAGTTTTCGGGCTTCGGCAATCAACTCGGCGAGGTCCTGACGCACCAGCGGTTCACCACCGGAAAAGCCCAGTTGCGCCGCACCCATTTCCCGCGCTTCGCGGAACACCTTGATCCACTGCTCGGTGCTCAGCTCTTTGCCTTGCTCGGCGAAATCCAGCGGATTGGAGCAGTACGGGCATTGCAGCGGGCAGCGATAGGTCAGCTCGGCGAGCAGCCACAGCGGCAGGCCGACTTCAGGTTTGGGCGGCACTTGCACTGATGAATCAGGCAAGTTCGATCCAGTGCTGCGCACGGGCAACCTCCATGAATTGCTCGATGTCGTCACCGAGCTCGGGCACGCCGGGGAACTGTTGGTCGAGCTGGGCGATGATCGCCGCAACATCTCGCTGGCCGTCGATCAGACCGCCGATCAATGCGGCACTTTCGTTGAGTTTGATCATGCCTTCCGGGTACAGCAGCACGTGGCCTTTCTGCGCCGGTTCGTACTGGAAGCGGTAGCCGGGACGCCAGGTCGGGGTCTTGCTGCGATCGAAACTCATAAGGTGATTCCTTTGTGCCAGACCCGCTCCCCGGTCACGCTGTGATACGGCGGGCGATTCAGTTCGTAGGCCATGCTCATGGCATCGAGCATGCTCCAAAGAATGTCCAGTTTGAACTGGAGAATTTCCAGCATGCGCTCCTGGCCTTCCCGGGTCTTGTAGTGCTCAAGCGTGATCGCCAGACCATGCTCGACATCACGCCGTGCCTGGCCCAGGCGCGTGCGGAAATACTCGTATCCGGCCGGGTCGATCCACGGGTAATGCCGGGGCCAACTGTCCAGGCGCGATTGGTGGATTTGCGGGGCGAACAGCTCGGTCAGGGAGCTGCTGGCGGCCTCCTGCCAACTGGCGCGGCGGGCGAAGTTGACGTAGGCATCCACGGCGAAGCGCACGCCGGGCAGCACCAGTTCCTGGGAGCGCAGCTGATTCGGATCGAGGCCTACGGCCTGCCCCAGACGCAGCCAGGCTTCGATGCCGCCGTCTTCACCGGGCGCGCCGTCGTGGTCCAGCAGGCGTTGAATCCACTCGCGGCGGATCTCGCGGTCAGGGCAGTTGGCGAGGATCGCGGCGTCCTTCAGCGGGATGTTCACCTGGTAGTAAAAGCGGTTGGCGACCCAGCCCTGAATCTGTTCGCGGGTGGCCCGGCCTTCGTACATCGCCACGTGGTAGGGGTGGTGGATGTGGTAGTAGGCGCCCTTGGCGCGCAGGGCCGCTTCGAATTCGGCGGGGGACATCGGGGTGTCGGTCATTGCGGTTCTCCGGTGCACAACCGTTGAAATCTTTGGTGTCTGGTCGGACGCCTTCGC
>NZ_AKJM01000014.1 GCF_000282335.1 Pseudomonas sp. GM48
GTGCCAGCCTGGAAAATCACCGGCTGGCCCTGCCGGGACCGGGCGATGTTGAGCGGGCCCTTGACCGAGAAAAACTCCCCCTTGTGCTCCAGGGCATGCAGTTTCCCGGGGGTGAAGAACTCGCCGCTTTGTTTGTCATAGGCGAAGGCATCGTCCTCCCAGGAGTCCCACAGGCCCTTGACCACATTCACGTGTTCTTTGGCGATGCGGTAGCGCACGGCGTGGGGCGGGTGTTCGGTCTTGCCAAAGTTATCGGCGGTACCGCTGAGCCAGGACGTCACCACGTTCCAGCCTGCGCGACCACCGCTGATGTGATCCAGCGAGGCGAATTGACGGGCGACCTGGAACGGCTCGGTGTAGCTGACCGTGACGGTCGCTACCAGACCGATGTTGTGCGTCGTGGCCGCCAGCGCCGAGAGGATGGTCAACGGCTCGAAGCGGTTGAGGTAGTGCGGGCTGGATTTCTCGTGGATGTGCAGGCTGTCGGCGATGAATACGAAATCGAATTTGGCTGCCTCGGCCAGTTGAGTCTGTTGCTTGTAGAAACCGAAATTCACGCTTGCGTTGGGCTGGGCTTGCGGGTGACGCCATTCGCCCCATCCGTGACCGACGCCATGGACCATTGCACCGAGTTTCAGTTGGCGTTGTTTGCTCATGGTTCTACTCCTGAATCCGTCGCATCGTTATCGAGATGCCTGGTTGAGTTGGGCACGCTTGGCGTTGAAGCTCTTGTCGAAGCCTTGGGAAACATCGATGTGTTTGCCGAGAATTCCTTCTTCCTGATAGATGTCGGCGGTGGTTTGCAGGCCGCCGATGACTTGGTCGTCGATCTGCACCGGTTGCATGTGCGTGCCCTTGGCCACAGCGATGTGCACGTCCAGCGGCAAGCCGGTAACGCGCGCCTGGGCGGCGGCATATTCCTCGGGATGGGCGTTGGTCCAGCGGTAGGCGCGATCGACCCTGGCGACGAAATCGTCCAATTGCTGACGTTTGCCGGCGATGGCCTGGCTGGTGGCGGCGAAGTACAAATGATTGGTCAGCAAGGTTTCGCCGCTGACCAGCACTTTGGCCTGGCTTTGGGTGGTGGAAATGGTGGTGTAGGGATCCCACGTCGACCAGGCGTCCGCGCTGCCGTTATCCAGCAGGATTCGCGACTCACTCGGCAGCAGATAGATGAAGTGCACGTCGTGGGTGCTCAGGCCGGCACTGCGCAGGGCTTTGATCGCCAGGAAGTGGCCGATGGAGCCGCGGGTGGTGACGATCTTTTTGCCCTTGAGGTCGTTGGCATTGTTGAGCGGCGAATCCTTGGGCGCGAGAATGGCCGTGGTGTAACGACCTTCGGCATGCACGATGCTGACGACCTTGATCGGCGCACCGGCACCGAGAGCGAACACGTAGGGCGCATCGCCCAAAGCACCGATGTCCACGGCCCCGGCGTTCAATGCTTCACCGAGGGGGGCGGCGGCCGGAAACTCGGAGAACTGGATGTCGTAGGGCACGTTCTTCAGCTCGCCCGAGACCTCCAGCAGCACTTTGATCGTGGATTTCTGATTGGCCACCAGCAGCGGCTGAAGGTCTGCGGCGTGGGTGGTTGCACAGAAGGTGAGGGCGCCGGCGATCAACAATCGTTTGAGGGGCAGGGTAAAACTCATGACGGCGTACTCCAGGCGGATCTTGCTGAGTGGGGTCACCTCCGCCTGGAGAAGGGGTCGGTCTGGCTTTAACGTTATTCCTATAAAAATCGTCTGTGAAATTCTTTTTGGTTATATGTTAATTATTAAATAAAGTAATCATTTTTATTTGTAATATGCGCAAAATATATTTTATGAGGCCGCGACCCTTTAGGTGAGCCTTGAAAAAAGAAGGGGGAGGTGTGGAGCTGGAGGGCTTCCTGTGCCTTGCACAGGGCACAGGAAGCGAGGGGCGCGTCAGATGACGAAAAAGCCATGGGTGCCGTCGCGGGCCAGTTGGTCCACCAATCCGAACTCCCAGTCCAGATAGGCTTGCATCGCTTCACGCGCATTATCGGTCCCTTCATAAGGGCGGCGATAGCGGTCGATGCGCGGTGAGGCCAGGTGAGTTTCACCTTCTTCCAAGGGTAGCTGCGCGGCAATCCAGCCGGCGGTGCCGCCCTTGAGCAAAAACACCGCTTTGCCGGTCAACGCCTCGACCTCGGACACCGCGAGTCGCGCCAACTGGCTACTGCCGCAAGTCAGAACATAGCGCTCGGCTGACGGCACCTTGGCCAAGGCCTCGCTCAGTTGCGCGCGCAAGGCCCACCATGCGCCGGGGATATGGCGTTTGACGTAGTTGGCGCTGCTGGTGAAATCCAGTAAGACAATGTCGCCATGTGTCAACCATTCGGCCAGGGTCTCGGCGCTGATTTCCTCCGCCTGCCGTTGCGCGGGAACGGGCGCCTGCCACGTACCTTTTTCGCTGAAGTGCGCAGGTTGCAGGTCATCGAGCACATGCACTTCCCAGCCCAGTTGCGCGAGCCAGGAAGCCGACATGTTGGCCCGCACGCCATCGTCATCGACCAGCACCAGACGCGCGCCGCGCACACTGGCGAAATGGTCGGTTTCCTGCACCAATTGGCCACCGGGTGTCGAGCGGGCGGCGGGCAGGTGGCCGGCTTCGAATTCTTCCGCAGTGCGCACGTCGAACAGGTAGGTGCTGCGGGTCGGCTCCTGTTGCCAGCGTTGCAGGTCCGCCAGGGTGGCGCGGCCTACCCGGGCTTTGTCAGCGACGCGACGGGCATCGCGGGCGGCAATTTGCCGATGCTCTTCGCTGGTCGGCGCGAATTGGCGCGACTGCCCATGCTGCAGTTTCTGTCCTGCGAGCGTCCAGCCAATGGTGCCGTTGCGCAAGGCCGAAACCGGGTTGGCGATGCCGGAGTTGATCAATGATTGAGTGCCGATAATGCTGCGGGTACGACCGGCGCAGTTGACGATGATGCGCGTGGCCGGGTCCGGTGCCAGTTCCCGGGCACGCAGCACCAGCTCGGCCCCCGGTACGCTGATGCCGGTGGGAATGCTCATGGTCTGGTATTCATCGAAGCGCCGGGCATCGAGCACCACCACGTCAGCCTCACTGTCGAGCAGTGCATGGACTTCTTCCGCCGCCAGGGAGGGCGTGTGACGTTGGTTCTCCACCAGTTCGCCGAAGGCTTTGCTCGGCACATTGACGTCAATGAACAACTCGCCACCGGCGCGGCGCCACCCGTCCAGTCCACCTTCGAGCAGGCTGACATGGGTGTAGCCCAAGTCTTGCAAGCGCTGCGCGGCGATGCTCGCCAGCCCTTCACCATTGTCGTAGACGGTCACCCGGGTATCGCGCCTTGGAATCCGTGAGTACACCTCAAGCTCAAGCTTTGATAATGGAATGTTGGCCGCGAACAGCGGGTGTGATTCGGCGAAGGGCGCTTCTTCGCGCACATCCACCAGTGCCAGTTCTTCACGGTTCAGCAGCGCCTGGCGTATTTCGGCGTAGGAGCGGGTGAGTGCAGTGCTCATAGGGCTTGGCTCTCTTTGGACAGATCCCAGATATTGGGGAGAAAGGCGTTGGAGTAACCGGAGATGAACAGCTTCTCGCTGCCGTCGTCCTGGTACACCGCGCGGCGCACGGCCCCGATGTTGGCACCGTAGACATGGATGCTGATCGAGACCTGATCATCAAAGGCGTTGCTGACCTGGTGAATGTCACCGATTTTTGGTGACACCGCTTCAACTTGGCCCGGCCGCAGTTGCACACGGCTACCGTCGGTGATCAAGGCACCGTCGCTGTTGCGCTGGAAACCTTGCGAATACTCCGCGCCGCGCAACATGCCGATCAGCCCCCAGACCCGATGGTCATGGATCGGTGTGCTTTGCCCAGGCCCCCAGACAAAACTGACGATACTGAACCGCTGCCGTGAATCGGCATGCAGCAGGTATTGCTGATAGCGCTCGGGGTCTGGTTGGGCAAAATCTTCAGGCAGCCAATCGTCATGGCTGACCAATTGACCGAGTAGTTTGCCGCCGCGATGCAACAGATCGCCCTCGCGAGGGTTGCCGTCGATCAATTCCGCCAGGGCGCCTATGAATGCTCTGAGTCTCTCCGGGTGTCGGGCCTGGGTCATGGCGATTCCATCGTTCGTTGTGAAAGTTGACCCTTTGATTTAAGCATAATGTTTTATATCAATATGCGATTGTTTAATGATTAGGTTATAGCTGAAAGTAATTTATAACCCTATCGCATAGCGCCAGACGTTATTGATCGATCGCCCTGCGTGGGGCGGGCTATCCTTCTCTCGACAATGGAACTATGCTTTTCAGACATCTTATTGACTGTTCTCTATGTGCGGGCCAAATGAAAATTGATGATATCGACGCCTTTGTCGAAGTGATTCGTTGCCAGTCCATCAGCCATGCCGCCGAGTCGCTGCAATTGACTCAGCCGGCCATCACGCGGCGCGTGCAGAACTTTGAGCAGGCGTTGGGCGTGGAGTTGTTCGACCGCAATACCAAGCCCTTAAAGCCCACGCTGATCGGTACGCGGGTGTATGAACAGTGCCGTTTGATCTTGCGGGAAATGGATGCGCTGCGTGAACTGGTGGCCACCGACGCACCACCCACCGGGTTGTTACGCCTGGGCGTTCCGCAAACCATTGGCGATGTGGTGCTGCTCGATGCGCTCAAACATTTGCGAATCGAGTACCCCGAGCTGCGCGCTCAGGTGGCCACGGGTTGGGGCAGTCAGTTGGTCGCAAAGATCGAGCGCGGTGAGCTGGACGCAGCGGCGGCACTGTTCCCGGCCGGCAAGATTTTCCCGGACAACATTGTCGGCGAATCGATTGGCAAGATGGAACTGGTGGTGGTGTGTGCCAAGTCCCAGTTGCCCAAGCGTCAGTGCAAGCTCGCCGACGTTTACCAGAGTGGCTGGATTCTCAATCCCGATGGCTGCGGTTTCCGCGCCGGGCTGCAGCGAACCCTTTCGGACCAAGGCCTGGCCTTGCGGGTAAATCTGGAAACCTTCGGCACCGAACTGCAACTGGGCCTGGTCGCCGACGGTATGGGGCTGGGGTTGGTGCCGCGTCCGTTGCTGGAGCGCAGCGCTCATTTCGAGCAGTTGGCGGTGATGCCACTCAAGGATTTCAAGCCAGTGATGGACCTGTGGCTGATCTATCCGCATTTTCTGGGCAATCTGCAAGGGCCGGTCGATGCCTTTGGCAAGCTGGTCGCCGGATCACTGCAGAAAATCAAGCGTGCAGCGTGATGATCGGCCCGAAATATAATAAAAAAAAATAATAATTAGCTTAGATTAAAATGTGCTTTTTATTATTTTTTGCCTTCCCATAGGCTTGCTGGAGATCCTTAAGGCCATCCAGGAAGTTTTGCCATGAGTAGCGTCAGTCCGTTATCCAGCGTCTCGAAAAGTGTTCGCCAACGGGTCAGTCCCGAAGAATGGGAAGTGCGTGTAAAACTGGCTGCGGCCTATCGGCTGGCGGCCCTGTTCAAGTGGACCGACCACATCTATACGCATTTTTCCGCGCGGGTGCCGGGGCCGGACGAGCATTTCCTGATCAATGCCTTCGGGTTGTTGTTCGACGAAATCACAGCTTCCAATCTGGTCAAGGTCGACATTGACGGCACCATCGTCGATGACCCCACTGGGCTCGGCATCAATCCTGCCGGTTATGTGATCCACAGTGCGATTCACGCGGCGCGTCCGGACCTGCAAGCGGTCTTGCATACCCATACCCGCGACGGCATTGCGGTGTCCGCTCAGCGCGACGGGTTGCTGCCGATTTCCCAGCATTCGATCGGTTTTTCCGGGCGGGTGGCTTATCACGGTTACGAAGGAGTGGCGCTGGATCTGGACGAGCGTGAGCGTCTGGTGGCGGATCTTGGCGATAAAAGTGTGTTGATCCTGCGCAATCACGGTTTGCTCACTGCGGGCGTCAGCGTTGAGCATGCGTTTCACCAGCTGCACGGACTGGAGCGGGCCTGCAATATTCAGATCGCGGCGCAGGCTGCTGGTAACGTCGAGTTGATCTTCCCGCCAGCCGAAGTGGTGGCCAAGGTCGAGAAACAGGCCGAGGTGTTCAAGAGCGGCGACGGGCCGGGTGTAGCGCGGCACTGGGATGCGTTGATCCGTCAGTTGGAGCGCAGCGATAGCGACTACAAGAACTGAGTTTCTCCCCAAAGGGCTACGTGGTGGACGTAGCCCTTGTGGCTCCCCCGAAGCAACTGTGGGAGCGACGGTGCGGCGATCCGACTTGCTCGCGATATTGGATTTTCAGTCAACATCCCTGTTGAATGTGCAGCCCTCATCGCGAGCAAGCTCGCTCCCACATCAGTTACTCATCGCGATCAAGCGACTTTTTCTGCGTTTTGCCGTTCACGCTCTGCCACCAGCTTGCGGGTCAGCGGGATCAGGCGCTTGCCATAGTCGATGGCGTCCTCAAGCGGATCGAAGCCACGAATGAGGAACGTGGTGATGCCCAGGTCGTAGTAGTCGAGCAAGGCTTCGGCCACTTGTTCCGCAGTGCCGACCAGTGAGGTCGAGTTCCCTTGTGCACCCAGCAGCCCGGCGATACCGGTCCACAGTCGCTTATCCAGGCGAGAGCCTTGGGCGGCAGCGGCGAGCAGGCGACGCGAGCCTTCGTTGGGTGGTTCGCGGCGCACAAAACCGTTCTGCTCGGCTAGCGCGGTGGCCTGTTGCAAGATGCGTTCGGCACGCTCCCAGGCCTGGTCTTCGGTGTCCGCCAGAATCGGGCGTAATGACAAACTGAAGCGAATGCTACGACCATGTTTGGCGGCCTCGGCGCGCACTTGCTTCACCACGTCGCGTACTTGTTCGTAGGTTTCGCCCCACAGCGCATACACGTCCGCATGTTTGCCCGCCACTTCGATGGCCGCCGTCGATGAGCCGCCGAAGTACAAGGGAATGTGCGGTTGTTGCGGTGACTTCACAGCGGAGTGCGCGCCTTCGACCTGGTAATACTTGCCCTCATGGTCGAAGGGTTTTTCGCTGGTCCATTCCTGACGCAGCACGTCGAGGTATTCGTCAGTACGCGCATAGCGCTCGTCCTTGTCGATGTAGCTGCCATCGGCGCGCAGTTCCCGATCATCGCCGCCGGTGATGATGTGTACGGCGGTGCGCCCGCCGTTGAAGACGTCGAGTGTGTTGAACTGCCGTGCGGCCAGGGTCGGGGCGGCAAAACCCGGTCGATGGGCAATCAGGAACTTGAGGTTTTTCGTCACGCTGGCGGCGTGCGAGGCAATCAGCGTGCTGTCCGGGCTGTTGGAGTGGAAGGCCACCAAGGCCCGATCGAACCCGGCCTCGTCATGGGCACGTGCGACCTTTTCCACGTATTCGGGCTGCAGAGTGGGGCCGCTACGAGGGTGGATTTCCGAAGAATGGTGACCGCCGATGTAGCCGATGAATTCAATCGTCATGGGGAGTTCCTTGTCGTTGGATAGGCGTGATTCAAGCCTCCACCTGGCATTGGGGTCGGTCTGTAGAGCCAAAAATAGGCGTGGCGGGTGAGGCTGTGAAATGCCGTTTGGTTCTAAGTTAATTATTAATATACAGAATGATGATAATTACACTGTATGAAATGTATGCATATTTAATAATGCCTACCCTGCAGCCCGCGGCGGGCAAGGAAGGTGCGTATTTATTATGCAAACAATTTATCAGGCTGATCTGTTATCTGATTTTTAATCATATTAGGTTATTCCTAAAAAGAATTTCACTGATGTTTTTTATGCGAATAGCATGAAAACCGAAGCTGACGCATGGCACCTCTGGCCATGTTCTTTATGAGGAAGGAAGCCTGATGACTGAAAAGATCTTCGATACGCAGAGCACCCGTGGCTCGTTTTCCGTCAACAAGGCAGCCCGCCACACAGGTGAGTTGCAGGGCGCATCGAGGCTGCTCCCCAATTGGTTGCGCAATTGGCGGACACCTGAAGTGTTGCTGCGTTTGCTCAGCCCGATCGCGCTGTTGCTGTTATGGGAACTGGCGTCACAAGCGGGGCTGATCCCGCAGCGCGTCATCGCGGCGCCCTCGCAGATTGGCGGCACGCTCTGGGCGATGATTGCATCCGGCGAACTGGGAAAGCACTTGTTGGTATCACTGCAACGGGCGCTGGTGGGCTTGAGTATTGGCGTCAGCATTGGTGTGGTCGCGGCTCTGATCAGTGGGTTGTCCAAGCGCGGCGAGGTGATACTCGATTCGCCGCTACAAATGCTGCGCACCATTCCTTCGCTGGCGTTGGTGCCGCTGTTCATTCTCTGGTTCGGTATCGGCGAATTCACCAAGATTGCGCTGATCGTCACCGGTACGACGTTCCCGGTGTACCTGAACCTCTTCGCCGGCATTCGCAACATCGACCCCAAGCTGATCGAGGCCGCCAACACCCTGGGTCTCAATCGTCGCGAGTTGATCTGGCATGTGATTCTGCCGGGTTCCTTGCCCTCATTCTTTGTCGGCCTGCGCTACTCCCTGGGGATTTCCTGGCTGGCGCTGGTGTTCGTCGAGCAAATCAACACCACCGCCGGCATCGGCTTCCTGGCCAGTGATGCACGGGACTTCATGCGCACCGATGTGATCGTGATCTGCCTGCTGATTTACAGCGTCCTGGGTCTGTTGATCGACGGGCTGATCCGTACTCTTGAACGTTTTGCCCTGGCCTGGCGCCCATCTTTTGTGAGGAACTGATATGTCGAGCATCGATCTTTTGAACACGACGAAATCTGCACATTCGCCAGCACCGGTACAACTGCGCAATGTGGTGCGCCAGTTCGGCCAGCAGCGGGTCATCGATGGCCTGGATCTGGACATCGCCCCCGGCGAATTCGTCGCGTTGCTGGGGGCCAGCGGTTCGGGCAAGACTACTTTGCTGCGCAGCCTGGCCGGGCTCGACAGTATTGATAGTGGTCAATTGGTTGTGCCGAAGGCGAGGGCGGCGGTGTTTCAGGAGCCTCGTCTAATGCCCTGGAAGCGCGCCTGGAAGAACGTGGTTCTCGGTCTGCACATCCCGGATGCCAGGGCTCGCGCGGTGCAGGCACTGACTGAAGTGGGACTGGCTCATCGGCTCGAAGCCTATCCGGCCACGCTCTCCGGCGGTGAAGCTCAACGCGTGGCACTGGCCCGCGGTTTGGTCCGCGAGCCCAAACTGTTGTTGCTGGATGAACCGTTCGCCGCACTCGATGCGTTGACCCGGATTCGGATGCATCGGCTGATCATCGAGTTGTGGCGTAAGCACACGCCGGCGGTGTTGCTGGTCACCCACGATGTGGATGAAGCCATCCTGTTGGCTGACCGGGTCATCGTGCTGGCCAATGGGAAGATCGCCGACCAATTGACCATCGATCTGCCCCGGGCCCGAGACACCGGCCAAGAAGGTTTTCAGGCCATCCGCGCGCGGTTGCTGGGTTTGTTGGGCGTTGAAGTGGAAACCGTTGCCGTCGCTGAGAGCCGGGCACCCAATACTTCGGTTCGGCGTTTCGCCCATGGTTGATTTCGCTTCCAGTCTTTTGATCCAGGGAGGGGCAGCCATGTCGCTACGCGTATGGAAGTCTGCAGCTGTGTTGCTCTCGGGAGCCGCACTGCTGCTTGGCGGTTGCGGCGAAACAGTCGACAACAAAACGGCATCCACTGTCCGCTCAGACTTGTCGGGTGTGACGTTGGTATTGGGCGATCAAGCCAAAGGCTTGCGCACCGTGGTCGAGGCAGCGAATGCGCTGGAGGGTATCGACTACAAGGTCGAGTGGGCGAACTTCCAGGGCGCGGCGCCCTTGTTCGAAGCCTTGCGCGCCGGCGCCGTCGATCTGGCCCCGGCCGGCGATACCCCGGTGCTTGCGGCGGCTACCGGCGGTACGCCGTTGCGCATCGTCGCCGTTCGGCGCAGTCAATCAAGAGGGATTGCGATCCTGGTACCCGCCGATTCGGCCATTCATGGCGTGGCGGATCTGAAAGGCCGAAACGTTGTGGTGTCTTCGGCCCGAGGCAGCATTTCCCAGTACCTGTTGATTCGCGCACTGGCCAATGCCGGGGTTGACGAGAAAGACGTCAGCGTCGGCTTCGTCCTGCCGACCGACGCCCTCGCGGCGTTCAATGCCGGCAAGATCGAAGCTTGGGCCACGTTCGGTATCTATCAGGCGTTTGCCGAGCAGCAGGGCGCGCGGGTGCTGATCAGCGGCGAGGGCATCAATACCGGGCTGACCTTCATTACCGCCTCGGATGAAGCCCTCACCGACCCGCTCAAGCGCAAGGCGCTCAGTGACGTGTTGCAGCGTTTCGCCATGGCGTTCGAGTGGGCCCGGCAGAATCCTGACGAGTACGCCCGGGTCTTCGCCAAGGTCAACGACATTCCGCTGGACGTCTCGCAGCGCCTGCGCAGCTGGGGCGATGAATCGCTGTTGCCGGTCGAGCCGCGGGATATTGAGGCCTTGCAGCAAGTCGATGATCTGTTCGTGGCAAAGAACATCTTTCCCCATCGCGTCAACGTGGAGAAGCTCACGGACACCGCGGTGTTTTCATCGGTGCCACTTACGGTGACTCAGTCGGAGCCGGCACGGTAGTCCAAGCTTCGACGCATTCAATCTGAAGCTTTACAGGAGTCTATCAATTGGCAATGTCTAGAGCGCCACAAGTGCCCTGAGGGTGTTTCAGCACCCGGCACCCTACGGTGAGTTGCTCGACCTCGGCCGGGGCTTCCGGGACGACGCATCACTACAACTGATCCAATGCCTTGTTGGAAAGCCTGACCATGAACCTGATCGCATCAAATTTCGAATCCATCGAACACGCCGTCATCTGGCTGTTGATCCTCCTTTCCGTCGCGACTTGGGGCCAGGCCTTGCTCAAGGATTTGCAGTTCACCCGCCTGAAGATACAAGACCGCAAATTCCATTAGCAATTCTGGGTCGCTTCCAGCCTGGATTTGGCCGCCGAACTCGCCCAGGACCAACCCTGCGCGGCGCTGGTTGGCTATGCGGCGACTCAGCTGAGTGACAACCAGAACACCGATCTCAGTCAGTCGATCAACCATCAGGACCGTCTCGAACGTGCCTTGGCCGGCAGCAGGGGCAGTCAGCTGACGGCGAACACGCTGTCCATGCCTCGCAGCACAGAGGCCCTGAGGGCGTACTTTTCATCGGAGGAGGGGAAAAATCCTTCAACACTGGCGTAGCAGTGCTTCGGAGCGCTGGATGGATTCGGGGCTGTTGAGTTTTTCGACCTGGTTGCGTTCGTGGGAAGCTCTGCTCGTGGAAACGAAGATCTTTCGCCCATCGCGTTGATGTGAAGAAGTTCACGGACGCTCCAGTTTTTTTTGACTGAGCCGTTGGTGTTGATGCCAGCATCCTACTCAAGTGTTTAGGTCAGAAACGGCCTTACGGCTTCTAATCTCCACGTCCTATCGTTTCGAAAATTGAAGCACCAACGCTGGCCGAAACGCTGTATCAGATGTGGC
>NZ_AKJM01000015.1 GCF_000282335.1 Pseudomonas sp. GM48
CCGCTCCCACAAGGGATTGTGGCCGGCCGCGGGATTGGCGTTCACTGAAGATCAAAACTGTGGGAGCGGGCTTGCTCGCGAAAGCGTCAGGTCAATCGACATCTCTGTTGGATGGGCCGGTCTCTTCGCGAGCAAGCCCGCTCCCACAAGGGATTGTGGTCGGCCGTGGGATTGGCGTTCATTGAAGATCAAAACTGTGGGAGCGGGCTTGCTCGCGAAGGCGTCAGGTCAGGCAACATCTCTGTTGAATGTGCCGGCCTCTTCGCGAGCAAGCCCGCTCCCACCGAGTCAGTGTCAGAACAGTTCGCTGAAGGGTATGAACCGCGCTGTGTCGCCCACTTCCAGGGTGCAGCCTTCCGGCACTTCCACCAGTCCATCGGCCCAGGATGCGCCCAGCAACACGCCTGAACTCTGGTTCGGATAGAGCACCGCCCGACCGGCTTCGAGTTTCGCCCGCAGGTACTCGCGGCGACTCCCGGGTTTGGGCCAGGCAAAGCCGACCCTGACCGGGAAACTCAACGGCTCGACGTCTTCCACGCCCTGAATCCGCAACAGATAAACCCGGGCCAACAGGCCGAAAGTCACCAATGCCGATGTAGGATTACCCGGCAGGCCAATCACCGGCACGCGGCCGAAGTGGCCCACGGTCAACGGCTTTCCGGGTTTGATCGAGAGTTTCCACAGCAACGGTTTGCCGCACTCGCGCAGCACCTGGCCGAGGCAGTCGGCGTCACCGGCGGACACACCACCCGTGCTGAGCATCAGGTCTGCCGTGTGTTGCAGCTGTTCGAGCTTGAGCCGCGTCTGGCGTGGCTCGTCGGGAAGAATGCCGGCATCAATCACCTCGCAACCCAACGCATTCAACCAGTGGTTCAACAATGTACGGTTGCTGTTGTAGATGCTGCCGGGCTTGAGGGGATTGCCCGGCTCGACCAGTTCATCGCCGGTCGACAACAACGCCACCCGCGGTCGCCGCACCACCTGCACATGGGTGCAGCCCTGCGCCGCCGCGACCGCCAGTTCGAACGGACCGAGGCGCTTACCGGCATGCAGCAGCACATCGCCGACGCGGTTTTCCTGGCCTTGCGGGCGGATGTTACTGCCGGCGCTCAGTGGCTGCTTGAAGCAGATACGCCCGTCATCCAGTACCTCGGTGTTCTCCTGCATCTCCACGCAGTTGGCACCCGGTGGAACAGGAGCGCCGGTGAAGATGCGCGCGCAGGTTCCCGGTGCCAGGGCTTCGGGGGCATGACCGGCAAACACCTGTTGCGACACGGCCAGCGGTTCCCCGTCCCAACCCTCGACATTCAGGGCAAAACCATCCATGGCGCTGTTCGGCCACGGCGGCAGATCGAGAGTCGCCACCAGGTCATTGGCCAGTACCCGTTGCCTGGCGGCACTGAGCGGCACCGCTTCACTGTCTTCAATCCACCGCGCCTCGGCCATTGTCAGCAAACGGTCGATGGCCTCCTCCACCGGCATCAAGGGTGATCGACTCATCCCCGCGTCCCGCAGGCTTGCACAGGCTTAAGGTGCGGCACGAAATTGCATGGCCGGTGGCGAGCGTCGAGCTGTTCGGCGAGGATGCCTTCCCATGCGGTGCGGCAGGCGCCCGTGGACCCCGGCAGGCAGCAGACCAGCGTGCCATTGGCCAGCCCGGCCAACGCCCGGCTCTGCACTGTCGAGGTGCCAATGTCGAGGATCGAAATCGCCCGGAACAGTTCGCCGAAGCCATCGATCTGCTTATCCAGCAAACAGGCCACAGCCTCGGGTGTGCTGTCGCGACCGGTGAACCCGGTACCGCCAGTAATCAGCACCACCTGAATGCCGTCGTCGGCAATCCAGTTCGCCACCTGCGCGCGGATCTTGTAGAGGTCATCCTTGAGCAGGTTGCGCTCGCTCAGGGTGTGGCCGGCTTCCAGCAGACGACTGACGAGTAACTGGCCGGAGGTGTCATTGGCATATTCACGGGTATCGCTAACGGTCAGCACGGCAATATTCAAGGGTATAAACAACGCATCCGGTTTGACGCTCATGGGATTCTCCGGCAGGCATGAATTAAATAGCTAAATTAAATAACTTCCTGAGACTAATTCGATAAATCGAGCCGTGTCTAATCACTCTAACCAACCAGACTATCGAGCCTATCTATCAATATAAAAAGACCAGAAAAGGCATCAGTGATAGAGCCCATCGATAACCCCTTAAATACCAGTGATTGGACGCACGCCGAAGACAATGAGATCGTCCGCACCTCATGTTTTCTACCTCGCCTTGTGTCTTGCGCACCTGAGTCAATACTTACCCCTCACTCCCCCGCCAGCAGGTGCCGTCATGGACATCAAACAACTCAAATTCCTGATCGCCCTGGAGCAGACCCGCCACTTCGGCCAGGCGGCTGCGCGCTGCCACATCACCCAGCCCACGCTGTCGATGCGCCTGCGCAACCTGGAGGATGAACTGGACCTGGTGTTGGTCACCCGGGGCCAGCGCTTCGAGGGTTTTACCCAGGCTGGCGAACGCGTACTGGCGTGGGCCAGAACCCTGCTGGCCGCCCACGACGGGCTCTTCGCCGAGGCTGCCGCGTGCCGGGGACAACTCGTCGGTAACTTGCGCCTGGGGCTGGTGCCACTCAGCAGCTTCAACCCTGTTACCTACATTCAGGGCCTGTCCCGCAGCTTTCCCGAGCTCAAGTACAGCCTGTCTTCCTTGAGTTCCGACCAGATCATCGAGGGCCTTGGCAACAATCAACTGGACCTGGGCGTGTGCTACCTCGATCACGTCAACCCGAGCTATTTCGAGTTTTTCGAGATCGGCGAGACCCGCGTCGGCCTGCTGTACGACACCCGCCACTTCCATTTCGACGGCACGCAAATGAGCTGGGAGGACGCCGCTGAACTGCCGCTGGGGATGCTCAGCAACGGCATGCACTACCGCAAATCCATCGACCTGAGTTTTCGCAGCCGCGGACTGGACCCGCAGC
This sequence comes from Pseudomonas sp. GM48, assembly GCF_000282335.1. GTDB lineage: Bacteria > Pseudomonadota > Gammaproteobacteria > Pseudomonadales > Pseudomonadaceae > Aquipseudomonas. The sequence continues at coordinate 2,984 of NZ_AKJM01000015.1, forward strand.
CGATCCTGGAAAGCGATTCGACTTATCAGTTGCTGCAGGCGATTCACGAAGGTTTCTGCTGCGCGATCATGCCGCTGGACAGCGGCCTGGAAGAGCCCATCGAACACCTGTCGTTCATCGAATTGCCGGATGCCAGCGTACTCGCGCCCCTGGGCCTGGTGATGCGCAAGACCGAGCCACGTTCGGCGATTGCCGAGAAGTGTTTCGCCGAAGCACGAACTTTATTCAGTCGGACTAACTGATCAACTTTCGGTTTTATATAAAACCGAACCGGACATGTTTGGCCAGCCTGATAGACATCACCAATCGGCGAATCGGAACAAGCGATTGGACGCTCTGGAAAGTTACCCGTAGCCTGAACTCAATTCAGCGCTTCGAGGTTCTTTTCATGTTGTGCCAAGTTGATCAAGCCGATGTTCGAAGCGATACCAACGCCCCCGCACCCAAACCGCTGAGCGTGAACTTTCGCGAATACGACAACACCGCGACAGTCTGTCAGGCAGCGCTGGCCGCCGAGATCGCCCTGGCAATCACCTACAACGGTTTGAGTCAGGCCGTGATGATGGTCTCGCCGGGCAACCTGGAAGATTTCATCCGAGGCTTCAGCGTCAGCAACGACATCGTTGAGGACCAGAACGAAATCTACGACCTGCGCCTGACCCACTTCGACCAGGCCGTTCAGGCAGACGTGCAGATCTCCAGCCGCGCGTTCTGGGCACTGAAAAAACATCGTCGACAAATGGCCGGTACCAGTGGCTGCGGCCTGTGCGGCGTAGAAGCGCTGGAGCAGGCCCTGCCGAAACTGGACATTCTCGACCCGGTTGCCCTGCCGCCCGCCGAGCACTTCATCGACATTCGCAGCCGCATCGAACAGGCACAACAAATGGCCCGCAGCAGCGGCGCACTGCACGCAGCGCTGTACTTCGACAGCCAAGGCAACGCGCAGATCTGCCGCGAAGACATTGGCCGCCACAACGCACTGGACAAGTTGATCGGCGCCCTGCAGCACGCCGGCATCGACAGCCGCAGCGGCTTCACCGTGGTCACCAGCCGTTGCAGCCTGGAATTGATCCACAAGGCCGTCAGAGCCCGGCTCGGCACGCTGGTCAGTCTGTCGGCGCCCACCGCCCTGACCGTGCAATGGGCGATCAAGCATCGCCTCAACCTGATTCACGTCCCCCACCGTAACGCACCACGCATTTACAGCCCGGCATGATGCCTTCACCTGATCACCGCGCTGGCAAGCGCAGGAACTTCCCATGACAGACATTTCAAATGCATCGGCCAATGGCCTGACCCACCTCGACAGCCAGGGTCGCGCCAACATGGTCGATGTCAGCGAAAAAACCCCGACGCAGCGTGAAGCCCAGGCCCAGGCCTGGGTGCGGATGCGCCCGGAAACCCTGAAGCTGATTCAAAGCGACGGCCACCCCAAAGGCGACGTATTTGCCGTGGCGCGGATCGCTGGAATCATGGCGGCGAAAAAAACCCATGAGCTGATCCCGCTGTGCCACACCCTGCTGCTCAGTTCGATCCACGTCGAACTCAAGGCCTGCACACCGGACAGCGTGAAAATCCTCGGCACCTGCCGCGTCGAGGGCCAGACCGGGGTCGAGCTCGAAGCCCTCACCGCCGTCAGTGTGGCGGCGTTGACCCTCTACGACATGTGCAAGGCCGTGGACCGCGGCATGGTCATCGATGACATCCGCCTGCTCAGTAAACACGGTGGCCGCTCCGGTCATTTCAAGTTCGAGGACGCACAATGATCCTGATCAATTACTTCGCCCGTTACCGCGAGCAGCTCAACCTGGGCGGTGAAAAACTGCCCCTGACCGACAGCCTCAGGACCATCGAAGACGTGCGCCGCTTGCTGATGGCTCGCGGCGAGTTGTGGAGCCAGGTACTCGGTGAAAGCAACCTGATGTGTGCACTGAACCAGGAGCTGTGCCATCCGGACCGGGTGATCGAAGACTATGACGAGATCGCCTTTTTCCCACCGGTCACCGGGGGTTGAGGCATGACGGTTCGGGTCCAGCGTGAAGTGTTTGACATCAGCCAGTTGATCGACAGCCTGCAGGCGAATGATCCGGGCGTGGGTGCCGTGGTCAACTTCGTCGGCTACGTGCGTGACATCAATCAGGGTGAGGCGGTCACCGGGTTGTTTCTGGAGCACTACCCGGGTATGACCGAACGCTCACTGCAAACAATCATCGACGACGCCAAGGCCCGATGGCCACTGCGGGGCGTAGAGATCGTGCATCGGATCGGCCCGTTGTCAATCAGCGAGCCGATCGTGTTTGTCGGCGTCAGCAGCCAGCATCGTCAAGCCGCTTTCGAAGCCTGTGCGTTCATCATGGACTACCTGAAAACCAGCGCGCCGTTCTGGAAGCGCGAAGAAGGGGCGTCCGGCACACATTGGGTCGACGCCCGTGACAGCGACCGATCAGCCATCGAGCGCTGGGCAGATACGCAGCCTCAAGCGACTATGCAACGCGCTCCGGCGTAGCTACAGTCATTGGCTCAAAGATCCTCTGCACAAGGAATTTCCGCTTGAGCCCCACGCCCTCCCCGGTCACCGAACAGGTTGTGCCGCAGCCCCGGTCTATCAGTCTGCACGAAGCCTTTTTGTTCTGGCTCAAGCTTGGTTTCATCAGTTTTGGCGGGCCGGCGGGGCAGATTTCGATCATGCATCAGGAACTGGTCGAGCGCCGGCGCTGGATCTCCGAGCGGCGCTTTCTGCACGCCCTCAACTACTGCATGTTACTGCCCGGGCCTGAGGCTCAGCAGTTGGCGACTTACATCGGCTGGCTCATGCACCGGACCTGGGGCGGTGTGATCGCTGGCGTGCTGTTTGTATTGCCGTCGTTGTTCATCCTGATTGCGCTGTCGTGGGTTTACATCGCCTTTGGTGAAGTGCCTGTGGTCGCCGGACTGTTTTACGGGATCAAGCCGGCGGTCACGGCCATCGTGGTGCAGGCAGCTCACCGGATCGGCTCGCGGGCGCTGAAGAATGGCTGGTTATGGGGCATCGCCGCCGCGTCCTTCGCGGCCATCTTCGTGCTCAACATGCCGTTTCCGCTGATCGTGCTCGGCGCGGCGGTCATCGGATTTTTCGGCGGACGACTGGCGCCGGAAAAATTCAGGGCCGGTGGCCACAGCGCGGCGAAAAAATCCTTCGGCCCGGCAGTGATCGACGATGACACCCCAACCCCTGAACATGCCCGTTTCAGTGGCTTTAAACTGGCGCGTCTGGCCGTTATCGGGGCCATTCTGTGGGCACTGCCCATGGCCATGCTCGCCGCGTTGTTTGGCTGGGAAGGCACGCTGACCCAGATGGCCTGGTTCTTTACCAAGGCTGCGCTGCTGACCTTTGGCGGTGCCTATGCCGTGCTGCCGTATGTGTATCAGGGCGCGGTCGGCCATTTTGGATGGCTGACACCGACGCAGATGATCGACGGCCTGGCGCTCGGTGAAACCACCCCCGGACCGTTGATCATGGTCGTCGCCTTCGTCGGTTTTATCGGTGCCTACGTGCATCAGGTCTTCGGCCCGGATCAGGCCTTTGTCGCCGGCGCCGTTGCCGCCACGCTGGTGACCTGGTTCACCTTCCTGCCTTCGTTCCTGTTCATCCTCGCCGGCGGACCGCTGGTTGAGTCGACGCACAACGAACTCACATTCACCGCACCGCTGACGGCCATTACGGCCGCCGTGGTTGGCGTGATTCTCAATCTGGCCTGTTTCTTTGGCTACCACGTGCTTTGGCCCAAAGGCTTCGCAGGACCACTGGACTGGCCGTCGCTGCTGATCGCCATGGCGGCGGGCATTGCCTTGCTGCGGTTCAAGCGCGGAGTGATCGAGGTCTTGATCGGCTGCGGATTGATCGGCCTGGTTGTGCACCTGATGTTCTGAATCAAACATTTACACGCGTCACAATCCTCCCTAGTATCCAGCCATCCCCGGATGGCTTGTACTGCACGCCACCGACGATTTCCGCCGCTGGAAACCTGCGCCATGCGTACTTTGCCGTCAGAACAGCACCTGCTGAACCTCTCGATCCAGGCCACCGCGCTGCTGGCCGTGGACGGCATTGCATGAAGCGCATCGTCAACCTGCCCATGGCCCTGCGCCGTTCAAAATTGCGTCACTCCGCACGTCCGCCGGATAGCGCCCTGCTCGCCTGATTGGCGAGCTCCTTCCTTACACGCTCAGCCATACACAGAACCTGTGGGAGCGGGCTTGCTCGCGAAGAGGCCCGCACATTCAGCATTTGTGGTGACTGACACTCCGCTTTCGCGAGCAAGCCCGCTCCCACAGTGACTGCGCTCGCCTGACCGGCATTGGTTTCTCCCAATTCTGCCTGGACACTGACATGACTCAACGTTGCAATTCCTACTACACCGCCACCCTCAACCAGGACACCGATTACCCGACGCTGCAAGGCCGGCACAAGGTTGACGTGGTGATCATCGGCGGCGGCTTCACCGGTGTTGCCACCGCCGTCGAGCTGGCGGAAAAAGGCCTGAAGGTCGCCATCGTCGAAAGCCACAAGATCGGCTGGGGCGCCACCGGACGTAATGGCGGCCAGGTCACCGGCAGCCTGTCGGGCGATGAAGCCATGCGCAAACAGATGCGCCGCACCATCGGCGATGAAGTCGACGATTTCATCTGGAACCTGCGCTGGCGCGGACACCAGATCATCCGGCAGCGCGTGGAAAAATACGGCATCGCCTGCGACCTCAAGCACGGTCACCTGCACGCCGCGTACAAACCCGCGCACATGGACGGCTTGCGCAAGGATTACAACGAGGCGGTGCACCGTGGCATGGGCGACGAGGTCAACCTGCTCGACCGCAGCCAGGTACGCGACCTGCTGCAAAGCGACCTCTACCACGGCGCGATCAAGAACACCCGCAACATGCACCTGCACCCGCTCAACCTGTGCATCGGTGAGGCTCGCGCCGCCGAAAGCCTGGGTGCGTTGATCTTCGAAAACAGCGAAGTGCTGGAGATCATTCATGGAGACACGCCTGGAGTACGCACCGCCCACGGGCACATCGACGCCAATCAGGTGCTGCTGGCCGGCGACGTCTACCACAAGCTGGAACCGGGCAAGCTCAAGGGCAAGATTTTCCCGGCCATGGGCGGCATCGTCACCACCGCGCCGCTGGGCGACCTGGCCAAACAGATCAACCCCGAAGACCTGGCGGTCTACGACTGCCGCTTCGTGCTCGACTACTACCGCCTCACCGCTGACGGTCGCCTGTTGTTCGGTGGCGGCGCCAACTACAGCGGCAAGGATTCGCGCGACATCGCCGCCGAACTGCGCCCGTGCATCGAGCAGACCTTCCCGGCGTTAAAAGGCGTGGCCATCGATTACCAGTGGAGCTGCGCGATGGGTATCGTGATCAACCGCATCCCTCAACTGGGCAAGCTGTCGGACAACGTCTGGTATTGCCAGGGTTACTCCGGCCACGGCATCGCCACCACCCACATCATGGGCGAAATCATGGGCCGGGCGATCACAGGGAAACTGGAACAGTTCGACACCTTCGCCGCCTGCCAGCACATCCGTGTGCCGATGGGCGACCTGCTCGGCAACCCGATGCTCGCTGCCGGCATGTGGTACTACCAGATGCTTGAGCGCCTGCGCTGAGCCATTGGCTGCACATCCGGCATTGATGTTGTTTGTGCTGGCCTCTTCGCGGGCAAGCCCGCTCCCACAGGGATTGATGTCGACCACAAAAATCGAGGCCGGCACACACCCCTTGTGGGAACGGGCTTGCTCGCGAAAGCGGTGCGTCATTCAGCAGTGATGTCGGCTGAAAGTACGCCATCGCGGGCAAGCCCGCTCCCACAGGGATTGATGTCGACCACAAAAATCGAGGTCGGCACACAACCCTTGTGGGAGCGGGCTTGCTCGCGAAAGCGGTGTGTCATTCAGCGGTGATGTCGGCTGAAAGTACGCCTTCGCGAGCAAGCCCGCTCCCACAGGGATCGATGTCGATCACAAATATCGAGGCCGGCACACAACCCTTGTGGGAGCGGGCTTGCTCGCGAAAGCGGTGCGTCATTCAGCGGTGATGTCGGCTGAAAGTACGCTTTCGCGAGCAAGCCCGCTCCCACAAAAAAACACTCAAACCTGCACCACTTCGATCCCCAACGCCCGGTAGTCCTCGACATTACCTGACGCCACATGTCGTTCGGTGATCAGCGTGTGCACACGGTTGCAAGGCGCGACGACAAAGGGTTCCACCGCGCCGAGTTTGTCCGCCGTAGTGACGGCAATCACGTGGGAGGCGCAGTCGAGCATCGTCTGTTTCACCGGCACTTCATCAAAATGCAGTGAGCTGAGTCCCACCTGCGGGTGAATCGCGCACACCCCGGTAAACAGCAGATCAGCCTTGATGCCCGCCAGCAGCCGCAGGGTTTCGTGGCCGCTGGCCGACATTGTTGCCGGGTTGAGCTGACCGCCGGCGAGAATCACCTTGATGCCTTTGTACTCAGACAGGGTAATGGCGGTCATCGGCGACGCGGTGATCGCGGTAATGGCGATGTCCGCCGGCAGCGAACGAGCGATCTGCAAGGTGGTGGTACCGGAATCGAACACCACGATCTGACCGTCCTGCACCCGTCGCGCCGCCAGTTGCGCCAGGTGGGTTTTCACCTCGTCGGTTTCGCTGATCCGGGTGAAATAGTCCTTGCCCGTGTCTTTGGGCCGCGGCAATGCCCCGCCGTGTACTCGCTGCACCAGGCCGGCACTGGCCAGTTCCGCCAGGTCGCGACGGATGGTGTCTTCGGACACGGCGAAATGCTGGCTCAACTCCGAGGCCATGACCCTGCCGTCACGTTCGAGGATCAACAGGATTTTTTGCCGGCGGACAGACGGAAGTTCGGCAGCAGAATGGATATCGTGCATGTTTTTGCTCGTTTGTGCGTGTCTTGTGCGCAAAGCTGCGTGTTTGTGCGAGGTTAGCCAAAGCACGGGGCAAACACAAACGGGCGGCCGGGCAAACGCCTCCAAGTATCATTTTTTTCGATCTTTCAAATCATTACGCCGAATTTTTTATTTTCCTGTGACCTGTTCAAGATGGCGCCGTCAATCATGTTTTGGATGGAAACCTCATGAATATCAATTTTGCTTTTGCGTGCATGATCGTGGTCTCGTTTACGATCGCACTGGTTCACGCTTGATCCATGGGTCGTCACCTGGTGACAAGATGTGCAAGGTCGCAGCAAAAGGCCTGACAGATCAGGAATATGCTCTATAAACAGTGGTGACATGATTTCCGATCCGGAGAACTGGAAGGCTCCCTCGGAAGTTGATCTCTGAAAAGCCGTGGGCAATTGAGTGCCCGCCAGGAGACACCACCAATGAAAGCTCTGAAAATCGCCGCCAGTGATGGCACATCCGAATGTTTTCTGAACGCCCGTGAGGTGGTTCCACTTAGCCAAACCGACTTTACCGACGTCGCCGTGGCCGTGGTGTCGGTCAATGATGTGTTGGCCGGAGCCCTCGACACCATTCAGCGCACCGGTTTTGATGTTCCGATTTTCCTGGTGCCTTCCCCCGGCACCAGCACCCGCCCCCGAGAAGTCTACAAACACCTGAACGACGTGCTGCTGCAAGTGAACGGCATCTTCGACCTGTCGCCCAGCAACGTCGAATACCATGGCAACCAGCTGGAAACAGCCGCCAAAGCCTATGAAGAAAGCCTGCTGCCGCCGTTCTTCGATGCGCTCAAACACTACACCGAGTCAGCCAACGCGACCTTCGCCTGCCCGGGCCACCAGGGCGGCCAGTTCTTTCGCAAGCACCCGGCCGGCCGGCAGTTTTTCGATTTCTTCGGCGAGACGCTGTTTCGCGCCGACATGTGCAACGCCGACGTCAAACTCGGTGACCTGCTGATCCACGAAGGCCCGGCGCTGCTGGCGCAAAAACACGCGGCGCAAGTGTTCAACGCCGACAAAACCTACTTCGTGCTCAACGGCACCTCGGCGTCGAACAAGGTGGTGACCAACGCCCTGTTAACCCCGGGCGACCTGGTGCTGTTCGACCGCAACAATCACAAGTCCAACCACCAGGGCGCACTACTGCAGGCCGGGGCCACGCCGGTCTATCTGGAAACCGCGCGCAATCCCTATGGTTTCATCGGCGGCATCGACGCCCACTGTTTCGAAGAAGACTACCTGCGCGAACTGATTGCCGAAGTCGCCCCGGACAAGGCCCAGCTGCCACGACCCTTTCGCCTGGCGATCATTCAACTGGGTACCTATGACGGCACCATCTACAACGCCCGGCAAGTGGTCGAGCGCATCGGCAAGCTGTGTGACTACATCCTGTTCGATTCGGCGTGGGTCGGTTACGAACAGTTCATCCCGATGATGAAGGACTGCTCGCCCATGTTGCTGGACCTTGACGAGAACGACCCCGGGATCTTCGTCACCCAATCAGTACATAAACAGCAGGCCGGTTTTTCCCAGGCCTCCCAGGTGCACAAGAAAGACCGGCACATCAAAGGCCAGGCCCGCTATTGCAACCATCACCGGCTCAACAACGCGTTCATGGCCCAGGCCTCCACCAGCCCGTTCTACCCGCTGTTCGCCTCGCTGGATGTGAATGCACGCATTCACTCGGGCCGCAGCGGCCTGCGTCTGTGGGAAGACTGCGTGAGGTTCGGGATTGAAGCGCGCAAGTTGATTCTCGAAGCCTGCACCATGATCCGCCCATTCGTGCCATACACCATTGAAGGGCGCGCGTGGGAAGACTATCCAACAGAAGAAATTGCCAATGACATCCGCTTCTTCGAGTTCCATCCGAAGGATCGCTGGCACGCCTTTGCCGGCTACGCCGAGAAGCAGTACTTCATCGACCCGTGCAAGTTGCTGTTCACCACGCCGGGCATCGATCCGGTCGATGGCAGCTACACCGATTTCGGCATTCATGCCGGCATCCTGGCCAATTTTCTGCGCGAGAACGGCATCGTCCCGGAAAAATGCGACCTGAACTCCATCCTGTTCCTGCTCACCCCGGCCGAAGACTGGGCGAAGATGACCCACCTGGCCGCGCAAATCGCCCGTTTCGAACGCTTCATCAGCGATGACGCCCCCGTGAGCCGGGTGCTGCCGGCCATCTACGCGCAACATCAGGAGCGCTACCGCAACTACACCATTCGCCAGCTCTGCCAGGAAATGCACGACCTTTACCGTCACCACAACGTGCAGCAATTGCAGAAGGACATGTTCCGCAAGGAACACTTCCCGAAAAAGGCCATGAACCCGCAACAGGCGCAAATCGAATACATCCGTGGCAACGTCGAACTGGTGGCGCTGGCTGACGCCGATGGTCGCGTTGCGGCCGAAGGCGCGTTGCCCTATCCACCGGGTGTGTTGTGCGTGGTACCGGGTGAAATCTGGGGTGGCGCGGTGTTGAAGTACTTCCTGGCCCTGGAAGAAGGCATCAACCGTTTGCCCGGCTTCACACCGGAGTTGCAAGGCGTGTACCTGAAGCAGGAAGGTGGTCGCACCCGGGCGTATGGGTACGTGATCAAGGCCTGATGGCATGCAGCAGGAGCCGGCCCGGGCTGGCTCCTGCCCAATGCATCGATCAGAATTTTTCCGGAATGAACTTGAACGGATAGTTCGGATCCCGATAGTTACCGGGACTTTGGCGCTTGGGCAGTTTAACTTTTGCCCGCGGTACATCCTCGTAAGGAATGCTGTTCAGCACATCGCTGATGATGTTCAGACGTGCCCGGCGCTTGTCATTCGAGTTGGCGACCCGCCAAGGGGCGAATTCGGTGTCGGTGGCCTCGAACATATCGTCCCGGGCCCGGGAGTAGTCGTACCAGCGGTTATAGGACTTGAGGTCCATGGGCGACAGCTTCCAGATCTTGCGTCCGTCGGTGATACGCTCCTTGAGGCGTCGGGTCTGTTCCTCCTGACTCACTTCAAGCCAGTACTTGATCAGGATGATTCCCGATTCGACCAGTGCATGCTCGACTCGCGGCACCACGGTGAGAAATGCGCGCACCTGCTCGTCGCTGCAAAACCCCATGACCCGCTCGACACCGGCGCGGTTGTACCAGCTGCGATCGAAGATCACCACTTCACCGGCCGCCGGCATGTGCGGCAGATAACGTTGCACATACATCTGGCTTTTTTCCCGCTCGGTCGGCGCCGGCAACGCTATCACCCGGAACACCCGCGGACTGACCCGTTCGGTCAGTGCCTTGATGGTCCCGCCCTTGCCGGCGCCATCACGGCCCTCAAAGACGATGCAGACCTTGGCGCCCGAGTGCTGCACCCACTCCTGCAGCTTGACCATCTCGACATGCAGCCGCGCCAGCTCCTCGAGATAAACCTTGCTCTTGAGCTTGCCGCTTTCAACCGGTTTGCTTTTCGTTGCAACCTTCTTCTTTGCCATGCCCGTTACCTCCTTCAATGCGTCACACAGCGTCCGGAGTACTCCCGGCCGCGTTTATTCAGCGTCGACTGTGTTGGTAATGTTCCACCGCCAGTTCCAGGTTCAGGAACATCCGCGCCTCGCCCAACGTACGGCCCAATGGAGCCTTGATGACCATGTCCCATACACTCGGGCTCATGCCTACCAGCCACAGCGAAATGCCTTTTTCCCGCAGTCGCTGTTCCGCCCCGGTGAGCATTTTCAGGGCGGTGTACTCCAGGTCGAACACGCTGCGCAGGTCCAGAATCACCACGGCAGGCCTTGCTTGCTCGATCAGGGGGTGCATCTTCATGCCGATACGCTGGGCGTTGGCGAAAAAAATCCGGCCTTCAGGCCGAAGCAACAGCAGCCCGTCAAATTGTTCGTCGTCGACGTGTTCGGCGGACTGCGGCCGGTACACATTGGTGCCAGGCTTGCGCCCGAGGATGTGCACCGGCGGGTCCGAGACTTGATAGGCCAGCGCCAGCAACGAAACCACGATTGCCACGACGATCCCCTGCAGCGTGCCCAACAGCATCACGCCGATCATGGCCACCACGGCCCAGGCAAATTCAGTGCGACGAACCGACAGGATCTCGCGAAATTCCGCCGGTTCGATCAGGCCCACCGAATACACAATCACCACGGCAGCGAGCGTGGCGTTGGGCATCAGGCCAATGAGCGGTGCCAGCAGCAGGCAAGTGCCCAATGCCAATGCGGCGGTGACCAGTGCGGCCAGTTGCGAACGGGCGCCGGCCAGGCGGTTCACCGCCGTTTGGGTGGTCCCGCCACCCGCGACCATGGCCCCGAGAAACGCCCCGCCGATGTTGGCAACGCCTGTGGCCAGCAGCTCCCGATTCGGCTGTGGCGCGGGCTCGTCACTGCGAGCGAAAGCGCGCCCCGCCGCGATGGTTTCGGTGAAACTCATCAACGCGATGCCCATCGCCGAAGGCCACAGGGTTTCGGCCAGCGACCATAGCGGCAAGGTTGGTGCGGGCAACCCGACCGGCACCACACCGACGGCGGACACACCAAAGCGTTCCAGGCCAAACAGGCTCATGCCGATGATGCCAAGCGCCACTGCAATCAACGGTGCGGGCAGTCGCGGTGTAAATCGCTTCATGCCGACCAGTAGCAAGACCATGAACACGCCCACCGCCACGGTCGGCAGCGAGGCGTGACCGATGCTCTGAAAGGTGGCCAGCAGATTGTGCAGGAAGCCGCCTTTGTCGATGTGCGTGCCCAACAGCTTGGGTAACTGGTCGAGCACGATGACCACGCCGATGCCGGCCTTGAAACCCACCAGCACCGGCTCGGAAATGAAATTGGCAACGAAGCCCAGGCGCAGCAGCCCCGCGACGATCAGGATCGCGCCCACCATCAGGGCCAGCGTGGCGGAACCCGCCAGTAAAGTCGCCGCATCGCCCTCGGGGCTGATCTGGCCCAACGCGGAGCCGGCGAGAATGGCCAGGGTGGTCGTGGTGCTGACACTGAGCGGGCGCGAGGTGCCGAGCACGGCGTAAATCACCATCGGCACCAGCACCGTGTACAGCCCGACCTGCACCGGCAAGCCGGCAATGGTGGCGTACGCCAGCGCCTTGGGAATGACCACGGCCGCTGCCGTCAGCCCGGCGACCACATCGCCTCGCAGCCAGTCTGGCCGGTAACTGCCGAGCCATTGCGGGATCAACAGGCTGCGCACGCTACCCCGCTGCGGAGTATCCGGAATCCGCTCATGCGGATGGCTGCCTTGTTGATTCATCAGTCACTCCAGTCGCCAATCGTCCATGCGGATGATGAGTGGGCTCAACTGACCGCACAATCCTTTAACTGCACGCGTAACCATAGCCAACCTTCATCGGCATCGAAGCACGTGTGCCCGCAGGCAATCCACGCTGGCTCGACCAGTTACAAATGTAGCCGGTTTACACAGCTACGCCGCCAAATGGCTGGCGAAAGAGACAGTCGCCCCACCATCACCGCTCAAAAATAGAAAGCCTTATATGGACGACGTCACGAAGGCGATAAATGCGCTATACCCGCTAACTCCCCCATTGCAGTTCTTCAACTCAGGAGTTTGGCAATGAATCTCAAAATCTCAGTGGCAGCACTCATAGTGACGGCAAGCCTTTTCGGCTGCGCCACTTCATCGAACCACGGCGTGAACGTAACGTTGGTCGCCACCCGGCAAAACGCCGGTCAGATCGGCACCGTCACGTTGACAGGCTATGACCAGAAAACCGGGCTCAGTTTCTTCGTCAGCGGTGTTCCAACCGGGGTTATCCTGCCCTTGCGTCTTTACTCCTTCATCAATAAAGGCAGTTGCCAGCAACCCGGGGCAGTCGCCTACGCGATGAACGACACCGTCAACACCGAACGCCAACCCATACGCGGCTGGACGTTTTCCAGAACCGCACCTGTCCCGCTGCAAACGCTGCTTGCCGGCGAATATTCGGTGGTCGTGCGAACAGCTTCGACCGATGGCAACGTCGATATTTTTTGCGGGGATATCAAGCCAGGAGAGCCGGTGAAATAGCCACGGCCAGTCCAGGTCAGCCCACGCCCCGGTACCGCTCGTGCGAGCGGTGGCGTCGGGTGAGTACAAACGGGTCCAGCGACGGCACTGGCAAAAGCCCCGGTCACAAACCTGTCATTACTCACTGATAACGTCCTGACGCTTTTGCGAACCGCACCCGCTCGATCTCGAGTCGGTCGGTTTCGCGCAGATCGGCCTAGCGATCGACAAGGCCGAGGTCCGTTCGGCGCGCTTTGTCGATAACCACGCACAGCACGGGATATCGATCAGCCGTCAACTGATCACCGAGCGTCTGTCAATGCTGCTGGGCAAACCTATCTTGCAGAAGGTGCATTTCGAGCCGGTGGTGGATCTGAATGCATCGGCCTTACAGGGCATCCGGGCGTTGATTGAACTGGCCACGGGCAGCGAGTTCGACCGGCTGATCAACACCGGTTCGCTGATGCCTTCGCGGCTGCGCAAAATGCTGGTCGATGCGGTGCTGGAAGCCTGGCCGCACAACTTCACCGAAGCCCTTCAGACGTGAAAAAGGGCCTGCGAACACGGCCAATGGCGGCCAATTGAGGATCTGTGGGAGCGGGCTTGCTCGCGAAAGCGGAGGGTCAGCCACCCTCGTCGTCGGCTGTGAGTCCGTCTTCGCGAGCAAGCCCGCTCCCACCATTGACCGCTGTCGAACACCAATCCCGCGTACATTCCAGTTGCAAAAAACCCGCCTTTCAGCGGGTTTTTGGCTTTTCTGAAACTGATGTCTACAACCGCGAACTCAATGGGTTTTTTTCGAGGTCGACAGTCCGGCTTTACTCAGGCCTTTGGTGTTGTGATCACCCGGCGTCGAGGCCGAAATAGCCCTGGCCTTGGAGATGCCGCGAGTATCTTTGGAATGGGCGATGCCTGAGGTCGTGGTGCCATGACCGTTATCATCATTGCGCTCACTACCGAAATGGTTCCCGCTGATGCCATGGTCGCGCACGGATTTGCCAGCATGGTCGCTGTCCAGCCCGTTGCCGCGGCCGTTACTGCCGGAGTGGCCTGTACCGGCGTGTCCGCCACCCATACCGCCGCCGTGGCCTGCGCCGTTTCCGCCGCCGTTTCCACCACCGCCACCGCCGCCGTTTCCGCCGCCACCGCCACCGTCCTTCGCGTATGCGGAGCCCATGATCGACAGGCCATCAGGGAGTAACGGGGCGGCTGCAAGCATCATGGCGCATGACATTACAGCAACGAGACTCTTGTTTTTAAAAAGCATGATTGCTTCCGTAGGTGGTTGATATCGCGTGACGTATGACGCGATATCCCCCGGACAGTTCACGCTCGACGACAGACGGCCAGGCTGCCATTCACCTGTCAATCAAACGCACCGTCGAGAATCTCATAGACAAGCCCTGTGGCCAGCGCGACCAGGATCAGATCCGTGCCGACTTGCTGCCATTCGTAGCCATCATAATGGGGCAGCCTGCCGACCAGTCGGCCATCGAGTTTTTTGGCGATGCCGGGTGGAAGCGGCTTGCCTCGGGCAAGGTTCTTTTGAATACCCGGTGGTAAAGCAGGCCCGGGGGTCCAGTAGCCGGTATTCACGCCAATGATCTCGAGCACGCTACCCCGGTTGATGCTCGGGCCATTGCTCCAGTCCCCGCCGCCGGAATTCTTGTTTTTGTTGCCATGACTCCCCTGGTTGCCATGGTTGGCCTTCCCGTTGCCCTGGCCGTTACCTGGATCAGCCAGCGCCGTCACCGGGCCGCTGATCAGGGTCAAACAGGTGATTGCTGCAATCAATGATCGAGACTTGTACATGAGTCGTTCCTTCGTGATGGGACAGATTCTCTGAAATTTAGACGCTATTGACGCGCCAACGCAGACCATTGCGGCGATTCGCGGGTTTATCGAGAAGTGACGCCGCAACCTTCTTCGATGTGAGTCCACGCTTGATACGTCGCAGATACTTCAATGCGTGGTGCTGTTTCCCGAATGTTACCTCAGCGCCGCAGTTGTCACTTCTGCGCCGCCGAACTGGTCAATAGAGTATGGCCGTCGGTGTGGAACAGGGTCGTCAACTTGTCGGCCCGCGCCGACACCGATCCCCCCATCACGGAAGAGGTGAATCATGAGTTTCGTCAAAGTTGAAAAAAACCAGAGCAGCGCCCCGTCGGAAGCCGACATGAAAAAAGCCATGGTCGAGTCCGGCGGCAAGCCGGGTGAGGTCACCGGGACCAATGCCGCCCGCACCCTGACCTACACCGGCGTGGTCAATCACACGGTGTACGAGAACAAGCTGATCGAGATCGCCAAGGGCAAACGCACCAGCTGGAACTTCGTCTGGGCCGATGCCAAGGCCGCCTGAGGTCAAGGCGGGGCGGCCGATCGGCCGCCCCGCTGACTCGGCCCTTGATACCCCCCCGATACCCGCTTGTAACACCAAGACACTTAGCCACCCTGCCCCTCGACCCTAGAGTGAAGCCGTCAATGGACTGCAGCGCCAGGCGCCAGCAGCCCATTGTTTGCCCAACACACCACCAAGGAAGAGGGAAACCATGAGCAAATCAATCGCTGTCAGCCAACAGAGCCAGCAGCTTCACAATGATGTGCAAGAAGCCGTCAAGTCGATCATGGGTGCAACGCAACTGAAGACAGCGGACTACAACAAGGTGTTGAGGTCCACCCTGGCGGCCGTACAAAAAGTCGTCACCATAGAAATCGCCCCCGGCGACCTGTCCACGCTGAAAAATTCCGGCTACAAGCTGTGCTTTGCCAAGAAAGTGGGCACCGAAGACTACAACGTAGTCTGGCAGTCCTACGATGCGTATTTGAGCAACAACGAATTCAGCTGGACCCCGCAATATCAGCTATTCGCCTCCAACGTGTTCAAGGAAAACGTACAAGTCAAAGTCTCGACCAACATCGTCAACATTGGCTTGGGGCAAACCTCGACACTCGATAAAAACGGCCTGCTGAGCCCGGCGATCACGGGAGGTCCTGATGTTTCCTTCACCTTCGTGAACAACTACGCGCCGATCCACCCGGGGGTCAACCAGTTGTCCACCGGCATTGATGGCAATCAGGTCAGTACGCCAATCTACGTGGCCGTAAACCAGGTCGTCACCGGCAATACCGTGCTGACGCCGGTGGAAACCATCCTCGTGTGGTTCGAACAGAACGTACAGACCAGCACCATGTTCAGTACCTCACGCTCCAAGGCGATCGAAATCGACCTGACGTTCGATAACACCGCAGGTCGCCTTTACGAAGGCGGTCAGTGGAAAACCGTATAACCGTCATGCCGGGGCAACCTTGCGGTTGCCCTTTCACTCCTCTTTGCCCGCCGTGGAGAAGTAGCCCGTCAGCGAGCGACAGATCGACTGCGCGAGGTCCTCCTGGGTGGCGATGCCATAGGGTCGATCACGATCGAACTGCGCCGACCAGCGAATCCGCCCCTGCGCCACATCCACCAGGCGCAATGACGCTCGCACCCGCGAAGGCTCGACCCGCACGCTGCCCTCCAGGCAGTAGCTGTAACGCCCGCCACGCTTGAAGTCCGGTACCGGCTCGCTGTTGCGTGCCACCCGCATCAATACATGATTGGTCCCGGTCTGCGCCTGCTCGAACGAATCGAACAGTCGGCAGCTCAACTCCTCGCACAAGCCCCGGGTAAAGTCATCGCCATCGCGGGTGAGGCAGGTAAACGGCTGGATCTGGACCACGGGATGGCGAGTGCCGACGCCCTTGGGCCGCAGCCGCTGATAGGTCACGCGATAACACCCGGGTGGAATGCTCAAGCGCACCGGGTCCTGCTGGCCGTTGCCGGCGTAATGCGCTGCGAGCTTGCGCCGCAAGCGCCCCACCTGCACTCGCACCACAGGATCGTCGCCCGTGCAATACACTGTCGGGTCACGACGAAACACCGCGATGCCGATGGCGTGTTCGGTCAGCGGCGTATTACAAGCCTGAAGGTCGTGCTCGACCAGAAAGCGCAACAGGCTGCCCATGCGCCTGGATTTGGCAAACAACGGGCTGGCCAGCAACAGCGCCAGCACCCGCTCGATTTCTTCCCGATCGAGCGGCACGGGAACCCCCGCCGCAGTCGAATCGGCCATGCTTTTGATCACCATCGCCTGCCTCCGTGCAGGTTGCCGACAGGAATGGATGTCGCACTCCGTGATTACCCTTGCAGTGTGAGCAGGAATGGGGCTCGGGCACTGCAACGACCAAGCGTAGCAGCCGTGTTGATATCGGCAGGCAATTGCGATGGTAGCAACCCGCCATCCGACGAACGTTCAATCTTGACGTCTGGAAAATTTGTAGGACTTGTCCCTTTGTGGCGAGGGAGCTTGCTCCCGCTGGGCTGCGAAGCGGCCCTAGTCCTTTGCACCCCATTTCCTAAGACACACCGCAATGCCCGGTTTTACGGCGGCAGAGCCGCCGAACGGGAGCAAGCTCCCTCGCCACAGGGGCTACTTAGCGTCCTACAGGCCGGTTATCGACAGCGAAGCCCCCCCTGCGCGAACTCCACAACTGCGCCGCCGAACGCCTCAACGCCGTCCTGCAATACCTCAACCTCATGGCCTGTACCAGCCTCCCCGACTACGCCAAAAACGACATCAACACTGTCACCAACATTTCGCGGATTCTGCTTCTGCTGTGGGGGATGTGTTTGGGGTGATTGAGCAACGGGGGTTTGAAGCATCCAAGGCGCAATAAGCAAATTCCAGTCGTAAAAAACCCGCGTTAATGCGCGGGTTTTTATTGCCTGATCCTAATGGCTTCAGCCTGGAGGAAGCGATTGCCCGACCTGACAAAGCGTCACCGGGTCAGCCATTTATCAGAAGTTCGCCGGCGTGTTCGCGCTGATAATCTCCGCCTCATCCGCCCCGATGTTGCGAAACCGGTGCGGCAACGTCGTCGGGAAGTAATAGCCATCCCCGGCGTTCAGCACACTCACCTGCCCATCCACGGTCAATTCAACCGTGCCACGGGTCACCAACCCGCACTCCTCGCCTTCGGAGTGCACAATCGGCTCTTCTCCGGAACTGGCGCCCGGCGCGTATTGCTCGCGCAGCAGGCGCATCTGCCGGCTCGGCACGGACGCGCCGATCAGCAGCAGGCGCAAGCCATGGCGGCCGAGGTCGGGTTGTTCGCTGGCGCGGAAGACGTATTGGTGTTCGCGGGGTGGCTGATCGAAGGTGAAGAAGTCGGCCAGGGACATGGGGATGCCCTCCAGCAATTTCTTCAGCGAACTGACGGAAGGACTGACTCGATTCTGTTCGATCAGGGAGATGGTGGCATTGGTGACGCCGCTACGCCGGGCCAGCTCGCGCTGGGACAGTTTGTAGCTTTCGCGTACTAATTTGAGTCGTGAGCCCGTGTCCATGACAGCCTTATGTGCCAACCCGTGGGAGCGAGTTTGTTCGCGATTGCGATTTTAGCCTCAACATTGATGTTGATTGAACCGGCGCCATCGCGAGCAAGCTCGCTCCTACAGGGATAATGGAGGGGTGGAGAGCAGGCGCGGATCACGCCGTTTTCCGGTCCCGGAAACGTGAAAGGCGGCTATTAAATCACGTTTGTTGGTAATGCTCAGCAGGTTCGATAAACGGCAGAAAAAATAGCCGTTTGCCATGAAGTCGCACAACCTGTGGGAGCGGGCTTGCTCGCGAAAGCGGTGTGTCGGGCGACATCTATTTTGGCTGATATGGCCTCTTCGCGAGCAAGCCCGCTCCCACAGGGGGACAGCGGTGTTTCAGATAAAAATCCGGCGCCGCCCTTTTAGGGACGCCGCCGGCGAGGTAAAGCTTAGATGCCGAAACGGTCGCGCAGCGAGTAGTACACGGCGCCGAGGGCGGTCAACGGCGCCGAGAAGGTGCGCCCGCCGATCATCGGCATGTGCGGCAAGGATGCAAACGCGTCGAAACGCTCGGCGTCGCCGCGGATCATTTCCGAGATCAGTTTGCCGGCCAGGTGCGAGCAGGTGACGCCGTGTCCGCTGTAGCCCTGCATGTAGTAGGCGTTTTTCTCGATACGGCCGAATTGCGGCATGCGCGACATGGTCAACAGGAAGTTGCCGGTCCAGCGGTAGTCGATCTTCACGTCCTTGAGTTGCGGGAAGGTCTTGAGGATTTTCGGGCGGATCAGTTGTTCGATGTCGTCCGGTTCGCGCGCGCCGTAGACCACGCCGCCGCCGTACAGCAGGCGGTTATCGGCGGTCAGGCGGTAGTAGTCGAGCAGGTAGTTGCAGTCTTCGACGCAGTAGTTGTTCTTGATCAGGCTGCGGGCCTGTTTTTCCGACAACGGTTCGGTGACGACGATCTGCGAACCGCACGGCATGCTCTTGCTGGTCACGCGGTTGTCCAGGCCCTGCGGCAGGTAGGCGTTGCCGGCGATCAGCAGGTACTTGGCCTTCACCACGCCTTTTGCCGTGCGCACGGTGATTGGCTCGCCGTAGCTGATTTCCACTGCCGCCGATTGCTCGTAGATCTTGCCGCCCAGGCCGATGATCGCCGAAGCCTCACCGAGTGCCAGGTTCAGCGGGTGAATGTGGCCGCCCTGCATGTCCAGCAGGCCACCGACGTAGGCGTCGGAGCCCACCTCACGCTTGATGTCGGCTTCGCCGAGCAGTGTCAGGTTCTTGTTGCCGTAACGCTCCCAGCTCTTCTTCTGCTCGGCCAGGCCTTTGAGTTGCTTCTTGTTCATCGCCGCGAAGATGCCGCCGGGACGGTAATCGCACTGGATGTCGTAGTGCTGTATGCGCTGACGGATGATGTCGGCGCCTTCGAAAATCATGCTGCCGAGGACTTCGGCGGTCTTGTCGCCATAGCGCTCTTCGATGACATCGACATCGCGGCTATAGGAGTTGACCAGTTGGCCACCGTTGCGACCGCTGGCGCCGAAGCCGACTTTGGCCGCTTCGAGCACGGTCACGCTGTAGCCCGCTTCGGCGAGGAACAGGGCCGAGGACAGGCCGGTGTAGCCAGCGCCGATCACGCAGACGTCGCAGTCCACCGCCCCTTCCAGCACCGGGAAATCGCCGGTGAAGTTGCGGGTGGCGGCGTAGTAGCTGTTTACATGCGTTTGTTTCACAGAGCTTTGTTTCATAGGTTTCTCCGATGGCCACCGGCAACGTGCCGGCAACCGCCGTTTAAAAGGTGTTAGAGCTTGATCCAGGTCGCTTTGAGTTCGGTGTACTTGTCGAACGCGTGCAGCGATTTGTCCCGACCGTTACCCGACTGCTTGAACCCGCCGAACGGCGCGGTCATGTCGCCACCGTCGTACTGGTTGACCCAGACGCTGCCGGCACGCAAGCCACGGGCGAAGGTGTGGGCCTTGCTCAGGTTGCTGGTCCACACGCCTGCGGCCAGGCCGAAGATGCTGTCGTTGGCAATCGCCAGGGCTTCTTCAGCAGTGTCGAAGGTGATGACCGACAGCACCGGGCCGAAGATTTCTTCCCGGGCGATGGTCATGGCGTTGGTCACGCCGTCGAAAATCGCCGGTTCCACGTACAGGCCACCGGTGTCTTCGAGGGTGCGAGTGCCGCCTGCGATCAGTTCGGCGCCCTGCTCCTTGCCGATGCCGATGTAGCGCAATACGTTGTCCAGCTGACGCTGGTCGACAACCGCGCCGACGGTAGTCGCAGGATCGAGCGCATGACCCGGTTTCCAGGCTTGCAGCGCTTCCACCAACAATGGAATGAACTGCTCGCGGATCGAACGCTCCACCAGCAGACGCGAGCCGGCGGTGCAGACTTCGCCCTGGTTGAAGGCGATGCCACTGGCCGCTGCCTGTGCTGCCGCACGCAAATCCGGCGCGTCGGCGAACACCACATTCGGGCTCTTGCCCCCCGCTTCGGCCCAGACGCGTTTCATGTTGCTTTGGCCGGCGTAGATCATCAGCTGCTTGGCAATCACCGTGGAGCCGGTGAAGGCCAGCACGTCGACGTCCATGTGCAGCGCCAGCGCCTTGCCGACGGTGTGACCGTAGCCCGGCAGGACGTTGAAAACGCCTTTCGGGATGCCGGCGTCCAGTGCCAGCTGCGCGATGCGGATCGCGGTCAGCGGCGACTTTTCCGAAGGCTTGAGGATGAACGAGTTGCCCATTGCCAGGGCCGGGGCGAATTTCCAGCTGGCCATGATCAGCGGGAAGTTCCACGGCACGATGGCCGCGACCACGCCGGCCGCTTCGCGCGTCACCAGGCCCAGTTGATCGTGGGGCGTGGCGGCGACTTCGTCGTAGATCTTGTCGATGGCTTCGGCGGTCCAGCGGATCGCATTGGCGGTCGCCGGAATATCGATGCTCATGGAGTCGCTGATCGGTTTGCCCATGTCGAGGGTTTCGAGCAGGGCCAGCTCTTCCTGGTTCGCCAGGATCAGGTCGGCGAAACGGATCAGGACGCGCTTGCGCTCGGCCGGGGCCAGGTTGGCCCAAACGCCGGATTCGAACGTGCGACGCGCGACGGCGACCGCTTCGTTGGCGTCAGCTTCGTCGGTGCTGGCGACGTTCGCCAGGAATCGACCATCCACCGGGCTGATGCATTCGAACGTCGCGCCACTGGCGGCCGCGCAGTATTGGCCGTCAATGAATGCGCGACCTTCGATTGTTAGGGACTGGAAGCGTTGCTCCCAGTCGCTGCGAGAAATTGTCATGGTTGTGACTCGACGCAGGGGAATGAGTAGTCGTCGGACTGAATTGAAATGCAATCCCATGTGGGAGCGGGCTTGCTCGCGAAGGCGGAGTGTCAGGCGACATCAGTGTTGACTGATCCACCGCTTTCGCGAGCAAGCCCGCTCCCACATTTAATTGGCGGTGTACTCAAGGAGTGCGCACACCGCTTTGGCCGTCAGACGGTGTGCAGGTACCAGTTGTACTCAAGGTCGGAGATGGAGTTCTCGAACTCGGCCAGCTCGCTTTCCTTGCACGCCACGAACACGTCGATGTACATCGGGTCGATGTATTTGGCCATGACTTCGCTGTCGTCCAGCTCGCGCAGTGCATCGCGCAGGTTGTTCGGCAGACTCTGCTCGTTTTGCTCGTAGCTGTTGCCTTCTACCGGGGCGCCCGGCTCGACCTGGTTGGTCAGGCCGTGGTGAATACCGGCCAGTACCGAAGCCATCAACAGGTACGGGTTGGCATCGGCGCCGGCTACACGATGCTCGATACGCACGGCGTCCGGCGAACCGGTCGGTACACGTACGGCCACCGTGCGGTTGTCGATGCCCCAGCTCGGCGAGTTCGGCACGTAGAACTGTGCGCCGAAACGACGGTACGAGTTGACGTTCGGGCAAAGGAACGCCATCTGCGCCGGCAGGGTCTCGAGCACACCGCCGATTGCGTGTCGCAGCGCGGCGTTCTGCTCGGGATCCTCGCTGGCAAAGATGTTGTTGCCTTCTTTGTCGAGAATCGAAATGTGCACGTGCAGACCATTACCCGCCTGGCCCGGATACGGCTTGGCCATGAAGGTGGTGTCCATCTCGTGGTCGTAGGCGATGTTCTTCACCAGACGCTTGAGCAGAACCGCGTAGTCGCACGCCTTGATCGGGTCAGCCACGTGATGCAGGTTGACTTCGAATTGCGCCGGGGCGCTTTCCTTGACGATGGCGTCAGCCGGGATGCCCTGCTCTTTAGCGCCTTCGAGGATGTCTTGCAGGCAGTCGACGTATTCGTCGAGGTCGTCGATCAGGTACACCTGGGTCGACATCGGACGCTTGCCGGATACCGGCGAACGTGGCGATTGCGGACGACCGTTCACGTTGTCCTGGTCGATCAGGTAGAACTCCAGTTCGAACGCGGCGCAGATAGTCAGGCCCATGTCGTCGAACTTGCGCACAACATTGGCCAGCACTTCACGCGGGTCAGCGAAAAATGGCTCGCCTTCCAGTTCGTGCATGGTCATCAGCAGTTGCGCAGTCGGGCGCTTCTGCCAGGGTTCGATGCTCAGGGTGCCCGGGATTGGGTAGCAGATCCGGTCGGAGTCGCCGATGTCCAGACCCAGGCCGGTGCTTTCCACCGTGGAGCCATTGATGTCCAGAGCAAACAGAGACGCCGGCAGGTTGATGCCTTTCTCGTAAACCTTATGAAGACTGGTGCGCTCGATGCGCTTGCCGCGCACCACACCGTTCATATCCGCAATCAGAAGGTCGACGTACAAAACCTCAGGATGTTTCTTAAGGAATGCGTTTGCTTCGTTGAGTTGAACGGCACGCAGAGGGACCGACATGATGCACCTATTTTTTACTGTTAATTATTATGTTCACCGCCCTTTCACGAGCCCAGTCAATCCGAAAGGCAAAGTGAAGTCAATAGCGAACACCTGGCCTTTCAACGTTTATTTTCGGGCCTTTCAGAAGGACGAGAGTGCCAGATACGCCCTCAAACACGCGTAAATCCTGAAGATCGGACGTGTGGCGTTTAGAATTTTTTACATGAGAGTTGTTAATTAAAATCAACAAGGCTAAGCTCCGGAAAAGCTCGTTCAAGTGTGAAACTTCGAGGTGATAAAAATGGCACTCAAGCCATTGATCGGCGTTACTGCGTGCGTCAAACAGATTGGCCTGCACCCCTACCACATCAGCGGCGACAAGTACTTGCGTGCTGTCAGCGTTGCGGCGCTGGGGCTGCCTGTCGTTATTCCTTCTTTGGCTGAACTGACCGAAATCGATGACCTGCTGCCGCAGCTCGACGGTCTGTTGCTGACCGGCTCGCCTTCGAACGTGGAACCCTTCCACTATCAAGGCCCCGACAGCGCTCCCGGCACGGAACACGATCCCCAGCGGGATCGCACCACCCTTCCCCTGATCCGCGCAGCCATCGCTGCCGGCGTTCCGGTGCTCGGCGTCTGCCGCGGTTTTCAGGAGATGAACGTGGCGTTCGGTGGCAGCCTGCATCAGAAAGTCCATGAACTGCCTGGCTTCCTTGATCACCGTGAAGCCAACCACCCGGACCTGGCCGTGCAATACGCGCCGGCCCATGCGGTGAATGTGCAGCCTGGCGGTGTGTTCGAAGCGCTGGACCTGCCTGCGGTGTTCCAGGTCAATTCGATTCACAGTCAGGGCATCGACCGCCTCGCACCCGGCCTGCGCGCCGAAGCCGTCGCGCC
Organism: Pseudomonas sp. GM48; assembly: GCF_000282335.1. GTDB lineage: Bacteria > Pseudomonadota > Gammaproteobacteria > Pseudomonadales > Pseudomonadaceae > Aquipseudomonas. Next base: position 27,038 of record NZ_AKJM01000015.1, read on the forward strand.
CGATGGCCTGATCGAGGCGATTTCCGTCGAGCACAGCCCGGCATTTGCCCTCGGCGTGCAATGGCACCCGGAATGGCAGGTCCTGAACAACCCTCCTTATTTGAGTATTTTCCAGGCGTTCGGCGAAGCCTGCCGGCAACGGGCGGCGCTGCGTCACTCGAGCTGACGACCTGAAACCTGATTCGATCAATTAACGGCCCACCGCGAGCGGGCAGGCGCTTTTGCGTGCCCCGCTCGCGAAAACAACACACTGCGATAACAACAAGTACGACCCAGGCAGCCAGGACGGCGACGCCGAATAAACCCGGCCAGAGTGCAATGCCGGTCAGCCAGATGCAGTCCCCCTGTGGGAGCGGGCTTGCTCGCGAAGGCGGCGACACAGTCAGCACAGATGTCGCCTGACACACCGCTTTCGCGAGCAAGCCCGCTCCCACAGGGGCCTGCGTTGAACTGACGGACATCATCTGATCCGGGTTTGCAATCCACTATTAAGCCGGGCCGTGTTGGCCGGGCGACTGAAACCTGTTGGGAGTTTCACATGGCAAACGCCTCCAGCATTTACAGGAAGGCTATTGAAGGTCACCAGGCACCGAAAAAGGTGTTGGTGAAAGTCGATCGCGTCACCAAGAAATTCGACGAAACCACAGCCGTGGACGATGTGTCCCTGGAAATCCACCAGGGTGAAATCTTCGCCCTGCTCGGTGGTTCCGGCTCCGGCAAATCGACCCTGCTGCGCATGCTCGCCGGTTTCGAGCGTCCGACCGAAGGCCGGATTCTGCTCGACGGTGTCGACATCACCGACATGCCGCCGTACGAACGACCGATCAACATGATGTTCCAGTCCTACGCGCTGTTCCCGCACATGACAGTGGCGCAGAACATCGCCTTCGGCCTCAAGCAGGACCGTTTGCCAGCCGCCGAAATCGAGGCCCGGGTGCAGGAAATGCTGCGACTGGTGCACATGACCCAATACGCCAAGCGCAAGCCGCACCAACTGTCCGGCGGCCAGCGCCAGCGTGTGGCCCTGGCCCGCTCCCTGGCCAAGCGTCCGAAACTGCTGCTGCTCGATGAACCGATGGGCGCACTGGATAAAAAGCTGCGCTCGCAAATGCAGCTTGAGTTGGTGGAAATCATCGAACGCGTTGGCGTGACCTGCGTGATGGTGACCCACGACCAGGAAGAGGCCATGACCATGGCCCAGCGCATTGCAATCATGCACCTGGGCTGGATTGCCCAGATCGGCAGCCCGGTCGACATCTATGAAGCACCGGTCAGCCGCATGGTCTGCGAATTCATCGGCAACGTGAACGCCTTCGACGGCACTGTGGTGGAAGACCTGGAAGGTCACGCGATCATCCACAGCCCGGACCTGGAGCAGAAGATCTACGTCGGTCACGGCGTCAGCACCTCGGTGCAGGACAAGTCGATCACCTACGCGATCCGCCCGGAAAAACTGCTGGTCAGCACCGTCAAGCCGGACAACCGCTACAACTGGTCCAGCGGCAAGGTGCATGACATCGCCTACCTCGGCGGCCACTCGGTGTTCTACGTCGAGCTGCCTGGCGGCAAGATCGTCCAGTCGTTCATGGCCAACGCCGAACGCCGTGGTGCGCGTCCGACCTGGGACGATCAGGTCTACGTGTGGTGGGAAGACGACAGCGGCGTGGTACTGCGCGCATGAAAACCTTCAATCAGCAATTTCTGAGACTGGTCCCCAGCGGGCGCAAGTTCGTCATCGGGATTCCATTCATCTGGCTGTTCCTGTTCTTCATGTTGCCGTTCTTCCTGGTGATGAAGATCAGCTTCTCGGAAGCAGCCCTGGCCATTCCGCCCTACTCGGAGATCTACACCTACGCCGAGCAGAAATTCCAACTGTTGCTGAACATCGGCAACTACACCTTGCTGGGCCAGGACGAGCTGTACCTCTCGGCTTATCTCGGTTCGTTGAAGGTCGCGCTGTTCAGCACCCTGATGTGCCTGGTGATCGGTTTTCCGATGGCCTACGCCATTACCAAGGCCAGCAAGGAAGCGCAGAACGTGCTGATGCTGCTGATCATGATGCCGACCTGGACCGCGATCCTGATCCGTGTTTACGCGTGGATGGGCATCCTCAGCAACAACGGTCTGCTCAACGCGTTCTTGATGTGGACCGGGCTGACGTCGGCACCGATCGAGATCCTCAACACCAACACCGCTGTTTATATCGGCGTGGTGTATGCGTATCTGCCGTTCATGGTGCTGCCGTTGTACGCCAACCTGGTCAAGCATGACCAGAGCCTGCTGGAAGCGGCGTCGGACCTGGGTTCGAGCACCTTCAACAGCTTCTGGAAAATCACCGTGCCTTTGGCCAAGAACGGCATCATCGCCGGCTGCATGCTGGTGTTCATTCCGGTGGTCGGTGAGTTCGTGATTCCGGAACTGCTGGGCGGCCCGGAAACCCTGATGATCGGCCGTGTGTTGTGGCAAGAGTTCTTCAACAACCGCGACTGGCCTGTGGCGTCTGCCCTGGCGGTGGTGATGCTGTTGATCCTGATTGTGCCGATTCTGCTGTTCAACCGCAGCCAGGCCAAAGAGATGGAGGCACGGGGATGAAACGCTTCGGATTTTCAAAGTTCATGCTGATTTTCGGCCTGTCGTTTATCTACCTGCCGATGCTGATTCTGGTGATTTACTCGTTCAACGCCTCGAAGCTGGTGACGGTGTGGGGTGGCTGGTCGTTCAAGTGGTACGCCGGCCTGCTCGACAACTCGCAACTGATGGGCTCGGTGGTGCGCTCGCTGGAAATCGCCTGCTACACCGCCATCGCAGCAGTCGCACTAGGGACGTTAGCCGCGTTCGTGCTGACGCGCGTCACCCGCTTCAAGGGCCGCACGCTGTTCGGTGGCCTGGTCACCG
>NZ_AKJM01000016.1 GCF_000282335.1 Pseudomonas sp. GM48
CCCAAATAATCTTCCGCCGCCAAACTTGCCAGCCTGGAACATGATTACTCCGTCTGCCTTAGTCAGATGCCATATCGGCTATCAGGAAAACCTTCAACACTCACGTTGAAGTGCAAATTCGATAGCGCTCAGCAAAGCATCGCTGCTGAAGGGCTTACGCAAGCATTCGATGGGTTTATAACGGCCGGATTCGGCCAGTGTTGCTTCATCCCAATGTGCCGACATGCAAATCACCGGGAATTTTCTGTCCTTGAGCGTCAGCGCGCGCATGACGTCTATCCCTGACAGGCCGTTCATTTTCAAATCCAACAACAGGCAGGCGATGTCATTGAAGTTTTCGAGGGCCAGGAACTCCTCGCCCGAGGCGAATACTCGGGCGCGGTATCCGGCCGACCGAAGCAGGTTGGCGAGGCTTTTGCGCACGGACGCATCGTCGTCCACGATGCAGACGATGATCATGACGCTGCCGGATGATCCAGGGGCGGTGCAGCCAGTGTCGATAGTCATGAAGAGCCCTGAGTGCCAAACGCCGGCTCGGCGCTGAGCAAGCCATACAGGCTGACCAGACTGACCAGCGAGCGCGTCTGCATCTTCTCCATGATGTGTTTGCGGTGGACCTTGGCGGTGACTTCACTGGTGCCCAACCGGTTGGCGATGTGCTTGTTGGACAGACCCGCGACGATCAGCGGGAGCACTTCGTGTTCACGGGGGGTCAATAGGGTAGCCCTTTGACGGGCACTCTGAGTGCGTTGCCATTGCTCGAACGCCGTCGCTGCACGCTGACGGGTGGTGCGCAGAATGTCGAGCAACTGGTCGTCATTGAAAGGCTTGGTCAGGAACTCGACCGCTCCCGCTTTCATGGCCTGCACCGACATCGGGATGGTGCCAAAACCGGTCATGAAAATAACCGGCCACGGAAGTCCGCGCCGCCCGAGTGCGGATTGCAGTTCCAGGCCTGTCGCCTCGGGCAAGCTGACGTCCAGCAACAAGCAAGCGGGGCCGATGTCGAGGTCAGCGCTGAGCAGTTCTTCGGCCGAGGCGAATATCCGGTGCACGATGCCTTCGGCCCGCAGCAGTCGGCTGAGCGCCGTGCGTACGGGGGCTTCATCGTCCACGATGAACACCTGCACGCTGTCAGGATCGATCCGCTGCTGATCCTCGGACGCCGAGGGGCCCGGGGTCGTAGGATGGAACAAGGGCAGGGGCGGTTCACGTTCTTTCAATAATCGGTAACCTCGGCGCGGGACCGTCTGGATGAGCTCTTTTTCTCCGAGCAACTTGCGCAGCGAGGAAATCTGCACCTGCAGATTGTTTTCCTCGACGACGGTGTCAGGCCAGACCTGTGTGATCAATTCATCTTTGCTGACGATTCGGCCATCGGCCTGCATCAGCACCGAGAGGATTTCGAACGCCCGGCCTCCGACACGCAGCGGCCGTCCATCAAGAAAGGCTTCACGCCGTTCCAGGGAAATAGTGGCTTGGCCGAGTCGGATCATACGTTCCTCTGCACTGCGTTGACGGGGAGTGACGCCGGAACGTCGTTTCATCAGGGCTACAAGCTAGGGGACGGCCTCGCATAATGCAATTATCCCGAGGGATAACACGCTGCGATTTCAGTGCGCAAAAACCACAGGTCGTGGGGGGCTCTGAACTGCCATCCTAGTGCCGATAACGGACAGGATTACTCGAGCGCAGCTATCGGGCCAGAGCCTTGCGTATACTCACCGGCTCAGCCCGAAATGAATCTTCAGCGGTGATTGTTCATGCCCAGCAGCTCTCTCTCAGCATCCGGTTCCCACAGTCTTGATGTCTCACACGATGAAGCCTGGCTTGAGCGTTGCACCTTCGCAATACTGCGCCGGGAAAACGACCTGACCTGGTTCACGCTCCAGGATCGGCAATCGGGCACACGTTGGCTCGCCGCCCGGGCGCCGATTCAGCGGCCTGCCGTATGCCAGCGGCTGGAGCGCGATTTTCACCTGCGCCTGGATCCGGCCTGGGCGATTGCCCCGGTCGCGTTCATCCGCTCGGCCGAGGGGCCTTTGTTGATCTATCCCACGCATGGGGTGCCGCTGACTGATTTGATTGGTGACACAGGGATGCCACTGGCGCGCGTGCTGGTCATCGCGGTAACTGCGGCCAACGCGCTCGCGAACGCCCAGAAGCTGGGCGTGCGACATGCCAGTCTGTTACCCCACCACTTGGTGGTGGACGCCGCTGACTCGGTCAGACTACTGAGTTTTCACAGCCATGCCGGGGAGACGCCCGCCGTTGAACTGCCCGGCCTGGAGCAATGGCCTTATCTGGCCCCCGAGCAAGTGCGACGCGATGCCGCCAATTTTGACGCGCGCAGCGATGTCTACGCGCTGACCGCGATTCTTTATCAAGCGCTGACCGGCCGACTGCCGCTCACCGCCCGCGACCCGTCCCAATGGCTGCACGTGCACGCCGCTGTCCAGCCGGAATCACCGGCGATTCATGTCACCGATCTACCGGAAGGCATCTGCCGGGTTCTGCTCAAAGGCCTGGCGAAAGAACCGGGTGCCCGTTACCAGAGTGCCGAATCAATGGCTGCGGATCTGGCCTGGTGCCAACAGCAGTGGCTGGAGCATGAGCGTATCGACGCGTTCCGCCTGGGCGCTTTCGATGCGTTGCCTTCCTTGGCCCGCAGCGATGTGCTGTTCGGTCGAGAGGCCGAACGTACGCAGTTGGTCGAGCTGTTGCGTCAGGTAGGCAACGATGGCATTGCCCGGGCTCTGCTGGTCGGTGGCGCGCCGGGTGCCGGCAAGTCGACGCTGATCCATCAGGGTGTCCGGCCCCTGGCGCCCGGCTACTGGGCCAGCGGCAAGAGCAATCTGTTGCAGCAGGAAATTCCATTTGCACCCTTGGCAGAAATCTTCAAGTCGCTGATGACCCAGTTGCTGGGCAAGCCGGCTCTGGAGCTGCAGACGCTGGGCGAGCAACTGGTCGAACGGCTTAAGGGGCGGGGCAGGCTTCTGGTGGAACTGGCGCCCGAGGCCGAGCTGGTCATTGGGGTCACACCTGAGCTGCCGAACATGCCGGCCCGACATGCGCTCGATCGCGCCAATCGGACCCTGCTCGATGTATTGGAAGTCTTCGCTCAGCCGGGACGCCCCCTGGTGCTGTTCGTGGATGACGTGCAATGGGCGGACGATTCGACGCTGTCGTTTTTGCAGGCCTTCGTCGCCCGGCGGCCCCGGCATCTGGTGCTGATCCTGGCGTATCGCGAGGCGGAGTCGCAGGCCCTCGAGCGCGAGGGGGGAGTGCTGGAGGTGCTGGGCCGCGAGCAATCATTGCCCTGTGCAAGCGTCTTGCTGGGGCCATTGTCGGTGGCCGCGGTCGCGGAGCTGATTGCCACTGAGCTGGACACTGACCCCAGGGAGATTGAGACGCTCGCGCAAGTCGTGCATTACAAGACGGCCGGCAACCCTCTGTTCGTCAGCCAAGTGTTGCGCGCATTGATCGATGAACGTCTGGTGCGCTTTGACGTGCAGGGTCACCGCTGGGTCTGGAATCAACAGGAGGTGGACGGTTATCGCTACGCTGACAACGTCGCGGACTTGATGGTACTGCGACTCGAACGCCTGTCACCGATGGAGCGCGAAGTGCTGCGCACGGCCGGCTATGTCGGTGGGCGCTGTGATGAATCATTGCTGTACCGGCTGTTGCCGTGTGAGCTGCAACAGATCACCCATGCTGTGCAAAGCCTGGTCGATTCAGGTTTTCTGCTGCGTGAGCGCGAGCAACTGGTGTTTCCCCATGACCGTGTACTTGAGGCGGCCTGTCAGCTTGCGGCGCCAGTGGCACGCGCTGCTGAGCATGCACGTATCGCGGGCGCCATGCTTGATCATTGGGGCGAGCAGATCCATGAGCGCGTGTTCGAAGTCGCCAGTCAGATCCAGCGCATTGACGCCGATGAACTGGAGGCGCATCGCCGCGCCGCGTTCGTCGAACTGTTGGTCGAAGCCGCCGAACGCGCCCGGGACACCGCCGCTGTCGAGCAGGCCGTGGGCTATCTTCGCACGGCCGAAAGTCTGCTCGGCCAGACGAGGTGGTCGAGCCTCTACACCCAGGCGTTCGCCACCCAATGGTTGGCGGCCGAGTGCGACATGCTCCTGGCCGATCTGACCGGTGCCCAACACCGCCTCGACGACTGCCTGACCCACGCCACTACAGCGCTTGACCGCGCGAAATCCTATCGGTTACTTGCCACCTTGCGCACGCTGCACTCCGATTACGAGGGGGCGATCACCGAGGCGTTGAACGGTCTGGCCCTGCTGGATATTCTCCTTCAGCGCAGGCCCTCACAGAACGATTTGACCCTGGCATTTACCCAGGTTCGTGAGCTTGTCGGCGCACGCCGCATCGCCGATCTGGTGCATTTGCCCGAGGCCGATGACCCGCCTGTCGAAGCGGCCATGGAGTTGCTCAGTACGTTGATTTCTTCATTCTTCGTTGACGACGACATTCGTTTTCTGCATTTGGCGAAAATGGTCGAACTCACGCTGCTGCATGGCACTACACCAAGCAGCGGTTACGGTTTTGCCTGGTTTGGCGTGATGATTGCCGAACGCTATGGCGAGTATGTGGACGGGCAGGCCTTCGCCGAAGTGGCTCTTGAACTCACCGACAAGCACGGCTACGAAGCAGGGCGCACAGGCACGCTGGTGGCACTCGATCAGGTCAGCCCGTGGACCCGACCGATGGCGTACGCTCGACAGAAGGCGTTCGCCGCATTCGAGTGCGGCCAGGCCGGCGGCGACCTGGGCATGTCCTGTTACGCCTGCAACCACATCGGTTCCGACCTGCTGTTCATGGGCGAACCCTTGCAAGGGGTGTTGAACGAACTGGAGCATGGGTTGAGGTGGGTGCGGCAATTTCATTACATCGATATCGAGCGCATCCTGCTGGCGCAACAGGAATTCGCCACCGATCTGCGCGACGGGCGCCTGCATCGGCCGTTGGCCGAACTGGATGGCATCGAACATGACCGTTTCGGCCCCATCGACCGTACCCGTGTGTCGCAGCCGACGCTGTTCTGGTCGTGGCTGTATTCAGGTATGTCGGCGTTTTATTTCGGCGATATCCCTTACGCATTGCGACGTTTCGAAGAAGCCGCTGGGCTGGCCTGGTCCATTCCGGCGCATATCAATCTCGCAGATTATTACCTGTTCTACAGCCTGGCGCTGGGCGGTGCGCAAGCGCCGGGCGAGGTCGCGGAAAAACTGGAAAAACTCGAGCGGCAACGCCTGCGGTTCCTGCCGTGGGTCGAACTCAACCCCACAACCTTCCGCAACAAGCTGCTGCTGATCGAGGGGGTCATCGCCCGTTTGCGCGGTCAGGAACTGGTAGCTATCCGTTGTTTCGATCAGTCGCAGATCGCTGCGGCGGCGGCCGGCTTCATCCATGAGCAGGCGCTGGCCCATGAACAGCTGGCCGATATCTGCCTACCCAACGGGCTGGTGTCGGGTGCCAGCCACCACCTGCGTGTCGCGCGCGATTGCTACAACCTGTGGGGCGCCGACAGCAAGGCACGTCAATTGGAAACCTTGCACCCGTTTCTGAGTGCGGAGCCGTCTTTCGAGCCGGTCCGGCCTGTGACCCAGGTCCGTCTCGATCTTGAAGTGGGGATCGAAGCGGCGCGTGCGCTGTCGCAAGAGGTTCTGCTCGAACGACTGGTCGAAACCCTGATGAATCACTTGATGATTCAGGCCGGTGCGGACAATGGCGTGCTGATGATTGTCAGCGGCGCCGAACTGCAACTGGCGGCGACGGCTTCGGTCGAAGCCGGCAATGTACGGGTCGCTCTGGACGCCGGGCAACCGCTCGAGCAGGTGGCGCCGGCCTCGGTGCTCAACGCCACGATGCGCACGCGCACGACCCTGGTGCTCGACGATGCCCGGGCCGATTGTCCCGAGGCCTACAGCGCCGATCTGCAACAGCGCCAGATGCGGTCGGTGTTATGCCTGCCGTTGCTCAAACAAGGCACGTTGATCGGCCTGGTTTATCTGGAAAATAGTCTGGTCCCCAAGCTGTTCAGCGCCCAACGCCTGACCATGTTGGAAATTCTCGCTTCTCAGGCCGCGGTGTCACTGCAAACCGCCAAGCTGTATGAACAGCTAGTCGAGGACAACCAGCTACGCGCGCAGATGGAAGCGGACTTGCGCAGTTCCCGCGCGGAACTGGCGCGTAGCTCGCACCTCAAGGTCATGGGCGAGCTTTCTGCTTCGATTGCCCATGAAATCAGCCAGCCGTTGCTGGGCATCGTGTCCAATGCCTCGGCCAGTCTGCGCTGGCTCAAGCGTGATCAGCCCGATCTGGGAGAGGCGATTCAGGGGCTGGAAGACATTCGCTCGGATAGCGCCCGTGCCGCGGATATAGTCCAGGCGCTTCGCGCACTCGCCAAACAGGTTCCGTTGCAACGGTTGCCGGTGCAAATCGATCACTTGATCGGAGAGGTCGTGCGCCTGACCGCCACCGACCTGACGAACCGCAATGTGCGCCTGGAGACCCGGCTCGAAGCGCAATGCCCGGTGTCGGTCGACGCGGTGCAGATCCAGCAGGTGGTGTGCAACCTGATCACCAATGCGCTGGAGGCCATCACCGGAGCAGGGGTGCCCAATGGACGCATCATCATCGGCTCAACGGTGAAGGACGCTCATGTCCAGGTCTGCTTCCAGGACAACGGCCCTGGAATTGACGCACACCAGCGCGAGCAGATCTTCGATGCGTTCTACACCACCAAAGGCAGCGGCATGGGAATGGGCCTGGCCATCTGCAGGTCGGTGATCGGCGCGCACGGCGGGACGCTGGTGGTCCAGGACAGCGAACAGGGCGCCCGGATTTGCTTCAACCTGCCACTGGCACCGGCCAGTGCCGAATAAAAAAAAGGCCGCATGAGCGGCCAAAGGGGAGGAGTTCGTTTTGTCGATCTCGATCAGTTCACGCGTGCAGCTCTTGCGCGCGCGACTGTCCCACGCTGTCGACCAGGCTATCGTGAATTCTCCAGTTGGGTATGTCCCGATCAATCACTGGTGGCTGGCGAGGGTGGCTCGTTGCATGATCAAAGGCCCGTCGCCATGCCCTGGGTGTCATCCCCTCCAGGCGGCTGAAGGTGCGAGTGAAATGCGAGTGGTCCGCGAAACCGCATTCATAGACGACATCGGTGATCGGCATCGAGGTGATTAGCAGGCTTTTGGCTTTTTCGATTTTCATCATCACTAGCCAGCCTTGCGGCGAGTGGCCGGTAACCTTTTTGAACGCCCGGGAAAAATGGCTACGGGACAGGTTGCAGTGTTCGGCAATCTCGCTGATGCGAACGCAACTGCCCATGTCACGCAGCATCAGCTCCTTGGCGCGGCGCTCCTGCCAGCCGGACAGGGCACCCAACGGCCGTACAAGGGTGCATGGATGGTTTGAAATCACCGATTGCGGGTTCATGGTGGCTCTCCTGATCGTTCAGGAAAGTCTGTCCGCCGGCGACATTTAAAGTCCTTAAGCAAACCTTAAGAGTTCTGAAATCCAGTGTCCGTTGCAGTGTGTCCTTCCATGCCGTTCAGCTAGCTATCAATTGTTGGAAGCGAATGCCGAATGACGGCTATTGGTCGATTGTGTTGAAAAAATTGATATTGATATCCTCAACCTCTCTTGCAGTATCGAGTTTTATGTGGCTCTACCCGGCTTTAGATTGGCTGCCCGCTGGGAGACTGGGGCTTATCTTTCCCACGGTGATCTCTGGCTTTGTCTGTCTCTCGATGAGAGCCGTGTGGCGGAAAAACAGCCTGATTACACCCACTATACGTTTTCGGTGGGGCAGGACGATTTTGAAGACGTCACTGCTTACACCAACCCACAGCTGCCCATCGGAGTCTTGAGCGAGAGCGCCGAAAGCACTCAGTCAACGATCAACGAATGGGGTAGCAGTTGAGCCATAGGCAGGCCCGAGGCGAACGGTAGCGGCGGCACCCGTGGAGTGCTGGCGGAATAGCCAAAGCTGTCTGATTCCGGGCTGCTACAATCAATCGGCGTGCCGCCGCGGTGCTGTCGCAGGGGTCCAGTCGCCACAAAGTTTGACCCCTTCTTTTCCGCATGTTTTTCGGCATCCATTCACGTATTCACGGAGTTTGGAGGTTAAACATGTCGACTGAATCTTGCGCTGCCAGCCGAGGATATTATCGGGTCAAGGAAACTGATCGTCGATCCTTAACCGTTTTACTGGGCGTCGGGGCAGCCTTCCTTATGCTGGCGGGTAACGCTCAGGCACAGCAGGTGGCGATCCCTACAACCGCCAGCGAAGTTCCCGGCCCGGCGAGCGGCACCGCCATGACCACGGCCTATGTGCAATCGGTCGGGCGCATGGCCTACCTGTGGGGCTGGCCGCTGGTCAACATGGCCAACCGCGGCAACGCTTTTTCGAAGGCCCCCGAACCTGGCTTGATGGGCGGCGTGATACCAATCGCATTCAACCGGAACGCAATGTTGACCGGGTACGTCAGCCCGGACCAAACCTTCATCGCTTGCCCCAACCAGGATGTCGCGTACGGCGCCGGCTTCATGACGCTGGACAAAGAGCCCATCGTCTTCCAGGTCCCGGATTTCGGTGATCGTTTCTGGGTCTACGCCCACTATGACGCGCGCACCGACGAATTTTCCGAGATCGGTAAGGCCTACAGCACCAAACCCGGCTTCTACATGATGGTCGGCCCAAACTGGAAGGGTGAAACTCCAGCCGGCATTACGGCAGTGGTGCGCTCTTCCACGTCGCTGGCTTTTGTCGTTCCGCGTATCTTCATCGATGACAGCGCTGAGGACCAAAAAGCCGTCCAGCCGGTGATCAGCCAGATCGTCTACTACCCGTTGTCGGAGTTCGACGGCAAGATGAAGTCCAAGGAGTGGAGCAAGCTACCGCATTTCCCCACGCCGAAGACCAGCGGCAAAGGGGAGGCCTCGTGGGTGAACCCGGAAACCTTCTTCGACGAACTCCCTGCGGTGATGAAAAGCGTGCCGCCGCTGCCAGGCGAGGAAGCCCTCTATAACTGGATCGGCAGTGTGCTGGACGCAGCCGCCAAGGATTCGAAAATCATGCAGACGCTCAAGGCAACCGCTGTCGGGGCTGAGCACGAGATGATTTCGCCGTTCCTGCGGTGGAGCAACAACGGTCGTGCCGCCGGCAATGGTTGGAATTCGCCGGTGAACAATGCCCAATGGGGAACCGACTACCTCAACCGGACCGCCACCGCCAAGTCGAACATGTACGACAACCGCCCGGAAGAGACGAAATATATCTACACGGACAACGATAGCCAGGGCAAGCAACTCAACGGAAACAACACCTATGCCGTCACCTTTGGCAAGGGCCAGCTGCCACCGGTCAAGGGCTTCTGGTCGCTCACGCTATACAACGACGTCCACCTGTTTCATCCCAACGCGCTAAAGCGCAATTCGCTGGGTACGAAGAACAAGAATCTCAAATACAACCCGGACGGGTCGCTGACGCTCTATGCCGGCGCCAGGACGCCCGGCAAGGACAAGGAAAGTAATTGGCTGCCGGCCCCCAGCGGCCCATTCTCGCTCTACATCCGTGCCTATTGGGCCGACAAAGCCATACTCGACGGCACATGGCAGCCACCGGCCATCGCGACGGTGAAGTGATCAAACGGCAGAGGACGCAACCATGAATCCAAAGAACTTGATCGCCGCTGCGCTCGTGAGCGCGTTAGTAATGAGCGAAGTGGCAACGCAGGCCTCCGCTCAGGAAGCCAGCTTCAATAAACTCGCCGACCTGCCGTTCACGCAAGGCCGACCCACGAAGGAGGCCGCGCAGATACTACGCGACGAACTGCTTTTTCAACGGGCGACGCAGACGTATCTCTGGGCGCTGCCTTTGATCAACACCCTCGGCATGCAGGTGGGCTCGGAAAAGACATTCGGCGCCGGCTATAACGTCTTGCCGATCTGGAAGCGCAGACTTGACGCCAAGACCCTGGTGACGACCCCCAACTCCGATGTCCTCTACGCGATGAGCTACATCGACTTGGGAAGGGATGGACCGCTGGTGATGGAAGCGCCGCCTGAGTTGCAAGGCATCCTGCTGGATGTCTGGCAGCGTCCCATCCCGGTCGATGGTGGCAAGTTCTTCGGTGACGTTGGTCTGTTTGGACCGGATGAGGGAAAGGGCGGCAAGTTTCTCCTCTTGCCACCCGGCTACAAGGGCGAAGTGCCGGAGGGCTATTACGTGTACCGCTCTGCCACAAACAATGTCTTTGTCTTTCTGCGCGGGTTCTATAAAGACCCGAAGAATCTGACGCCGGCGGTTACGCATCTTGAACAGACGAAGATATATCCACTGAACGGCGCGGCCGGGGCGAAACCGATGACATACCCCGATGCCTCTGGCGTCCCGGTCAACATGCTGCCGATCAGCGACGGCAGTGCCTTCGATCAACTCAAGCTGCTCGTGGACAGTGAAGGCGCCAACCTCGCCGGTCCCGATTGGCTCGGCATGCTGGCGGCGATCGGCATCGTCAAGGGGCAACCGTTCAATCCTGATGCGCGAACACGCGAGATCCTCGATCGGTCCGCCAAGACCGGCTACGAAATGAGCCGTGTCATTGGCTTTTCGGACAAGGCGAATGGTCTCTCGTATAGAGTCTATCCAGACCGCCAGTGGCTTAATCCGTTCGCCGACGGTACTCCCGCGAATCCGGGCGGGTCGAAGAATGATAGTTGGGAAAATGTCGCCGGAGCATATCCGTACCTGGCCCTCGATGCTCGAATCTGGATGTTCACCAACTACTACTCGATAAGCCCGGGAATGATGTCCCAAACCCCAGGCAAGGGTGCCAAATATATGATCAGTTTCACCGACAGCGGGGGCACGCCCTTGTCGGGTGACACCAGCTATCACCTGAGCCTGCCGGCCAACATTCCTGCCGCCTTGTTCTGGTCGGTGACGCTTTACGATGCCGCAAATGCATCCGGTCTCGACAACGGTCAGCCGTTCCCCTCGCTCGGTTCACGTGACAAGCCGGTGCAGAACGCCGACGGCAGCACCGACCTCTACCTCGGACCAAAAGTACCCGAAGGCAAGAAAGCCAACTGGCTCGCCACTGTGCCAGGCAAAGGTTATTTCGCCATCATCCGACTCTACGGCCCGAAGGAACCCGCTATCGATAAGAGCTGGAAGCCCGGTGACATCGAGAAGGTGAAGTGACGTTGGCCTGCCGATGTCGGGAGGTAAACATAATGCGGATGAGATCACCAACGAGGGAGGCCTTAAGCAGAGACCGTTGACCTGCAGCTTTTGGCCGATTTCTGCCTGCCACGACCGGCTGAAACACACCCAAAGACGAACTTCGTTCCGGCTCGCCAAACGGCCGGAAAGCCGGCATGCAAGGGGGTTGGCGGCCGCTTGCATGCGCGGTGATTGTCGTGCGCGAGCGAGCAGCCCACCTTTAGCCGAGTTGCTCGGCAAGCCCGACGATGATGCCCTCAGGCCCACGAATATAGGCGAGCCGATACGATTTCTCGTACTGCATCTGGCCAATGAGTTCTGCGCCATGGGCCTGCACCCGCGCAACGGCAGCATCGATGTCATCGACGGCAAACATGATGCGACGAAGACCCAAAGCGTTCACTGGCGCGTCCACGGGCCCAAACCTGACTGCGTTTGGCGTGTGGAATTTGTCCAGTTCAATTCCCTGCCCATCGGGAGTCCGGAGCATCGCGAGGGTGGCTCGGACGTCTCCAAGCCCTATGAGGCTCCCGACAGAAGGCCCTTCAACCGTGGTTTGGCCCTCAAGCTCAAGGCCCAACTCGATAAAGAACGCCTTCACCGCTTCGAGATCGTCGACAACGATCAGGACGTTGTCCATTCGCTTGACTGTCATGTCCTTCGGTCCCTCTTTCAACGGTGTCGCGTATTTGGGGGAATTGGCGTCTAGATCGAGCCGGACGGATGATTGTACTGAGGAAACAGCCTACCCGATTGCTGCCTGACATGACGGGCGCCTACCGGCCAATAGTTGACGGAGGCTGGAGCTATGGCAAATGTGTACCTATGCTTGGGTCTGCTGGAAGAACTGATCGAGCATTCCGTGCTGCTCCGTCACCTGTGCGCAATATCCGTCAAAGGTCATCCGGGCGTATCAGTTTCAGCATACCTTCGATGAGCCTGGAACCAGGTTTGTAGTTTGCCTGGCTTTCGAAAATCCTTTGCGCCATGGCCTTCCTCAGTTTGAGTCGTCAATGCTTCAAACTTCTCCCAGGGAGAAAACCATGGCGCACATTCTCCATCCAATCGCCGTACTAACGTCCTTTTTTACACTGATGCTGCCGGTGCTGACCTCGGCGCAGGCTTCTTCCGACATTCCACCCGCAGTCAAGACGGCGGATCGTATCGAGACCCGAATCGGCGTGCTGGAATTCAAGGATGGCGCTCCAAGCGCCGAAACCGCTCAGAATGTTTATGACACACTGGCGTTCACACGCGGTGTCGATGCATTCGTGAACAGTTTTTCGGGCGCCTCGGCCTATGCGATTCGCGAGGGCTTCCACAGCATTGGCGCTGAAGACAACTCGGTGGTCATCTTCTCCGAGTTGATGGACTCCAACTCGCTCTTTCTCACGGCCAACGCCGATACTATCTACACAGTGGCAACGCTCGACTTGACGAAAGGACCGTTGGTGGTTGAAGTGCCACCGAAGGCTCTCGGCACGCTTAATGACATGTGGTTTGGCTGGATCATCGACATCGGCGCACCCGGACCTGATCGGGGTGAGGGCGGTAAATACCTGATTCTGCCGCCGGACTACGATGGTCCCGTTCCTGATGGCGGTTACTTTATTGGTCGCTCGAAAACCAACCATGTGCTCTACGCCGTTCGCGCCTTTATGGAGAACAACGACCCGAAACCTGCTGTTGATCTCATCAAAGACAAGCTGAAGATCTACCCCTATACACCGGGTGGCTACGGCACCAGCATTGCCACGGCACTCGACGGCAAAGTCCGCTTGGCACCCATCCCCTCGATACCGCCAACGAAGTTCATCGAGGGCAGTGGCAAGTCCTTCAACACCATCCCGCCTAACGATTTTTCTTACTTCGAGATGCTCGACAAGCTCGTACAGCTGGAACCCGCCACCTCGTTCAGCCCGGAACTCATGGGCGAATTGGCGGCCATCGGTATTGTGAAGGGCAAACCCTTTGTTCCGGACGAGCGGATGAAGAAGATCCTCAGTGACGCGGCAGCCGTAGGTAACGCCGCTGGACGAGCGCTGAACTGGCGTGCCGCCGAGTATCCCGGCTGGGCCTATTACCCGAATTCGATGTGGGCCAACATGCTGTGGCAGGGCGGCTTCAATTTTGAAACACCGCCGCCGTTGATTACCAAGGAAGGCTTGTTCAAGGCACTACCGCCGACTGGCGCGCGTACGCTTGATTCTCGCACGGCCTTCTACTACGGCTACACAATGGATTCACCGGGCATGATCATGCGGCTGCCCAACGTTGGCTCGCAGTACCTCATGGGTTTCTCTGACGCCGACAAGAATCCCTTCGATGGCGCAAAGACCTACAAGGTGACCCTGCCACCAAAGATCCCTGCCGCGAAATTCTGGTCCTTCACTGTCTACGATAACCAGACGCGCTCCATGCTCCAGACACCACAGCGCTACCCGCGTGCCGGCAGTCAAACCTACCCTTCACCGGCGGCCGTCGAAAACGCGGATGGTTCCATGACCATCTACTTCGGCCCTTCCAAACCAGCGGACGCCAAAGCCGGCAACTGGATACAAACCATGCCCGACAAGGGCTGGTTTATGCTCCTGCGCCTCTACAGTCCCCTTGAATCGTTCTTCACGAAAGAGTGGCGCCCGAGCGAGGTCGAACTGGTTCGGTGAGACAAGGTCACGGTCAGCACAACCTTCCGGGCGGTGCTGACCGCGGTGTTGGCTTGTGCCGAAAAGAGGGAACATTTTACGGGTACAACGGCCACTAATGCTGCTGTCAGTTACTGAAGATCGACGGTCAACCTCTAACGGTACAAGCCGGACCGCAATTCACCGCTTTGCTTGCGCGACATCGCCGCAAAAAATATCGACGCTGCCGTCTTCGGGTGATGTCCGCACGACGATGGAATACTTGCCGGAAAGCAATTCTGACGTTGCGATAGGCGCACTACGGTAAAAGCTCCAGCCGTTGGCTCCGGCGGCATTTCTTGTGTTGACCTTATCGTTCATTGCGTAGGCGACTGGCCCGGGTTGCTGGCAGCTGCCTTTATTGATGAACGTGTAAATGCGCGGGGGCAGGATGGTTCCAGTCGGAACGCCAGTGATATAGAAGTCAAAATTGGTTTGATTGCCTTCGGCGGTCAATATGGTGTTGGCGCTCTGGCCCGCATTGCTGTGGGTGGCAGCCAGAGGCAAATTCATTGAGTGGTTTGAAGCGGTACTGCAACCGAAGAGACTTGTCATGAGTAGCGCGAACGGGACGATACGGGTATTCATAAACAACCTCCAAACGTGGAAGAAGTGCATGGGGGAACGTTGGGTATAGCTCATTAATAAATGTGCTGCCTTCATAAAATACACGTGGAAGACTTTGCACTGGTCACTGACTGTTCACGCAAAAATTGAAGTACCGCGGACAGTCTCCAGCAGTCCGCAACGCGAACCCTGAGGCGGCCATCCATATCGTTACGTTTTTATTCATTAGTGGCGCCTTTCAATATCAAGAATTTGAACTACCACTTATGTGTGACCGAACTGGGCCGATTCAACGTGGTTCAGATTTTTCGACGATTGTTAATTCGATCCTTATTCGAAAATTTACACTTGCCGAGGTTGTTACATGCGCACAAGCACACTGGCCCTACCTGCCTGTACGCTACTTGCCCTGTGCTGCCAGCCGGCCTGGGCCGGTGGCATCCTGCTCTATGAAGTCGGCACCGATAACGTTGGCCTGGCCAACGCCGGTGCCGCCGCCCGCGCGCAAGGCCCTTCGACCATCGCCAGCAACCCCGCCGGCATGAGCTACCTGCCAGGCACACAAATCACCGCCGGCCTGCAGGTTCTGTACGGCGATTTGAGCTTCGACCGCGACGCCGGCACCAACGTCCAGGGCAGCGGCAGTGGCAATGCCCTCGA
>NZ_AKJM01000017.1 GCF_000282335.1 Pseudomonas sp. GM48
ATATTTCGAAAGGCGCCAGATTGAAAAGTCTGGCGCCTTTTTTGTTTCAGCGGCTGCCGGTTTCGGGCCGTAGGGGCAGGGCGTTTCGTCGTATTTATGTTTCTCGATGATGCCGTCCTGTCCGCCGGCCTCGCTTGCGAGGTCGGCTGTCAGGGAGATGATTGGCTACCTCTTCTATATATAGAAGGGTTGGTGCAGAGCCCTGGCGTGATTGGTTGTATTTGCCATCGGGGCGAGGTGCATCCGTGCATTCGCACCTATAAATTGCCTGCTGCGTTTTTACCCGTTTTCAGTAGGGTGACTTCTTGAGTTTGACCCACTAGAATGCATGCCCTTGATTCTGGGGTCGGAAACGGCCGGCTAACGTCTGTGCAACGAGGAATATCCATGCAAGTTTCTGTTGAAAATACTACTGCTCTTGAGCGCCGCATGAGCGTCACCGTGCCGGCTGAGCGCATCGAGAGCCAGGTCAACAAGCGTCTGCAGCAGACCGCCCAAAAGGCCAAGATTGCCGGCTTCCGTCCAGGCAAGGTGCCAATGAGCGAAATCAAGCGCCGTTTCGGTGCCGATGCTCGTCAGGAAGCTGTAGGCGACGTGATCCAGTCTTCTTTCTACGAAGCTGTGGTTGAGCAGAAGCTGAACCCGGCTGGTTCGCCTTCGATCGAGCCTAAATCCCTGGAAGCAGGCAAGGACCTGGAATACGTCGCTGTATTCGAAGTGTTCCCTGAGTTCACCGTTGCCGGTTTCGAAGGTATCACCGTCGAGCGCCTGAGCGCTGACGTGGCTGATGCCGATCTGGACAAGATGCTGGAAATCCTGCGCAAGCAGAACACCCGTTTCGAAGTGGCCGATCGCGCTGCCCAGAACGAAGACCAGCTGAACATCGATTTCGTCGGCAAAGTCGACGGTGAAGTGTTCGCTGGCGGTTCCGCCAAGGGTACTCAGCTGGTTCTGGGTTCCGGCCGCATGATCCCTGGTTTCGAAGATGGCCTGGTTGGCGCAAAAGCCGGTGAAGAACGCGTTCTGAACCTGACTTTCCCAGAGGACTATCAGAACCTGGACCTGGCTGGCAAAACCGCCGAGTTCACCGTGACTGTAAACACTGTTTCCGAGCCAAAACTGCCAGAACTGACCGAAGAGTTCTTCGCTCAATTCGGCATCAAGGAAACCGGCTTGGAAGGCTTCCGCGCCGAAGTTCGCAAGAACATGGAGCGCGAGCTGCGCCAGGCGATCAAATCCAAGGTCAAGAATCAGGTAATGGACGGTCTGCTGGCCACCAACCCGATCGAAGTGCCAAAGGCTCTGCTGTCCAACGAAGTTGACCGTCTGCGCGTGCAGGCTGTTCAGCAGTTCGGCGGCAACATCAAGCCAGACCAACTGCCGGCCGAGCTGTTCGAAGAACAAGCCAAGCGCCGTGTGGTACTGGGTTTGATCGTGGCTGAAGTGGTCAAGCAGTTCGACCTCAAGCCTGACGAAGCTCGCGTTCGCGAAATGATTCAGGAAATGGCTTCGGCTTACCAGGAGCCTGAGCAAGTTGTGTCCTGGTACTACAAGAACGACCAGCAACTGAACGAAGTCCGTTCGGTTGTGCTGGAAGAGCAAGTTGTGGATACTGTTCTGCAGAAAGCTAGCGTGACCGACAAATCGGTCTCTTACGAAGAAGCGGTCAAGCCGGTAGAAGCTCCACAAGCCGACTGATTGTTACTGCGTTAGAAGCACACACCATAAGCCAGCTCTCGAGCTGGCTTATGCGTATTCAAGACATAACTATTTGGGAGTGACTGCAGAGCATGTTCCGTAATTCGTATATTCAGCAGAACTCTGATGTCCAGGCCGCAGGTGGCCTGGTCCCGATGGTTGTCGAGCAGTCCGCTCGTGGCGAGCGCGCCTACGACATCTACTCGCGCCTGCTCAAGGAGCGAGTGATCTTTCTGGTTGGTCCGGTAGAGGACTACATGGCCAACCTGATCTGTGCGCAACTGCTGTTCCTTGAAGCGGAAAACCCGGACAAGGACATCCATCTCTACATCAACTCCCCGGGCGGTTCGGTGACGGCGGGCATGTCGATCTACGACACCATGCAGTTCATCAAACCCAACGTGGCCACCACCTGTATTGGTCAGGCGTGCAGCATGGGCGCGTTTCTGCTGACGGCCGGTGCCCCTGGCAAGCGTTACTGCCTGCCGAACTCGCGTGTGATGATTCACCAGCCACTGGGCGGTTTCCAGGGCCAGGCGTCGGATATCGAAATCCATGCCAAGGAAATCCTCTTTATTCGTGAGCGTCTCAACACGCTGATGGCCAAGCATAGCGGGCGCACTCTTGAAGAAATCGAGCGCGATACCAACCGCGACAATTTCATGAGTGCAGAAGCCGCGCGTGAGTACGGGTTGATCGATGAAGTGATCACTCAGCGCCCTGCTTAAAATAAGCAGCTCAAAATAGGGTTGGTCGGCGGGTCCGATCACCTGCGGGCTTGAAAAAGCCCGCAATAGCCTTCATCTTGTGTTGCAAGCCTATCGGATTTGGATCGAACGAATGACTGACACCCGCAACGGCGAGGACAACGGCAAGCTGCTCTATTGCTCCTTCTGTGGCAAAAGCCAGCATGAAGTGCGCAAATTGATTGCCGGCCCCTCGGTCTTTATCTGCGACGAGTGCGTCGACCTGTGCAATGACATCATCCGCGAGGAGGTGCAGGAAGCACAGGCCGAAAGCAGCGCGCATAAATTGCCTTCGCCTAAAGAAATCAGCGGCATCCTTGATCAGTATGTGATTGGTCAGGAGCGTGCGAAAAAGGTTCTGGCCGTAGCGGTGTACAACCACTACAAGCGCCTGAATCAGCGTGACAAAAAGAATGACGACGTCGAACTCGGCAAGAGCAACATCCTGCTGATCGGCCCGACAGGCTCGGGTAAGACCCTGCTTGCCGAAACACTGGCCCGCTTGCTGAACGTTCCGTTCACCATCGCTGACGCAACCACCCTCACCGAGGCGGGTTACGTGGGTGAAGATGTCGAGAACATCATTCAGAAGCTGCTGCAGAAATGCGATTACGACGTAGAAAAAGCCCAGATGGGCATTGTCTACATCGATGAAATCGACAAGATTTCGCGCAAGTCTGACAACCCGTCGATCACCCGGGATGTTTCCGGTGAAGGCGTGCAGCAGGCCCTGCTCAAGTTGATCGAAGGCACGGTCGCTTCCGTTCCGCCTCAAGGTGGTCGCAAGCATCCGCAGCAGGAATTCCTTCAGGTCGACACCCGTAACATCCTGTTCATCTGCGGTGGTGCGTTCTCCGGTCTGGAAAAGGTTATTCAAAACCGTTCCACCAAGGGTGGCATTGGTTTCAACGCGGAAGTGCGCAGCAAGGAAGAAGGCAAGAAGGTGGGCGAGTCCCTGCGTGAAGTCGAGCCTGACGATCTGGTCAAGTTCGGTCTGATCCCGGAATTCGTCGGTCGTCTGCCGGTACTTGCCACGCTGGACGAGCTTGACGAGGCTGCGTTGATGCAGATCCTCACCGAGCCGAAAAATGCTCTGACCAAGCAATATGCCAAATTGTTCGAGATGGAAGGCGTTGATCTGGAATTCCGTTCCGACGCTCTGAAATCGGTCGCCAAGCGTGCCCTGGAACGTAAAACCGGTGCCCGTGGCCTGCGTTCGATTCTCGAAGGTGTATTGCTCGACACTATGTATGAAATCCCCTCGCAATCCGAGGTGAGCAAAGTAGTGATCGATGAAAGCGTGATAGAAGGCAAGTCCAAGCCACTGTATATCTACGAAAACAGTGAGCCGACCGCCAAGGCCGCGCCAGACGCTTAAGCGTCACGCAGCTTGAACAAAGAAGGGGCCTTCGGGCCCCTTTTCTTTTAGTGCGTTTTAACACTGTCTTTGCGCTTGTTTTTTTTCAAGGCAGCCCCCATCTTGGTTTCAAGCTTAATTCCATCTGTTTACGGCCTTGCGGCCGCCGTAGAGGCGAAATCATGAAGACAACCATCGAATTGCCTCTCCTGCCATTGCGTGATGTCGTGGTTTATCCGCACATGGTTATCCCGCTGTTCGTGGGGCGCGAGAAATCCATCGAAGCCCTCGAGGCCGCGATGACGGGTGACAAGCAGATTCTTCTGCTGGCCCAGAGAAACCCGGCTGACGACGATCCCGGTGAAGATGCCCTGTATCGCGTCGGTACAATTGCCACCGTTCTGCAGCTGCTGAAGCTGCCTGACGGAACGGTCAAGGTTCTGGTCGAAGGTGAGCAGCGGGGCGCCGTGGAGCGCTTCAGCGAAGTGGATGGCCACTGCCGTGCCGAAGTCTCCCTGATCGACGAAGTCGACGCGCCAGAGCGCGAGTCGGAAGTGTTCGTTCGCAGCCTGCTGTCTCAGTTCGAGCAGTATGTGCAGTTGGGCAAGAAAGTCCCCGCTGAAGTCCTGTCATCGCTCAACAGCATCGACGAGCCGGGCCGCCTGGTGGACACCATGGCCGCGCACATGGCCCTGAAGATCGAACAGAAGCAGGAAATCCTCGAAATCATCGATTTGTCGGCCCGGGTCGAGCACGTTCTGGCGTTGCTGGATGCCGAGATCGATCTGCTGCAAGTCGAAAAACGCATTCGCGGCCGCGTCAAAAAGCAAATGGAGCGCAGTCAGCGCGAGTACTACCTGAATGAGCAGATGAAGGCCATTCAGAAAGAGCTCGGCGATAGCGACGAAGGTCACAACGAAGTCGAAGACCTGAAAAAGCGTATCGATGCCGCCGGTCTGCCGAAAGACGCCCTGGCCAAGGCGACGGCTGAACTGAACAAGCTCAAGCAAATGTCGCCGATGTCCGCGGAAGCGACCGTAGTGCGCTCCTACATCGACTGGCTGGTTCAGGTGCCGTGGAAGGCCCAGAGCAAGGTGCGCCTGGATCTGGCGCGTGCAGAAGACATTCTGGATGCCGACCACTACGGCCTGGAAGAAGTCAAAGAACGCATTCTCGAATACCTCGCCGTGCAAAAGCGTGTGAAGAAAATTCGTGGTCCGGTGTTGTGCCTGGTCGGTCCTCCCGGGGTGGGCAAAACGTCCCTGGCGGAGTCGATTGCTCACGCCACCAACCGCAAGTTCGTGCGCATGGCCCTCGGCGGCGTACGTGATGAAGCGGAAATTCGTGGCCATCGCCGTACTTACATCGGTTCGATGCCAGGAAGATTGATTCAAAAGATGACAAAAGTGGGTGTCCGCAACCCGCTGTTCCTGCTCGATGAAATCGACAAAATGGGCAGCGACATGCGTGGCGATCCGGCATCGGCGTTGCTGGAAGTGCTCGATCCCGAGCAGAACCACAACTTCAACGATCACTATCTGGAAGTCGATTACGACCTGTCCGATGTGATGTTCCTGTGCACCTCGAACTCGATGAACATCCCGCCGGCGTTGCTGGACCGGATGGAAGTGATCCGTCTGCCGGGCTACACCGAAGACGAGAAGATCAACATCGCCGTGAAGTACCTTTCGCCGAAGCAGATCACTGCCAACGGTTTGAAAAAAGGCGAGCTGGAATTCGACGCCGAAGCGATTCGCGACATCATCCGCTACTACACCCGTGAAGCTGGTGTGCGTGGGCTGGAGCGGCAGATTGCCAAGGTTTGCCGCAAGGCCGTCAAGGAACATGCGCTGGAAAAACGCTTCTCGGTGAAGGTCACCGCAGACGCGCTGGAGCACTTCCTGGGCGTGCGCAAATTCCGCTACGGCCTGGCGGAGCAGCAGGATCAGATCGGCCAGGTGACCGGGCTGGCATGGACTCAGGTGGGCGGCGAACTGCTGACCATCGAAGCCGCTGTGGTGCCGGGCAAGGGCCAGTTGATCAAGACCGGTTCGCTGGGTGACGTAATGGTCGAGTCGATCACCGCTGCCTTGACCGTTGTTCGCAGCCGGGCGAAAAGCCTGGGCATTCCCCTGGACTTCCATGAGAAGCGCGACACGCACATCCATATGCCGGAAGGGGCGACTCCGAAGGACGGTCCTAGCGCCGGTGTGGGCATGTGTACGGCCCTGGTGTCGGCATTGACCGGCATTCCGGTACGCGCGGATGTCGCCATGACCGGCGAAATCACCTTGCGTGGCCAGGTGCTGGCGATTGGCGGCTTGAAAGAAAAACTGCTGGCTGCCCATCGTGGCGGAATCAAGACCGTGATCATTCCTGAAGAGAATGTGCGCGATCTCAAAGAGATTCCGGACAATATCAAGCAGGATCTACAGATTAAACCGGTTAAATGGATTGACGAGGTCCTGCAAATTGCGTTGCAATACGCGCCGGAGCCCTTGCCGGACGTGGCTCCGGAGATAGTCGCGAAGGATGAGAAACGCGACGCAGATTCTAAGGAAAGAATTAGCACGCATTAGTACGTATTTGCCTGGGGGGCTTTCTTGACAGCTTTTTAGAGCCCTTGTTATAAAGCGGCTCTTAAGTGTCTGTAGGCCATTCAGCACTCGTTTTTGCTTTCACCAAAAAAACTTAGAATCATACTCAAATAGATATAAGGGGACTTAGAGTGAACAAGTCGGAACTGATTGATGCTATCGCTGCATCCGCTGATATCCCGAAAGCTGCTGCTGGCCGTGCGCTGGACGCTGTAATCGAATCCGTCACTGGCGCTCTCAAGGCTGGCGACTCTGTTGTTCTGGTTGGTTTCGGTACTTTCTCCGTAACTGATCGTCCAGCTCGCATTGGTCGTAACCCACAGACCGGTAAGACGCTGGAAATCGCCGCAGCCAAAAAACCAGGTTTCAAAGCCGGTAAAGCACTGAAAGAAGCTGTCAACTAAGTTCGATTCAGGTTTTTACCCATCCGGGTCGGGGTCATGCCTGACTTGGCAGCGGAGCGGCAGTCCTGACTGCAGGTCGCCGGTTCAAGACACCGAGGGTCGCAAGTTCGAGCCCTCGATCCGCTCCGCCAGTTACGAGAAGGCGCATCCTCGGATGCGCCTTTCTTCTATCCGGATTCTACCCACGCTCCACGGTTGCCTAATTTTGAAGTTCAACCGTTTCTGGGGGACGCATGCTGCAGAATATCAGGGACAATTCACAAGGCTGGATTGCCAAGACTATTATCGGGGTCATCGTTGTTCTGATGGCCTTGACCGGTTTCGACGCCATTTTCAAGGCCACGTCGCACAGTAATGATGCGGCCAAGGTCAACGGCGATGAAATCAGCCAGAACGAGCTGAGCCAGGCGGTCGATATGCAACGCCGCCAGCTCATGCAACAGCTGGGCAAGGATTTCGATGCTTCCTTGCTGGATGAAAAAATGTTGCGCGAATCGGCTCTCAAGGGCCTGATCGATCGCAAGCTGCTGCTGCAAGGCGCAGAAAAGTCGAAGTTCGCTTTTTCCGAGGCGGCACTTGATCAGGTCATCCTGCAAACACCAGAGTTTCAGGTTGACGGCAAGTTCAGCTCGGAGCGTTTCGACCAGGTAATTCGCCAACTCGGCTATAGCCGCATGCAATTCCGCCAGATGCTGGCTCAGGAAATGCTGATTGGTCAGCTGCGTGCCGGCCTGGCAGGTAGCGGTTTCGTGACCGATACGCAGGTGCTGGCGTTTGCCCGTCTGGAAAAACAGACCCGCGATTTCGCTTCGCTGAACATCAAGGCTGACCCGGCGGCTGTGAAGCTGACCGACGAAGAGGTCAAGGCTCATTACGACGAACACGCCAAGGAATTCATGACGCCGGATCAGGTGATCATTGATTACCTCGAGTTGAAGAAGGCTTCCTTCTTCGATCAGGTCAGCGTCAGCGACGAAGACCTGCAAGCGGCCTATCAGAAAGAAATCGCGAACTTGTCCGAGCAACGTCGGGCTGCGCACATTCTGATTGAAGTCAACGACAAGACCACCGAGGCGCAAGCCAAGGCGAAGATTGAAGAGATCCAGGCCCGGTTGGCCAAGGGCGAGAAATTCGAGGCTCTGGCCAAGGAATTCTCCCAGGATCCGGGTTCGGCGAACAACGGCGGTGACCTGGGTTATGCCGGTCCTGGCGTCTACGACCCTGCGTTCGAAAAAGCCCTGTATTCGTTGACCCAGGACCAGGTATCGGGGCCGGTTCGCACTGACTTCGGTTTCCACCTGATCAAGCTGTTGGGCGTGGAAGCGCCACAAGTACCAACGTTCGCCAGCCTGAAAGACAAACTGACCCGTGGTCTGAAAACCCAGCAGGTCGAGCAGCGCTTCGTCGAAGCGAGCAAGCAACTGGAAGACGCCTCGTTCGAAGCGTCCGATCTTGCTCAGCCAGCGCAGGACCTGAAACTGACCGTCCACACGTCCAAGCCGTTCGGCCGTGAAGGCGGTGAGGGTATTGCAGCCAACCGTGCCGTGGTCACTGCAGCGTTCAGCCCGGAAGTCCTGGATGAGGGCGCGAACAGCACCGCCATCGAGCTCGATCCGGAAACCGTGGTCGTGTTGCGCGCCAAGGAGCACTTGAAGCCTTCGCAACTGCCGCTGGAAAGCGTTGCGGTCAACATCCGCGAGCAATTGGCCAAGGAGCACGCCAGTGCTGATGCCAAGACCAAGGCTGAAGCGTTGATTGCAAGCCTGCGCGACGGCAAGACCCCGCTGGATAAGGCGATCGACGGCCAGGCCTGGAAAGTCACCGAAGCGGCGACCCGCGCTCAGGAAGGGGTCGACCCGGCGGTGCTGCAAGCGCTGTTCCGCATGGCTAAGCCTGCGGCCAGGGACAAACCAACCTTCACCAGCGTGACGCTGGCGGATGGCAGCCTGATGATCGTGCGTCTCAATGGCGTGAACGAAGGCGCCGCGCCGACCGAAGAAGAGAAAGCGCAATATCGTCGCTACCTCGCTTCGCGCATCGGCCAGCAAGACTTTGCGGCTTACCGCAAGCAGCTGGAAAGCCAGGCGGACATCAAGCATTACTGATGCCTGACAAGGTTTAGTGCTGCACAGGAGACCCCGGCCGAAAGGCCGGGGTCTTTTTGTTTGCCGTACGTCATTTGCCGCGGTGACTTTTCCTTGAAACCGGGGTCAATCAGCCTGTAACTGTTTTAAGACACAATCGTTGCTCCGCTAAGCATCGATCTGTTGCACAATACGCCCCGAACCGTTTTCCTCAGGATGTTCAATGTTTAAATCATTTCCCATGCGGGTTGTCGGGCTGGTTGCCGTGCTGGCCGTTGCGGCCGGTTGTTCATCGAAAAAGGCGGCCATCTATGAGCATGAGAACTTCGACGACTCCGGAACGTTTTCCCGCAACTACCCGGTCACCGATACCCAGAGTTGCGAAGCGGCCCGCCGCGCCTTGTTGAGCCAGGGTTACATCATCACCAGCAACGATCCGAAGCTGGTCAGCGGCCACAAGAGCTTCCAGCAGACCGGCGAGAATCACATGGAGATCAGTTTCAGTGTGGTGTGTGCCGATGACGGTAGCGAAGGGCACCACGCGACCGTATTCGCCAACGCCTTGCAGGATCGTTATGCGCTGAAGAAGACCAACAACTCTGCCAGTCTCGGTGTGGGGGTGTTGGGCTCGGTGTCGATGCCGATCGGCTCCTCTGATGACTCGATGGTCAAGGTCGCCAGCGAAACCGTATCGTCTGCCAAGTTCTACGAGCGTTTCTTTGCGCTGGTCGAGCTGTTCCTGCCGCCGGAAGCGAAAAAGGCTGCGCACATCACCGAAAAGCCGAAAACAGACCTGGGCATGCCTGAAGCCAAGGTAGCGCCGGCTCCACTGGCGCCTGCTCCGACAACTGCACCGATCGCCGCGCCAACCCCAGCCGCCCCAGTGGAACCCGCCCCGGCGGCCTCTGAACCGCTTGCTCCACCGCCTGAAGCGGCACCGATTACCCCGGTTCAGAATACAGAGCCGGTACCTTCGGTAGAATCCATCACACCACCGGCGAACCCGACGGACATGCCACCGCCGAGCGAGCC
The DNA here is from genome assembly GCF_000282335.1 of Pseudomonas sp. GM48. Classification (GTDB taxonomy): domain Bacteria; phylum Pseudomonadota; class Gammaproteobacteria; order Pseudomonadales; family Pseudomonadaceae; genus Aquipseudomonas. The sequence goes on from NZ_AKJM01000017.1 coordinate 9,919, forward strand.
GATTCCGGCGATGCCTGCCTCCGGCCAGTGATTGATCGCGGTACGGGATCGGCCAACAAGTAACGGTCCCGTAGCGAGCGCAAAGATTGATCCGCGTCAAACAAGGCCGCTGTCCTGCGGCCTGTAGCGAAAAAACCCGTGATAAATTCCAGACTGCCTGCTACGTTTTATTCAGTAGCGACGAAGTGTCGTGCCCGCGTCATTTTTCTTTCACGCGGGCACCTTATGCTCAAGGCATTGGTCATTTGTTCAGATGTTTTTCAATACGGGTTGGGGGATTCAAAAATGGACGATTATCAAGAAGAACTGCTCGAGTACCAGGCTTTCGAACTGGACCCGCTGGAACCCGCAGAAGACGCTACTGAGCTTTAAAGCTTCAACGTTTCGCTTGCAGCTAGAGGCTTCAGGCTGTTTTTCTATGGCTGCGGCGAAATTCGCCGGGTGTCTGCCCGTTCCAGCGTTTGAAAGCGCGTTGAAACGCCTCGGCTGAGGCAAATCCCAGCAAGTAGGCGATTTCTCCGAATGCCAGTTCGGTGTCGCGTATGTAAGTCATGGCGAGGTCGCGCCGGGTATCGTTGAGAATGGCGCGAAATTGCGTGCCTTCCTCGGCGAGTTTGCGGCGCAAGGTCCAGGTTGGCAGCTTCAAGCGTGCCGCCACTTCTTCCAGGTCGGGTTCCCGGCCGCCATTGAGCAACGGTCCCAGCAGCGCGATGATGCGTTCACGCAGGCTGCGGGTACGTGTCAGTTGCTCCAGTTCCCGCTCACACAGTTGCAGCAAGTGCCGCCAGGTACTCGGGCAATGCTCGGTGTTGCGCTGTGCGAGGCTGGAAAGGCTCAAGCGCAGTTGATTGTGCTCGCCGCCAAACACAATCGGGCAGTCACCCAGGACGTCGTAGGCGGCGCGGTAGTCGGGCTGCTCGAACTCGATTTCAATGCGTTCGGCGCGTAGCGGGGCAGGGCTGACACTGGAGAGCTGGTGCAACCAGCCTGCGATGATCGAATCCACCACGAAACGGTTGTAGGCGTTGTACGGGCTGATGGAATAAAAGCGCAGCCAGGCGCCCTGGGCATCTTCATGAAAGCTCGATTGACCGCGATAGTTCGAGCCGTACAGGGCTTCAAAACGAATCAGGCAGCGTGCCGCTTCACGCACCGTCGGCGCCTGGGCGGCGGTGATACCGGCCAGGCCGGCCTGGCTCAAGCGGCTGAACTGAGCCATGCGCAAGCCGAGCGCCGGGTTGTCGGTCAGCTGAATGGCGCTGTGACCCAGGCGCATATAGCGCGGGATCGACAGCCGCGCACCGGCTTCGCTCAGGCGAGCGGTATCGAGGCCGTATTGTTCGAGCAGTGGCTGTGGGTCCACGCCATGGCTGCGCACGGCGTCGGCCAGGCTGTGAACAAAGCCTACTGACAAATCGCCCAGACGCATCGGCAGCGGTTTCATGGGTTACAACCACAGGTTCAGCAAGCGCGCCCCATGGGCGTCGCCGTCGGCGAATTGCCGCCCGTTGCTGCTGAGAAAACTCTGGCCGGCGCTGCCCTGATCCCAGAACTGACCCCGCAGGAACACGCTCATGCCGGCGATGGCCTGGCTGGCCGGTGCCTGGGTGGTGAGGGTCAGGCGTTGCCAGGCCTGGCCTTCACTGATCTCGCCGGATTTGAGATTCACTGAAGCAGGTGTGGATGTACCCCGATAACCGCGCCACGGCTGGTCCCACGTGCCCCGGCCAGCCACGTATGCGGGGACGGCGATCAGTTGCACGCTTTGGTCGTCGAGCTTGCGGTAGTTGTCCGGGTACCAGCTGTCGCGGCCGATCAGTATGCCCAGGCGTCCGGCGGGGGTATCGACGACATTCAGCGAATGCTCGCCGTTGGCCTTGATTGCCTCCTGTTCAGCGAAGACCGGATGCATCTGGCGCTGGGGCTGACCGATTGGCAGCCCCTCGCTACTGAACACGACGCTGCTGTTGTACAGCGCTCCGCGGCCGATTTTCAGGGTGCCGTCGATGATGCTGGGCTCGGGCAAAACAATGGAACCGGCCACCAGGGTCACGTGGAATTCTTTTGCCAACCCGCCGAACAGCGCCTGATAGTCCCTGGCCATCGCCTTGGCCTTCATGCGCAGGTGGGCATCGTCCAGGCGGTTGCCGCCCTCGGCGCTGATCAGGGCGCGAACGAACTTCAAGGGATTGCTCACCGCGAGCCAGTTCATGGCCTCCTTGAGGGTGGTGGCCTGGTACAGCTCGTCTTTCTCGCCGCTGACCATCAGCCAGGTGCCGACATGTTCCGGCAACACGACGATGGTTTTGCCGTTCAACAGGCCCTGGTCCCGGGCCTTCTGCAAGTAAGCCGCAAGTTTACGGTGCAGGCGTTCGGGACTTTGGTAATCGGTGGGAAACAGCTCGGGCTGGATGCCCAGCAGGTTGCCGCGATCGGCAGGTGTGCCCTGATCGACGGCGAGATTGATCCGCAGGTCCGAAAGATAATGGCCCACCGGTCGGTCCGCGGCCCACATCGCGTAAGCCGTGAGGGCGGCAACCATCGCCATGGAGAGCGTCAGGTACAAAAGTTTGCGCATGGGGAACAGTCAACGGTCGCGTGCAGGGTTCGTCGACTAGGTTATGGCCCATGTCGTCGCTTGCCAAGTGTTGCTGCTCATTTCGATCAATAAGTTGTCAGTTACGGTCATTGAGCGACAGTGGTGCGACTCTTAGTCTGTCGAGCATGACTGACAGGGGCCGTAGAGCCCTTGCACTTTCCGTGATCGCACGATGTGGAGTTTCCGATGACCGCCGTTCAATACCCGCACCTGTTGGCTCCGCTGGACCTGGGTTTCACCACGCTGCGCAACCGCACCCTGATGGGGTCGATGCACACCGGTCTTGAAGAGAAGCCGGGTGGCTTCGAGCGTATGGCGGCGTACTTTGCCGAGCGTGCCCGTGGCGGTGTCGGCCTGATGGTCACCGGCGGCATCGGCCCGAACGACGAAGGTGGCGTGTATTCCGGTGCAGCCAAGCTGACTACCGAAGAGGAAGCGCTGAAACACCGCATCGTTACCCGTGCCGTGCACGACGCAGGCGGCAAGATCTGCATGCAGATCCTCCACGCCGGTCGCTATGCCTACAGCCCGAAACAGGTCGCGCCCAGTGCAATCCAGGCCCCGATCAACCCGTTCAAGCCTAAAGAACTGGACGAGGAAGGCATCGAGAAGCAGATCAGCGATTTCGTCACGTGTTCAGTACTGGCACAAACCGCCGAGTACGACGGTGTGGAAATCATGGGTTCGGAAGGCTACTTCATTAACCAGTTCCTCGCGGCCCACACCAACCATCGTACCGACCGCTGGGGTGGCAGCTACGAAAACCGCATGCGCCTGCCGGTGGAAATCGTTCGTCGCGTACGTGAAGCGGTGGGCCCGAATTTCATCATCATCTTCCGCCTGTCGATGCTCGACCTGGTCGAAGGTGGCAGCACCTGGGAAGAGATCGTTCAACTGGCCAAGGCCATCGAGCAGGCCGGTGCGACCATCATCAACACCGGTATCGGCTGGCACGAAGCGCGGATTCCGACCATCGCCACCAAAGTGCCACGTGCGGCTTTCAGCAAGGTCACGGCCAAGCTGCGGGGCTCGGTCACTATTCCGCTGATCACCACCAACCGCATTAACACACCGGAAGTCGCCGAGCAGATTCTCGCCGAGGGTGATGCCGACATGGTGTCCATGGCGCGGCCGTTCCTCGCCGACCCGGATTTCGTCAACAAGGCCGCTGCAGGTCGCGCCGATGAAATCAACACCTGCATCGGTTGCAACCAGGCCTGCCTCGATCACACCTTTGGCGGCAAGCTGACCAGTTGCCTGGTCAACCCGCGTGCCTGCCACGAAACCGAACTCAATTACCTGCCCGTGCAGCAACTGAAGAAAATCGCCGTGGTCGGTGCCGGCCCTGCCGGTTTGTCTGCCGCGACCGTGGCCGCCGAGCGTGGCCATCAGGTGACGCTGTTCGATTCGGCCAGCGAGATCGGCGGTCAGTTCAACATCGCCAAGCGTGTTCCGGGCAAGGAAGAGTTCTTTGAGACCATTCGCTACTTCAACCGCAAGTTGCAGACCACCAACGTCGAGGTATGCCTGAACACCCGAGTGAATGTGGCAGAACTGGTCGAAGGCGGTTACGACGAGATCATTCTGGCCACCGGCATTGCGCCGCGCGTGCCGGCCATTCCAGGGGTGGAAAACGCCAAGGTACTGAGCTATCTGGATGTGATCCTGGAGCGCAAACCGGTAGGCAAGCGCGTCGCGGTGATTGGTGCGGGAGGTATCGGTTTCGACGTCTCCGAGTTCCTTGTCCACGAAGGCGTCGCCACCAGCCAGGACCGCGCCGCGTTCTGGAAGGAATGGGGCATCGATACGCACCTTGAAGCACGCGGCGGTGTCGCTGGTATCGAGGCGGCGCCCCATGCCCCGGCCCGCGACGTGTTCCTGCTGCAACGCAAGAAATCCAAGGTCGGTGACGGACTTGGTAAAACCACCGGCTGGATTCATCGCACCGGTCTGAAGAACAAGCAGGTGCAGATGCTCAACAGTGTTGAATACCTGAAAATCGACGACGAAGGCCTGCACATCCGCATCGGCGAAACCGGCGAACCGCAGGTGCTGCCGGTGGACAACATCGTGATTTGCGCCGGGCAGGATCCGCTGCGTGAGTTGCATGAAGGCCTGGTGGCGGCGGGGCAGAGCGTGCATCTGATCGGCGGCGCGGACGTCGCGGCAGAACTGGATGCCAAGCGGGCGATTAACCAGGGTTCGCGTCTGGCGGCGCAGTTGTAATAGCAGGCCTGTGGCGAGGGAGCTTGCTCCCGCTGGGCCGCGAAGCGGCCCCAAATCGGTAGGTTCGGCACATCAGAAGTATCGAGTGTTCCGGGTTTGCGACTGCTGCGCAGTCGAGCGGGAGCAAGCTCCCTCGCCACAAGTCAGCTGTTAAGATGCCGGCTCTTCACCCAGAGCCGGCATTGATGCTTCTCCCTTCCTCCACCTGGCTACCCCAGCCCCCCCTTGAACGCGTTGATCTCGACTGGCTTACCCACGCCGGTATCGAAGTGGCGATCCTGCGTCTGGACCGGATCGACCCGCTGATCAGCGGCAACAAATGGTTCAAGCTAATCGAGCACCTGAAGACCGCCGAGCGCGTCGGTGCCGAAGGCATCATCAGTCTCGGTGGGGCGCATTCCAATCACCTCCATGCGTTGGCGGCGGCGGGCCAGCGTTTCGGCTTTGCCACTGTCGGCCTGTTGCGCGGGCATCCTCAGGAAACGCCGACCGTGGCGGATTTGCAGGCATTTGGCATGCAGTTGCACTGGCTGGGTTACGGCGGCTATCGGGCGCGACACGAGGCCGGTTTTTGGCAGCCCTGGCAAACGCAGTACCCGACGTTGCATCCGGTGCCTGAAGGTGGGGGCGGATTACCCGGTGCCCGAGGGTGCATGCAGTTGCGGGCGCAGGTTGGTGCGCAACTGGCTGGATTGGGCTGGAGTGATTACGACGGCTGGTGGCTAGCCTGCGGCACCGGCACGACCCTCGCGGGGCTGGTGCTGGCCGAAGCCGGTGATCATCCGGTTTACGGGGCGTTGGCGGTGCCTGACGATCATGGCGTGGCGCAGCAGGTCGAGATGATCGTGGGGCAAGCGGGCGTGTCAGGTCCGGTGTATGAACTGTTTGAGGCCAGTCGCGGCGGGTTTGCCAAGGTCGATCCGCTGCTGCTTGAGTTCATTGAAAAGACCGGGCAGGCCAGCGGCATCCCCCTGGAACCGCTGTATACCGGCAAAGCGCTGCTGGCACTCAAGCAGCAAGTCGAAGCGGGCCGATTCGCCCAAGGTACGCGACTGATTTTCATCCACACCGGCGGCTTGCAGGGGTGGCGGGGTTTGAGTTCAAAAAACTGAGCGGCGCTGCGATCCAGTGTGGGAGCGGGCTTGCTCGCGAAGGCAGTGTGTCAGGCAATACAAAATCGACTGATACTCCGCCTTCGCGAGCAAGCCCGCTCCCACATTGGAGTTCATTGGTTTCAGGAGTCGCGGTTCACCCGCTTGGGCATCATTCGCAGCAAGGTGTTATCGCCCACCACATAGTGGTGATACAGCGCGGCCGCGGCATGCAGGCCGATCAGCCAATAGCCGATAGTGCCGCCGAGCTCGTGCCAGTCCTGGAGTTGTTTGGCCAGGTCCTTGTTTTCCGCGATCGGCATCGGCAGGTCGACACCGTAGAACATCACCTGATTGCCTTTGGCGCTGGTGACCAGCCATCCGAGAATCGGCGTGACGATCATGAAAATGTACAGCGCCCAATGCATCAGCCTGGCCAGCGTCGTTTGCCAGTGCGGCGAGGCCGGGAAGACCTCCGGTGCCGGGCCGAGACTGCGTGCGAACAATCGCAGCCAGACCAGAACGAATACGGTCAGGCCGAGCATGAAGTGTGATTCGACGATCAGCGTGCGTCCGCCACTGCCCTTGGGAAAGAACCCGCGAAACTCGATACAGGCGTAAACCAGCACCAGCAGGACCAGCATCAACCAATGCAGCGCGATCGATACGGTGCTGTAGCGCGAGGCGGAATTTTTCCACGGCATACGGTGTTCCTCAGAGGTCCGGTTTAAAGCCACCGTTCTTGTCTGACGGCGTGCATTAACTGTAATCCTGTTTCACCGGGTTTGCCTGAGGCGATTGGTCGCTGGATGCTCTGGTTCAGGTAGTAGACAGAAAAACCTGTAGGAGCGAGCTTGCTCGCGATGGAGTGTCAGTCGACATCAACGTATCTGACACTCCATCGCGAGCAAGCTCGCTCCTACAGGGGGGCGTTGCGTTTTTTAGCTCGATTGCGGCATTTCGCCGTTGGCCAGACGCTTGTTGATGTCGGCGATCACTTCCGGCAGATCGGTGATGGTGTCGATCATGTAGTGCGGGCGCGAACCTTCGAACATGGCGTGGATGCGCTTGCGTTCGCTGTCCAGTTGGTCGCTGCCCAGCGCGCGATAACCTTCGTAGTCCAGGCCCAGGGCGTTGCCCGAGCAGATCAGCGCCACGGTCCACATGCCGGCACGGCGACCTTCGAGAATGCCCGGCACGGTGTCATCGATCTTCACGCACGCGGCGACATCGTCGATACCCAGGGCGATGACATTGGCCAGTGCCTGGGCGGGCCATGGGCGGCCATTCGGCACTTCGTCGGTGGCGACCACGTGATCGGCCACGTAACCATTGGTGGCGGCCAGTTCGACCACTTTGTCCATGACCTGTTTCGGGTAGCCGGAGCAAGAGCCGATCTTGATCCCTTGCTGACGCAGATTGGCGATAGTTTCCAACGCCCCGGGAATCAGTGCCGAGTGCTCGGCGATTTTTTCGATTTGCAGCGGCATGAAGCGCTGGTAGATCGCGGTCACGTCATCGTCGGTCGGCGTGCGCCCAAACACTTTGCGATAACGCTCGGCAACTTCCGGCAGATCGCACAGGGTGCGGATGTGGTCCCACTTGCCCATGCCCATCGGGCCACGGGCTTCTTCGATGGACACCTGGACATCGAACTCGGCGAAGGCCTCGACGAAAATCTGCGTCGGGGCGAAGGAGCCGAAATCGACCACGGTGCCGGCCCAGTCGAGGATGGCGGCTTGCAGTTTGGTTGGGGTGGTGTAGTTCATGTCTCAAATCCTGTTTGTTGGAATGATGAGTAAATCCGGGTAGCAGCTGCCGAGCCTGCGA